>CAIUSV010000068.1 GCA_903901915.1 uncultured Rhodospirillaceae bacterium | reverse complement strand
GCGACCCTCCCGCTTGTCCGGCAGAAAATCGCACCGCGCACGCAGCGCCGCTATGTATGAATCGAGCCGTTCCACACAACCTATTGAGTCAGACTTCTCCCGCCTTGGGAATCCCCTTTCGTTCCATAATTAGAACTGCTGATGGCTGCGACTTCGAGATGACCCTTACCGGCCCGCTGGGCGAGAACCACGAGAAGGGCTCCGCCCGCTTCGTCAAGGACGACAAGGGCTGGACGGCGATGGACAAGTAGCCCCATGCTGCGACCGGTCGCAGCATGGGGAGACACCGCGTGAACCGATATCTGCAAGCCGGCATCGGCGTTCTGGTTTTCGCCGCCGCGCTGCCCGCCCTGGCCAGCGGCAAGAAGGAAGGCACCGGTGCCGAAGGCGGTGCCGCCATCGCCCCCATCGACAGCAATCTCGCCGGCCCGCGCGAAATGGTCTATCCGCCGCCCCAGGCCAGCGAGAGCCAGGGGAACGTCGCGGTCAGCGCCACCATGATGGCGGGGGCCGGCGCCGGCAAATGCCGGATGAACTTCATCATTGAGAACCCCACCACCGTCACCGTCGCTCTGGGCATGATCGCCACCACGGTCAATGCCAAGGACGAGGTGGTGGACAATTGGGTGGTCAATGTCGGCGCCCTGCCCCCCCGCGGACAGACGGTGCGGCTGTTCTCGTGCAGCCTGGGGGCCGTTCAGTTCAGCATGAAACCCACCAGCGAATTCACGTGGCCGCCGGTACGGTGCGTCAACGCCGCCGGCGAGGCCGAGCCTTGCGCCCTCGGCCTCAAGGTCACCGCCACGCTGCCCATCGTCGAGCGCACCGAAAAGAAGCCCGACAAGGACGAAAAGAAGAAATAGCCCCACCGACCAAAGGGGGGCCTTCCAAAGATCGCGCCGCCATCCGTCCGTCCGGAGAGCACAATACATCCTGCTTCCGTGGCTTTGACGGTATGGCCATGACCCATCACGATGTTCCCGGCCGCCCCCTCGGCGACACGGTCATCCGGCTACGGCGGACCGCGTCGCCCATCGAGCCCCTGTTCCTGGAGGTGGGGGAACAGCTGAACTCGGCGGTAAATCTGCTGGGCGGCACCTCGCAGACCTTCATGTCCCTCAACGACCGCCTGGGTGGCGACGATCTGCGCCGGTCCATCGAAGGGCTGGAGCGAGCGGCGGCGGGGATCGCCGCCCTCGGCGAGGGCAATTCAGGCAACCTGGCGGAACTGGAACGGATGGCCGCGCTGATCAACGAGATCGGCGCCCGCCTGTCACGACTGGCCAAGACCATCGGCGAAGTCCAGCTGTTGTCCATCAACGCCAGGATCGAGGCGGCGCAGATCGCCACCTCGGGCCTCGATTTTTCAGTCTTTACCCGGGAAATCGGCCGGCTGGCCGCCCTGGCCGAGGACGGGTTGGCCCGCCTTGGAGACGAATTGGCGGCGCTGGGCGCGCTGATTCGCGACACCCGCGATGGCCAGAGGCGGTTCGAGCAGGCCCACCATGAATCGCTCGCCGACATCACCGAGCGTATCGACGGCAGCGTCAGTTCCGCCGGGTCCCACCGCGACGAGGCCACCGGGGCGGTCGTCGCCGTCGGCGAAGAAGTTCGCCGCATCGGCGACCGGCTCGGCACCGCGGTGCTGGCCCTACAGATCGGCGACATCACCCGCCAGCGGGTGGAGCATGTCTGCCACGCCCTCGACCTGCTGGAAGAGGTGCTGCGCGATGGCGACGGCCCGGCGACACCACCGCCGCCCGCCGAGGAACGGACGATGATGATCGCCATCGCCTGCCGCCTCCAGGCCGCCCAGCTGACCCAGGCCGCCGGGGATCTCGACGACCGCTCGCGCGGCGCCCTGGACAGCCTGAAGGCGCTGGCGGAAGAATCGCGGCGGATCGCCGCCATCGGCACCCACGCCTTCGCCGGCGACGACGGCTCGTTCCTGCTCGATCTCAGCCGTCACATGCAGACCGCCGACCGGCTGATGCGGGGATATTCCGGCGCGCGCGCCGAAATGGAGACTTTGGTCCGCTCGGTATCGGACCGGGTGGCCGAGATGGTCGGCCATGTCGCCGCCGTCCATTCCATCGAGGTCGATCTGCGGATCATGGGGCTCAATGCCACCTTGAAATGCGCCCGCCTCGGCGTGGACGGCCGAGCTCTCAGCGTCGTCGCCCAGACCCTTCGCGGCTATGCCGCCAGCACCGTGGCCGACGCCGCCGCGTTGATGGCCGGGCTTGACGATATCGTCACCGCCGCCGCCGCCTTGGGCAGCCATGCCGATCGCGGCGGCGGCACGGCGGCGTTGTCCGATCTGCTCGGCACCATGGAAGGTTCGGCCGAAATCCTCGAAACCGCCGGCCGGGATCTTGCCGGAGCATTGGCCGGCCTGACCGGGACCAGCGGCCAGGTCTGTGCCATCCTCGAAGCCAGCGTGGCACGAATGGACGAGCTTGCCGCCATCGCCGGGACACTGAGGCAATCGGCGGCCGAACTGGACGAGGTCGCGGGAGACATCGACCTTGGCGCCCCCGATATCCGGCGGATACAGGACCGGTTGCTGGCTCTGTTCGACAATCGTTACACCATGTCGAGCGAACGCGACATCCATATGCTGTTCGCCGGCGAGCCTCCGGCGGCGGCACCCGGAAACGGCGAAGCCGGTATCGATGACCTGCTGTTCTGACGGACGGTCACGACCGGGGCGATCGCGGCCCCCTTGTTGACTCCCCCCGCGCGGGGAGTATGTTCGGTTCCCCGTGATTCGACCGATCTTCGACAGGACCCCGCCATGAGTTTTGCCGCCATCGAAAAGACCATCGACGCCGCCTGGGAAGCCCGTGACGGCGTCACCCTCCAGACCCGGGGCGAGATCCCCGATGCCGTCGACGCGGCGCTGGAAGCGCTGGACGCCGGCAAACTCCGCGTTGCCGAGAAGCGGGGCGGCAAGTGGGTCGTGAACCAGTGGCTGAAGAAGGCGGTACTGTTGTCGTTTCGCCTCAACGACACCAAGGTGATCGAGGGCGGCCCCTGGTTCGACAAGGTGCCGACCAAGTTCGCCGGCTGGGACGACGCCCGTTTCCGCGCCGCCGGCTTCCGCGCCGTGCCGGGCAGCGTGGTGCGCCGCTCGGCCTATATCGCGCCCGGCGTCGTGCTGATGCCCAGCTTCGTCAATCTCGGTGCCTTCGTCGATTCCAACACCATGGTCGATACCTGGGCCACCGTCGGCTCGTGCGCCCAGATCGGCAAGAACGTCCACATCTCGGGCGGGGCCGGCATCGGCGGCGTGCTGGAGCCATTGCAGGCCGGACCGGTGATCATCGAGGACAACTGCTTCATCGGCGCCCGCGCCGAAGTCGCCGAGGGCGTCATCGTCGAGACCGGCGCGGTGCTGTCCATGGGGGTCTATCTCGGCGCCTCGACCAAGATCGTCGACCGCGAGACCGGCGAAATCCACATGGGGCGGGTGCCGCCCTATTCGGTGGTGGTATCCGGCACCATGCCGGGCAAGCCCCTGCCCGACGGCTCGCCTGGTCCCGGCCTGTACTGCGCCGTCATCGTCAAGAAGGTCGACGAACGCACCCGCTCCAAGATTTCCATCAACGAACTGCTGCGCGATTGATCGATCTCGCCGACCCGCTGCCGCTTGCCCGCGAGCTGATCCGCCGCCCCAGCGTCACCCCCGACGACGCCGGGGCGCTGGATGTGCTGGCGGCGGCGCTGGAAACTCTCGGCTTTGTCTGCCACCCGCTTCGCTCGAGCACCGGCGGGCCGGAGATCCGCAATCTCTACGCCCGCCTGGGCAGCGAGGGGCCGAACGTCTGCTTCGCCGGCCACACCGATGTGGTGCCGGTGGGCAAGGGCTGGACGATGGAGCCGTTCGGCGCCGACATCGTCGACGGCCGGCTGTTCGGGCGCGGCGCCACCGACATGAAGGCGGCCATCGCCTGCTTCGTCGCGGCGGTGGCGCGGCTGCTGGCCGATGGAACCCCGCGCGGATCGATCTCGCTGCTGATCACCGGCGACGAGGAAGGCCCGGCGGTGGACGGTACCGTCAAGGTGTTGGAGTGGCTGGCCGCCCGCGGCGAGCAGCTGGACTGCTGCATCGTCGGCGAGCCGACCAACCCCCGCCGCCTCGGCGAGATGATCAAGATCGGCCGGCGCGGCAGCCTGAACTGCCGCATCGCCGTGTTCGGCAGCCAGGGCCATTCCGCCTATCCCCACTTGGCCGACAATCCGATTCCGCGCCTGTTGGAGATCCTGCGCCGCCTCAGCGAACGGCCGCTGGACGACGGCAACGATCACTTCCAGGCGTCAACCCTGGCGCTGACCACGGTGGATGTCGGCAACCCCACCGCCAACGTGATTCCGGCCGAGGCCCGCGCCGGCTTCAACATCCGGTTCAACGACCTCCATTCCGGCGCCTCGCTGGACCGCTGGATCAGGGAGGTGGTCGCCGGGGTCGGGGGTCGCACCGAGGTGACGGTCGAGGTCTCTGGCGAATCCTTCCTGACTCCGCCGGGGCCGCTGTCGGCCGCCCTGGCCGAGGCGATCGCCGCCGAAACCGGGCTGACGCCCGAGATGTCCACCACCGGCGGCACCTCGGACGCCCGCTTCATCCGACATTTCTGCCCGGTGGTCGAATTCGGTCTGGTCGGCCAGACCATGCACAAGGCCGACGAGTATGTGGCCGTCGCCGACCTGGAGGTTTTGACGGCGATCTATCGTCGCGCCCTGGTCTTGTTGGCGGACAGGCGATGATCGCGGCGGGCGAGATCATCGCCGGCGTCTACGGCGCCTGGCGGCTGGCCCGGCGTGATCCCGCCGGCATGGTCTGGCTCGACGACAGCGTGCGCGGTTTCTGGCATTCCTTCTGGGGGCCGGCGCTGGTTCTGCCCGGCTTCCTGGCGATGCAGGCGCTGGACGGCGCCTTCGACGGTGATATCTTCCGGCCGCTGCTGGTGCAGTTGATCGCCTATCTGATCGGCTGCGTCGCCTTTCCACTGGCCGTCGCCTCCATCGCCGACGGACTGGACCGCTCGCACCGCTATATCCGCTTCATCGTCGCCTATAACTGGTCGGCGATGATCCAGATGGCGCTATTGCTGCCGGTGGCGGTACTGGCCCACCTGCTGCCCGGCGACGCCTTCGCCATGCTCAATCTGGCGGCAACCATCGTGTTGCTGGTCTATCAGGCCTACATCGCCCATGTGACGCTGGAGATCACCCCGGCCAGCGCCGGCCTGCTGGTGGTGCTCGATCTGATGATCGGCGCCCTGATCCAGATGAGCGCCGATCACCTGATGTAGTCCCCCTACTTGGCGGCAGCCACCGCGGCGGCATAGTCGGGTTCCTCGGCGATTTCCGGCACCAGCTGGGTGTAGACCACCTTGCCGGCCTTGATCACCACCACGGCGCGGGCGAGAAGACCGGCCAGGGGACCATCGACGATCTTGACGCCATAGCGGTCGCCGAAGCCCTTGTCGCGCAGATCCGACACCGACTTGACCCGCTCCAGCCCCTCTGCGCCGCAGAACCGCTTGTGGGCGAAGGGCAGGTCGGCCGAAGCGCACAGCACGGCGACGTTGCCCAGCTTGTCCAGTTCGGCATTGAAGCGCCGCACCGAAGCGGCACAAACCGGCGTATCGATGCTGGGGAAGATGTTGAGCACCACGGTCTTGCCGGCAAAGGTATCGAGACCGACATCGGCCAGATCCACCGTGGTCAGGGAAAAGGCGGGAGCGGCGACGCCGACCTTGGGCAAGTCGCCGCAGGTGTTGATGGGATTGCCCTTGAGGGTGATGCTGGCCATGGACTTTGCCTCTGCTCCGGTTGATGAGGAGCAGACTCTGCCCCAGAGCGGGCCGGCGGGCAACCCCACTTATGGACAAAGTATGGTTTGAGCGGGATCAGTCCTGGCGCCGGCGAAGCACCGACCACACGATCCAGCCGGCAAGCGGTGGCGCGCACATCAGCATCAGCCTGTCGATGGCGACGGCAAAGCCCCAACGCTCGCCCGACAGCAGCAACGCCTGCTTGCAGTCATAGCGCTTCTGAAAGCTGCCCTCGCACGACTTCATGCGATCCTGCATGGTCTTGGAAGTGTGGTTGTCGAAGATCTCTTCCGGCATGTCGCGGAAAAATACCCAGCCGGAGACGCCCAGCCACAGGCAACACGCCAGTGCCACCAGCAAATCGCCGATCCGCCGGCGGCGGCGGCGCTCGAAATGCTCTTCGGACAGATAAAGCGACATCGGCGGCATGGCGGGTCATCCTGGACAACGACCCACTCTATCAGCCCGCGGTTAAGCTGGGCTTAATGCTCGCGGCCGGCCGTGCCGCACTCGGCGATGGCCTTGCCCAATTCGGAGCAGATCCGCTTGGCGGCGGCGGCATCCCCGGCCGGGGCGAACAGACGGACATATCGCCCCTTGCCGTGAATATCGACGCCGCGGGTCACCGGATGCAGCGCCTTGAGACTGGCGGAGGCGGCGGCAAGGATGCTCCACCCTTTGGCGGCCCCGGCCTCGGTCCGATACGACGCCAGATAGACCAGGGTAGGTGACGGCGGAGTGTCGTGGGTGACGGCGGACGCGGCATTCGCCGCCGGCACCGGCGAATCGGGCATCATCGGCGCCGGATTGGCAGCCAGCGCCTTGCCGCGTTCCAGACGCAACAGCCAGGGCCCATGGCGGGTCAGCAGACTGCCGTCGGGCAGCGCGGCGTAGCGGGCGAAAGGCCGGCCGACACAATCGATCTCCAGCACCGGAACCTCGCGGTCGAGGACGGCATCGACCCCGACCACCAACATCCGCCCCAGCGGCGCGGTGGCGGTGCGGTAGAACGGGGCGGGACACAGCCGCCCGGCGGCGTCGCCGGCGTTATCGGCATCCATCTGCAATCGCTGCCCGCGCGGCGTCGAAGCGGCGTCGATCACCGCCCCGGCCGGAAAGGCGTCGGTGACGATCCAGGTTCCGCCCGGTGCGGCAGTCGAGGCGACAGCCGGCGGCGAGACGGCGTCGGTCGGAACCGCCTCGGGTGCCGACTGGGCACAGGCCGCCAGCAACAGGCCCAGCGCCGCCGTCGACCAAGAACCCGCCATCAGCCTCATCACATCACGTCCAGCAACAGCTTGCGCCGGTTGAGCGGTTGCACCGGCCGGGCGTTGTTGGCGAACAGCTTGGCGAAACGGGCAAGCTGTTCGGCGGACGCGGTAATCGCCTGACGATACACCACCCACTGCACCACTTCGGTGCATGGCGGCGTGGTCAGCGATCCGGCATAGCGAAAGCTGATACCGTCCTGGGGCAGCAACATGGAGGGGTCGAGCAGAGCATCGGCGGTGGCGGTCTCGCCGCCCTTGCCCGGCATTACCCGCCAGATCGCCTCCAGTGCCGGGTTGGCTTCGCCCTTGGCGATCATCACCCCCAACACCGCCAGGCCGCCGTCGGCGGCCTTGTGGACGAAGTGGCATTCCATGTCGAAAAAGGCGCCATCGACACTGTGCTCGCTGGGATGATGGAAGTGAAATTGCAGCAGCTCGTAAGACTTGCCATCCAGCGCCAGGGTGCCGCCGCCGACGCTGTCCACCTGAATGGTATGGCCGTTGTTCAGCACCTTGAGCGGCAACGGCCGCCACGCCGGCGCCGGATCGCCCATGATGGCGGCGATGGGCTTGGACAGATCGATGGGCGATTGTTCCTTGCCGATGGAACAGGCGGCGTATTCCGGCGCCAGGGTGCCCCATTCGGCCGGGCCGC
This sequence comes from uncultured Rhodospirillaceae bacterium, assembly GCA_903901915.1. Taxonomy (GTDB): domain Bacteria; phylum Pseudomonadota; class Alphaproteobacteria; order Rhodospirillales; family Magnetospirillaceae; genus Phaeospirillum. Next base: position 128,814 of record CAIUSV010000068.1, on the reverse strand, counting down.
CATGACCCTCGTAGGCCCAATGGGCGCCGTCGCTGGCCAAGGCCCGGACCGCGCCACCACCGCAGGCCCCGCACAGGCAGGCCGCCCCGCCGGCGTGACGCAGAAACGAACGACGATCCATGGGCACATCTCCCCGCGATTTGAACTCACCGCCTCAGGGTATAGCGGATGGCGGGAGGCGTCCATGGTCTGCGACGGGAAGAGATGGTCAGTGCGCTTCGTCCCAGTTGTCCGCCGCGCCGGCCTCGACCAGCAGGGGAACCGACAGGGTGGCGGCCCCCTCCATCACCCGTTTCACCACGGCGATGGTGACGTCCACCTCGGCCGCGGCGGCTTCCAGTACCAGTTCGTCGTGAACCTGGAGCAGCGGCCGGGCGCCCAGCCCGGCATCGGCCAACGCGCCGGGCAGGCGGACCATGGCGCGCTTGATGATGTCGGCGGCACCGCCCTGGATGGGGCCGTTGATGGCGGCGCGTTCGGCAAAGGCGCGCATGGCGCCGTTCTTGTCCTTGATGCCCGGCGTATAGACCTTGCGACCGAACAGGGTGGTGACGAAACCGTTGGTCCGCGCCTCCTCCTTGGTCCGCTCCATATAGGCGCGGATTTCGGGGAACCGGGCGAAGTAGGCGTCGATATAGGCCCTGGCCTCGCCCTGGGGGATGCCGAGCTGGGCCGCCAGCCCGAATGGGCTGATGCCGTAGATGATACCGAAATTGATCGCCTTGGCCCGGCGCCGCAACGCGGGGTCCATCCCCTCCACCGGCACGCCGAACACCTGCGACGCGGTGATGGCGTGGATGTCGCGGCCTTCGGCGAAGGCGGCGCGCAATCCCTCGATCTCCGCCACATGGGCGACAAGGCGCAACTCGATCTGCGAATAGTCGGCCGAGATCAGCCTGAACCCCGGCTCGGCGACGAAGGCGCGGCGGATCTTGCGGCCCTCCTCGGTGCGGATGGGGATGTTCTGCAGGTTTGGGTCCGACGACGACAGCCGGCCGGTGGATGTCGCCGCCAGCGAAAAGCTGGTGTGGACACGTCCCGTCGCCGGATTGATCTGCGCCACCAGGGCATCGGTGTAGGTGCCCTTGAGCTTGGCCAACTGCCGCCAGTCCAGCAGACGGGCGGGCAACGGGTGCAGCGGCGCCAGTTCCTCAAGCACGTCGGCACCGGTGGCCCATTGGCCGGTCTTGGTCTTCTTGCCGCCGGGCAGGTTCAGGGTCTCGAACAGCACCTTGCCCAACTGCTGTGGCGAGGCGAGGTTGAACGCCTCGCCGTTGTTCAGGGCGATCACCTCGGTTTCCAACTCGCCCAGGCGGCGCCCGAAATCGTCCGACAGCGCCATCAGCGCGGCGCGGTCCACCTTCACCCCGGCGCGTTCCATGGCGACGATCACCGGCACCAGCGGGCGTTCCAGCGTCTCGTAGACCGTCACCATGCGCTCGGCCAGCAGCCGGGGCTTCAGCAGCCGGTACAGCCGCAACGTCATGTCGGCGTCCTCGGCGGCGTAGTCGCGCGCCTTGTCCAGCGGCACCCGATCGAAGGTCACCTGCGCCTTGCCGGTGCCGCAGACCTCGGAAAAGCTGATGTTGGTGTGGCCGAAATGAAGATGGCACAGCTCGTCGAGGCCGTGACCATGAGACCCGCCATCCAGCACATAGGACAACAGCATGGTGTCGTCGATGGGCGCCACCGCCAGCCCCAGCCCGGCCAGCACCTGCATGTCGTACTTGATGTTGTGGCCGACCTTGAGCACCGCCGGATCGGCCAGCAGCGGCCCCAGCAACGCCAGGGCGGCGGCGAGCGGCATCGGCTTGGGGCTGTCGGAGATATCGGGGCCGCCGCCGCCGAGATCCAGCGTGCCCTGCGCCTGGGGCGGGTTGTGCAGCAGGGGAATATAACAGGCCCGGCCCGGCTCCACCGCCAGCGAGACGCCGACGAGTTGGGCGCGCAGGGGATCGAGACCGGTGGTCTCGGTGTCCACCGCCACGGTGCCGGCGGCGGAGGCGGTCTTGACCCAGCCCGCCAGGGCATCGGCAGTTAGCACCAGCTCATAGGCACCCTTGGGCGCCGGAGCCACGGCGGCGGGAACGGCCGGGACCGCGGCCGATGCCCTGGCCCCTCCCAGGCGCGAGAGCAGCGACCGGAACCCCATGGCGGCGCAGAAAGCCGCCAGCTTGTCCGGCTGCGGCGCCCGGACCGCCAGCGCCGCCATGGGCACCGGTAGCGGCACGTCGTCGCGCAATTGCACCAGCCGGCGCGAAATGCGGGCCAGTTCGGCATGCACGGTCAACATCTCGCGGCGCTTGGGTTGCTTGATCTCTCCCGCCCGGGCCAGCAGGGTGTCGAGGTCGCCGTATTCCTCGATCAGCGCCGCCGCGGTCTTGACGCCGATGCCGGGCACGCCGGGCACGTTGTCGGAGGCGTCGCCGCACAGCGCCTGAACATCCACCACCCTGGACGGCGCCACCCCGAACTTTTCCCGCACCTCGGCCTCGCCGATAGCGCGGTTCTTCATGGGATCGAGCATGGCGACGCCGTCGCCCACCAACTGCATCAGATCCTTGTCGGACGAGACGATGGTGACTTCGGCCCCCAGGCGCCGCGCCTCGCGGGCATAGGTGGCGATCAGATCGTCGGCCTCGAAGCCTTCCTGCTCGATGCAGCAGACGTCGAACGCCCGGGTGGCTTCCCGCACCAGGGGGAATTGCGGCACCAACTCTTCCGGCGGCGGCGGCCGATGGGCCTTGTACTCGGGATAGAACTCGCTGCGGAAGGTTTTGCGCGAAGTGTCGAACACCACCGCGACATGGTCGGCATCGGTCTCGGACAGCAGCTTCATCAGCATGGTGGTGAAGCCGTAGACGGCATTCACCGGGGTGCCGTCCGGCCGCGTCATCGGCGGCAGGCCGTGAAAGGCCCGGAAAATGAACCCCGAGCCGTCAACCAGGAAGACGTGACGAGGCGCCGGGGTCACCCCATCAGTGCCCGTGGCCGACCTTGGCGCCCTCGGCCAGCACGTAGGTGCGCGAGCAGTACGGGCAGACGATCTTGCCGTCGGCGGTCAGGTCGAGATAGACGCGGGGATGGCCCAGGCCGCCGGCGGCGTTGCCATCGCAGGCAACCGAGGCGGAAGAGACCGTGATGGTCTCGAAGGAGGACTGGGAGGAAGCGGCTGCTGCGGTCATGGTGATGTTGCTCCGTTGACCGTTATGACGGCCGGATGATACCCATTGTCGGCCATGGTTCAATCCTTCTCTCGCATCACCCTTCCCGATCTTGCCGTCGAGACCGAATCGCTGGTCAAGGTCTATCGCGGTCGCGGCGGCGACAAGCGGGCGCTGGACGGCGTTTCGCTTGCAATTCCGCGCGGCTCGTTCTTCGGCCTGCTGGGTCCCAACGGCGCCGGAAAAAGCACCCTCATCAACATCCTGGCCGGCCTGGCGGTCAAGACCTCGGGCCGGGCGACCATCTGGGGCCGGGACCTCGGCGACGACCCGCGGGGCGCCAAGGCGGCCATCGGAGTGGTGCCGCAGGAACTCAACCTCGACCCGTTCTTCACCCCGCGCGAACTGCTGGACGTCCAGGCCGGCATGTATGGCGTGCCCCGGGCCGAACGCCGCACCATGGAGATTCTTGACGCCGTCGGCCTCGCCGACAAGGCCGATTCCTACGCCCGGACCCTGTCGGGGGGGATGCGCCGCCGTCTGCTGGTGGCCAAGGCGATGGTCCACGCTCCGCCGGTGCTGGTGTTGGACGAACCCACCGCCGGCGTCGATATCGAGTTGCGCCGCCAGTTGTGGGAATATGTGCGCGGCCTCAACGCGCGGGGCACCACCATCTTGCTGACCACCCACTATCTGGAAGAGGCCGAGCAGCTGTGCGACCGCATCGCCATCATCGATCGCGGCGGGCTGGTGGCCTGCGACACCACCGTCAACCTGCTCAAACGCATTGACGGCAAGTCGCTCACCATCACCGTCGATCGCGATCTGGCCGAGGTGCCGACGGCGCTGGTTCCCTTCGCCCCCGAATTGCTTTCCCCGCGCCGGCTGCTGGTGCGTTACCGGCCGTCCGCCGTTCCCGTCGGCCGGATCCTGGAGGCGGTGGCGTCCGCCGGCCTGGGGCTTGCCGACCTGTCCACCGAGGAGACCGATCTGGAGGACATCTTTCTCCAGTTGACCGCCTCCCACCAGAGCGCGAGGTAGGGCCATGGCGATCAGCTGGAGCGAGGCGATGAAGGTCGGCATCGAACTGGTCGACGAAGATCACCGGATGCTGTTTTCCATCGTCGCCGAATTCGAGGCCATCGTGAAGCAAGACGACAGCGCCGCCGGTGCCCAGGCGCTGGGCCAGACGCTGGCAAAGCTGCAAGATTATGTGCGCGATCATTTCGAGCGCGAGGAACAGATCCAGCTTGAAGCCAAATATGATGGCTACGAGGAAAACAAGCGCCAGCACCAGGAGTTGACCCGAACCCTGGAAAGCTTCATCGCCCGCCAGCGCGACGGTAGCCTGGGCGAGGCCGTCGCCATCGCCCGGATGCGCGATTTCCTCGCTATCTGGCTGACCGAGCATATCTTGCGCACCGATCGCCGCATGCGCGGCCGCATCCTGCCCTGGGCGGGATGACCCGGCTGTTGCCGGCCATGGCCATGCCGGCTACCCTCGTCTCATGGTTTATCCCTCAAACGCCCGGCGCTCACTCCATCCGCTTGGCTCTTTTGGCGCGCTCCGGGTCGCTCGACACCCCCGCGCCGGCTTCGCCCGTTGGACCGTCGCCATTGCCGTCGCCGTCACCCTGGCGCTTGGCGCCTGCGCCCCCGACTTCCATCGCGCCGGACCGCCGATGACCGCACCGTCACTGGCCGCCGACCATTGGCGGGCCGCCGATGGCGCCCGGTTGCCGTACCGGGCGTGGCTGCCCGAGGGGCCGCCGGTCGCGGTGGTGGTGGCGGTGCATGGCATGAATGACTACTCCAATGCTTTCGACGCCCCGGGCAAGGCTTTGGCGGCCAAGGGCATCGCCACCTACGCCTACGACCAGCGGGGCTTCGGCCGGGGACCCCATCCCGGCCGATGGTCCGACACCGCCGACATGGCCGCCGACCTGCGCATGGCGGCGGCGCTGGTGCATGCCCGCCACCCCGCGATACCGTTGTTCCTGCTGGGTGAAAGCATGGGCGGTGCGGTGGCGATCGAGGCGGTGGCGAGCCGGCCGCCGCCGGAGGTGACCGGGGTGATCCTGTCGGCGCCGGCGGTGTGGGGCCGTGGTGCCATGGGCATCATCCAGCATGCCGCGCTGTGGCTGGCCTATCACATCGCCCCGGGCTGGACGCTGACCGGCAAGGGCCTCAATATCCAGCCCTCGGACAATATCGAGATGCTGCGCGCCCTGTCGCGCGACCCCCTGGTGATCAAGGGCACCCGGGTCGATGCCATCCATGGGCTGGTAGATCTGATGGACGCCGCCCAGGTCGATGCCGCCAGGGTGGATTTGCCCACGCTGGTGTTGTACGGCGCCCGCGACGAGATCATTCCTCCCGCCCCCACCTGGGCGGCCATCGCCTCGCTGCCGCATCTGGGCTCGACCCAGCGCGCCGCCTTCTATCCCAACGGCTGGCACATGCTGCTGCGCGACCTTCAGGCCCAGGTGGTCATCGACGATATCGCCGCCTGGATCGGCGACCGCGCCCAGCCGCTGCCGTCGGGGGCCGACCGCGTCGCCGACGAACGGCTGGCGGCCCCGGCAGGTCGGGCCCGGGAAGCGCAGACCCGGTGACGACGGTGCGCGGGCGTGCCATACTTCGCAGGTGCAACCTGGAAAGGGGGGCCGATGCGACCGCAACGACGTTTCTTCACCTTGAAGGTAGTGGGCTTGGCCCTGCTGGCGCTGGCGGCCACGGCCGAGGCCCGCGCCGATCTACGTGGAATTACCGCGCTGGGAGCGGATCTGCCGATGCCGGGCGGGACGTTCGACGAGGTCAAGGCCCTGAAACTGGAAAGCAACCAGCGCCTGATCTGCGATTCCGACGCCGACAAGCCGAAATTGGCCGAGCCCCGGTTACTGGAATTACGCCACGGCCGGAGCGGCTTGCACGTCCGCCGCTGCACGGTGCTGGCCCCGGGCGCCAACGGAGCCTGGGAACTCAGTCCGGTGCCGACCCTCGCCGGTCCCACCCGCCTGTGGCTGCTGTTCGTCGAGCAGGGCGGTGGCGGCCGCTATCGTCTGGCGCAGATCAGTCTGTGGGCCAAGGTCGATGCCTGGAACAAGGTCGCCGCCAAACTGTCCGAGGCGTTGGGGCCGGCGATGGCGTTCACCGACAGCTTCCTCAACTGGGAAGACGAACAGTCGGAAACGCTGATGTTCGTCGACCGGAAGCGCCCCGGAGAATTTGCCGTCTCGGTCGGCGATGTCCGCCTGCGCAAGCTGATCCGTTCGCCCGGTCCGATCACCCGGCCGGAATGACGTCCCCGGCGCCTGACAGCCGGACGCGATGGATTGGAAAACCGAAGGAATCAGCGCCGGGGGGCGTAGCGACGCTGACGCGGACGCCGGCGGCAAGCCACCGTCAAGGCCATTCCCATCAGGCCGACCGCGATCCAGGCGGGAAGGTCGAGAACCACCGCCTGAACATTATCAAGCATCGAGCGCCCCGGCTCGGTCGCTTCGGGAGCATGACCAGCCAGAAGGGTAACCACATCGGCGGTGACGATGCCGGCATATTCGGCCGGTCCGAGAGCGAGAACGGCGTCCCCGGACGCCATGATGACGGCCAGCCCAATCAACAGCCAACCCACGGCTCGCCCCAGGAACATGCTTGCCCCCCGACATTCATAATGATTATTTCACAAGTAGTAACAGCTTTGCGCCGAAGCAGCCTGAATTTCAACCACTTTTCAATCCAGTCCGCCGAATTTCCGTGAGGGGTTGCACCGCCCGAAGCCCTCGTGTACTTTTTCGCCCTTCGCCAGCCCCGACCCCACGGGAGCAAGGCGTCGCGGAGGGGTGGCCGAGCGGTTGAAGGCGCACGCCTGGAAAGTGTGTATACGGTGTTGAGCCGTATCGAGGGTTCGAATCCCTCTCCCTCCGCCACCACCTAAAAACCAAGCAAAACAAGCACTTAAGCATCCCCCTGAGTGCGTTTCACCCACATGTTTCACCCACATACTTTCTACTTCTGTTCTACCGTGATCGTCACCACGGCCTTGCTAGACCGCTCCTCACGCTCAATCCGGCGATCCAGCTTACGCAAGAACCTATCCCGATCCGTTTTACTCACGGGCTCAGGGGCTTTCTTTTTCGCCTTGCTCACCTTTCAAATCCTCCAACCATGCCCACCGATTAGGAAGGGGCGCATTGCTTCTATCCGCTGTCTTATGTCTGGCATTATTCGTCTTTTTATCAGCCTCTTTTTTCGCTGCCCGATCCGCTTCAAGCCACAAATCAAAACCCGTCCAATCATGCTGGTCATCTGGGTCAGGGATCTTCACCGGAGGTTTCCATGTAGTTCCGGGTCGAAAGGTGCGTACCACTCATCTCCTCCAATTTCTTGATGATCTCCTCGCGTTCCCAGCGCCAATGGGGGTCAGTATCTAAAAGCTGAGAGGCACTCATAATCTTTCTCACTGATCAAATTGTGTTCCCTCGCAAGATTCCGCCAATGCATCACTTCAGCCTGAGACAGATGTAGCTGTCGCTGTAGCACATCTATGTCGCGGCGCAATAAGTCGCACTCCACAGCCTTTGCCGTGAGTTGCTGAAACGTCATGCTACTAGGGGAGGGGGTCGGAACGCTATACGGGGCTTTCTTGATCCCGCTCATCCCTGGACGCTCCGCTTGACCGTGTTCAAGAGCTTCTTCCAATCGCCCATGCTGGCTTGCCCAATGGCAGTTCGATACGAGAGGTTTCCTACCATCTGATCAATTACCTTGTTGTGCGTAGCCGCATTCTGAATGAACGCATATCCATCCTTTCCAAGGACCGCCTTGACAGCGTTCACCGTCGAGTGGAACGCGGGAGCAATCATTTGTTCAATCTGGACAGGGTCAGAGCCAAACTTCTCTGCCAAGGCTTTGATGGTCTCGTTACTCACAGCGCCACCATTCTCCACAAGGTCATTGGCAATGGCGTGTGCGACTTCCGTAGCTGCTTGTTCCGATCCAGTGGACAACGCAAATTCATCACGCGCATGGATGACCGCATCGGTTACAAGCGGCTCACTCAGCGCAGCTTCCTCAGCATCCGCCTTAGCGTCCGCCCATTCTTTGCCTGCCGCCTGTTCCTGCATCTGCTGCGTCTGCTGCACGGCCCCAGGCTTGAGGAGACCTATAGCCTTAGCGTCAGCTACACGGACTTCCATGCCGTTGATGGTGATCAGGTCATTCGGCTGACATTCGGCATAACTATCTACGCTGATCTTAGATCCGGCTCGTTGCACGGCACCCCCACCGAGGGAGATGTCAAGATCAGCACCCGCCATAGCAGCCTTGGCGTTGCCGTAGTGTCCCCCGCGAAGGTTCCACAGCGCATCGCCAGATGCCGTGTTGGACGAATTATTCATGGCAGCCATCAAATCGCTACCGTCAGTTCCATAATTACTAGCCATACTTATATCCTCACTGGTCCGATATCCATCTGGACCGCTTTGTTTCTATTGATCGGGAACAGTTCCCTAATCTCTTTGGGTGTCATTACGATCCGTTCGTATCGGATCATCCAGCCCACGGGCAGACGTGAGTGCCATAGGGATGGAAAGCCGTAGCGGTCTACGGTATGGGCGCATATGTCACGCCCTAACAGGGTCAGCCTGACAAGGTGCTGATCCTTGTGTAGCTTCAGAAGGGCGAAGGCTTTCGCCACCACTTCTCGCAGCTCAAAGACCGACACCTCGGGCAACCCATCGGTGTCCGGTTGGTTCATTGCTTCAACAGTCTGTTTGGTTGGGTAAAACGCTCGGATTCCGGTCGTTTTGCTGCCCATATAATTTATATGGGTGGTGTTCTAATTGATTAGGTTCGGGAAATGCCCTGAACGCCAAGCGGGGCAAGGCTTACAAGGTCTTGGCGTTGCCCCGAGTGTTCAATTTGAACAGTACACCCGTGGAACCCTTGATTTCCCTCGCGTTCACCGTGGTCATTCCACCACGGCATATCTTCAAGTGCTCACTCGGACACTCTCAGCCCCAGCTGTTTCAAAAGTCCAAATGCTCTTCCCAATCAAAGCCTTGCATCATTTCCCTTAAGACATCCTGGGCTGTCTTCACTAGTTGCGCCCGGTGGGTATCATCGGTCACCCCACGATACGCCGCGAGGGCATTCCTAAGATTATCCGCCGCAGTGTTGTACAACGATCCCGTGACACCGGGTTCTCTCAGTCCCCCAGCTGCGTTTCCATCTTGCCCATACTTAGCCGCTATTTTAGGGAAGTCCTGCCTCATCCAATTCCTCACAGTTGTATAGCCCACCAGCCCCCCAAGTTCCCCGGCAATAACCCGGAATGACTTGAGACGCCCATTATCGTCTCTGTGCTTCTTAGCCCGGACATACGCCCGGAAGACCTTGCGGACCTCTCTAGGTTTCAACGGTAGGCCATGCCCCAGATTCGCTTGGGCTGCCATCCACAGCGCCTCTTGAATGGAAGTGGTCACCACCTCCGCAGCAGTATCCCGCACTCCAAGACGCCTCAGGGCCGCTACACGGTGCCAGCCGTCCACCACGATGGCAGCACCATTCACCACAGCAACCCTAATGGGAGGCATCGTGTTCCCGCTGGAATATACGTGTGCGTACCTGTCCACCGTTCCCCGGTCCAATCTCATCCGCATCTGAAAGCGCGGATCAAGGCACAGGCTATCTACGGGGACACAGCGGGTTTCGATCTTATCGGTATCTAATGTGGTCATGGCTCGCCGCGCTCTTGGCTCGTTCAACTTCGTATTTGCCGGGGATGTTCAACTCATCATCCTTCCAGCCTTGCTCAATCTTATTGGTCACTCGGACCACGGAACCCCCATAGACATTCCGGGGCAACCTCTCAGCCAACTTGCGGCTCAGGACAATCCACTGCGCCACAAGGTCATAATCTTCCTTCTTCATATCAACCTTTGTTTATATAAGGGGTAACGTCCCTGGTCAGCAGCACATCCATTGCCACAGCCTCAGAGACCTTTCGGTTTAACTTCTGTTCCACGCTTGCTTTAAACTGAGCAAACGCATCCCAACCACGGCCACTGAAGCGAACCAATCGTTTCACTTTGGGGTCGCGTAGCTGGGCCATTCCAATCACATAAGATGTCATCGGGTCATGTTCCTTTTTAAATCTGGGTAGAATAAACAGACGCACGCTCCATAACCAATGGTCGGATTGGGTGGACTGTGTATTTCTATATTAGAGGTTTAACCCACCGCGGGTCATTGTCTCTGTACGCAGTCAAAATCCGTTGTGTGTATCTCCATATGGCATGGAAACTCGAAAGCCGTTGGTAATACTCACGGGCGCTCTAATGGCCCATGCCAGTCCAACACCCGCTTTACCGTGGCGGCCTGCCAGTCCCCACCCCAGGTTTGACCTGGGGTTGGTCCCTATTCCTCGGCGGCATCAAGAATGCGGTAGACGCTGGCCCTGCCGATACCAAGCGCCTTTGCAATTGCTGTTGCCCCCATGCCTTCGTCGCGCATCTGCCGAATGGCAGCAGCATCAATGGTCGCTTTCCTACCTTTGTACACACCTTCAGCCTTGGCCTTGGCGATGCCTTCCATCTGACGTTCACGGCGCAACTTGGTTTCAAAGTCCGCGAAGACGCCCAGCAGATTGAAGGTAAGCTCCCCGTAGATGTCACCGGTATCAAAGGGCTGTTCGGTGGCTTTGATGGTCGCCCCTTTTCCCTTAATCACAGTGACGATATGCAGCAGGTCGTTGATGGATCGAGCTAGCCTGTCAATCCGAGTGACCACCAGCACATCACCTGCCTGTAGGAAGTCCAACACGGTGGCAAGTTCTCCCCTGCCTTCCGTCGTGGTCCCGCTGGCCTTCTCCTGGCGGATCACATCGCACCCCGCCGCCTTCAATGCCTCAACCTGAATGCTGGTGTCCTGATCAGCCGTGCTAACTCTGGCATATCCGATCTTGGTCATGGCGATCCCTCATGTCTCGTTTGGGTCTAGACCATCAACCATATATGTCTTGTATGTCTGAAATCAACCCTAATAAGACGCTATAGCTGTCTCATGGGATCGTATCTGCTGGGTATACCCAAACAAGACGCATCATCTGGCGTTGCCACCCGTCGCTATCCATCTTGCGTGTTGTCGCGAAGGCATCCCGCAGCAGAAACGGAAGGCACCAAAAGAGGGCCACGGGGGACACAGCCCTCTACCCTTAGCGTTATACTATTACAGATTTTTGCTAGAAAATCATCCTGGGCGGTTCCTTTTCCCCAGGTTCCCCTTAAGTCTGTCCTACAGTATCGTGAGTGGGTCGCGCGTCGGCTTGGGGGATCGTATGTCGTTGAAGGATATTGAACAGAAGTCCTGGGCAATCATGATTGCTGGGTTGATGGTTGGGGTTGGGATTGCTTCCGGTCAGTTGGTGCCGTGGTGGGTTCAACGCCAGGAAGCAGAAAAGGCAAACTCGGCAAAGCTTGAGGTTGAGCTTAAGAAGAAGAATGTAGCTGATGCGGAAAAGCGTCTTGCTCTCAATGCTTGGTCTGAAATTCAGAAGACACTTGCAAAGCTAATTGAAAAATACCCGTCTCTTATTGAGCTTAAAAACAACAGAGGATATACCCCTGCATATTGCATAAAGGATATATTTACACACAACGATTCATTAGAGGACGCCCTTGCTGATGATATATTGTCGTCATTAAACAATTCCAATCTTGGCGTAACTTTTGGTTATGACAATTTGCTTTGGATGCGGCAGGGAGAGTTTATGAAATATGTAGATATCCCAAGCTCTTGTGATATGCCAGTCGCGCTGCATAGAAAAAATAGATACTGGCAACCTCCAAAGTAGGGGACATCTCCCCACTAGCAACCTTCTCCTCCCCCATGACATACGCGCCGTCCTTACGGATCGCCGGGAGAACCACCTTAGCCACCCAATCTTGGAAGGGTTTGGCCTGGGGCTTGTCGGAACGCATGATGAGCTTGAAGAGGCCGGATTCGGAGATGATAGACATGGGCTGCGGACCTCCGGGGGTCCTCACCCGATGAGTACCCTTCTCGGTGCAGTCGAGCGGATTGACGGCGCGATCCGTCTTGGCGAGGTCTAGCACCCGACACACATCCGCCGCCACGAACCACGGGGCGTTATCGATGGTGACCACTCGGATGGTCTGGGTGTTGAAAGCGCCCATGCCCCCTGGGGGCGGGGGAGGCGCGAAGGCGAAGTTAAGAACGTCGTTCAATGTAGCCACAGGGCAAAACCGTTCTGAGCGCCCTACAGCCCCCAAAGACCCCTGAGCGCCATCACCCTACCACCTCATACCCTTCCGGGCCTGTAGGGTGCGTTTCCGTGCGTTTAAAGCATATATGCCGTAGAGGGTCACCCCTCTCCGGTTGGTCTACTCTTAAGCCGCCCTGCTGCAACCTTATGTCGCTGGTCTCCATGCCTCCGCTCCCGCCGTTTCCCCGCCTGTTTCATCGGGGATCGCTTGGGGCGTTTGCATCGAACAACCACAGTTCGTATGTCCGACCAAGATGGCTGATCATCCCCCGATCCGTCAAGACCCCCGACCGGCCCCCATGCTCACGAGTGCAACCACCCGATATCGTGTGTCGTGAACATGGGGGACCTGTCAGGGTTCTATCAGTGCAACCAGAGATAATGATCATGAAGGAAGAACACTTATAGGTCGAAACCCTAAGGTACCCCTATAAGAATCTCTAAGACGCGCATGTATGCGTACACACGCGAGAGCGGACCAAATCCCGCCAAGCCTTCCGCCCTAATGTCGGGTCTTCCAAGTCAGGCAAAATGGCATCCACTGCATGGGGCTGCCCCGTGATCCGCTCATAGGCCAACAGCAAATCTATGAGATCTTCCCGTGCGTCCAAGCTGTCCAGTGTCTCCAGGTGAACCACGAGGGAAACCTGAGCCACAATGGCATTGTCGAGAAAGCTAGGCTGAATCAGGTTGGAAAGCATTTTTGCGTCCTCCTCTGTGTGGAACCGAGGGAACGATAGATGCATCCATAGGTATGTTCAAACTTAGATATGTAACTATTATTGATTGCGTTGTCTCAGGGGTTACGCTAGGGGAGATGCTACGAAAGTAAAGAGGGTCCGATCCTCATCGGTCTTTTCGGAGCTATCCGCCTAACCGGTTACATCCCTGGATATGTCAGCTTCCCCAACGCAAGGCGCTTCACCTCTAGCTCGTTACCGCCCGAATACAAACCATAGGTCATCGTCGGTTTCTCATGCCCTACGATATCCGCCGCTACGTTCTCAGGCACTCCCGCGTTCTCCAGGATCGTCACCACGGTCTTGCGGATCGAATGGAAGGTGTGGCTCTCAGTGAACCCGAGGCCGGTCTTGACCTTACCAAATCGCTTCCCGATGGCGTTGGACCGATCCCCGTATTTGTTCTCGGTCAGATTGGCAAAGAGGAAACCGGTCTTCCGCTTGCCAATAAGGCGGGTGATCGTGGGGGCAAGCTTAGTGTGAATGGGCACGTCGCGCCGACCCGCCGCAGTCTTGTCATCTACAATTGAAAAGTAGTCTTTCTTGATGTCTTCAATTTTTAAGCTACATAGGCTTTCGATCCGCGCACCCGTCCACATCCCTAGCGTGATCAGGTCCACAAGCTCCGGATCTCGCGCCCGCTTGTTCTTGGCTGCTGTCAGCAGATCCACCACCTGTTGCGAGGTGAATGGTTGCCAGTGATCCCCACCAGACGCTTCCTTACGGGCATCCTGGGGTTTGTGCAGTTTGTCGAATGGGTCCAGGTCTTCCGGGGCAAGCTCCAGGGATACGAGGTATTTCCAGTAGCCGCGCACCTCGGAGAGAATGCGGTTGACGGTCTTGGCCTTCTTACCCTCTTTCGCCACAAGGTCATTAATCCAGCCCTGAACCTTCTTACGTTGAACATCCTGGACCGTGGGAAACCGGGTGGTGAACGCCTTAATGGTGGCGGTCTTCATGTCCTTGGTCTTCTGCACATCCGAGAGGGTGGCAATCCAGTTTTCTAACTCAGCGTCGAATGGCGACACCTTCCCCGTGGCAAGCTTGTAGAAATGATCCACCGCTTGTACTTCTGGGTGAATCTCAAATTCGGGATCGTCCAAGTCTTGCATACCTAGGCGTGTGGCTACGCCCACCAATCTGTCATGCGCCTCCTCGGCAATCTGATCCTTGATCCATTCCTTCTCATCCTGGGTCTTCGCGCTAGTGAGTTGCGAGCGATAGAATGCCGCTACCTGATCCAGATTGGTCTTCCCTCTCGCCATGTCGATATCCGTTCGCCACCTAGCTTCCAGGGATGCCGCAAGGCGTTTGGCAGCGTTTTTATCAGCCACTTTGAGGGACTTGCAGAAACGCTTAGCGCCTCCGAAATGGTGGCGCACATCTTCAGGTATCTCATGCAATGCGTACCAGAGACGGCCCCGCTGATGGAGATACATAGCACTGCCTCACCCACATGTATGATAGGCTGAAAGGCGCGAAAATCAAGGCTTACATGGGGTACAGAGGGAAACGGCGGATCGTCCCTCTCCCTCCGCCATCCCTTGAAAATCAATGAAAACAAAGGGTTAACTCCCCAGAGAGGGGGCGTGTCACCACACGCTATCACCACACACTTTCTATTTCCGTTCTACCGTGATCGTCACCACGATCTTGCAGATGTTCCTCGCGCTCAATCCGACGATCCAGCTTCCGCGAGAACCGTGCCCGTTCTGATTTGCTCACTGGCTTATCCACAGCCTCTTGGGCGGGAGTCTCAATGATCGGTTCCGCCTCAATCGCTGCCAGCGGACCGCCACACCGAGCACCAACAATTCATCCAAGATACGAGCCATGCCAAGGGCCGGCCGGATCATCCCGGCAACGGGATCGCAGACACAGCATGGTCGCCAAGACCTTCGCGACCTCAGCCGCCGTTCACCGCGGCCTGTTCGACATCAGCCGAAAGCCGATTTCGCCCGGCGGATTTCGCCCGGTAAAGCTGCTCGTCGGCCAGCTTCACCAAGTCATTACCGGCGGTTAGGGCAGAGGGAAATACCGTCGCCACGCCCAGACTGGCCGTAATGTGATCGGCGGCCCTGGAGGTCGCATGGGGAATGGCAAGCTGCTCGATTCCGACGCGGATATGCTCCGCCAACCGTGCGGCGCCTTGGGAATTGGTCTCTGGCAGGATGACGGTGAATTCCTCGCCACCATAGCGTGCCGCCAAGTCAGGGGGGCGGTTGACCAGGGAGTCGATCAAGCCCCCCACCCGGCGCAGGCAATCGTCACCGGCGACATGGCCATACGTATCGTTGAAGTTCTTGAAAGAATCCACATCCAGAATGATCAGCGACAGCGGTTGGCCTGAACGAGCCAGGCGTAGGATCTCGCCCTCCAGCACCTCGTCGAAGCGACGACGGTTGGCTAACCCCGTCAGGCCGTCCTTGAAACTCAGGAGAGCCAGTTGCTCGTTGGCCATCTTGAGTTCCGCCGTGCGCTCATCCACACGCCGTTCCAGCGATTTGCGCTCTTGCGCTAGATCGTCAAGAGCCCGACGCCGGTCACGCGTTATGCGAACAAGTACCGCGATCAGCAGGGTTTCCAATGCGAGCAGCGCCATGATGCCGAGGATTTGCCAGCGGTAGCTTTCCCACGGCGAGGACGGATGATTGATGATGATGCTGTTCAGCGGCAGATTGCCTGGCTTGACGCCGAACCGCTCCATAACGCGATAGTCGAAAATATCGGAGGTCGGAGAGGTCATGACGACCGGAATAGTGTCGGCCGGCGTGCCGGCAAGGACACGCAACGCCAGCTCGGCCTGAAGGCGCCCCTGGTCCTGACCGGTCAGAATATGGCCCCCGATCACGCCGGTATTCAGATGGAAATCCCAGAACGTATAAGTGGGGAACGGACTATTCGCCGTGACCAGCCTACCGTTCTCCATCGGGGTCAAGGCACGCCCGGCCCCCAGATCGTCGCTGATCTGCCCGCAGAGAAAAACCACCGTCTTGCGCGGCAGTTTCTCCAGCCGCCGGCGGACTTCCTCCAGCGGGGCATCCTTGAGAACCACGATATCGAACCGCTCCCGGAGTTTCGGCAACGTGGATCGTTCGGCGACTTCGGCCATACGTTTGTTGGAGGCGTCCGCCGTCGACAGAATGAAGACCAGGGTATGCGTTCCGGGATGGACCTTCAGCGCCATCTCGACGGTATCGGGAATATCAACTTCCTCGTTCACGCCCGTTATGTTGGCAATTCCATCGATAATGTCGGGGCGGAAATTGTTGTATCCGCTGAAAACGATCGGCAATCCGGGAAACAGCCGCTCGCGGTTCCTGATCGCGAAATCGAAGGCGGCATTGTCGGAAACGGCAACGAGGTTCGGGCGATAATCCGCATACTTCACCGCCATAGACCGTGCCACGTGATCAAGATGCGCCCCGAGGGGAAACTGACGGCTGTCTAGATACTCAAACGAGATTTCAACTTTCCTGCCGGTCGCATCGATGCGCTCGCGAAAGCCCTGCTCTATCCCGTCGCTCCAGGAATATCCGTGATGATATGAATTGATGAAGAGTATCCGCGCATCATGCGCCTCGCCCGCGAGGCATGGAGCAGCGGCATAGACAACGGTAAGCGTAAGACAAAAAAAGAATTTAACGATAGCACCGCGATACATTATTGACCGTTCGTCAACTCCTCTCAATCTCAGGCCGTCACAGACCAGGAACATACATACAACTCCAGATATTTTTACATATTCGCAAAAACATTGCCGTCTGCGCAATTATGCACATGCAATACTACACTTGATATAGCGCGATGCGCGTTGGCGGACGATCGGCCTTTGCCAAGCCTCCCCATCGGTCTTGAATCCATGCCGGACACAAGGCCCCACCTCGACGGGCAAAGAAGGTTCAGCCGTCCTCGGCGTCCTGGCAACACGTCGCCTTTCTGCGCGTTCCCGTGGGCCGGGGGCGCAATGACGGTATTGTGGGGTGTTTTGAAGTCGTGATACTGCGATGTCGATGCCGGCGTCGGCTCCATTTTCGGGAATGACACGATATGCTGAGGGCGGTCACTCATAACGGTACGTTCCACGCCGACGACGTTTTCGCCTACGCGATATTGAAGGCGGCGGCGGCGGGGCAGGTCGAACTGGTTCGAACCAGGGATGCCGCCCTGATGGCCGCAGCCGATGTGGTCTTTGACGTCGGTGGAGCCTACGACCGCGAAGCCCGGCGATATGATCACCACATGCGCGATAAGCCGCTGCGCGCTAACGGCGAGCCATTCAGTTCCGCCGGGCTGGTCTGGCGGGACTTCGGCGCCGCCGCCGTCGGCAACCTCCTGTCGGTGGTGTCCCCGGACAGCCTCGATCGGATTGTCGCCATGGTGGATGCGACCCTGGTCCGTGATGTCGACCTGATGGACAACGGCGCCATGACGCCGACGCCGGGTCACTTTTCCACCGTGATAGAAGCCTTCAACCCCACTTTCACCGAGGATGGCCGCGAGGAGAACGGCGCTTTCCTTCAGGCCGTCGATGTCGCGTCGGCGGTGCTGGCTCGGGTCTGCGCCCAGGCGAACGCCGCGGTCTTGGCGGAAAGAACCGTGGCCGAAGCCGCCAACGCGGCGAATGACCCAAGAATCGTGGTGCTGGATATCCGGGTGCCGTGGGAGGACGCGGTGTTCGACCTGGAACTGGGACTGGTGCTCTATGTGATCCGCCCGGCGGGTAGCGCCTGGACCTGTAGCGCCGTTCCGCCCGCCCGTGGGTCCTTCGACCAGCGTTTGCCGCTGCCCGACGCCTGGGGCGGCTTGCGGGACGAGGAGCTTGTGGCCGCGACTGGTGTGCCGGATGCCACCTTCTGTCATCCGGCACGCTTCGTCTGTGGCGCGAAAAGCCGCGATGGAGCCGTGGCGCTGGCCAGAATCGCGGTATCGTCGTTACCGCTCCGGTAGCTCCGCCCCGTGCCGGGTGCCGAGCCGGATCATGGGTGACAATCCGCGCCGCTTCGATTGCTCCGGCATTGCCATAATGTATTCAGTCGTAATATCCGGATGAATCCTTGGGCATCTGGCGGGCCGGGTCTATCACCGGCACGCCAAGGTCGGCGGCGACCACACATGGAAAAATGTCGTGATGAACGGTGTCGCGAGGCTCGAAATTTACGTGTGCGGCATCGCTCGCCGGCTCATAATCCGCCCTGCCATCACGGCGTTGACACCCCGGATCAATGCAGGCATACAGAACGCCGCCGTCTTCGGGCTGAGCGACGCCCACGAACTGAGTGGAATAGCGACGCCATGAATCAGTTCAGGCGGGCGCATCCAAGCGGCAACATCCCGGACGCCCGTCGCATCTGCTACAGGACCGGAGGATGATGGCCGAATCCGGTCAAATACCAGCGTATCGGGTAGCTTGCTTTTCCTTGAGTAGATTGAATTATATGTACGGGAACTTTCGTTGGAACCCGATTTTATCGTCGGCAGACATGACTCCACCTTGGCCGAGGGTGGCGGCGGAATTACTGTTCGGCGCCAGAGGCTGACAATAAGACTACTGCAAATAATTCGGTGGAGCCCACTGGCTATGCCCCCTAAGATATCGAGTGCGGATAGCACTTGTCCCGGCGGAACCATAGAGTTGACACGGATAAACTCCCTCATGAATGCGGCTGGGGCCATTCCTGGGGTGGTATCCATAATTGTATGCGTTGTCACATTGCGCTACGGAATATTTTTTGATGATGCCTTCTTTACGTATTCGGCACTTCACCCTGATTCAATGTCGCTGCCAAGCGGATTTTCCTGGATTTCCTCCCCGTTAAAACCTTTGATCGAGCACGATGCGGCCTCGTTGCGGATGTTCTCGACTGCCGTTCTGGTGCTCGGCGCCTTTGTTCTGTCACTTGGGGTAAACTCTTACGTAGTATACAGGATTGGCCTTAAATCCAATCTTATTACTATTTTTGGATTTGGCATATGTGGTGCAATATATAAGTATGTATTTAGAGATCCGACCTTTGGGTATTACGAGGCGAATAGCGCTGGAATAAATATCGCGATGGGCGCGGCCTTGCTGTTCGCCACGGCCCCCCCATCGGCGCGCCACTTCGGATCTGCCGGGCTGGCGGGATTCGGCATTGCCCTTTCCCTGGTGGGCGGACGGCTGATCGGGGGGGTGGAGGCTGCCGCTGTCGCCTGTCTGCTGATGGCGTTGGCAGCCCCTCAACTTGGCTGGCCCGCCAAGATCGCCGGGATCGCCACCGCCGTTGGGTCTGGCGCGGCAATCAGCCTGGTGTGGGTCTCCATCTTCGGAGACCTTAATCTATATCTCTCGACTGTTGATATCCTTGTCTCTGTCTCTGGAAATTATACGACGTTAAAGTTTCACCTAAGAAAGGAATTTGGTGCGGTTGCTGACTTTCTGTGGCACGCAGTAAGAAGTAAAAGTGTAGTTGTGTCGGCGCTTCTCATTATCCCTGTCATCATGAGTTTCAGGCGACCATCCCAGAGATCCATAGTCTTGTTCGCTGTGATTTTGGCCGTTTCCTGTGTATCTCAAAGCATTTCAAATTACCGCGCCGGATCCGTCAACATGCAGGGGTTTCTGGTGTCCAGCATCCTGAGTTTTTTGTTTGCTGTCCAGGGACGGCCCGGCGCGGACGTGGGGTTGGCGCGTACCGCGCGCTGGCTGCCGGTGGCGTGTCTGATCATCGTACCGATGATCGGCGGATTGGGGTCGATGACCCCGGCGATATGGGTTGCCGCCGACAATCTTGCGCCCTGGCTGGTTCTCGTCGGAGCGGCGATGGCCATCATCGCCTCTCGTCCATGCCGGGATGTCTGGGCGGCGGCGATGGTCGCGTCGCTGCTGGTGATCGGGCTTCAGCCGGTCGGGATCCTTTCCCTGTATCGCAAGGCGCCGTACTTGGCGGATATCATCGGCGGTGGCCATGAGTACCAATCGATGGACGGCATTCCCGAGGTGAGAGGTCTTCTTGTAACCACGGAGCAGAAGGCCTATGCCGAGAATTTCCGCCGGTTGATCACGGAAGCAACCCGTGACGGCGGGCGTTATCGACTGATGAACCTCAATATTCTCCCCATAGAAGTCCTGCTATCGGGACTGCCGGCATTCGGCGAGGTCCTGACTCAGGAAGGGAAATGGGACGAAACCACGGGAGCCACCCGCGACATTTTTAACGACGATCTGACCTGCCGGTTTCTGGCCCGAAATCCCCTTAAGCCTGGGGAGAGGGTCATATTGGTCAGCAATGTCGCGGTCAATGAAACCATCAGGTCGTGCCTGTCCAAGGATCATCATTTAAACTTCCCGGGGTCCTTCACGGAAATCGGCACACTTTCCAGCTCGTTTTTTACCAGCAGGATGGGTAAGACTGTAACGATCTATCGATCCGGATCTTGAAGAGAGAAGTGGGTGTTCAGATGAAATGCCGTTGCTGCGACTCGACCCGCCTGGAACTGGTTCTCGATCTCGGATCACAACCGTGGGGCAACCATTTCGTTCCGATCGGAACCCCGGGCGACGTTCCGCGCCACCCGCTTGAGCTGTTCGTCTGCCGGGACTGCTCCATGGCCCAGATCGGTCATACCGTGCCGAAAGAGGTCATGTTCGTCGATCACCAATATGTCTCCGGGACCACCCGGTCGCTGCGCGATCATTTCGGCCATGTCGCCGACGAGATCGTTGCACGGGTGGCGTTCGGCCCGACCGATTACGCCCTGGACGTGGGAGGCAACGACGGCACCTTTCTGTTGCAGCTTCAGCAGAGGGGGGCCAACGTCCTGAATGTGGAGTCCGGCTTCCGGCAGGCCCAATTGGCCGAACAGGCCGGCGTGACCACCGTCAACACCTTCTTTAATCGCGAGTCGGCGTCGGAGATTCTGGCGAGCCGCGGCCCGGCCAAGCTTATTCACGGTTCCGGCATCTTCTTTCATCTCGAGGAATTGCATTCGGCCTTCGCCGGCATTTCCGATCTGCTGGCGCGTGACGGTTTCGTCGTCGCCGAGTTCATTTATCTGCCCGACATGATCCGGTTGTGCGCCTTCGACCAGATCTATCACGAGCATCTGACCTATTATTCCCTGACCTCCTTCGGCAATCTGTTGCGGCGGCACGGGCTCAAGATCGTCGATGCCCGGCGGATGGCGATCCACGGTGGCAGTTGCCTGGCCTGGATCACCCATGCCGACAGGCCCGGGGCGGATTCCGACTCGTTGCGCGCCATGCTGGCGGAAGAGGCCGAGTTGAAACTGGACCAGCCGGCGATCTATGCCGATTTCGCCGCCCGGGCCGGTGCCCTGCGCGACGAGTTGGTCACCCTGGTGCGCGGCCTGCGGGCCGAGGGCAAGCGTATCCATGCCCTGGGCGCCCCGGTCAAGGGCTCGACAATTCTCAATTATTGCGGATTCGACGAGACGGATCTGGAGTGCGCGGTGGAAATCAACCGGCTGAAGGTCGGCACCTGGGTTCCCGGCACCCGCATTCCGGTCTGGCACCAGGACGAGGTGGCGCCACCCGACGTCTATCTGATGCTGTCTTGGAACTTCAAGGACGAGATCCTGGCCCGGCTGGTCGATTTCCGTGCCAAGGGCGGCAAGATCATCATTCCAATTCCCACGGTGTCCGTGGTTTGATGGCCGCCATGCTCCCTCGGTTCGCACCATGACGTCAGATCCCATCGATTCCCGCTCCAAGGTCCTGATCACCGGCGGCAGCGGTTTTCTCGGCCGCGCCCTGGTTCCGGCGTTGCGCGCCTGCGGCGCCGACGTGGTGGCGTTGTCGTCGGCCGATGCCGACCTGCGCGACCCCACCGCGCTCGATCGTTTTCCCGACCGGTCTTATTCCCACGTCATCCATCTGGCGGCCTGGACCCAGGCCGGGGATTTCTGCCTGTATCACCCCGGCGAGCAATGGCTGATCAATCAGCAGATCAATACTACCGTCCTGAACTGGTGGACCGCGCGCCAGCCCCAGGCCAAGCTGATTTCAACCGGCACCAGCTGCACCTATGAAGTCGGGCGCGATCTGCGCGAGGAGAACTATCTGGTGGGCGAACCCATCGCCGACCTTTTCACCTACGCCATGACCAAACGCATGCTGCTGATCGGTCAGATGAGCCTGGCCAAGCAGTTCGGCATGAAATACCTGACGGTGGTTCCCTCCACCCTGTACGGCCCCGGTTATCAATTGGGCAAGAAGCAGCCCCACTTCATTTTCGACCTGGTGCGCAAGATCCTCGCCCACAAGCACAATGGCGACCGGATCGTCCTGTGGGGCGACGGGCTGCAACGGCGCGAACTGGTGCTGGTGGATGATTTCGTCGCCGACATGCTGGCGCTGGTTGTCGCCACTGAAAACGACGTGGTCAATATCGGGGCCGGCGAGGACCACAGCATCCGCGATTTCGCCGGCTTGATCTGCGAGGTTGCCGGTGTCGATGCCGACGTCATCGAATACGACACCACCCGTTATGTCGGCGCCCGGGAAAAAGTGCTGGATGTGTCCCGATTGCGCCGGCTGGTGCCGGGCCTGCACCGGACTCCCATCCGTCAAGGACTGAAAACCGTTGTCGATTGGATGGAGGCTACCTATTTCTCCAGCCATGCCGTCCCACCGCGACCGGTGAACGCCCCCCCAGTTTAGGATTCCGCCCCATGGCAAAGGTTCTTTTTCTCCAGAATCTTTGGTACGAATACGTCGGCGTCATGGTGATCTCGGGTTGCCTGAAACACGCCGGTCATCAGACCATGGTGGTGGTCGGCGACAGCATGGCCGAGTTCGAGCCGATCATCCGTCGCGAAAAGCCCGATATCATTGCCTTCTCGCTGATGTCCGGCCTGCACCTGTGGGCCAACGACGTGGTCGGCAAGATCCGCGCCCTCGACCTGCCCCAGCGTCCCTACATCATCTACGGCGGTCCACACCCGACCTTCTTTCCCGACATCCTGACCAAGGCGGACATTGATGCCGTCTGCGTCGGCGAGGGCGAGTTTCCCATGGTCGATCTGGCCAACGCCATCGACCGCGGCGAGCGGCCGACCGACATCGCCAACCTGCATGTCAAGGATGCCGGCGGGGTCATTCACCGTAACCCCGTAAGGGTCCTGGGATCGCTGGACGAACAGCCGTTTCCCGATCGCGATATCTATTACCGCTATGACTTCTTCCGGACCTATCCGACCAAGTCGTTCATGACCGGGCGCGGCTGTCCCTATGACTGCACCTTCTGCTACAACAAGACCATTCGCGACATCTATGACGACAAGGGCAAGTTTGTCCGCATGCGCTCGCCCGAGCACGTCATCGAAGAGATTCTGGACGTGAAGAAAAAGTACGGAATGCGTACCGTATATTTCTTCGACGATACGTTTGGAATACAGAAGGGGTGGGCGCGAACCTTCCTGAAAATATACAAGGAACGTGTCGGACTACCGTTCCTCTGCCGGGTGCGTGCCAACACGACCAATGAAGAGTTCATTGCCGCCCTGAAGGACGCCGGTTGCGTCACCGTGTCTTTCGCCATCGAAACCGCCAACGAAGAGTTGCGGGAAAAGGTGCTGCGCAAGAAAATCACCGACAAGCATATCCACCAGACGGCGGCGCTGTTACGCAAGTACGGCATCAAGTTCTTCACCTACAACATGGTCGGCATTCCCGAGCAGTCCATGGATGATGTCTTCGATACCATCCGGCTGAATATCGAAATCGGCACGTCCTATCCCTGGTGTTCGATCTTCCATCCCTATCCAGGAACGGAACTGGCGCAATACTGCATCGAAAAGGGCTATCTGGCTGCGGATTTCGATCCAGACCATCTGGCGACGTCATTCCATTCTTCCGCCACCATCAACGACGGCTTGTGCAATGCCGCCGAGATCACCAACGTCCACAAGCTGTTCCAGCTGGCGGTCTATTGCCCGCCGCTGCTGCCGTTGGTCCGCTGGATGTCTCGCCGTAAACCCAATTTCCTGTTTTCTCTGGTTTTCATGGGCGTCTATTTCATCAATTTCGTCCGCTCGGAACAACTGGACCTGAAGTCCGCCTTCCTGCTGGCCTACCGCAATGTCGGCCTGATGCTGGGGCGCAAGCGCAAGCCGGCATGATCTCCGGGGAGGGGGCAACAAGCATTCGGGAGAGAGCGGACTGAACCGAAAGGGGATCCCCAAAGACTCCGTATTCTGATTCGTGTGTGGACGGCCCCGTTGGGCAAGAAGTTTCCGACGGCAGATAATGCTCGGGTCAGGTTCAATCATGTGTCCGGCCGACAAGACACGCCATGAGGGCCGCGGGCCATGATGGTGTCGATGGATCGGTTCCCAATCAAATTGCCGCGCGGTTGCGCGGGTTGAATCACGCGGGTTGTCCCGACACCCCCGGCTTGACCTGATCATCATCAGGCGTGTCGTTCTCTCCTGCCCAAACTGGTTATGCCTGTCGCGGTAACCTCTGGCGCCGATGGGTTCCAGCGATAGGTCTCTTCCCGCATCATGATGGCCCGGACGATCCTGGCGACCTTGTTGGCGATCGCCACCGTAACGAAGCGTGCGGGTTTGCGTTCCAGGAGTTGATTGGCCCATCCGCTGACGGTGGTGGCTTTGCGCCGGGTGTAGCGGACGACGGCAGTGGGGCGTCGACGACCGGGAGGTGGCGCAGGTAGGAGTGCCCATTCCAGCCACGCGAGGCGCCGGGCAATACGCCCTGGTGCTTCCCGGCCAGTCCCCCTTGATCCCCTTTACTGACTTACAAGGGCCTTACAAATCCCGAAATAAACAAAGCGCCCAACCTTTCGGTCGACGCCAACTCGTTGAATTTACGGGTATTTTGTTGGAGCGGGTGAAGGGAATCGAACCCTCGTCGTAAGCTTGGGAAGCTTCTGCTCTACCATTGAGCTACACCCGCGCCGGGTGGCGAATTTATAGGGGTTGACGGCGTCGAGTGCAAGCCCGTCTCGATGCTCTTGCCGGTCAGGTTCCGATCAGGCCGAGCAGAGCCTTGACGGTATTGTCAGCCCCGTCGGCGATCTGGGCGATGGTAGAGTCCAGCATGTAGCAAGGCGAAGTTGCCACCTTGCGCTTCTTGTCCACCACCACCTGGCCGTGGCCGGCGACCTGGTGGTGGGCGCCCATGCTATCGATGGCCCGGGCAGTTTCGGCATCGTCACCGATGGTGACATCGACGCCGCCGCCGATAATTTTCGCCAACAAAGCCGGGGCGATACACAGCGCCCCGATGGGCTTGCCCGCCGCCGCCATGGCCTTGACCGCCTTGGCAGTGGCGGGATCGACGGCACAGTCCGGCCCTTCAACGGCGAAGCCGCACAGGTTCTTGGCGGCGCCGAAACCACCGGGAAACACCAAGACATCGAATTCAGCGGCATCGAACGTGGCGAGGTCGCGAATGTTGCCACGGGCGATGCGGGCGGATTCCACCAAGACGTTGCGACTTTCTTCGGTCGGCTGGCCGGACAGGTGATCGACCACATGCATCTGGGGCCGGTCGGGGGCGAAGCACTGATAGCTGCCGCCGTGGCGGTCGATGGCCAGCAGGGTCAACACCGCCTCGTGGATTTCCGAGCCGTCATAGACACCACAGCCGGACAGCACCACGGCGAATTTCGGTTTGGCGGTCATGACGGGCTCCTTTGCAACACGGGCAGGCGACAGAATAACCGATTCCCTCGGGGCCGGGCCATGGTCTATCGTTCGCGCCCGATCCGTATCGTCGCAGGGATGCCGCCCCCATGACCGAGACTTCCGCCTATTCCCGTCTGGAAGCGATCTTCCGCAAGGCCGCCACCATCGGCGAGGCATTGTCGGTCCTGCACTGGGACATGGCGGCCATGATGCCCGACGGTGGCGCCGAGGCCCGGGCCGAACAGTTGGCCGCTCTGAAGGGCATCGTCCACGAAACCATCACCGCCCCCGAGGTCGCCGACCTGTTGGCCGCCGCCGAGGCCGAACCGACGGACCCGTGGGAGAGCGCCAACCTGCGCGAGATGCGGCGCGACTGGGTCCATGCCAGTTCCCTGCCGGCGGATCTGGTCGCCGCCTTGGCGCGGGCAGAATCCACCTGCGAGATGATCTGGCGTCAGGCCCGCCCCGCCGGCGACTTCGCCCAGGTGTTGCCAAGCCTGAGCGAACTGCTGGCGCGGGTCCGCGACGTCGGCGGCATCAAGGCCGAGCGGTTGGGGCTTGCGGTCTATGACGCCCTGCTCGATCAGTACGAGCCGGACGGCCGCGCCGCCGACATCGACCCGGTGTTCGACCACCTGGACTCGTTTCTTCCCGGCTTCATCGGCGATGTGCTGGAGGCGCAGGCCCGTCGGCCGGTGCCCCTGGCGCCGCCCGGCCCCTTTCCCGCCGATCGGCAGAAGGCGCTCGGCCTGCGCATGATGGCGGTGCTGGGCTTCGACTTCCGCCACGGCCGCCTGGACGTGTCGCACCACCCGTTCTGCGGCGGCTATCCCGCCGACACCCGCATCACCACCCGGTACGACGAGGACGATTTCGCCTCGGCGCTGATGGGGGTACTGCACGAAACCGGGCACGCCCTCTATGAGTTCGGCCTGCCCGGCGGCCGCTGGCGGTCGCAGCCGGTCGGCCGCGCCCGCGGCATGGTGATGCACGAGTCCCAATCGCTGCTGATGGAGATGCAGGCCTGCCGATCGCGCGATTTCATGATGTTCGCGGCGCCGACGATTCGGCAGACGTTCGGAGCGGAAGGGCCGGCATGGGAGGCCGACAATCTTTTCCGCCGGAGCATCGGCGTCGAACGCGGCTTCATCCGGGTCGAGGCCGACGAAGTCACCTATCCCGCCCACGTCATCATTCGCTACCGACTGGAAAAAGCGCTGATCCAAGGCGACATGAAGCCCGCCGACCTGCCCGCCGCCTGGAACGAAGGCTATGCCCGGCTGCTGGGCATCTCCCCTCCCGACCATCGCCTGGGGTGCCTGCAAGATATCCACTGGTACGGCGGGTCTTGGGGCTATTTCCCCACCTATACCCTGGGCGCCATGACCGCCGCCCAGTTGTTCGACGCCGCCACCGGCGCCGTCCCCGATATCCTGCCCGGCATCGGACGCGGCGATTTCTCGCCGCTGCTGGCCTGGCTGCGGACAAACGTTCACGGCAAGGGATCACTGCTGTCGACCCGAGAGCTGATCACCGCCGCCACCGGTCGGCCACTCGACCCGGCGGTGTTCGAGCGGCATCTGCGGCAGCGCTACCTCGGTTGAGCACTTTGGGGTAGCATGGCGTCATGTTCGACTGGCTGCGCAGACTATTTCCCGACCGACCGGCCGCCACCGCCCCGATGCGCGAGCCGGCGACGATGCGCCCGCGCATGGCGGCACCACCCCCGCCACCGCGCGAGCGCGACGCCGCCACCGCCCTGGCCGAGGCCGAGGCACGCATGGCCCGGCTGCCGCCCGAGAAGGCGCAGCTGATCCGCGCCGCCCAGGCCATTCACCGCGCCCGGCAGTCGGTGCTGGCGGAGCTCAGCGACGAGGAACGGGCCAAGCTGCGACGGGTGGCGACCAGGGCGCTGCTTGGCGGCTGAGTCCGGTAGGCGGATGAGAGGAGGGTTGGGTGTTCGGGTTTCTCAAGGGCATGTTTCGCACCGGCAAGACGCCCAAGGCGCCCGCCAAGGGGGCGGCCAAGGCGGCACCAACCCCCGAGCGCGCCCGGCTGCTGGAGCAGGCCATGGAGATCCATCGCTCAAAGCGTAAGATCTTCCACGGCCTATCCCCCGAGGACCGGGCCAAGCTGATCGCCATGGCGATCCTGACCCTGGGCGACAAACCCAAAGGCAAGACCTAGAGAGACAATGGCCAGTTCCCCATCCCCAGATCCGGTTGCCCTGGCCCGGGGCGTGCTGTCCGGCGAACGCCGGGCGCTGGCCCGCGCCATCACCCTGATCGAGTCCACCCGTCCCGACCACCGCGAAATGGCGGAGGCGTTGATGCACGAGTTGCTGCCCCATTCCGGCCACTCGGTGCGCATCGGCATCACCGGCATTCCGGGGGCGGGAAAAAGCACCTTCATCGAAAGCTTCGGCCTGCATGTGCTGGACCAAGGCGGACGGCCGGCGGTGCTGGCGGTAGACCCGTCCAGCCCGCGTTCGGGCGGCTCGATCCTGGGCGACAAGACCCGCATGGAGGAACTGTCCCGCGACGCCAGGGCCTTCATCCGCCCCAGCCCGTCCGGCGGAACCCTGGGCGGGGTCGCCCGGCGCACCCGCGAGGCCATGCTGGTGTGCGAGGCCGCAGGCTTCGACGTCATCGTGGTCGAGACCGTCGGCGTCGGCCAAAGCGAGACCGCGGTAGCCGACATGGTCGATATGTTTCTGCTGGTTCTGGTTCCCGGCGGCGGCGACGAGCTGCAGGGCATCAAGAAGGGCATCGTCGAACTGGCCGACGCCATCGTCGTCAACAAGGCCGATGGCGATCTGGCGGCGGCGGCGGCACGGGCGGCGCGCGACTACACCAACGCGCTGCACCTGCTTGCCCCGGCCTCACCCCATTGGCGGGTGCCGGTGCTGACCTGCTCGGCCCTGGCGCGCACCGGCATCGACCAGGTCTGGCGGACGGTCGGGGACTATCGCGGCGCCATGGACGGCGCCGGGGCGCTTGCCCGACGCCGCGCCGCCCAGGCCCATGCCTGGATGTGGAACGAAGTGTCGGAAACCCTGCTGCAGGCCCTGCGCGACGACCCCCGGGTGGCGATGCTGCTGCCCGAAATGGAACGCGGCGTCGCCGCCGGCCGCATGGCTCCGGGCGCCGCTGCCCGGCAGCTGGTTGGAACCTTTCGCGGCGGCCGATGATTCCCGCTTGACGACCGGGCCGGGCCACCGTAAAAACGCGGCTTCCTCCGGCGCCCATCCGGCCCTTGGGCCGTTGATACGCCGGCGAACGTTTTTTATGCGAGGATTTCCACATGGCACGTCGCTGCGCCATCACCGGCAAGGGCGTTTTGACCGGCAACAACGTCAGCCACGCCAACAACAAGACCCGGCGTCGCTTTCTGCCCAACCTCCAGGACGCTTCGCTGCTGTCCGACGCACTGGGCCATTCGGTCCACCTGCGGCTGTCCACTCACGGGCTCAAGACCGTCGAGCACAACGGCGGCATCGACGCCTACCTGCTGTCGGTGTCGGACTGCAAGCTGCCGGTCGAGGCCCGCCGCCTGAAGAAGCGGATTCAGCGCGCTCTCGCCGCCAAGCCGGCCGTCGCCGCCTGACGCGGCAAGGTTTCCCGATAAAGAAGGGCCCAGGATCGCTCCTGGGCCCTTTTTGGCGTTTCCCGATCAGGCGGCCGGCTACTTGCCCGGCACACGTGTCGTTGCGTAGATGCCGCGCTGCTCCGGCACCGGCTTGAACTTGTCGGAGATGCCCAGCACGGTCTCGGCACCGCCGAGATAGAGAAACCCGTCATCGGGCATCACCCGGCTGATGTTGTCGAGCACCCGCGTCTTGGTGGGCTGATCGAAATAGATCAGGACGTTACGGCAAAACACCACGTCGAACTGCCCCAACGGCTTCAGATCGTGCAGTAGGTTGTATTCCCGGTACTGGACCATTCCCCGTATGGCGGGATCGATCTGCCACATTTCGGCGGTCTTCTTGAAGTACTTGACCAGAAGTTGGATAGGCAGCCCGCGTTGCACCTCGAATTGCGAATAC
This sequence comes from uncultured Rhodospirillaceae bacterium, assembly GCA_903901915.1. GTDB lineage: Bacteria > Pseudomonadota > Alphaproteobacteria > Rhodospirillales > Magnetospirillaceae > Phaeospirillum. The sequence goes on along the minus strand of CAIUSV010000068.1, from coordinate 98,925 downwards.
AACCCGGCCTTAGCCTTTTCCAGCATCTCGGTGGAAATGTCGGTACCGACGATCTCGATCTTCCAGCCCGCCAGCTTGGCGCCTTCTTCCTTCAGCATCATCGCCAGGGTATAGGCTTCCTGGCCGGAGGACGACGCCGCCGACCAGATGCGCATCGTTTTCTTGGCGGCGCGGTTGGCCAACATGTAAGGCAGCACCATGGCCTTGAACTGGTCGAACGGCTTGATGTCACGGAAGAAGAACGACTCGTTGGTCGTCATCGCCTCGGTGACTTCACGCAGCAGATCCTCGCCGGCGGTACGCAGTCCGCCGACCAGATCCTCCAGTCCCTTGAGGCCGCGCTTGCGCGCCACCGGGGTCAGTCGGCTTTCGAGCAGATAGGCCTTGTCGCGGGTGATGACCAGCCCTGAGCGGTCTTTCAGCAACTTGGCGACGAAATCGAAATCTTCGGGCCGCATGGGTTTAGCGCCTCGCCGCCAGCTTCATGATCCACGGAGCAATTTCGGGCAACGGCAGCACCGCGGAACAAACCCCCGCCGTCGCCACTGCCCCCGGCATGCCCCACACAACCGATGTGCCCTCGTCCTGCGCGATCACCGTGCCACCGGACGCCACCACCGCCTGCCCGCCCTTGCAGCCGTCGGCCCCCATGCCGGTCAGGATGCAGGTGATCACCCGCTTTCCATAGGCGGCGGCAATGCTGCGCAGCATGGGATCGACGGCGGGACGGCAGAAATTCTCCGGCGGGTTCTTGTTCAACCGCAGCACCTTGTCAGTGCCCTTGGTCTCGACCACCATGTGAAAATCGCCCGGCGCGATGTAGACGCGGCCGCCCTTGATGACCTCGCCATCCTGTCCCTCGCGCGCATCCCAGCCCGAGACGCGGCTGATATGCTCGGCCAGGATGGTGGTGAAGGTCGCCGGCATGTGCTGGGTGATCAGGATCGGCTGGTGCACCGTTCCCGCCCGCATGGTGCCGAGTACGGCGAACAGCGCCTGCGGCCCGCCGGTGCTCGAGCCGATGGCGATGACGTCGACCGGCTCGGGAGCATTGGTCCGCAATTGTACCTGGCCGGGATGGATCTGTACCGGGACCCGGGGCGCCACGCCCGCACCGGAGGTGACGGCCCGCGGCGTCGGCGGTCCGCCGGGCCGGGCGACCCGCGGATTGCGGCGCCTTGCCTGACCCAAGGCGCGGATCTTGCCCAGCAGCTCGGCCTTGAAATCCGCGCCACCGGCCAGATCACGGGTGGCCGTCGGCTTGGCGATATAGTCGGCGGCGCCCATTTCCATCGCCCGCAACGACACGTCGGCACCCTTCATGGTCAAGGTCGACTGCATGATGACCTTGAGCCCGGGATCGATCTTCAGCAGCTTGGGCAGGGCGGTCAGCCCGTCCATCACCGGCATCTCGATATCCAGCAGTACCACGTCGATGTCGTTTCGCTCCAGCGCCGACAGCGCCATCTGACCGTTGCCCACCGAAGCGGCGATCTGAATGCCCTGCTCGGCTTCGAGGATGCGGGTGACCAAGCCGCGGACCACCGCGGAGTCGTCCACCAGCATCACCCGTATGGGGTCCGATGACGATCCGTTGCCGTTAGCCGGCGATGAGGGTTCAAGAGCCATCTGTGCGCTTTCCCGAAGGTGCCTAGAGCAGGCCCACCTGCGAGAATTTCGCCTGCAGGATCTCGCTGTCGAACGGTTTCATGATGTATTCGTTGGCCCCGGCGGTGATGGCTTCCTGGATGTGCTCGATATCGTTTTCCGTGGTGCAGAACACCACCACGGGGTGATCGCCACCGGGCAACTTGCGCATTTCCCTCAGGAAGTCGATGCCGTTCATCACCGGCATGTTCCAGTCGAGCAGGACCGCGTCGGGCATCGCCCGTCGGCACGCCTCAAGGGCCTGGGCGCCGTCCTCGGCTTCCTCGGTCTTGAAGCTCAGCTCGTGCAGAATCTTTTTGGCCACCATCCGGATGACCTTGGAATCGTCTACGATCAGACAGGACTTCATGCCCAAGCTTGCCTCCGGTGGAGAGGATTGACCCGCGGCATCCGCGGTGTCATCCCCTGCGTTGGTCCCCTAACTCGAAGCCTATACTATTCGTTCCGCGTGAAATCCAGAAGCTTGCCGACATCGAGCACCACCAGCAGCTTATCTTCCAGCCGATAGATACCGATGGAGAATTCGCGCCAGTGAAGATCAAGCGTCGGCGGATTGCGCTCGAACTTGGCCGCCGGCAGGGACAACACCTCGCCCACCTGATCGACCATCAGGGAGTAAAGCTCGCCGCCCATATCGACGACGACGCTCATGCCCTTCTTTTCCTCGGAGCGTTTGGGCAGGCCCAACCGCAGCCGTACGTCGATGGCGGTGACGATACGACCACGCAGGTTGAGGCTGCCCGCCACTTCACGCGGGGCCAGCGGAATGCGGGTGATCTTCTGGGGTCCCAGCACATCTTGGACCGTCAACACCGGGATGCCGAACAGCTGGCCCTCGATGAACATGGTGACGAAGTCCTGGGTCTCGGGAGCGGCCAGCTCCGTCGAGGGACGCTTGCCGGCAGGGACGATCTGATTCATGCGGCACCTTTGGCGGCTGCGATGGTCGAAGCCAGAGTCTGCAACAGGGCATCACGGTCGAACTTGGCGATGTAATCGTTGAAGCCGACCTGACGTCCGCGTTCAAAGTCCTTCTCGGTGGCGTGGGACGACAATGCCACCATGGGCACCTGCGCCCAGCGAGCGTCGGACCTTACCGCGTTGGCGAATTCAAACCCGTTCATCCCCGGCATCTCGATGTCGCTGATGATGGCGTCGAACTCGTTGCCCTGCTCGCGCAGCGCCAACGCCCGGTCGGCGCTTTCCACCGAGATCACCTCATAACCCGCCACCGACAGCAGGGGGGTCAGCAGGTTACGGAAGAATGGCGAGTCATCGACCAGCAGCACCCGCGGCGGGTGGGCGTCGGAACTGCCATATTCCTTCTCGTTGCGGCCGAACCAGTCGCCGAACGCCTGCGGCAGGTAATAGCCGGCGTCGATGATGGTGGTGGCCTTGCCGGCGATCACCGCGGTGCCGATGATACCGGCACCGTCGGTGGACAGCTCGACCTTCAGGCGGTCCTCGACGATATCGACGATCTCGTCGACCACCAGGCCCATGGTGTGTTCCTGGTCCGAGAACACCAGAACCGGCTGGCGGCCCTCGTCGCGAAGATTGAGAACGCCCTCGATACCGATCAGCGGCATGAGATGGCCGCGGTACTGGACCATCGGCTTGCCGTGACTGTGCTCGATCTCGGTGACCTCGATCTCCTCCAGACGGGCGACCAGGGCCAGCGGCACCGCCTTGAGGTCGTCGCCGCCGGCGCGGAACACCAGCAGCGAGGTCTTGGCGTCGGCATGGCTTTCGCGCATCACCTGGGCCTCCGCGGTCTGGGTACCGCCGAGCAGGCCGGACTCGCCGGTGGCCCCGGCGATGCCGTTGGGGTCGAGGATCATGATCACCGAGCCGTCGCCCAGGATGGTGTTGCCCGAGAACATGCTGATGTGACGCAGGATCGGCGCCACCGGCTTGACCACGATTTCCTCGGTGTCGAACACCCGGTCGACGATGATGCCGAAGGTGTAGGTCCCCACCTGGGTGACGACGATAAAGGTCTCCTGTTGCTCGTCGTCGCCATCGGCAAGCTTCAGCAGCCGCTTCAGCGACACCAGGGGCAGCAGGCGATCACGCAGGCGCAGCACCGGCGCGTTGTTGATCATCTCGATGCCGTGCTCGGAATTACCGGTGACCCGAACCAGTTCCAGCACGCTGATCTGCGGAATGGCGAACCGCTCGGAGGCACACTCGACGATCAGCGCCGAAACGATGGCCAGGGTCAGCGGGATCTTGATGATGAACGACGAGCCCTTGCCCGGCTGGCTTTTCAGTTCGACGGTGCCGCCGATCTTTTCGATGTTGGTGCGCACCACGTCCATGCCGACGCCGCGCCCCGACACGCTGGTGACCTTCTCGGCGGTGGAGAAGCCGGCCTTGAAGATATACTGGTAGATCTGCTGCGGCGTCATGGTCTCCAGTTCGGATTCGGTGGCGATTCCGTTCTGGATGGCCTTCTGCTTGATGCGGTCCAGGTTGAGGCCGCGGCCATCGTCCGAGATCTCGATGATGATGTGGCCGCCCTCGTGATAGGCGTTCAGCACCACCTTGCCGACTTCCGGCTTGCCGATGCGCTTGCGCTCCTCGGTGGGCTCGAGGCCATGGTCGGCCGAGTTGCGCACCATGTGGGTCAGCGGATCCTTGATCAGCTCCAGAACCTGGCGGTCCAGTTCAGTCTCGGCCCCCAGCATCTGGAGGTCGATCTTCTTGTTCATTTCCAGCGCCAGGTCGCGAACGATACGCGGAAGCTTGGCCCAGGCGTTGCCGATGGGCTGCATCCGCGTCTTCATCACCCCTTCCTGAAGGTCGGTGGTGATATGCGACAGCCGCTGCAACGGCGTGGCGAACTCGCTGTCGTCCTTGCCGCGCACCATCTGGAGGAGCTGGTTACGGGTCAACACCAGTTCGGACACCAGCGTCATCAGGTTTTCGAGCAGTTCGACGTTGACGCGGATGGTCTGGGCGGCAACCGCCGATTCCTTGGCCTCGCCCACCGGAACCGGGGCGGCCGGAGCGGCGACCGCCGGGGGAGGCGCCGTGGTGGCGGGAACGCTGGCCTTGGGCGCCGGCGCCGGCTCTTCCTCGGGTTCAGGCTCGGGCGGCGGCGGCGCTGCGGCGGCCGGCTCAGCCGCCGGGGCCGGAGCCGGGGCCGAGGCAACGGACTCGAAGGTCGGCATCGGCGGCGGCGGCGGCGGCGGCGGTGCACCGGCGGCGCGGCCATCGGCCATGGCGTTGAGCCGGGCGATCAGGTCGTCGTCGCTGCCCTCGGGCTCGCACTCGTTCTGTTCGAGGTGCCCCAGGATCAGCTTGATCCGGTCGATGGACTGGAGGATCAGGGTGACCGCATCCGGAGTGACTTCAAGCTCGCCGTCACGGAACTTGCCCAGCACGTTCTCGCCGGCGTGGGCGACATGCTCCAGCCGCGGCAGACCAAGGAAGCCGCAGGTGCCCTTGATGGTATGAACCAGCCGGAAGATGTTGCCGAGGATCTGCGGATCGTTCGGGTTCTGCTCCAGGTTCACCAACGCGACGTCGAGCGTGGAAAGACTTTCCGAGGTCTCGGTCAGAAATTCGCTGAGGAGATCATCCATGATCGACTCCAGTACTAATGCTGTTCCGCCGGCCGCGAATGCCGCCGAAACTCCCTGCCCCCCATCCACTCCGGACAGGCACCGACGACTAATAGCACGGCCGGTATCGCTTTAGAAGAACCCTCTCGGCGATAAATCCGCCTTCGTAACGATTATTATCCTGAGCTGATCCGTCCGCCGGCCGAATCAACCTCCAGCCTGATATTCCTACCGATTTTCTCGGCCAGCCGACGTGTCAGCCACGCCTGGGCGCCGCGCGGGCCGTCGGATTGGCCTCCGGGAGCCAGGGCGGCGGCGGCTTCGGCCCCCAAACCCGCCCCGGTGCCGTGAAACCCGACGATAATCGCACCGGTTGTGGCGATCGCCACCGCCACCTCGCCGCCACGCGGCAGGGCGTCACGGGCGATCAGCACCAGATTGAGCGCCAGTCGCGCCACGTCGCCATCCAGCCGGTCCGCCTGGCAGTCCCATTTCAGCGTCATCGCCATCCCACCGCCGGCCATCGCCGACTTCAGATAAGCGGCGGCCAGATCGCGCATCGCCGCCGCCGGCTGCGGCGACCCCGACGGCCCCAGGGCGGCGCGGAAGAACTTCAGTCGCGCCACCGCGCCGGCGGCGCTGATCGCCACCAGAGCGGCGGTCTCGCCATCGCCCCCGTCCTCCAGCAATTCGGCACCGGCCGCCGCCGCCCCCACCGGCCCGGCCAGATCGTGACACAGGCGGGCGCACAGCAGTTCGGCGAGGGTTACATCTTCGGTATGAGTCATCGGCGCAGCACCGCTACCGCCTCGAGATGGGCGGACCAGGGGAATTGATCGATCGGGGTGATTTCGGTCAATTCCCAGCCGCCGTCCACCAGTATTTTAAGATCGCGGGCCATGGTGGCGGGATTGCACGACACCATGGCCACCACGGCGGGTCCGCCCTTGGCGGCGGCGGGTTTCGCCAGCTCGACGACCTGGGCGACGGCTCCGGCGCGGGGTGGATCGAGCACCGCCATCCGGTAGGCGGCCAATTCGTGGGGCGCCAGCGGGCGGCGAGCGAGATCGCGGACCTCGGTGGTGACGGGCAATCCGCCGGCCCGGGCGGCGGCGTCCAGTGCCGCCAGCGGCCCCTGCTCGCCCTCGACGGCATGGACCGGGCCGTGCAGCGCCAGCGGCACGGTGAAACTGCCGCAACCGGCATACAGATCCACCGCCGGCCCCGGCGACAGCGCCGCCGCCGCCAGCACCCGCTCGACGATGGCCAGTTCACCGCCCCGGGTCGGTTGCAGGAAGGCGCCGGGCGACGGCTCCACCGCCACACCGGCGAAATGCACGTCCGCCGGCCGGCGCCGGGCGATGGGTTCGGCGAAGCCGCCGCCGGAGCGGCGCCAGCAGAGCCGGGCCAGATCGGCGGCGTCGGCGAAGGCCGCCAGCGTCTCGCGATCAACCAGATCGAGCTTGGCCTCGGCCTCCACCAGCACGTCCAGACCGCCGTCGGTCAGGGTGACGACCACGTCGCCACCGCCCTTGGCCACCAGACCGGGCAGCAGCGCGCGCAAGTCCGGCAGCAGGCGCGCCAGGGCGGGCTCCAGCAGCGGACAACGCTCGATGTCGATCACCGCATGGCTGGCCCGGGCGTTGAACCCGATCGAAACCGCGTCCCGGTCGCGGGCAAAAGCGAACGCGGCGCGGCGGCGGCTGGCCGGCGGCACTCGCACCAGCGGCCCCACCGGGGCATCGCCCAGACCATGCCGCCCCAACTGCACCACCAGCAGATCGCGTTTCCAATCGGTGTAGAGAGCTTCGTCAAGGTGTTGCAGGGTACAACCACCGCAACGGCCGAAATGGGCACAAGGCGGTTCGCCGCGCGCCGGCCCCCTGACCTGCACCTCGATCAGCGCCGCCACCAGACCGTCGCCGCGCCGACCCTCGATCCGCGCCAGCACCACATCGCCGCCGACAGTGAAGGGAACGAACACGGTCTCGCCGTCCAGGGTGGCGATGCCGTCACCCCGGGCGCCGACGCCTTCGATGGTCAGTTCCACCGTGCGCGCCGACGGCGCCGGCCGACCCTTGCGCCCCTGGGAAGCGAAACGCCGGGGCTTCCTCATTGCGCCGACTTACCCGTCCGAAGCCGGCCGAGATCGGCGACAAACCGGGTAAAAACCTCGGAAACGCCCCGTTCGATGGCGGCGGCGGCGGCCTCGATCTTGTCGGAACCGGCGGGCACCTGGACGCCGTAGCTCTCCAGCAACACCAATTCGCCGCTACGGCTGATCACGCTGAGCTGAAGTTCGACCGCCACCTGTCCCGTAGCCGCCAGTTGCTCGAACCGCCGCACCTTGCCCCGCAACGTCCAGTCGGCCAATACGCCGATATCGGGCGTGACCACCCGATCGGCGGCGCCGGCGGCGGCAAGATGGCGGCTCAGACGGTCTTGCAGCAGCACCCCCGGCGGCTCGCTCCAGTATTCGTACTTGTAATGTCCCAGCGGGCCGCCCTCCTTGGCGGCGAAGGCCAAGGCCCGCTCGGCCACCACCCCGTCGGCGGACAGCCGCTCGACCTCCAGCACACCGGGCAGCGGCGGCGTGGCGAAGCGGCTGGCCGGCGGCGCCGGCTCGATCCGATAGAACATGTCGGGCGGTGCCGCCGGCCCGACGCAGCCCGACAAGGCAAACGCAACCACCGCCACGAGAAGAGTGCCACGAAATCGCCCGTTCATCGTCCCGTCCCCGTTTGAATCGTTGGTGTCCCCATGGTTACTTCCGACCCGGCCCGTCCTCGCCCCGCTTGGTCCCACCGATCAGTACACCGGGATTGTCGCGGATCTGGCGGCTGAATTCATTCAGGTTGCGGGTGGTGCCGTCGAGATTATAGGTGACCGAGTCGATGGTGCGCGCCACCGCCTGCAAGGTGTGGCGCAGATCCTTGAGGCTCTGGTCGATGTTGTCGCGATTGCCGGCCATGGTCTTGTCCAGCGCCGCCAGCATGGAATCGACCTTGCCGCGGCTGTCCTGAAGCCCGGCGGACAGTTGGGCGACGTTGATCAGGGTATGCTGGATGCGCTCGGCATTGGCGTCGGTGACGATCTTGGTGGCCAGGGTTCCGGTCATGCGCTCGACATCGGCGGTGATGCGCGGGGTCTTGACCGCCAGATCGGCGGTCACAGCCACCAGATTGTGCATCAGTTCGGGGGCGCTTTTCTCCAGGATGGCGCCCAAGGTGCCGACCTGCTTGTTGAGGCTGATCAGCAGCGGCTTCAGGGCATTCTGGTTAAGATCGGTGATCTGGCCGGCGACATCGTTCATGGCGGCGAAGATGTTGGCGGCCGACCCGCTGGTGATCTCCGATCCGGGCGGCAACATTTCGGAGGCGACACCGCCCGAGATATCCACCGTCACCGCCGAAAGCAAACCCGACGACGCCACCCGGGCCACCGAATCCTTGGGTATGCGCCAATCGTGCTGTACCGCCAATTCCAGTCGGAAGGCGGTCTTGCCATCCACCCTGAGCGGCACGATGGTCTCGACCTGACCGACGGCGAAGCCCTCGTAGGTCACCTTGGATCCGTACTTGATGCCGTTCACGTTGGACAGGTGGGTGAAGTAGGAAACGGTGGAGCCGGTCCGCCCGGTGAGCAGCGCCACCACCACCACCAGGGTGACCAACATGGCCAGCACGAAGCCGCCGACCATGACGTAGTTGATCTTGGAGTCCCTCATGTCCGGCCGGTCCCGTCCTGTCTGGGCGCACCCTCGCCAAGCAGCCGGCGCAGATAGGCGTCGGCGTCGGGCTCGGCTTCCTCGGTGCGGCGGTTGAGCAGATTCTGAATGCGCGTGTCGGTGCTGGCGCGAATGGCCTCGACGGAGTCCAGCGCCAGCACCTTGCCCTTGTCGAGCACGCAGATGCGGTCGGCGATCTTGAAGGTCGAATCGAGGTCATGGGTCACCACCACGATGCTCATGCCCATGGCGTCCCTGAGGCGCAGGATCAGGTCGTCGATGGACGACGCCACCACCGGGTCAAGCCCGGCCGAGGGCTCGTCACAGAACAGCAGTTCGGGGTCCATGACGATGGCGCGGGCCAGCGCCGCGCGCTTGATCATGCCGCCCGACAGTTCGGCCGGCATCAGGTCCTCGAAGCCGGCGAGGCTGACCACCTCCAGCTTGAGCCGGGTCATGATGCCGATGGTGGTGCGATCAAGGTCGGTATGCTCGCGCAGCGGCAAAGCGATGTTGTCGCCCACGCTCATGGAACTGAACAGCGCGCCCGACTGGAACGCCACCCCGGTACGGGTGCGCAGCTTCTGCAAGTCCATCGGCCCCAGCCGGCCCAACTCGCTGCCCAGCACCCGCACCGTTCCGGAGGTCGGGGCCTTGAGGCCGAGAAGATGGGCGAGCAGGGTGGTCTTGCCCGAGCCGGAGCCGCCCATGATCACCATGATCTCGCCCTTGCGCACGTCCAGACTGACGTTGTGCAGAATCTGGCGATCGCCGTAATGGGTGACCAGATCGATCACCTCGATGCTTTTGTCGGCGGAGCCTGTCGAACCGCGGGTCATCAGCGGGTCACCATGAAGACGAACACCATGTCGGTGATGACGATGGCCGAGATGGCGTGAACCACCGAGCGGGTGGTCATGCGCCCGACCCCCTCGGCGCCGCCGGTGACCGAGGCGCCGTTGACCACGCCGACGATGGTGATCAGTACCGCGAAGATGCCGCTTTTGGCCAAGCCGTGCAGCATGTCGTTGAGCTTGACCAGATCGACCACCTCGGTGGCATAGGCGCCCAGCGTGCTGCCCAGTTGCGGCGCGATGTAGAGGCCGGCGGCGAACAGCCCGACCACGTCGGCCCACAGCGTCAGGCACGGCAGCATCACCAGCATGGCCACCAGCGCCGGCACCACCAGAAAGCGCACCGGCGAAATACCCATCACGGTCAGCGAATCGATCTCCTGGTTGATGCGCATGGTGCCCAGCCGGGCCGCCAGCGCCGAACCCGAGCGCCCCGCCACCAGAATGCCGGTGATCAGCGGCGCGAATTCGCGCACGGTGGACATGGCCACGCCCAGGGTGACGCGGGATTCGGCACCGAACAGCCTGAGCGAATAGATCCCCTGGATCGCCAGCATGATGCCGATGGTCCCCGACAGCACGGTGACGATGGGCAGCGCCCCGATGCCGATCTCCATGGCCTGGGCGACGATGGGGGCAAGCCGCACCGTCTGTCGCCGCCGCCGGCCCATGACCAGCCAGAACACGCTTTCGCCGAACAGCGCCGCGGCAAAGCCGAACTCGTTGAATCCCGCCACCACCCAGTGTCCCAGGCGGTCCAGCAGTCCGGCCAATCCCTTGTCGCCCCCCCCCCCGGTGGTCACGTCGCGCCCCTATCCCTTCAATGCCGCCTCGACCGTTTCGGCAATGGCGAAGACGCGATCAAGCCGCGCCAGTTGCAGCACCCGCTTCACCGGATCGCTGATCGCCGCCAGGACGAAGCGAGTGCCGTTCTTGCGCGACATCTGATAGGCCTCGACCAGGCCGGCGATGCCGGAACTGTCGATATAGGCGACGCCGGCCAGATCGACCGCCACGTCGCGACGGGCCAGCATCAGATCCATCAGGGATTTGCGCAAGGCGGGACTGTGGCTGAGGTCGACCTCGCCGGCCAGCGTCACCACTACGGCCCCGTCGATTTCGCGACTGTCCAGATTCATGGTTCCCCCATCCGCTTCACCATCTGCAACAGATTGCCGATTCCCGCCGGCGGCGGCAGGAAGTCGACGCGATCCATGACCGACCGCATCAGGTGGGTACCCAGGCCGCCGGGTCGCACGTCATCCAATCGCCTCGGACGGATCTTAGCCACATCCGAGGGTGGTGCGAAGTCCATAAGTCGTATGACCAACAGATCATCCTCGCGGCCGACATGGACGACGACGTCGCCCTCGCCCCCTTTGTAGGCGTGACGGATGACGTTCTGGCACGCTTCGTCCACCGCCAGAACCACGTCGGAGGCCGTGGCGTCGTCGCAGCCCAATTCCCGCGCCGCCCGGGAAACCGAGGCGCGGATATCGGCCAGCGTCTCCGGCCGCGCCGGATAGCGCCGCTCGAACGTTCCGTCGGCCGCCCCCCGGCGGTCCTCGACCACCAACAGGGTGGCGTCGTCGCGCAGCGAGCCGACACCGTCGAGCGAGCGCACCACCGCGTCGAGACGATCCGCCGCCGGCATGCCGGCGAATGCGTCAAGCAGCCCCCTGACGCCGTCGTTGCCCAGCATGCCGCCATTAGCGGCGCGGGCTTCGGTCAGGCCATCGGTGAAGAGATAAAGCGCGCCGCCATCGAGATCGACCACGCATTCCGGAACGCCTCCGGCCAGCAGATCGGGGGCGATGCCCAGCGGCGGCGAGCCGTCCTCGATGGCGCGGAACCCCCCCTTGGCCGACCGGACCAGCGGCGGCTCGTGCCCGGCATTGGCCAGCACCACCCGCCCGGCGGCGGGATCGAAAATTCCCGCCACCATGGTAACGAACATCCCGGCCAGCCCGGTTTCGTGCAGCTCGGAATCGATGGCTTCAAGCAACCGGCCGGGGCCGTCCTCGCGCTTGGCCAGGCAGCGGAACAGGCTGGCGGTCTTGGCCATCAGCAACGAGGCGTTCATGCCCTTGCCCGAAACGTCGCCGATGGCGAACGCCACCCGGCCGCCGGCCAACGGCATGATCTCGTAAAAATCCCCCGATACCCCGCGCGCCGCCAGATTGATGCCGTGAACCGGAGAGTCCGCCGGTTGCGGCCCCGGCAACATGGCGCGCTGAATTTCCGACGCCAGGGTCAGTTCGCGGGCCAGGGCGCCCTGTTCGGCCATGGCGGCGACCAGTCGGGCGTTGTACAGCGCCAGTGCCGAGGACGAGGCCAACGCCTGCAACAGCCGGCTGTCGGCCCGGGTGAAGGCACCGCCGCCCTTCTTGTTGATCAGCTCGATCGCGCCCAGCTTCTCGGTCCGCACCGCCAGTGGAGCGCAGAGAATCGAGCGGGTGGCGAAACCGGTGGCGTCGTCCACCACCCCGGCGAAGTCGGAATCGCCCTTGGTGTCTCTGACCAGCTGCGCCGTGTTGCTGTCGACCGCACGGCCGATGATGCCGGTGCCCGGCGCCAGCCGCAGACCGGAAATGTCCACCGCCCCGACGCAGGCATGGCAGAGCAGCCCCCCGGTTGCCGGATCGATCAGGAACAGCGAGGCGGCCTCCGAGCCGACCCGCTCGGCGATGCGCTCCAGGCCGAGGCGCAAGGTCGCCCGTACGTCGTGCGATTGGCCGAAGGCGGCGGTCATCTCGACAATGAGGTCGAGATGGCTGGCGGTATCGTCGGGGGCATCCCCGGAAGGCGTCTGATCGCTCTGCATCGCGCCATCATGCCCGGTTCGGGACGAAGCGCCAAATCCTCATGCGACTCCCCCCTTGCCTTGGGCGAAGGAAAACCCCTCCCCTTGGGGGACGCTTCGTGCTTTATTGGCCGACTTTCGAGCCACCGCCCTTCGGAATCAGATGCAAAGCTTGAACACCTACCGCGCGGGACCGGACGAGCGCGGCCATTTCGGCATCTTCGGCGGCCGCTATGTCGCCGAGACGCTGATGCCGCTGATCCTGGAGGTCGAGCGGGCCTACGCCGGCGCCAAGGCCGACCCCGCCTTCGAGGCCGAGTTCCGCCACCTGCTGACCCATTATGTCGGGCGGCCCAACCCGCTGTATTTCGCGCCGCGCCTGACCGAGGCGTTCGGCGGCGCCAAGGTGTTCCTCAAGCGCGAAGACCTCAACCACACCGGCGCCCACAAGATCAACAATTGCATCGGCCAGATCCTGTTGGCCCGGCGCATGGGCAAGCGGCGCATCATCGCCGAGACCGGCGCCGGCCAGCACGGCGTCGCCACCGCCACCGTCTGCGCCCTGTTCGGCATGCAATGCGTCATCTACATGGGCTCGACCGACATCGAGCGGCAGATGCCCAACGTCTACCGCATGAAGCTGCTGGGGGCCGAGGTCAAGCCGGTGACGTCGGGGGCGGCGACCCTGAAAGACGCCATGAACGACGCCCTGCGCGACTGGGTCTCCCACGTCGCCGACACCTATTACCTCATCGGCACCGTGGCGGGACCGCATCCCTATCCCGCCATGGTGCGCGACTTCCAGTCGGTGATCGGCGAGGAAGTGCGCGCCCAGATGCTGGAGCAGGAAGGCCGCCTGCCCGACACCCTGGTGGCCTGCATCGGCGGCGGTTCCAACGCCATGGGACTGTTCTATCCCTTCCTGGACGAGGCAAGTGTCCGCATCGTCGGGGTCGAGGCCGCCGGCCATGGCCTGGACAAGCTGCACGCCGCCAGCCTTAGCGGTGGTCGGCCGGGGGTGCTGCACGGCAACCGCACCTATCTGCTGCAAGACGTCGACGGCCAGATCGCCGAGGCTCATTCCATCTCCGCCGGTCTCGACTATCCCGGCATCGGCCCCGAGCACTCCTGGCTGCACGAGACCGGCCGGGTGGAATACGTCTCGGTCACCGATGACGAGGCGGTGGCGGCGTTCCAGCAGTGCACCCGTCTGGAAGGCATCATTCCCGCCCTGGAATCCAGCCACGCCATCGCCCATGCCGGCAAGATCGCCGGTGCCCTGCCCAAGGATCACCTGATGGTGGTCAACCTGTCGGGACGCGGCGACAAGGACGTCAGCACCATCGCCAAGGCGCTGGGCGATGTACATCTGGGAGGGCTGGTGTGATGAGTCGCATCGCCAGACGTTTCGCCACCCTCAAGACCGAGAACCGCGCCGGCCTGGTGACGTTCATCATGGCCGGCGACCCCGATCGCGCCGCCAGCCAGGCGATGCTGAACGGCCTGCCCACCGCCGGTGCCGACCTGATCGAATTGGGCATGGCGTTCACCGATCCCATGGCCGACGGTCCCGCCATCCAATTGGCCGGACAGCGCGCCCTGGCCGCCGGTGCCACCCTTGCGGCGACGCTGGCGATGGTGGCCGAGTTCCGCCGGACCGATGACGATACCCCGATCATCCTGATGGGCTACTACAACCCGATCTATGCCTGGGGCGCCGAAAAATTCGCCGCCGATGCCGCCCGGGCCGGGGTGGACGGCCTGATCATCGTCGACCTGCCGCCCGAGGAGGCCGGCGAGTTGGTGCCGTTCCTCAAGGCCGCCGGCATCGACTTCATCGTTCTGACCACCCCCACCAGCGACGACGCCCGCCTGCCGGTGGTGCTCGCCAATGCCTCGGGCTTCGTCTATTACGTCTCCATCGCCGGTATCACCGGCACCGGCTCGGCCAGCCATACCGCCATCGACGAGGCGGTGACCAGGATTCGCCGCCACACCGACCTTCCCATCTGCGTCGGCTTCGGCATCAAGACCGCCGAGCAGGCTGCCGAGGTGGCCCGCATCGCCGAGGGCGCGGTGGTTGGCTCGGCCATCGTTTCCACCCAGGCGGACGGCGGCAGGCCGTTGGATCTGGTGCGGGAACTGGCGACCGGCGTGCGCGGTGCAAGGAAGCGAGGATAGGACCACATGAACTGGCTCACCAACTTCGTCCGTCCCAAGATCCAGCGTCTGGTCGCTCCCAAGGAGGTACCGGACAACCTGTGGCACAAGTGCCCCGGCTGCGGCCACATGGTGTTTCATCGCGACCTGGATCGGGCCTTGAACGTCTGCCAGCACTGCGGCCATCACATGCGCCTGTCGGTCAGGAAGCGGCTGGCCATGCTGTTCGACGACGGCCATTACCAGCGCATCGAACTGCCCAAGAGCGCCGATGATCCACTGCGCTTCAAGGACCAGAAGCGCTATTCCGACCGCCTCAAGGAGACCCGCGCCAAGACCGGCGAGCACGACGCCATCGTGGTCGCCCATGGCCGCATGGGCGGCCTCGGCGTGGTGGTGGCCTGCTTCAATTTCGAGTTCCAGGGCGGTTCCATGGGCGTCGCGGTGGGTGACGGCATCGTCGCCGCCGCCGAACTGGCGGTGTTGCAGGATGCGCCGCTGATCCTCATCCCGGCTTCGGGTGGCGCCCGCATGCAGGAAGGCATCCTGTCGCTGATGCAGATGGCGCGGACCACCGTGGCGGTGGACAAGGTTAAGGAAAAGCGGCTGCCTTATATCGTGCTGCTGACCGATCCCACCACCGGCGGCGTCTCGGCCAGCTTCGCCATGCTGGGCGACATCGCCATCGCCGAACCCGGCGCGGTGATCGGCTTCGCCGGGGCCAGGGTGATCGAGTCCACCATCCGCGAGAAACTGCCCGAAGGCTTCCAGAAGGCGGAATACCTGCTGGAACACGGCATGATCGACATGGTGGTGCCGCGCCGCGAATTGCGCGCCACCCTGATCCGGGTGCTGTCGTTGCTGCGCAACCGCGCCCCCGCCGGCGATCTGGTGGCCCTGCCCATCGACACACCCTACACGGTGGTCGAGGACTAGGGGTCCCGTCCTCAACGATGATCGATTCCGTTCTCGACCGGCTGACCCGGCTGCACCCCAAGGTCATCGACCTGTCGCTGGGTCGGGTGGAACGGCTGTTGGCAACGTTGGGGCACCCGGAGCGCCGACTGCCGCCGGTGATTCATGTCGCCGGCACCAACGGCAAGGGTTCGACCATCGCCACCCTGCGAGCGCTGTACGAGGCGGCGGGGCTTGGCGTCCACGTCTACACCTCGCCCCATCTGGTGCGTTTCGCCGAACGCATCCGCATTGCCGGATGCATTCCGGACGACGCCGAGATGCTGGCCTTGCTGGAAGAGGTCGAGGCCGCCAATGCCGGCAACCCCATCACCTTCTTCGAGGTCACCACGGCGGCGGCCTTCCTGGCTTTCGCCCGCGCCCCCGCCGAAATCTGCATCCTGGAAACCGGATTGGGCGGGCGGCTGGACGCCACCAATGTGATCGCGCGGCCGGCGCTTACCGTGATCACTCCCATCGACATGGACCACGAGGCGTTCCTGGGCGACACCCTGGCCGCCATCGCCGCCGAGAAGGCCGGCATACTGAAACCGGGAACGCCCTGCGTGATGGCCGGGCAACGCCCCGAGGCCACCGCCGTGCTGGAGGCCCGCGCCACCGAACTGGGGGCACCGCTGATCCAAGATGGCGTCGATTTCTCGGCGACGATCGCGTCCGACGGCGGTCTGCTCTATCGCGGCGGCGCCAAGAGCTGGACCCTGCCCGCCCCGGTGCTGGCCGGCGATTTCCAGTATCGCAACGCCGCCCTGGCCCTGGCCGCCGTCCAGCACCTGCCGCTTGGTCCCGGCTTGTCGGAGGCGGTTCTGGCCCAAGGGCTCCGCTCGGTGCAATGGCCGGCGCGGCTGCAACGGCTGAGCCGAGGCCCGCTGGTGGACCGGCTGCCGTCTGGCTGGGAGCTGTGGCTGGACGGCGGCCACAATCCCCACGCCGCCCAAGCCATCGCCCGCCACGCCGGCGGCTGGAGTGACCGGCCGCTGCTGGCGGTGTTCGGCATGCTCAACACCAAGGACATCGACGGCTATTTCGCCCCGCTGGCCGGGGCGTTCGGCGGCTTGCGCGCCATCGCCATTCCCGGCGAGGCCAATAGCCTGAGCGCCGAAGCCGCCGCCGAGGCTGCCCGACGCCACGGCTGCCCCGACGCCGCCCCGGCGGTCAGCGTCGAGGCGGCGGTGGGAAATCTGGTGGAAGCGGCGCCCCGCCCCTCCCGCATCCTGATCTGCGGCAGCCTGTATCTGGCCGGGGTGGTGCTGGCGGAAAACGGATGAGCCTCAGAACGGCTCCAGCTCGCTGTCCCAGTACAGGAAGTCACGCCACGACCGGTGCAGATAGTTGGGCGGAAAGGCGCGGCCGTTTTCCTGCAACTCGTAGGTCGAGGGCGGCTGGGGCCGGTCCAGCAAGGTCATGCCGGCCTCGCGCGGCAGCCGACTGCCCTTGCGCAGATTACAGGGTGAACAGGCGGTGACCACATTGCCCCAGGTGGTGCTGCCACCGCGTGAGCGCGGCACCACATGGTCGAAGGTCAGGTCGTGGGTAGGAAAGCCCAGGCCGCAATACTGGCAGGAAAAGCGGTCACGCAAGAACACGTTGAACCGGGTGAAGGCCGGTCGCCGAGCGCAGGGCACATAGTCCTTGAGCGAGATCACGCTGGGGAGCCGCATGGAAAAGCGCGGCGAATGGACGTGGCGGTCGTATTCCGACACCACGTTGACCCGGTCCGACACCACCGCCCGGATCGCGTCCTGCCATGACCACAGCGACAGCGGGAAGTAACTGAGCGGCCGGAAATCGGCGTTCAGCACCAGGGCAGGATGATTGTCGAATGCGATCAATCGCCTCTCCCTTCACGGGTAGACGCAAGATATAGTATTCGTCGGGGTGAATCCATCCCCCTCTTCGTGACGATTGGGTGAACCCGACGGCGATCAGTCGTCCGAAGGAACGCCGAACACCTTGCCGAGAAAGGCCAGCGCCAACTGGGCGCCGGGGCCGTCGATGCCGTGGCCCAGGCCGGGGCGCAACTGGGCCAGCACCGGCACCCCCACCGAGGCCAGTGCGGTTTCGGCCGCGCCCAGGCAGGCCGGGTTGACCACCTCGTCGTCCTCGCCGTGGACCAGCAGCACCTTCGGCCGTGCCGTGACCTCGGCCGGCAGCGAAGCGGGATCGACCACCGCGCCGGAAAATCCCACCACCGCCGCCAACGGCCGCTGGCGACGCAGCGCCACATGCAACGCCATCATGGTCCCCTGGCTGAAGCCGATCAGCGCCAGATCGGACTCGGCCACACCCCACAGTGCCAGTTGCTCGTCGATGAAGGCGTCAAGGATCGGCGCGGTTTCACGCACCCCGGCCGCGATCACCCCCGGCGTGCGATCCTTCAGGCTGAACCACTGGCGGCCGAACGGCGCCATGTCGAAGGCGAACGGCGCATCGGGGGCGACGAAGGCGGCGTCGGGCAGCACGTCGGCGAAGAACGGCGCCAGCTCGATCAGATCGGACCCATCGACGCCGACCCCGTGCAGGAACACCACCAGTTGCGCCGCCGGACCACCCGAGGCGGGCTCGACGCTGGGACCGGACAGTTTGACGGGCGGTTGGCGGGTCATGACGGCTCCTGTCGGATTCGGACGCTGGGGCCATTATGGTATGATGGCTTTTTTACACCAGTCCAAAGTACCGCCGTGATCGTCACCCGTTTCGCCCCCAGCCCCACCGGCGAACTGCATCTGGGCCACGCCTCGGCCGCCCTGGTCGCCCACGCCGAGGCGCGACGCGGCGGCGGCCGTTTTCTGCTGCGCATCGAAGACATCGACGCCGGGCGCTGCCGGGCGGAGTTCGCCGCCGCCATCCTGAACGACCTCGCCTGGCTGGGATTGGATTGGGACGGCGAGGTCCGGCGCCAATCCGAGCATTTCGACGACTATTGCGCCGCCTTGGCCCGTCTGGACGGCGAAGGGTTGCTTTACCCCTGCTTTTGCAGCCGCAAGGACATCGCCGCCGCCGGTCAGGCCCCCCATGGCCCCGACGGCCCGCTTTATCCCGGCCTGTGCCGCGACCTGTCGCCGGGCGAGCGGAGCGAACGCATCGCCGCCGGCAGGCCCTATGCCCTGCGCCTCGACATGGCCGCCGCCACCGCCCGGGCCGGACGGCTGGAATGGTTGGACCGGACCGTCGGTACGATCGCCGCTCGCCCGGACCTGTTCGGCGACGTGGTGCTGGCGCGCAAGGATACCCCGACCAGCTACCATCTGGCGGTTACCGTCGACGATGCGCGGCAAGGCGTCACCTTGGTAACCCGGGGCGATGACCTGTTTGCCGCCACCCACGTTCATCGCCTGTTGCAGGCGCTGCTGGGCCTGCCTACCCCGGCCTACGCCCACCATCGCCTGCTGCTCGACGACCATGGCCGCCGGCTGGCCAAGCGCGACGGGGCGACGACCCTGGCGGCGCTGCGCCGGGCCGGGCGGACTCCGGCGGAGGTCAGGGCGATGGCCGGACAGAAAGAAGGCCCGGACGGGAAACCGTCCGGGCCAGGTATCCGGCATCAGGGGATGCTGGAGGGTTCAGTCGATCACGGGATCATTCCCGGCAGCAGGTAGGCCTGGATGGTGGTGATGACGCAGATCACCAGCACCATCAGGATGCTGTGCTTGAGGGTGAAGCGGAACAGGTTCGATTCCGAACCCACCAGCCCCACGGCGGCGCAGGCCACCGCGATGGATTGCGGCGAGATCATCTTGCCGGTGACGCCGCCGGTGGTGTTGGCGGCCACCAACAGGATATCCTTGACCCCGATCTGGTTGGCGGTGGTGGCCTGAAGGGCGCAGAATAGGGCGTTGGACGAGGTGTCCGACCCGGTCAGGAACACGCCCAGCCAGCCGAGGATCGGCGAGAAGAACGGGAAGGTGTCGCCGGCCCCGGCCAGCAGCAGCGCCAGCGTGGTCGACAGGCCCGAGGCGTTGGCGACGAAGGCGAAAGCCAGCACCGAGCCGATGGTGTAGATCGGCCGCTTCAGCTCGTTCAGGGTCTCGCCGAACACCTTGACGCCGTCCGACGCCTTGAGGCCCAGGAAGATGATCGAGATGATGGCGGCGATCAGGATGGCGGTGCCGGTGGCCGACACCAGATTGAGGGTGTAGACGGCGGGAACGGCCTTGGCGGCGGCAACGATGGGCGGAACCTTGGCCACCAGATTGTGGAGGTAGGGCACTTCCCAGTTGATGTTGGTGGCGACCAGTTCGCCGCCCTTGGCGAACATCGCCTTGAACGACTTCAGGCTCCACAGGCTGACCATGACGGTCAGGATCAGGAAGGGCGACCACGCCCGAATCACCTGGCCGAAGGTGTAATCGTGGGAGTGCTTCTCCTCCTGGCCCTCGGCCTTGAAGCGGAAAACGTTCTTCGGCTTCCAGAACTTCAGGAAGACGGTGATGCAGGCCAGGCTGATCAGCGCCGAGGTGACGTCGGGCAGCTCGGGACCGATGAAGTTGGACGTGAAGTACTGGCCGACGGCGAAGCTGACGCCCGCCACCAGGATGGCCGGCCAGGTCTCGCGGATGCCCTTGGTCCCGTCCATGATGAAGATGATCCAGAACGGCACCGCCACCGACAGCAGCGGCAGCTGGCGACCGGCCATGGCGCCGATCTTGAAGGGGTCCAGCCCCGACACCTGACCGGCGACGATGATCGGAATGCCCATGGCGCCGAAGGCCACCGGGGCGGTGTTGGCGATCAGGCAGAGGCCGGCGGCGTAGAGCGGGTTGAAGCCCAATCCCACCAACAGGGCGGCGGTGATCGCCACCGGCGCGCCGAAGCCCGCCGCGCCTTCCAGGAAGGCACCGAACGAGAAGCCGATCATCAGCATCTGTAAACGCTGGTCGGCGGTGATCGCCACCACCGACGAACGGATGATCTCGAACTGTCCGGTCTTGACGGTGACCTTATAGAGGAACACCGCCGCGACGATGATCCAGGCGATGGGCCACAGGCCGAAGAAGAAGCCCTGAACCACCGACATCACCGCCGCCGCCACCGGCATGTGATAGAACAGCACTCCCACCGCCATGGCCAGCAACACCGTGATGGTGCCGGCGACGTGGCCCTTCATGCGCAGCAGCGCCAGGGCGACGAAAAAGAAGATGATGGGAATGGCGGCGATCAGTGACGATAGCCACAGATTTCCGGCCGGGTCATAGACCTGCATCCAAGGTTGCATATTACCTCCCTAGAGTCCTGACGGAGCACCCCTTGGATGCCGGCGTCGCTGATTGTGGTAAAAACTTTATACCATGCCGCCAGAGTGGATAACTCCGTTTGGCCATAGATGTAAATGGGAAAATCGCCACCCCGCGTTTTCCGGGGTTGGAAGGCGCCATTTCCAGCCTTATTGTTATGGTCATGACCAGATCAAACGGCAAGGCCGGAGCCGAACCGGCCGTCGACCCCCTGGCGCGGCTGCTTCAAGCCCACCCGGAGACCGTCTTCGACTATTTCGAGTTCCGCCGGCTGATGGCGGGCAACGCCGCCGCGCTGGCCGCCGAACGGGCGACCGAACAGGATCTCGCCCGCCTCAAGGCCTGCGTCGAAACCCTGGAAAGGGCCCATGACGGCGACGATCCCGAAAAGGAGGCACTGGCCGACGCCGAGTTCCACCTGGCCATCTACGATGCCGCCCATAACGAGGTGATGGCCCAGGTCATGCGCCGGGTGTTCGAGATGCTGCGGGGCGGCGTGTTCTATGACCGCGCCGACCTTTATCGGCGCAAGGGTGTGCGCGACGGCTTCCGCCGCCAGCATCAGGCGATCTGGCACGCCATCGCCGCCGGCAACCCCGAGGCGGCACGCAGCATGGCCGAGGCCCATATCTGGTCCACCGAGGAAGCGCTGCGCGAGGCGCAGCACGCCGACGTGCGGCGCGAGGTCGCCCTGCGGCGGCGGGCCGGGTCCGACCTCACCGGGCGACCGCGGCCAACCGGCGACCGCAGCGAATCGGCTGGACAATAAATTTTACCACTTTACTTATCGGGTAAATATGACTAACCATTAACTCGCCGGCGCTCGGTTCCGGCCAAGTCCGATGGAACGCCCATGACCGACTCCCCCCGACCCCAGCGGCCGCACTCCGTCTACTTCTTCGGCACCTGCCTGATCGACCTGTTCTATCCCGATGCCGGCATGGCGGGGATGGAGCTGTTGCGGCGCGAAGGCCTCAAGGTGGTGTTCCCGCAAAAGCAGACCTGTTGCGGCCAGCCGGCTCGTAATAACGGCTACCAGGACGAGGCCCGCGCCGTCGCCCGCCTTCAGCTTGACGCCTTCCCCGGCGATTGGCCCATCGTGGTGCCGTCGGGATCGTGCGCCGGGATGATGAAGACTCATTATCCCGAGCTGTTCGAGGGCGATCCCGATCACGCCAGGGCGGTGGCGTTCTCGAAACGGGTGTTCGAGCTGACCCAATTCCTGGTCGAGGTGCTGGACGTCCGGCTGGTGGACCGGGGCGAACCGGTAACCATCACCTGGCACGGCTCGTGCCATTCCCAACGCGAGATGGGGGTGGTGGACCAGCCCAAGGCGCTGCTGCGCCAGTTGACCAACGTCACCTTGGTCGAGAACCCGCGCGAGGCGGAATGCTGCGGCTTCGGCGGCACCTTTTCGGTCAAGCAGCCGGAAATTTCGGCCGCCATGGTCACCGACAAGGTCGCTTCGATCGAGGCGACCGGCGCCACCCAGGTGGTATCCGGTGATTGCGGCTGCCTGATGAACATCGGCGGCGCCATCGAGAAGGCGGCCAAGCGCTTGCGCCCCCGCCACATCGCCGAATTCCTGCTGGAGCGCTGCCATGGCCGCTGAAGCCAAGAAATCGGATTTCGGGGGCAAGGCCCACGTCGCCCTCAACGATCCCAAGCTGCGGGCCAATTTCCGCCGCGCCATGGACGGGCTGATGGCCAAGCGCGCCATCCAGTTCGCCGATCCCGACGAGTGGAAATCCTTGCGCGCCCGCGGCGCCGCCAATCGCGCCCGCGCCCTGGCCCGGCTGCCCGAGCTGCTGGAGCAACTCGACGCCCGCTGCACCGCCAACGGCATCCAGGTCCATTGGGCGGAAACCACCGAGGAGGCCAACGCCATCGTTCTCGGCATCCTGATGAAGGCCGGGGCGAAACGGGTGATCAAGGGCAAGTCCATGGTCACCGAGGAGATGCACCTCAACGCCCATCTTGAGGCCCACGGCATCACCGCGGTGGAATCCGACCTGGGCGAATACATCATCCAGTTGGCCGGCGAGGCGCCGAGCCACATCGTCATGCCCTGCATCCACAAGAACAAGGGCGAGATCGCCGAGCTGTTCGCCGAGAAGATCGAGGGCCAAGTCTACACCGAAAATGTCGACGAACTGACCGCCGCCGCGCGCAAGGCGTTGCGGGGCTGCTTCGCCGATGCCGACGCAGGCATTTCCGGTGTCAACTTCGCCATCGCCGAGACCGGTACCCTGGTGCTGATCGAGAACGAGGGCAACGGCCGGCTGTCCACCACCCTGCCGCCGCTGCACATCGCGGTGACCGGCATCGAGAAGGTGCTGGAAAAACTCGACGACGTGGCGCCGCTGCTGTCGCTGCTGCCGCGCTCGGCCACCGGCCAGCCCATCACCACCTATGTCAACATGATCAGTTCGCCCCGCAAGCCGGGCGAGAAGGACGGCCCCCAGGCGGTACATCTGGTGCTGCTGGACAGCGGCCGGTCGCGGGTCTACGGCGACACCGAACTGGGCGACACCCTGCGCTGCATCCGCTGCGCCGCCTGCATGAACCACTGCCCGGTCTATACCCGGGTGGGTGGTCACACCTATACCTTCACCTATCCCGGCCCGATCGGAAAGATCCTGACGCCGCAGATCGAGGGCCTCGACTGCGCCGGCGACCAGCCGCACGCCTCGACGCTATGCCGCGCCTGCGCCGACGTCTGCCCGGTGGAGATCCCCATTCCCGACATCTTGGTGCGGCTGCGCACCGAGGCGGTGCGACCGTCGGCCACCGCCGGGGTCAAGGGCGGCGGCAGCGGCCGTTCCGCCGCCGAAACCCTGGGCTGGGCCGGCTGGAAGACCATGTACGCCTCGCCGCTGGTCTATGGCCTCGCCACCTGGGCCATGGGACTGGTCGGCAACCTGATGCCGGACTCGCTGCCCATGCTGAAGCAGTGGACCAGCGTGCGGACCAAGCCGAAATTCGCCGCCAAGAGCCTTCATCAACTGGCCCGTGAGAAGGGGTTCTCCGATGAGTGATGCCAAATCCCGCATCCTGTCGCGCCTCCGCGCCGCCCCCGCGCGGCCCCTGCCCGAGCGTCCCGACTGGTCGCCGCCCAGCTATGGCGACGGCCGCAAGGACAAGTTCCGCAAGATGCTGGAAGCCTCGCACGCCGATGTTCACGAGGTGACGCGGGCCGACTGGCCTTCGCTCCTGCGCCGCATCCTGGCGGACAAGGGGGTGTCGGCGATGCTCTATGCCCCCGGCACCGCCACCGGCAAGCAACTGGCCGCCGACTGGGCCGGCGCCGCCGCGCCCCGGCTGCTGCCCTATGACCGTGGCATCGAAGAGATGAAATCGGTGCTGGTTCACGACGCGGAAGCGGCGGTGACCACCGCCCGTGGCGGCATCGCCCAGACCGGCGCGCTGGTGCTGTGGCCCGACGCCGACGAGCCCCGGCTGATGAGCCTGCTGCCGCCCATCCATGTCGTGCTGGTGGAAGAAGACACCATCACCGACAGTCTGGCCGCGACCATGGCGGCCCAGGGCTGGGCCGGCGGCATGCCGACCAACGCGATCCTGGTGTCCGGCCCCAGCAAGACCGCCGACATCGAGCAGACGCTGGCCTACGGCGTCCATGGCCCCAAGGAATTGATCGTCCTGGTGATCGGACGGGAGTAGCCCCCATGTCACATGTCGACTATCCCGCCCTGATCCGTGATCTGGTCGGCGTCATGCCGGCCGAGCGGCTGATCACCGATCCGCTGCGCCGTTTGGCCTACGGCACCGACGCCAGTTTCTACCGCCTGGTTCCCCAGGTGGTGGCCCAGGTCGCCGACGAGACCGAGGTGGTGGGCCTGCTGGCCGCCTGCCGCCGCCATGGCGCCCCCGTCACCTTCCGCGCCGCCGGCACCTCGCTGTCGGGCCAGGCGGTCAGCGACTCGGTGTTGATGATCCTGGGCGGCGGCTGGAACAAGGCGACGGTCGAACAGGGCGGCGACGCCATCCGCCTGCAACCCGGCGTCATCGGCGCCGAGGCCAACCGCCGGCTCGCCGCCTTCGCCCGCAAGATCGGTCCCGACCCGGCCAGCATCGATTCCTGCAAGATCGGCGGTATCGCCGCCAACAACGCCAGCGGCATGTGTTGCGGCACCGCCGACAATTCCTACCAGACGCTGACCTCGATGCGGCTGGTGCTGGCCGACGGCACCCTGGTCGATACCGGCGATGCCGCCAGCGTCGCCGCGTTCCGCGCCTCGCATGCCGGGCTGTTGTCCACCCTCGACGCCATGGGCCGCCGGGTACGGGGCGATGACATCCTGCGCGAACGTATCCGCCGCAAGTTCGCCATCAAGAACACCACCGGCTACAGCCTCAACGCCCTGGTGGACTTCGTCGATCCGCTGGACATCCTCCAGCATCTGATGATCGGCTCGGAAGGCACCCTGGGCTTCATCGCCGAAATCACTTACCGCACCGTACCCGAACATGCCGACAAGGCCAGCGCCCTGCTGCTGTTCCCCGATATCGCCGAAGCCTGCCGCACGGTGGCGCTGCTGAAATCGGCGCCGGTTTCGGCGGTCGAGCTGATGGACCGCGCCTCGTTGCGTTCGGTCGAGGACAAGCCCGGCATGCCGGGTGAAATCCGCGGCCTCGCCGAGGGCGTCACCGCCCTGCTGGTGGAGACCCGGGGCGAGAGCGCGGCGGCCTTGGACGCCAACATCGCCGCCATCAATCAGGTGGTTGCCGGTGTTACCACCCTGGCCCCGCCCGCCTTCACCACCGACGCCGCCGAATACGGCAAGCTGTGGAAGATCAGGAAGGGCCTGTTCCCGGCGGTGGGCGCGGTGCGGCCGGTGGGCACCACCGTCATCATCGAGGACGTCGCCTTTCCCATCGCCGCTCTGGCCGACGCCACCGTCGATCTGGAACTGCTTTGCCGCAAGCATGGCTATCACGAGGCCATCATCTTCGGCCATGCCCTGGACGGCAACCTGCACTTCGTCTTCACCCAGGATTTCGGCATCAAGGCCGAGGTCGAGCGCTACGCCCGCTTCATGGACGAGGTGTGCGAGCTGGTGGTGAGGAAATACGACGGCAGCCTCAAGGCGGAACACGGCACCGGCCGCAACATGGCGCCGTTCGTCGAGATGGAATGGGGCCACGACGCCACCCGGCTGATGTGGGAGATCAAGCGTTTGCTCGATCCCCGCAACCTGCTCAATCCCGGCGTGCTGCTCGACACCAACCCCAAGGCCCATCTGGAAAACCTCAAGCCGCTGCCGGCCGCCGACACCCTGGTCGATACCTGCATCGAATGCGGCTTCTGCGAACGCATGTGTCCCAGCCACGGCCTGACCCTGTCGCCCCGCCAGCGCATCACCTCGTGGCGGGAAATCTCGCGCCGGGCGGCGGGAGGCGAGGCGGCGACCGAATTGCGCGCACAGTACGACTATCAGGGCATCGACACCTGCGCCGCCTGCGGCCTATGCGCCACCGCCTGCCCGGTGGGAATCGAGACCGGCAAGCTGATAAAGCTGCTGCGCGGTCGTCGGCGCGGGCCGATGGCACGCGCGGTGGGCGATTGGGCGGCCAGGCATTACGGCGGCGCCATGGCCGCCACCCGGTTCGGACTGGGACTGGCGGCGCTGGTCAGCAAGGCGGCGGGACCGGGCACCACCGCGGCGCTGGCCGGGGCGGCGCGGCGGATCACCGGCGGACGGGTGCCGCAAATCGGCAAGGCACTGCCCTCGGCCGCCGCGTTCGAGGCGGCTG
This sequence comes from uncultured Rhodospirillaceae bacterium, assembly GCA_903901915.1. Classification (GTDB taxonomy): domain Bacteria; phylum Pseudomonadota; class Alphaproteobacteria; order Rhodospirillales; family Magnetospirillaceae; genus Phaeospirillum. Next base: position 72,163 of record CAIUSV010000068.1, on the reverse strand, counting down.
CCGCCACGGCCGGAGGCGATCGGGTAGTCTATTTCCCCACCTGCGCCGCGCGGGCCATGGGGCCGGCGGTTGGCGACCCCGAAGCCGAATCGCTGCCGACGGTGATGACACGGCTGCTGGCGCGGGCCGGCTTTGCCGTGATCTATCCCGAAGGCCTCGACGGCCTGTGCTGTGGTCAGGCGTTCGAGAGCAAGGGATTGCAGGCCACCGCCGACGCCAAGGCCGCCGAGCTGGAAGCGGCGTTGGCCAAGGCCAGTGACAACGGTCGGCTGCCCATCGTCATGGACGCCTCGACCTGCACCTGGCGAATGCGCACCTTCCTTGGCGACCGCCTGCCGGTGCTGGATTCGGTGGAATTCCTCCACGACGCCGTCCTGCCCCGGCTGACGCCGCGCAAGCAGACCGAGCCGGTGCTGCTCCACCTCAATTGCGGCGCCCGCAAGATGGGACTGGACGGCAAGATGGCCGGCTTGGCCAAGGCCTGCGCCGCCAGCGTCACCACCCCCGACGGCATCGTCTGCTGCGGCTTTGCCGGCGACAAGGGCTTCACCACCCCCGAACTCAACGACCACGCGCTGAAGGGGCTGTCCCCCCAGGTGCCGGCGGGTTGCGAGGCGGGATACTCGTCGAACCGCACCTGCGAAATCGGTCTGGCCGACCATGCCGGCGTGCCTTACCGGGGGATCGCCTACCTGCTGGACCGGGCGACGCGGTAGCCCTACTCCAGCCCGACCAGCGAGCGGGCGAAGGTCTCGGCCTCGAACGGGCGCAGGTCGCCGGCCTGCTCGCCGACGCCGATGGCATGGACCGGCAGGCCGAACTTCTCGGCCAGCGACACCAGCACGCCGCCCCGCGCGGTGCCGTCCAGCTTGGTCAGCACCAGACCGGTGACGGCGACCATGTCACGGAAGATCTCGACCTGGGAATGGGCGTTCTGGCCGACGGTGGCATCAAGCACCAGCAACACGGCATGCGGCGCGGTTTCGTCCACCTTCTTGATCGAGCGCACGATCTTGGACAGCTCGGCCATCAGGTCGGTGCGGTTCTGCAGCCGGCCGGCGGTGTCGATGAACAGCAGGTCGTCGCCACGCCCGCGCGATTCGGTCAAGGCGTCATAGGCCAGACCGGCGGCGTCGGCGCCGGTGTCGCGGGCGATCACCGGACAGCCGCTGCGTTCACCCCAGACCTTCAACTGCTCGACGGCGGCGGCGCGAAAGGTATCGCCGGCCGCCAGGGTGACCCGTAGCCCGGCATCCTTGTGGTTCTTGGCCAGCTTGCCGATGGTGGTGGTCTTGCCCGAGCCGTTGACGCCCACCACCAGCACCACATGCGGCTTGCGTGCCGGATCGATCACCATTGGCTTGGCCACCGGCTCCAGAATCCGGGTGATCTCCTCGGCCAGGGTCGCCTTGATCTCGTCGGCGCCGACGTCCTGGCCAAAGCGGGTCTTGGCCAGGTATTTGGTGACCTGGGCGGCGGTGGCGACGCCGAGATCGGCGGTGATCAGCAGATCTTCCAGCTCCTCCAGCGCCTCGTCATCGAGCTTGCGCCGGGTGAACAGGCCGCCGATGCCTTGGGTCAGCTTCGACGATGACTTGGTCAGACCGGATTTGAGGCGGCCGATCCAGCCCCGTTCTGCCGATTCGGCATCGGATACCGATTCGGCTTCGGGCGCCGGCTCGGGTACGGGATCTGGTTCGGAAGTGGGAACGGATTCCACCGCCGCCCCGACCTCGGGCTCCCCCTCCGCCGTCTTGCGTTTGCCGAAGCCGAAAAGTCTCATGGTTCAGGCCCTCTCCTCGGCGATCAGCGCGCCATCCTCGACGCCGGTAACGCGAACCACCCGGATGCTTCCGGGCTCTGCGTCGCAGGCCGTCACCCGCGCCGGCAGATAATGCTCCGAATGGCCGAAGCCGTCGCGCTCGATCAGCACGCGGGTCTCGGTGCCGATGCGGCCGGCGAGAAAGGCGGCCAACGCCGCCTCGCCCCTGGCGCGCAAGACAGCGGCGCGGGCCTTGATCACCTCGCCCCGCACCTTGGGCATGCGCGCCGCCGGTGTGCCGGGGCGGGCCGAGAACGGAAAGACGTGCAGGTGGGAAAGCCCCGCCTCGTCCACCAGATCCAGCGAGCGGGCGAACATGTCGTCGTCTTCGGTGGGAAAGCCGGCGATGATGTCGGCGCCCAACGCCGCGTCGGGCCGCCGCCGCCGGATTTCCGCCGCCAGTGCCAGCACGTCGGCGCGCAGATGCCGCCGCTTCATGCGCTTCAGGATGGTGTCGTCGCCGGCCTGGACCGACAGGTGAAAGTGGGGCATCAGCCGCTCCTCGGCGGCGATGGCGGCCAACAAATCGGCATCGACCTCGACCGGATCCAGCGACGACAACCGCAGGCGCGGCAGCTCCGGCACCGCCGCCAGCAGCCGCCGCACCAGTTGCCCCAGGCCGGGCCTGCCCGGCAGGTCGGCGCCATAGGCGGTGACATCGACGCCGGTCAGCACCACCTCGTTGAAGCCCGAGGCCACCAGCTCGCGGATCTGCTCGACCACCCGGCCCATGGGCACCGAACGGTTGGGGCCGCGCCCGAACGGAATGATGCAGAAGGTGCAGCGGTGGTCGCAGCCCTGCTGCACCTCGACGAAGGCGCGGGCACGCCCCTCGAAGCCCGACACCAGATGCGAGGCGACTTCGCGCACCGTCATGATGTCGCCGACGACGATGCGTTCGGCCGGCGGCGCGGCGAAGGTCTCGGGCTTCATCTTCTCGGCGTTGCCCAGGATCTGATCGACCTCGGGCATGGCGGCGAAGGTCTCGGGGTGGGCCTGGGCGGCGCAGCCGGTGACGACGATGCGCGCCTCGGGATTCTGCCGTCGCGCCTTGCGGATGGCCTGACGGGCCTGACGCTCGGCCTCGGCGGTAACGGCGCAGGTGTTGACGATCACCGTCGGCGTGCCGTCGGCGATGGCGCGAGCGTGCTCGCGCATCACCTCCGACTCGTAGGCGTTCAGCCGGCAGCCGAAGGTCAGGATGGTCGGAGGGGTGGTCATGGAAGAAGCGACGGGTCCAGCGTGCCGACAAAGCTGGTGGCCACCGGACCGGTCATCAGCACATGGTCGTCGGCCAGCCATTCGATGGTCAGCGAACCGCCGTCGAGGATCACCTCGGCCTTGCGCGGCGACAGGCCGCGCCGCGCCGCCGCCACCAGGGTGGCGCAGGCGCCGGTGCCGCAGGCCATGGTGATGCCGGTGCCGCGCTCCCACACCCGCATGCGAATGCGACCCATGTCCGCGTCCAGCGGCGGCAGCACCTGGGCAACCTCGATATTGGCGCGCTCGGGAAACAGGGCGTGGCGCTCCAGCACCGGCCCAACCGTGGCGAGGTCGATGGCATCGACATTGTCGACGAAGAATACCGCGTGCGGATTGCCCATGTTGACACCGACCGGATCCTCCAGCGGACCCACCCGGACGCCGAGATGCAGGGTGTCCCCGGCCTGGGCCAACGGAATATCGCGCCAGTCGAGGCGGGGACGGCCCATGTCCACCGCCACCATGCCGGGACCGCGCGCCTCGGCGTCCAGCAGTCCGGCCCGAGTCTCGATCACCACGCCAGCGCCGCCGCTCTCGGTCATCAGCTGCCAAGCGACGCAACGGGTGGCATTACCGCAGGCCGCCACCTCGGAACCGTCGCAATTGTAGATCAGCATGTGGGCGTCGCCGACCTTACCGGTGGGAGGCGCGATCACCACCAACTGGTCGCAGCCCACCCCGGTACGGCGGTCGGCGATGGCGCGCACCCGCGCCGGCGTCAGGTCGAAGGCACGCGTCCGCGCGTCGAAAACGACGAAGTCGTTCCCGAGCCCGTGCATCTTGCGGAAAGGCCAGGCGGTGGTCTGGGTCATGACCGGGTTATATGGGCCGGAAGGCCCGGAAGTCCAGCACCGGCTACTGGAACAGCGCGTACTGGCCGACCGGCATCGCCTTGCCCCGGCGGGAATGGGACGCCTTGTGGACGACCATCGGCACCGCCTGCGCCGGCAGCGGCGGCGGCGACTGAACGATGGGCGGCAGCGGATGGCTTTGGTCGGCGATGCGCTCGTCCAGTTCGGTCTTCAGTGCCGCCGCCACCAGGGAAAGGCGGCGGTTCTCCGCCTCCAGCCGTTCGGCGCGGTTCCTGAGCGGCTCGAACTGCCGGGTCAGCCGGTCGGCGACGTCAAGCGCCTGGGCAAGATCGGCGCGCAACGACGCCTCTACCGCCACGCCGCGTTCCGCCCGCATCCGCTCGGCGGCGATGGTTTCGCGCGCCTCGTCCAACTCGGCCCGAAGGCGGATGACACCGGCGGCATCCTGGGCGGCAGCGGCGAGATTGACCGGCCCCTGGCGCAACCGCTCGTTTTCGGCGCGCAGATGGCGAATCTCGTTCCGGAGGTCGAAGACGGTGTCTTCCAGATCCTCCATCCGGATCGAGGATTCGGCGCCGCCCAGCCGGGACGCCAGGGCGACGAAATCCAGCCCCGCCGAATTCAGCAGCCGGTTGGCGGTGCGCAGCGCGTGCAACGCCTCGGCCTCGTTGTCCGAAGCCGCCATGGCCATCACCTTGGCGAGTCTTTGCAGGTCCATCCCGAATCCCCAGAGAAGGCGGGATTCTGACAAAAGCCGACTCGGGGATCAAACTATATTTTGTGGGTGGCTGCTGGTGAAGCGCACAAGACCGATTCAGGCATGACCGCCGTGGGGCAGATCGGGATCACGCAGCACATAGCCGCGCCCCCACACCGTCTCGATGTAGGATTCGCCGCCGGTGGCGGTGGCCAGCTTTTTCCGCAGCTTGCAGATGAAGACATCGATGATCTTCAACTCGGGCTCGTCGATACCGCCATAGAGGTGGTTGAGGAACTGTTCCTTGGTCAGGGTCTGACCCTTGCGCAAGGACAGCAGTTCCAGGATGCCGTATTCCTTGGCGGTCAGGTGCAGCGGCTCGCCGGTCACCGCGACGGTGCGGGCGTCCAGATTGACCGAGAGCTTGCCGGTGTCGATCACCGACTGGGCGTGCCCCTTGGAACGCCGCACGATGGCCTGGATACGGGCCACCAGTTCACCCCGGTCGAACGGCTTGGTCAGGTAGTCGTCGGCGCCCGATCCCAGGCCCTTGATCTTCTTGTCCGGCTCGGTCAGGCCCGACAGGATCAGCACCGGCGTCTCGACCCGGGCCGAGCGCAACCGGCGCAGCACCTCGTAACCGTCCATGTCGGGCAGCATGAGGTCGAGCAGAATGATGTCGTAATCATAGAGCTTGCCGATCTCCAGACCGTCCTCGCCCAGGGCGGTGGTATCCACTACCATGCTCTCGGCCTTGAGCATGGTCTCGATCACCCTGGACGTCATCGGGTCGTCCTCGACCACCAGAACCCGCATAGAACCTGTCCCCGCTTCCCCGTCTCCACGATATGTTAACCATACGGGGCTATCCTGGACAGTTCAAGGCGGCAAGAGATTCGGCGAAGGGGCGTTGGCGTTGAAATTCCTTGTCCGCAACCTGATCAACGACATCGAACGGGTTTCCAACATCCAGGTCTACGGCCGGGTCGCCGCCGTCCAGGGCATGCTGCTGGAGGCCGGCGGCGTCCAGCGCACCCTGTCGGTCGGCGACCGCTGCAACGTGGTGGCCCGCGACGGCCGCAAGGTGGTGTGCGAGGTGGTGGGATTCCGCCAGGGCCGCGCCCTGCTGATGCCGTTCTCGGCCATCGAGGGCATCGGCCTGGGCTGCCGCACCGAGGTGCAGGAATCCGAGCCGGTGATCTATCCCGACCGGGGGTGGCTGGGCCGGACCATCGACGGCTTCGGCCAGCCGGTGGACGGGCTGGGACCTCTGCCGTCGGGGGACGCCCCCTTCGCCATCCGCAGCCCGCCGCCACCCGCCCATTCCCGGGCGCGGGTGGCGGGCAAGATCGATCTGGGCGTGCGTGCGGTCAACGCCTTCCTCACCTGCTGCCGTGGCCAGCGCATGGGCATCTTCGCCGGATCGGGCGTCGGCAAGTCGTCGCTGCTGTCGATGATGGCGCGCAACACCTCGGCCGACGTCTCGGTGATCGGACTGATCGGCGAGCGCGGCCGCGAGGCGCGGGAATTCATCGAGGACGATCTCGGCCCCGAAGGCATGAAGCGTTCGGTGGTGGTGGTCTCGACCTCGGATGAAAGCCCGCTGATGCGCCGTCAGGCCGCCTACGTCACCTTGGCGGTCGCCGAGTTCTTTCGCGACCAGGGCCTCGACGTGCTGTGCATGATGGATTCGGTGACACGCTTCGCCATGGCCCAGCGCGAGATTTCGCTGTCGGCGGGCGAACCGCCGGCGTCCAAGGGCTACACTCCCACGGTGTTCGCCGAGCTGCCCCGACTGCTGGAGCGCGCCGGGCCGGGCCGCCAGGGCAAAGGCAGCATCACCGGGCTGTTCACCGTGCTGGTGGATGCCGACGATCACAACGAACCCATCGCCGACGCGGTACGCGGCATCCTGGACGGCCACATCGTGCTCGACCGCGCCATCGCCGACCGGGGCCGCTATCCGGCGATCAACGTGCTGCGCAGCGTGTCGCGAACCATGCCCGCCTGCAACAACGAGGAAGAAAACGCCCTGGTCCGGCGGGCGCGCTCGCTGCTGTCCACCTACGAGGACATGGCCGAACTGATCCGCCTGGGCGCCTATCGCCGCGGCACCGACCCGGCGGTGGACGAGGCCATCACCTATTACCGACCATTGGAGGACTTTCTCGGCCAGCTCAAGAGTGAAGCCACCGACCTGCGCGAGTGCTACGCCCGGCTGGCCGAAATTCTCGGCATGGCCTTCTCCGGCGACGGCATGGGTCGCGCCTGACCGCGATGGCCAAGGGTATCAAGACCCTCGTGCGGCTGTCCAAGTGGAACGTGGACGAAAAGCAGCGCCTGCTGGTGGCGTTGCAGGGGCGCGAGGACGAGATTCTCGACTGGATCCGGCAGTCCGAAGTACAACTCAAGGAAGAGCAGCGCATTGCCGCCGAGGACGCCACCGGCTTCGGCTTCGGCTATGGCGCCTTCGCCAGCGCCTGGCTGGGGCGGCGCCAGCAGTTGTTCGCCATGCTGGAACTGGTCCGGGCCGAAATCATGCGCGCCCGCGAGGAACTGGCGGTGGCGTTCAACGAACTCAAAACCTACGAGATCACCCAGCGCGAACGGGAACGCCGCATCCAGAGCGAAATCGACAAGAAGGAACAGAGCTTCCTGGATGAAATCGGCCTCAACATCCATCGCCGTCGGGAGCACGAGGAAGGATAGGAGGCGGCGAGGGCGTTTTTACCTCTCGCCGCCTCCGACGGTTCGCACCCCGCATTGGGGGGAAAGGCGCGAAACCGCCGCGGTCCGTCCGTCTCCCTGAGATGGGGCGGCGCGACCACCGACGACCGGGATAGCGGAGTGGGGGGGGCTGGCCCGGTCAATCGATGGCGCCAAGATTAATTTGGAATGGGTGTAATTATCAAGTGCCTTCCGGCACAATTCGGAGAGGGCAGGAAGAGAGGCAAGGAGATGTTGAACGGGGGCGGAATCGGCAGTACTCTCGGTTGGGGCGTTGGTCTGCGGGAATGGTGACAACCGGGCTGTTTTCCAGGGACTCTTCCGGAAAGCGGCACTACGCGGATGGCCTTTTCCGGCCGTGGCCGCGAGGTGATCGGTAAGACCCAGACCGAAGGAAATCATGAGGAGGACCGATGTCTGATTCCAACACTCTCTCGCTTGCGGAAGAGCAGGCTTTCCAGCTCACGCAGGCCGCCATTCAACTCGACCAGTCCCGGGCCGAGGGCAGCGCCGACCCCGGCGCCCTCACCGCCGCGCTGGAAAACAACCTCACCGTCTGGGTGTCGTTGCGTACCGTTGTGTCCACCGAAAGCTGCACCATCACGGAGCAGGCCAAGCAGAATCTGGTCCGTCTGGCCCAGTTCGTCGCCGACCGCACCCTGACCGGGGAGCAGCCGATGTCGAACGAGACCATCGACACCCTGATCAACGTCAACCTCCAGATCTCCGAAGGGTTGCTGGAAGGCGCCAAGAAATAGCCCCGGTGGCCGGCGGCGACGGGTCGCCGGTCCCGCCCTCCCCCCGAATCAAGACCCGGACGGATCGGCGCCGGCGAAGCGCGCCGGTGATCTGACCGGACCATTCAGGCCCCATCACGGAGTCCCCGATGCTCGCCGATTGCCTTGCCGGCCTTCGCGTTCTCGACCTGTCCATGTACATCCCCGGTCCGCTTGCCACGCTGTGGCTGAGCGATCTCGGCGCCGAGGTGATCAAGGTCGAGGGCCCCGCCGGCGACCCCATGCGCACCATGGGACCGGTGGACGCCGACGGCACCACCCCATTCTACAAGCTGGCCAACCGCAACAAGACGGTGGTCGGTCTCGACCTCAAGACCGAAGAGGGCAAGCGGCTGTTCGCCCGCATGATCGGTGGTGCCGACGTGCTGCTGGACGGCTTCCGTCCCGGCGTCCTCGGCCGCCTGGGATTCGGCGAGGCGGCGTTGGCCGAACTCAATCCGCGGCTGGTGACCTGCCGCCTCTCCGGCTATGGCGGTACCGGGCCGTTCGCCGACCGGGCCGGCCACGACGTCACCTATCTGGCCGCCAGCGGCATGCTGGCCGCCACCGGCCCGGCCGAGCGGCCGCTGATGCCCTATCCGCCGCTGGCCGACCATGCCGGCGCCATGCTGGCGGTCAACGCCATCCTGGCGGCACTGCTGCGGCGCGGCGCCACCGGCAAGGGCGCCACCATCGACGTCAGCCTGGCGGAAGCCGCCCTGTCGTGGATGTCCGGGGTGCTGACCGCCGGGCGGCGCTGGGGCGGGCCTGCGCGCGAGGCCGACCTGATCAACGGCGGTGCCGCCCATTACCGCATCTATCGCACCAAGGACGGCAGGTTCGCCGCCATCGCCGCGCTGGAAGACAAATTCTGGCAATCATTCTGCGCCGCCATCGGCCACCCGGAATGGATTCATCGCCACGACGAACCCCTGCCCCAGACCGCCCTGATCGCCGACATGGAAGCGCTGTTCGCCAGCCGCAGCCTGGCGGAATGGACCGCCGTGCTGGAACCCGCCAACTGCACCTTCGAGCCGGTGCTGGAACCGGCCGAGGTGCCGTTTCATCCCCACCACCGCGCCCGCGACTTCGTCCATGTCGGCGACGACGGCATCGTCGACGTCCTGCTGCCGATCATGATGGAAGGCGCGCGCGTCCGCCTGCGCCGGCCGTTCACCGAACAGAGCGCCGAAGAGGTTCTGTCGGGATGGCGCTGACACCCTCGCCCGCCGGCGAGGATGTCGACTTGGCGCTGCCCGTTCACGGTGGCGACCTCGCCGCCGCCGAGGCCCGTTGGGGCGTTCCGGCCCAAGGCTGGCTGGACCTGTCCACCGGCGTCAACCCCTGGCCCTATCCGCTGCCCTCCATCGCCGCCGCCGCCTGGAGCCGCCTGCCCGGAAACAGCGAGCATCAGGCGCTGCTGACGGCGGCGGCGCGGCGTTGGCGCGTCGGCGCCGATGCCAGGGTGGTAGCCGCCCCCGGCAGCCAGGCGCTGATCCAACTGCTGCCGCGTCTGATCGCCCCCGGCCCGGTGGCGGTGATCGGACCGACCTATGGCGAGCACGCCCGCGCCTGGTCCGCCGCCGGACACGCCGTGGCCGAGGTCGGCGACCCGGACGCCGTCGGCAACGCCGCCGCCGTGGTGGTGGTCAATCCCAACAATCCCGACGGCAGCGTGCTTGCCCCGGCAAGGTTGGCGGCACTCGCCGATAGCCTGGCGGCACGCGGGGGGCTGCTGGTGGTGGACGAGGCATTCGCCGACACCCAGCCCGAGATTTCGGTTATCCCCCGGTCACGGCCGGGGCTGGTGGTCCTGCGCTCGTTCGGAAAGTTCTATGGTCTGGCCGGGCTGCGCCTGGGCTTTGCCGTGGCGGTTCCGGCAATGGCGGAACGCCTTGCCGCCATGCTGGGACCATGGCCGGTGTCCGGGCCGGCACTGGCGGTTGGTTCGGCTGCGCTGGCGGACGACGCCTGGGCCGTGGCCACGGCGGCGCGGCTGAAAGAGGCCACCGGACGACTGCGGCAATTGCTGGAGCGCAACGGGTTGGAAATCTGTGGCGGCACCGCCCTGTTCACCCTGGTCCGCCACCCTGCGGCCGATCGGCTGTACCACCGTCTGGGGCGGGCCGGCATCCTGGTGCGGGCCTTCGCCGGGCGGCCGGATCGTTTGAGATTGGGGGTGCCGGGCGACGAATCCGCCATGGCCCGGCTGGGTCACGCCCTGGGCGACTGACCGACGAGGCAAAGTTCCATCGCGAACCAAACGCCAATAGGCCCTCCCTTCCGGTCGGACCTTGGTATCATCCCACACCTGACCGGATGGCTTGGCAGGGCCATCCGGCAGCCATCACCCCCGCGACGAGGCGGACGACGACGACGTTCCCGTATCACCCAGCAGCACCGGAGCCGGCGTCGCGGCAACCGGAGCCGCAGCCGCCACCGGAGCCGGCGGAGCCTTGGCATCGACCGCGGCACTCTTGCCGCTGTCGGCAACGGGCGCGGCCTTGACGGTTTCCGCCGCCTGATGCCGCGAATATTCCGCGACCGCCTTGCGCGACGGATAGCGGTCAAGTTCCTTGCCGGTATCGTTGTCGATAACCACCAACAGGGCGAGGCCGGTATCGCCGTCGACCTTGATTGCCGAACTGGTGAAATGGGGCGAGTCAGCCGAAACTGAAGCCGATGCCTGAACCGGAGCGACAGCTTCTTCGTGATGAGAAGGCTGCGCCGCCGATACCGCCACGTCCGATGCGGAAGACGCGAGGCTGGAACTGGCTGCGATCGAGGTGGACATTCTGCCCTCCTATCTGGACTAAATGAAAATCCGGAGGATACTTCCCCCGGAATGCACTTTCTTGCACACGGTAGAGATTATCCGATTCGACCGCTGCGACGCAATCGGATTCCTTGTCCGCCAACGACTTGAGGCCCCATTTGCCGCGCGACCAGGATCGACGAAATGCCCCGGCACTCGACTTCCGTTTCGGGCCACTACGGATAGCGATCGGATACAGGGCCTACCTCTACCAGCAGGGATACGGCCTGCAATCCACGCATGCGTGTTTTTGCAGGGACATCGTGGTTGGTTCAGAATATAGTTCTCCTCTAATATAAGAGCGAGGATGGCCATGGACAATCGCGCTTCCGGCGCCGTGCTTCCCCTGCACAAGGGCGAGGTTCCCCTTTACATGGAAACCGGCAAGGCCTATCCCCGCTCGGTTCACGGCCGTTTTCGTTCGCTGAAATGGTGGGCGATGGTCGCGACCCTGGGGTGGTGGCATCTGGCGCCGTTCCTGCGCTGGGATCGCGGTCCGGGGGCGCCCGACCAGGCCATCCTGATCGACATGCCGGGCCGGCGGGCCTATTTCCTGTTCATCGAAATCTGGCCGCAGGAGGTCTACTACCTGACCGGCATCCTGCTGATGGCGGCGATCTTCCTGTTCCTGATGAGCGCGGTGGCCGGGCGGGTCTGGTGCGGCTTCCTGTGCTGGCAGACGGTCTATACCGACCTGTTCGTCCAGGTCGAGCGCCTGGTGATCGGCGGCCGGACCAAGCGTCTGGCCTTCGCGCGGGCGCCGTTGTCGGCCGGCAAGGTCGCCCGGCTGGCGCTGGTCAACCTGTTGTGGCTGGTAATCTCGGCCGCCTGCGGCATCTGCTTCACCCTATGGTTCGGCGACGCCTTCGAGGGGCTGCGCGACATCTTCGCCGGCAACGCGCCGCTGGCGACCTATGTCTTCATCTTCGTCATCGGCGGCTTCTGCTTCCTGCTGGCCGGCTACGCCCGCGAGCGGGTCTGTGTCTATCTCTGCCCCTATTCCCGCTTCCAGTCGGCCATGTTCGACGAGCATTCGCTGATCGTCACCTACGAGAGTTGGCGCGGCGAGCCGCGCGGAACCGCGCGCAAGGACCAGAGCTTCGAGGGCCGCGGCCATTGCGTCGATTGTCGCGCCTGCGTCCAGGCCTGCCCCACCGGCATCGACATTCGCGGCGGCAACCAGTTGGCCTGTATCGGCTGCGCCCTGTGCATCGACGCCTGCGCCGCGGTGATGGATCGCTTCGGCCTGCCGCGCGGACTTATTTCCTATGATTCCAGTGCCAACATCGAGGCGCGCGGACAGGGCAAGCCCACCGGTTTCCACGTCATCCGGCCGCGCACACTGTTTTATGCCGGCATCATCGCCGTGGTCGGCACCGTCATGCTGGTGCGCCTGGTGTCGCGTCCCGACATCGACCTCAACGTCCTGCACGAGCGAGCGCCGCTGTTCGTCCAGATGTCCGACGGCGGCATCCGCAACGGCTATGAGGTCAGGGTGCTGAACATGAAGGCCGAGGACCGCGCCTTCACCCTCCGCCTGGAAGGCCTGGACGGCGCCACCTTGGACGTGGTCGGCGGCGAAGCCCGGGTTGCCAGCGCCGATCTGGCGGTGCCGCGCGACAGCGTCGGCGAGTTTCGCCTTTACGTCACCGCCCCGGCCGCCATCCTTTCCGGCAAGACCCTGCCGATCAGCTTCGTGCTGGAGGGCAACGGCCGCACCGTGCGCACCGCCACCCTGTTCGCCGGGCCGGACAAGTAGGACTCCACCCGCCATTGCATCCGCCCCGGTTTTGTCCTAACACCACCGCAGCATCACTCCATCAGGACAAGGGCGGCATCATGGCGGACGGACATTCCACCCCCGTGCTGGGCATCATCGGCGGCTCGGGGGTCTATGACATCGACGGGCTGACCAACAAGGAATGGCGCCGCGTCGAAAGCCCGTTCGGCCCGACTTCGGACGAGTTCCTGTTCGGCGACCTGGACGGCCAGAAGCTGGTGTTCCTGCCCCGCCACGGCCGCGGCCACCGCATCCCGCCGTCGGAACTGAACTTCCGCGCCAACATCGACGCCCTGAAGCGGGCCGGCGTCACCGAAATCCTCTCGGTCTCGGCGGTGGGATCACTGAAAGAGGAATTGCCCCCCGGCACCTTCGTCATCGTCGACCAGTTCATCGACCGCACCTTCGCGCGGGAAAAGAGCTTCTTCTCCACCGGTCTGGTCGCCCATGTCTCCATGGCCCATCCGGTGTGCGGCCGGCTGGGCGATCTGGTCGAGCAGGCGGCGCGCGAGGCCGGCATCATCGCCGTGCGCGGCGGCACCTATCTGGTGATGGAAGGTCCGCAGTTCTCGACCCAGGCCGAAAGCAACCTCTATCGCCAGTGGGGCTGCGACGTCATCGGCATGACCAACATGCCCGAGGCCAAATTGGCCCGCGAGGCCGAGATGTGCTACGCCAGCGTCGCCATGGTCACCGACTACGATTGCTGGCATCCCGACCACGACGCGGTGACGGTGGAAGCCATCGTGCGTGTGCTTCTGGCCAACGCCGACCGCGCCCGCGCCCTGGTCAAGGCGGTGGCGCCCAAGGTCGCCGGCCGCTCCGCGCCTTGCGCCAAGGGCTGCCACACCGCGCTCGACAACGCCGTCATCACCCATGGCGAGGTCCGCGACCCCGCCGTGGTCGGAAGGCTCGACGCCGTGGCCGGGCGGGTGCTGAAGTGAGGATCAACGGCACCGCCTATCGCACCATCTGGCCGGCCGCCGATGGGCGTGGGGTCGAGATCATCGATCAGACCCGACTGCCGCACGATTTCGTCACCGTCACGCTCCGCTCGCTGACCGATGCCGCCACCGCCATCCGCGACATGTGGGTCAGGGGCGCGCCGCTGATCGGTGCCACCGCCGCCTACGGCATGGCCCTGGCGGCGAACGCCGACGCCGGCGACGCCGCGCTGGCGGCCGCCTACCAGACCCTGCACGCCACCCGGCCCACCGCCATCAACCTGAAATGGGCGTTGGACGAGATGATGGCCTGCCTGAAGCCGCTGGCGGTATCGGCGCGCGTCGAGGCCGCCTACGGGCGCGCCGCCGCCATCTGCGACGAGGATGCCGCCATGAACGCCGCCCTGGGCGAGCACGGCGCGGCGATCATCGCCGATCTGCACCGACGCAAGGGCGAGCGCATCAACCTGCTGACCCACTGCAACGCCGGCTGGCTGGCGACGGTGGACTGGGGTACCGCCCTGGCCCCGGTGTACAAGGCGGTCGAGGCCGGCATCCCCATCCACGTCTGGGTGGACGAGACCCGGCCGCGCAACCAGGGCGCCAGCCTGACCGCGCGCGAATTGAACTGGCACGGCGTGCCCCACACCGTCATCGCCGACAACACCGGCGGCCATCTGATGCAGCACGGGCTGGTGGATCTGTGCATCGTCGGCACCGACCGCACCACCCGCAACGGCGACGTCTGCAACAAGATCGGCACCTATCTCAAGGCGCTGGCGGCCCATGACAACGGCGTGCCGTTCTATGTCGGCCTGCCCAGCCCGACCATCGACTGGACCGTCGCCGACGGGGTGCGTGAAATCCCCATCGAGCAGCGTTCGCCCCGCGAACAGAGCCACATCTTCGGCAAGGGTCCCGACGGCACCGTGGTCGAGGTGCAGGTGATTCCCGACGGATCGCAGGCAGTGAACTACGGCTTCGACGTCACCCCGGCCCGGCTGATCACCGGCCTGATCACCGAACGCGGCGTCTGCGCCGCCTCGCCCGAGGGATTGAAGCGAATGTTTCCCGACCGAGGGTAAGCTTTTCGTTATTTCGTCATGCTCTTGCTCGTCACGGGCATCCACGCCCGCCGTCGAGAAAATTGTTTCCTGGGTCGTTCCCGCATATCGGCGTGGATAGCCGAAATACGTCCACGGCTGTCCGGTTTAAATTTCTTGCCCCGCACCGACGATATTTCGGTAGTCGGTAGGGAAGGAACCACACAGGCACAGAGACATCACGGAGAACAAGAATTCGATCTTTTTCTCTCTGTGCCTCTGTGTCTCTGTGATGAAAATTCCGTGTCGGTCACGAGCCGGCGGATGGGAAAGCACATAGCTTCAGTGCCGTGCATGTCGTCGGCCGAATTTGAACCGGACAGCCGTGGGTCAAGTCGGGCCGTGACGAAGGGGGAGGTTATGCCTCAGCGAGCAATGGGTTGCGTGTCTGCCGTCGATGGAACAGGGGCGGGGCAATCGTCGCCGCCATTGCCTTTAAGCATCTTGACGGCGAGGAATCCACCGACCAGGGCAACGACGAACAGCGTGGTTACCAATTTCAGGCGTCGTTCCACAAAAGCACGGATCTGCTCGCCATACCGCCATAGCAATGCGGCAACGAGAAAAAACCGCATGGACCGTGCGATCACCGAAGCAAAGGCGAAGGCCAATAGATCGAACTTCAGGCCACCGGCGGCGATCGTGATCAACTTGTAAGGGATTGGGGTCCAGCCCTTGAGGATGATCACCCATACGCCCCACTTGTCGGCCCAGCACTTAAACTGGCCGTAAGCTTCTACTAGTTTGAACGCGTTAAGGATTTGCATGCCGACGGTGTCTATCAGGAAATAGCCGATGGCGTAGCCGAGGAAGCCGCCGATCACCGACGATATGGTGCAGATCACGGCGATGCGCAGCCACCGGCTTGGTGCCGCGATCACCATGGGGATCAGCATCACGTCGGGTGGGATGGGGAAGAACGAGCTTTCGATGAACGACACCGCCGCCAGCCACCAGATGGCCTGCGGATGTTCCGCTTTCGCCATCATCCAGTCATAAAGGCTTTTCAGCATCGTTTGTCTCCGTTTAAGCGCGCGAGGTGTAGCAGCCCACCGCCGATCGGGCAACCACCGCTTGTCTTTTCGCCGCCGGACCGGCACTTTGGAACCGATTTGGGGAGAGGTAGGACATGGGGGCGGACCTGACGCCCGTTCTCGGCTGGATCGATCCGTTATCGCTGGGAATCGGCGCCCTGCTGGTGCTGGGCCCGGCGATCGTGGTGCTGGCGGCGTTACGGTGGCGCATGATGGCGCTGGCCCAGGGGGCCGCCGACGCCGCGATCGAGGCTGAACGGCTGATGCAGGGCCTGCTGGCGGCACCCGACGGCTTTTACGCCTGGATGGGCGGACGCGAGGTCTGCTCGCGACGGCTGGCGGTGCTGCTGGGACTGTTCGCCGGCACCGAATCAACCTTCATGGACGTGCTGGAATCCTTCGCCGCCGGCGACGCCGCCAGGCTGGACACGGCGGCGCAGCGCCTTGCCGCCGAGGGCCAGGGCTTCGAGCTGGAACTGAGCTTGCGCGACGGTGGCCGGCGGGTCCGCGCCGTGGGGGTGCGCGCCGCCTCGACCGATGGCGACGTGCTGGCCGATCTGGTGTGGATGCACGACGTCAGCGAGGGCGCGGCGGCACTGGACCAACTGGAAGACCGCATCGACGGCCTTGCCGCCGAGCGCGAACGGCTGGACGGCCTGTTGGGGGTGCTGCCGGTACCGGTGTGGGTACGTGACGACGATCTGTCGCTGGTCCACGTCAACCGCGCCTATGCCCGCGCCGTCGATGCCGCCTCGCCCCAGGGAGCGGTGGCGGGACAGATCGAGCTGGCGTCCGACGGCTCGGTACGCGAAGCCCGTGCCCTGGCCGCGCGCGCGCGCGCAGCGGGAGAACCCCGGTCGGAATCGTTCCATCTGGTATTGGGCGGCCAGCGCCGCCTGACCGAAATCACCGAAGCGCCGTTCGCCACCGGCGACGGCGGGTTGCTGACCGCCGGCTTCGCCATGGACCTCACCCGGGTCGAGGAGCTGCAGACCGAGCTGACCCGCCACGCCGCCGCCCATGCCGAGGTGCTGGAGCATCTCGCCACCGCCATCGCCATCTTCTCCACCGACACGCGGCTGACCTTCTTCAACACCGCCTTTACCCGGCTGTGGCGGCTGGAGGCCGAGTGGCTGTCGGCGCAGCCCACCTACGGCGCGGTGCTCGACGCGCTGCGCGAACGGCGGCTGCTGCCCGAGGTCGCCGACTACCGCGCCTACAAGGAAGACGAGCTGAAGCGCTTCATCTCGCTGATCGACGCCGCCGAAACCCTGCTGCATCTGCCCGACGGCCGCACGCTGCGCCGGGTGATCTCGGCCCACCCCTATGGCGGCCTGATCTTCACCTACGAGGACGTCACCGACACCTTGGCGCTGGAGCGGTCGTTCAACACCGCCCTGGCGGTGCAGCGCGAGACCCTGGACCATCTGCACGAAGGCGCGGCGGTGTTCCGGGGCGATGGGCGGCTGCGGCTGTACAACCCGGCCTATGCCCGCATCTGGGCGCTGCCCGAAGCCAGTCTGGCCGGCGAACCCCATCTGGCCGAACTGGTCGAGGCGCACCGGCCGTTCTTCGAGGGCCGCCCCGACCGCGCCTCGGACTGGCCGGCGGTGCGTGAAACCCTGATCGCCCTGTTCAACGACCGGGTCGCCCGCCAGGGCCGGTTGGAGCGGTTCGACGACACCATCGTCGATTTCGCCTCGGTGCCGCTGCCCGACGGCGCCATGCTGCTGACCTGGATGGACGTCACCGATTCCGCCCGGGTCGAAAAGGCGCTGCGCGAACGCAACGAGGCCCTGGCGGCAGCCGACCTGCTGAAGAGCGAGTTCATCGCCAACGTCTCGGCCGAGGTCCGCACGCCGCTGACCACCATCATCGGCTTTTCCGAGATGCTGACCGCCGAGTACTTCGGCAAGCTCAACAAGCGCCAGCACGAATACGTCCGCGGCGTCACCGAGGCCGGGCAGGGATTGCAGGCGCTGATCTCGGACATCCTCGACCTCGCCGCCATCGAGGCCGGGCAGATGACGCTGGAACTGGACACCGTCGATGTCCATCCCATGCTGTCGGCGGTGCTGGGGCTGGTGCGCGAACGGGTGCGCGAGCGCAAGCTGTCGCTGGATTTCGACTGCCCGCTCGATATCGGTTGGATCGTCGGCGACGAGCGGCGGCTGCGCCAAGTGTTGTTCAACCTGATCGGCACCGCCATCAAACTCACCCCCGCCGGCGGCCGGGTCACGGTGCGGGCGGAGCGACGAGCCGACGAACTGGCCTTCGTGGTCGCCGATTCCGGTCCCGGACAGACCGAGGACGAACGCGGCCGGCTGTTCGGCGGATTGACCCTGGTCGAACGGTTCGTCGAACTGCATGGCGGTCGCATCGAACTTGCGTCCCGGCCGGGCGAAGGCACCTCCGTCACCGTAAGGTTGCCCACCGGCACCAGCGAAGGAAAGGAATAGGCCCATGGGTGGCTCGATGAAGGGAAGTCTTCGGCTGGCGGCGATAGTGATCGCAGCGCTGGTGGGCATCGCCCGACCGGCGGCGGCCGAGGTGGTGACCGAGGAGTTCAAGATCTCGTCGAAGCAGCCCAACATCGAACTTTACCTGCGCAACAAGCATCCCGAAGCCCTTTACGACATCAAATCGGACAAGACCGTACTGTTCCTCCACGGCGCCTCGTACCCCGCCCATTCCTCGTTCGACATGGCGGTGGACGGCCAAAGCTGGATGGACTGGATGGCGGCCAAGGGCTACGACGTCTATTGCCTGGACATCCGCGGCTACGGCAAGTCCGGCCGCCCGCCCGAAATGAAGCAAACCGCCGAGGCCAACCCGCCGGTGGTCGATACCACCCAGGCGGTGGAGGACGTCACCAACGCGGTGGATTTCATCTTGTCGCGGCGCAATGCCCAGAAGCTGGTGCTGGTGGGCTGGTCGTGGGGCGCCACCGTCGCCGGTAGCTTCGCCATCCAGACCCCCGAACGGGTCGAGCGGCTGGTGCTCTACGCCCCGCAGTGGCTGCGCGACGGGCCGGTGCCGGGGGATGTCGATCTTGCCCGGGTTCCCGCCTGGCGCTCGGTCGATCCCCGCGACGCCCGCGGCATCTGGCTGAAGGCGGTGCCCGAAGCCAAGCGCGAGGCGGTACTGCCCAAAGCCACGTTCACCGCCTGGATGAACGCGACGCTGGCCAGCGATCTTGACCCCGCCGTCCCCGGCACCGTGCGCGCCCCCAACGGCGTGGTGCTGGACACCATGCGGTTTTGGGCCTCGGGCAAGCCGCGATGGAATCCGGAGCGGATCTCGGTGCCGGCGCTGGTGATCCAGGGCGAATGGGACGCCGAGGCGCCGCCCGCCATGGGCATGAAGCTGTTCAACCAGCTGACCCACAGCCCGTTCAAACGCTACGTCATGGTCGGCGAAACCACTCACGCCGCCCTGATCGAGACCAACCGCCGCCAGCTCTATCAGGCGGTGCGGGAGTTCCTGGAAGAACCGTTGAGGTAGTACCTTAGAGTGCTTCAGCTTCAAGCTGATATTCTAGCCCAGGTCGAACAGTAGGAACTCGGTCTCCCGGCGCGCCGTCAGGGTGATGCGATCCACCGCCTCGACGGCGGCGCCGTCACCATCGGCCAGACGATGGCCGTCAAGATCGACCTCGCCCCGCACCACCTGAACCCAGGCCCCCCGTCCCGGCGCCAGGAAATGCGACACGCTGGCCCCCTCGGACAGCAGCGCGGCATGGACCGCCGCATCCTGGTGGATGGTCAACGACCCGTCCCGACCGTCCCGCGACGCGATCAGCCGCAGGCGGTCGCGCTTGGACTCGTCGTCGAAACGGGCCTGCTGGTACCCCGGTTCCAGCCTTGATGTTTCCGGCAGGATCCATATCTGCAACAGCCGCAGTTCCTCGGAGGCCGAGGCGTTGAACTCGCTGTGGCGCACCCCGGTGCCGGCGGTCATGCGCTGGACCTCGCCCCGGCCGACGATGCCGTGGCCGCCGGTGCTGTCGCGATGCTCGACCGCGCCGGCAAAAACATAGGTCAGGATTTCCATGTCGCGATGAGGATGAGTATCAAAGCCGGCGCCCGGCGCGATCCAGTCGTCGTTGATCACCCTGAGCGCGCGAAATCCCATGTGGGCCGGATCGAAGAACCCGGCGAAGGAGAAGGTGTGGAACGACTCCAGCCAGCCGTGCTGGCCATGGAAGCGGGCTTGGGCGGGACGAATGACGATGCTCATGACGGACCTCGGGTCGGTTGGGTTACACGATCAAGGTAGGGTGGCGGAAGCGGGAGGGTAATCCCGCCATCATGCGCCACACTGTTGCGCACGGAACAACGATGCGCGTCCAAGCGGTCCGTTGACTCCCATGGCTCGGCCACGGTACAAACTGAACCGTTCAGTTCAGTTTTGGACGACATCGCCATGAAGAAGCCCATCGCCATCGCCCTTGCCACCGCCGCCCTTCTGGTCGGAGGATGGGCCGGCAGCCGCTGGTTCTCGGAATGGCGCTGGATCGAAAGCACCGACGATGCCTATGTCGATGGCGACATCACCGCCGTGCTGCCCAAGGTCGCCGGCTACGTGGTCGAACTGCGCGCCGAAGACAACCGCCCGGTGGCCAAGGGCGAGATTCTGCTGCGCATCGATGACCGCGACTACCGCGCCAAGGTGGACGAGGCCGGCGGCCAGGTGGCGGCACGGCTGGCGCAGCTGGAACAGATCGACGAACGCCGCGCCGTCCAGGACTCGGTGATCGCCCAGTCGGGCGCCTCCATCGTCGCGGCGCGGGCCGAGGTGGTGCGGGCCAAGGCCGACCATGAACGCACCACCCGGCTGGTGCGCGAGGATTACGTCAGCCGCCAGCGCTTCGACGTCACCAAGGCCGACGCCGCCAAGGCCGAAGCCGGCCTGACCGGATCGGGCGCCCAGTTGCAGGCGGCGCGGCGCCAGATCGCGGTACTGGCCTCGGAACGGACCATGGCGCTGGCCCAGTTGGAGCAGGCCAAGGCGGCCCTGGCCCTGGCCCAGACCGACCTTGAGGCCACGGTGATCCGCGCGCCGGTGGACGGCGTGATCGGCAACCGGGCGGTGCGCGACGGCCAGTATGTCCGGCCCGGACAGACATTGCTGGCGGTGGTACCGCTGGCCTCGGTGTGGATCGATGCCAATTTCAAGGAAACCCAACTGACCCGCATGAAGCCGGACCAGAAGGTCGAAATCGCGGTGGATGCCTATCCCGGCCAGACCATCGATGGCCGCCTGGACAGCTTCGCCCCGGCATCGGGCGCCAAGTTCAGCCTGCTGCCGCCCGAGAACGCCACCGGCAATTTCACCAAGGTGGTCCAGCGCGTCCCGGTGCGCATCCGGGTGGCGCAGGACAACCCGCTGGCCGGACGGCTGCGGCCGGGCCTGTCGGTGGTGGTGCGGGTGGACACCCGGGAAACGCCGCGATGAACGATCGCCCGGCGTTCAAGGGGCAGAACCGATGAGCGAGGCGGCGGTCCGGCCCGAGGATCGCGTCGTCAGCCGGGGCGACTGGATCGGCTTCCTGGCCATGGTGCTGGGCATGTTCATGGCGATCCTCGACATCCAGATCGTCGCCAGTTCCATCGCCCAGATCCAGGCCGGCATCGCCGCTTCGGCCGAGGAAATCAGTTGGGTCCAGACCTCGTACCTGATCGCCGAGGTGGTGATGATTCCGCTGTCGGGCTGGTTGGCCCGGGTGGTGTCCACCCGCTATCTGTTCTTCGCCTCGTGCCTGACCTTCACCGTGGCCAGCGCGGCCTGCGCCTTCTCGTGGAGCATCGAGTCGATGATCGTCTTCCGGGCGATCCAGGGCTTCCTCGGCGGCGCCATGATCCCCACGGTGTTCGCCTCGGTCTACATGATCTTTCCGCCACGGCAGCAGGCCGGGCTGTCGGTGGTGATCGGATTGGTGGCCACCATGGCTCCGACCCTGGGGCCGACGCTCGGCGGCTGGCTGACCGAGGCGTGGAACTGGCACTGGCTGTTCCTGATCAACGTGGCGCCCGGGGCCGTGGTGGCATCGCTGGTGATCACCTTCGGCCGCAAGGAACAGCCCCGGCTGGAGATGCTGAAGGGTTTCGACCTCGCCGGCATCGTCCTGGTGGCGACCTTCCTGGGGGCGCTGCAATACGTGCTGGAGGAAGGCCCCGGCGACGACTGGTTCGACGACCGCCGCATCGTCGTCATGTCGCTGATTTCGGCGGCGGCCGGGCTGGGCTTCATCTGGCGCGAACTGACCGCCGAACACCCGGTGGTGGACCTCAAGGCGTTCACCGACCGCAATTTCGCCGTGGGCTGCCTTTACAGCTTCATCATCGGCACCGGCCTTTACGGCTCGGTCTATGTGGTGCCGCTGTATCTTGGGCGGGTGCGGGGCTATTCGGCATTGGAAATCGGCATCACCATGATGGTGACCGGGCTGTTC
This sequence comes from uncultured Rhodospirillaceae bacterium, assembly GCA_903901915.1. Lineage (GTDB taxonomy): Bacteria > Pseudomonadota > Alphaproteobacteria > Rhodospirillales > Magnetospirillaceae > Phaeospirillum. The sequence goes on along the minus strand of CAIUSV010000068.1, from coordinate 49,936 downwards.
CAGGCGCTGTCGGCGCCATTGGCGGGCACCCTGGCCAAGCACGTGGATCTGCGCTGGATGCTGGGCAGCGGTCTGGCGCTGTTCGGCGGCGGCCTGTGGCTGAACAGCGCGCTGACCTCGGAGTGGGGCTATTGGGAGATGTTTCTGCCCCAGGCGGTGCGGGGGCTGTCGCTGATGTTCTGCTTCGTACCGATCAACGCGGTGGCGCTGGGCCATCTGCCGCCGGGACAGGTCCAGAACGCCTCGGGCCTTTACAACCTGATGCGCAACCTGGGCGGCGCCATCGGTCTGGCTGCCATCAACACCGCGCTGACCCACCGGCTGGACACCCACATGCTGCGGCTGTCCGAGCATCTGACGACGGCGCGGGGGGCTGCGACCGCCATGCTTGAAGGTCTCGCCGCCCGGCTGGAACCGACGCTGGGAAGCGGGGCGGATCAGGCGGCGCTGACCCTGCTGTGGCGGATGACCCGGCGCGAGGCCACCACCATGGCCTTCGCCGACGTGCTGATGATGATGGCCTCGGTGTTCCTGCTCGGCCTGCTGCTGCTGCCGCTGTTGCAGAAGGTGCGACACCCCAGCGCCAGCGGAGGTGGCGGTCACTGATTGGGTGGAAAAGCCTGCCGGATCAGGGCACACTCCGGAGGTTGGGCCAACCCGGTCCGCCAATGGACCGGGGCACAAGAATTCGGGGGGATATTCGCGGTGGCCAAGTCACGCCCTGCCAGCAAGGAGCACAGCTTTGCCGTGCGCCTGATGCAGCATCTGGTGGTGCCGACCTTCGTGCTGGATGCCGAGCGCCGGGTGATCATCTGGAACAAGGCCTGTGAACGGTTGACCGGCGTCACCGCCACCGAACTGTTGGGAACCACCGAGCATTGGCGAGCGTTCTACGATTCGCCGCGCTACTGCCTCGCCGACCTGCTGGCGCTGGGGCAGACCGACCAGATCGGGGCGCTGTATGTCAGCCATTCCCAACCGGGCGAAAGCGCCTTTGGCCTGAGGGCGGAAAACTGGTGCGTCATGCCCCAAGTCAAGAAGCGGCTGTATCTCGCCATCGATGCCGGCCCCATCTATGACGAGGACGGCGTCCTGATGGCGGTGGTCGAGACGCTGCGCGACAATACCGAGCAAAAGCTGGCCCAGATGGCGCTGCACAGCCTGGCGGTGCGCGACAGCCTGACCGGACTGGCCAACCGGCGGTCGTTCGACGAACGGCTGGGCGCCGACTGGCTGCATGCCCAGCGCGAGCAGACGCCGCTGTCGCTGCTGGTGGTCGATGTCGATCATTTCAAGCTCTACAACGACACCTACGGCCACCAGAAGGGTGATGCCTGCCTCAAGGCGGTGGCCGCCGCCCTGGGCGAACAGGTGTTCCGCCCCGCCGATCTGGCGGCGCGCTACGGTGGCGAGGAATTCGTGGTGATCATGCCCACCACCGACTTGGACGGCGCCATTCATGTGGCGGAACGCATCCGCGAGGCGGTGATGGATTTGGCGCTACCCCACAGCGCCAGCCGTACCGCCGACCGGGTGACGCTGAGCATCGGTGCCGCCTCGGTGGTGCCGTCCTCGGACCAGAGCGCCGAGGATCTGGTGGCCGCCGCCGACGCCGCCCTCTACCGCGCCAAGCATTCCGGCCGCAACCGGGTGATGGGCGCCGAGATGGTGGCGGCCTAGAGAGCTTCAGCTTCAAGCTGAACCTCTCTAGGATTCTGGTTGTACGAAAAAGCTACGCTTTTTCATGGCTCAAACGCCGCTCCGGCTCAAGAGTTTCCCGATTTTCCGATTCAGCTTAAATGCGGGAAACTCTAGCCTCGCCGCACCGCCTCGATGAAGGCGCGGATGCGGGCGGGGTCCTTGAGTCCGGGGGCGCTTTCCACCCCCGACGACACGTCCACCGCCGAGGCGCCGGACACGCGAATGGCCTCGGCGACATTGGCGGCGGTCAGTCCGCCGGCCAGCATCCACGGCAGCCCCCACTTACGACCGGCGAGAATGGTCCAGTCGAAGGCGGTGGCGTTGCCGCCGGGCAGGACGGCACCCTTGGGCGGCTTGGCGTCGAACAGCAGCCGGTCTGCCACTGCCAGAAACGGTTCCGCGGCGGCAAGGTCGGCCGGCGAGGCCACCGAAATCACCTTCATCACCGGCAGACCGTATTCCAGACGGATGGCCTCGACCCGCTCGGGGGTCTCGACGCCGTGCAACTGCAACAGGTCCAGCCGCACCCGGGTCAGCACCGAGTCCAGCAACGCATCGTCGGCATCGACGAACAGCCCGACCTTGACGATCTCGTCGGGGGTGAACTCGACCAGTTCGGCGGCGCGTTCCGCCGTCACCGCGCGCGGGCTGGGGGGATAGAACACCAGCCCGACGTAATCGGCGCCGGCCTCGACGGCGGCATCCATCGCCTCGTCGTCGGTGATGCCGCAGATCTTGACCTCGACCGTCATGGCTAGAGCCCCAGTTCGGCCTTGATGCGGCGGGCGGCCTCGGCCGGGTCGGCGGCGGCGATGATGGGCCGCCCGATCACCAGCACGTCGGCGCCCTTGGCACGGGCCTCGGCCGGGGTCAGAAACCGCTTCTGGTCGCCGGTCTCGCTCCAGGCCGGGCGAATGCCGGGAACCACCAACTTGAAACCGGGACCGCACAAAGCCCGCACCGCCTCCACTTCCAGCGGCGAGCAGACGATGCCATCGGCGCCGTTTTCCTGCGCCAGGGCGGCGAGGCGCCGAACCTGATCTTGCACCGGCCCGGCAAAGCCCACCGCCGCGGCGCCGGCCTGATCCAGGCTGGTCAGTATGGTGACCGCCACCACCGCCGGCGCAGCCACGCCGGCCTTGGCCGCCTCGTCGCGGGCGGCATCGGTGGCGGCGCGGATCATGTCCGCCCCGCCCGAGGCGTGGATGGTGGTGATGGCGGCGCCGACACGGGCGATGCCGCGCATGGCGGCGGCCACGGTATTGGGAATATCGTGCAGCTTGAGATCGATGAACAGCGGCATGCCCAGGCCCGACACCTCGCGCACGCCGGCCGGGCCGTTGGCGGTGAAGTATTCCAGGCCAAGCTTGATGCCTCCCACCAACCCGTCGAGGCGGCGCGCCCAGGCAACGGCGGTAGCGGATTCGGTGGTGTCGAGGGCGACGAAGACGGGATTGGTGGCGGACATGGCTGGCTCTGGGCTTTTCGGATCAGGACGGCGGAGGCGTGGTCCGGGACGCGTTCAACTGGCGGGCCAGACGGTTGGCGCGCAGGCGGACGGCCGCCGACGACAGCCAGACCGGCAGCGCGCCCCCCACCAGCCCCAGCGCCAGCGGCCCCAGGACGGCGAGATAGGCGGGAATGTCGATGCCGAACGGCAACGGCCACAGGTCAAGGTGGATTTCCTGGCGGTTGGCGACGGCGAACACCACCACCAGGAACGCCAACGGCAGACCCAGCAGCCAGACGGCGAACCTCACGAACCGCCGCCGACGTTCAGCTTTTCACGCAACTGCTTGCCGGTCTTGAAGAAGGGAATCGCCTTGCCCTCCACCGACACGGTCTCGCCGGTGCGGGGGTTGCGTCCCTGGCGCGGCTCGCGCGTCTTCACCGAGAAAGCACCGAAACCACGCAACTCGACCCGGTCGCCACGGGCCAGGGCACCGGCGATCTCGTCGAAGATCGTGGTGACGATGCGTTCGACGTCGCGCTGGTAAAGGTGGGGGTTGCGCTCGGCCAGGCGGGCGATCAGCTCCGACTTGGTCATGGGGGGCAATCCTCTTGATGGGGGTTGATCAGGTTGAAGGATGCCGGAGCCTCCCGGCAGCGTCAAGCCAAGCCTTTGAGGAGGAACGATTTTTTGTTCAACTCTCGGGGGCTGGCGGCTCGGGGTCCTTGTGAGGCGCCGCCACCTCCCAGGTGCCGTCAACGGCGCGGCAGGCGACAACATCACGAACGAACGGCGGATCGGACTCGCTCAGCCGGCTCGCCTGCTGGCGCAAGGCGCGGCAGAGGCGGCCACCGGCATCGGTCCAGCCTTCCCCCACCATGGTCACCGCGCCCTTGTGGCCGTGGGTTTCCCAGGCTACCGGCTCGCCCGGACGGCCGGCTTCCGCCGCCGCGACGGTGGCGGCGGCCCACATGCGCTGGGCGGGAGGATCGACATACTCGCCCAGGGCATAGCCCAGGGCCGCGCCGGCGATCAGGCCGGCACCGGTTAACGCCACCGGATAATGGGTGCCGATGGCGACGGCGCGACCGATCCCGCCACCCGCCACGGCACCGGCGCCGCTCCCCCACAGCTCACCCTCGGTGGGATTGCCGCAACCGGCGAGAACGATGGCGATGGTGCCCACCGCGACAGCCTTGCCGAAAGACATCCGCTCCCCCTTTTGCCGGTTGCCTCGACTATACCCCTAAATGCCCTCGGCACGGAACGGCCGCGACAGCAACCGGGCGATGGCCTCGTCGAGACCGACACCGCGGTTGATCACCGCATCGACCCCGGCGCAGATCGGCATCTCGACCCCCAGGCGGCCGGCAAGGTCCATCACCGCCCCGGCGGTGTGGACGCCCTCGGTGACGGAATGACGCTCGGCCAGGATGGCGGCCAGCGACCGACCCTGGCCCAGGGCGAAGCCCAGCGAGTAGTTGCGCGACTGGGTCGAAGACGCGGTCAGGATAAGATCGCCCAGCCCCGACAATCCCATCAGGGTCTCGGGACGGCCGCCCTTGGCCACCGCCAGCCGGGTCAGTTCGGCCAGACCGCGGGTGATCAGGGCGGCGCGGGCATTATCGCCCAGGCCGCGCCCCTCGACGATACCGCAGGCGATGGCCAGCACGTTCTTGACGGCGCCGCCCATCTGCGCCCCGGCAAGGTCGTCGGATAGATAGGGCCGGAAACTGGCGGTGCCCAGCGCCTCGACCAGCTTCCGGCCCAAAGCCGGATCGGCGCAGGCCAGGGTGATGGCGGTGGGCAGACCGCGCGCCACCTCAATGGCAAAGGTGGGACCGGACAGCACGGCGATGACGGCGCCGGGCAGCTCGGCCGCCACCGCCTCGGCCATGGTGGCGCAAGTGGCAAGCTCGATGCCCTTAGCGCAGATCACCGCCGGGGTGCCCGCCCGCCAATACGGCGCCAACGCCCGGCACGAGACACGCAGGTGCTGGGCCGGCGGCACCAGAAGCACCGCGTCCGCGTCGGCGACGTCGGCGAAATCTCCGGTGGCGCGAATGGCGGGATCAAGGGTGACGCCGGGCAGGAACTCGGGATTGAGGTGGGCGGCGTTGACCGACTCGACCACCGAAGCCTCGCGCGCCCACAACACGACATCACGGCCGGCCCGCCGCGCCGTCAACGCCAGCGCCGTGCCCCAGGCTCCCGCTCCCACCACTCCGATACGCTTCATGGCTCACACGTCCAGGTTGGAGACCTTGAGGGCATTGGTCTGAATGAACTCGCGGCGCGGCTCGACCACGTCGCCCATCAGGGTCGAGAACACCTGCTCGGCATCGTCGGCCTGGGCGACCCTGACCTGCAGCAGCGAGCGCGCCTGGGGATCGAGGGTGGTTTCCCACAGCTGTTCCGGGTTCATCTCGCCCAAGCCCTTGTAGCGCTGGATGGCGATGCCGCGCCGGCCTTGCTCCATCACCGCGCCGACCAGGGCGAGAGGTCCGGACAGGGTGGTTTCGCGCTCCTTGGCGATCAGGGTGGCGGCCAGGGCGAAGGTTTCGCGCAGCCGCCCCGACTGGTCGTGCAACCGCCTCGCCTCGGCCGAGCGGATGATGGCGGAATCCAGGTGATGGGTCTCGGTGACGCCGCGCAGGGTGCGGCTGAAACCGAAACCATCGCCCTCGGTCCAGGTGCCGCGCCAGCCACGTTCCAGCGGGTTTTCCAGCGCGTCGAGACGTTGGGCCACCGCTACGGCGGCGGCGGGACCGGCGACCGGATCGGTCAGCAGAGCCCCATCCAGCGCACCGGCAATGGCGGCCTGCTCCACCACCTTGGTCGGCACCCGGCGGGTGAGCGGTCCCAGCAGGTTGCGGACGGCGCGGGCCTGCTCGGTCAGCGCCCGCAGATCGGCACCGCCGATGCGGGTGCCGTCGGCCAGGCGCAGCACCGCGTCGGCCAGGCCCCCGTCGATCAGGTATTCTTCCAACGCCCGGTCATCCTTAAGATAGACCTCGCTCTGGCCGCGCTTGGCGCGGTACAGCGGCGGCTGGGCGATGTAGAGGTACCCCTTCTCGATCAGCTCGGGCATCTGGCGATAGAAGAACGTCAGCAGCAGGGTACGGATGTGACTGCCGTCGACGTCGGCGTCGGTCATGATGATGATCTTGTGATAGCGCGCCTTGCCGACGTCGAAATCCTCGCGACCAATGCCGGTGCCCAGCGCGGCGATCAGAGTGCCGATCTCGGCCGAAGACAGCATCTTGTCGAAGCGGGCCCGTTCGACGTTGAGGATCTTGCCGCGCAGAGGCAGGATCGCCTGATACTGGCGCGACCGGCCCTGCTTGGCGGAACCGCCGGCGGAATCGCCCTCGACGATGAACAGTTCCGACAGCGCCGGATCGCGTTCCTGACAGTCGGCCAGCTTGCCCGGCAGGGTGGCGATGTCGAGCACGCCCTTGCGCCGGGTCAGCTCGCGCGCCTTCCTGGCCGCCTCGCGGGCGGCGGCGGCCTCGACCACCTTGGTGACGATCTTGCGGGCCTCGCCGGGATGCTCCTCGAACCACTCCGCCAGCTTCTCGGCAACGATGTTCTCGACCACCGGGCGAACCTCGGACGATACCAGCTTGTCCTTGGTCTGGCTGCTGAACTTGGGGTCGGGCACCTTGACCGACAGCACACAGGTCAGCCCCTCGCGCATGTCGTCACCCGACAGCGCCACCTTCTCGCGCTTGGCGATGCCGGATTCGTTGGCGTAGTTGTTGACGGTGCGGGTCAGCGCGGCGCGGAAGCCGGCCAGATGGGTGCCGCCGTCACGCTGCGGGATGTTGTTGGTGAAGCAGAGCTGGGTCTCGTGATAGCTGTCGGTCCACTCCATGGCGACCTCGACGGTCATGCCGTCCTTCTCGCCTGCCACGGCGATCGGCGGAGCATGCAGCGCCGTCTTGGAACGGTCGAGGTAGTGGACGAAGGCTTCGATGCCGCCCTCGTAATGCAGTTCGGAGAACTGCTCCTCGGCGTGGCGCTTGTCGCTGAGCCGCAGCCGCACCCCGGAATTGAGGAAGGCCAGCTCGCGCAGGCGGTGTTCCAGGGTGGTGAAGTCGAATTCCGTCTTGGTGAAGATGATGCTGGACGGTAGGAAAGTGACCTCGGTACCGGTCTTGTCGCCACTTTCGCCGACGATGCGCAACGGCGCCTCGGCCTCGCCCATGCGGAAGCGCATGGTGTGTTCATGCCCGGCGCGCCAGACCCTGAGATCGAGGAATTCCGACAGGGCATTGACCACCGAGACGCCAACGCCGTGCAATCCGCCCGACACCTTGTAGGAGTTCTGGTCGAACTTACCGCCGGCATGCAACTGGGTCATGATGACCTCGGCGGCGGAAACCCCCTCCTCCTTGTGGATGTCGGTGGGAATGCCGCGGCCGTTGTCGCGCACGGTGCACGACCCGTCGCCGTTGAGCTGGACCTCGACCCGGTCGGCATAGCCGGCCAGAGCCTCGTCGATGGCGTTGTCCACCACCTCGTAGACCATGTGGTGCAGGCCCGAGCCGTCGTCGGTGTCGCCGATATACATCCCCGGGCGCTTGCGCACCGCATCCAGGCCGCGCAGCACCTTGATGTCGTCGGCGCCGTATTTCTCGGCGGCGACCTGGGTGGCGGTAAGCTCGGGAACATGCGGTTCGGCGGTGCTCATCACGTCTCAACCTCGCTTGGGGTCACGGTGGCGTCCGCGACCCGGAAAAACTGCGCCCTGTCGCCGAAGCCGGCGAACAGCAGTTCGTCGGTTCCGGTCATCCAGCTTTGCGCCGGCAGGGCGCACAGCTCGTCGAACAAGGCGGCGCGGCGGACCTCGTCCAGATGCGCCACCACCTCGTCCAGCAGCAGCAGCGGCGCCCGCCCGGCCAGCACGGTCTGCAACCGGGCCTGAGCCAGTACGATCGCCACCAGTACCGCCTTCTGCTCGCCGGTCGAGCATTGCCCGACAGCCAAGTCCTTGGCGGCGTGCCGCACCGCCAGATCACTGCGGTGCGGCCCGATGGTGGCACCGCCGGCGGCCTCGTCGCGCGCCCGCGCGCGCGTAAGGGCCATCCGCAACCTGTCCTCCGCCTCGGCAGGCGCCGATCCCCCGGCCAGCCAGCCCTCCACCTCGCCCACCACCGCCAGCCGCGCCGCCGGGAACGGCCCCAGTCCGGCGCGACAGGCCGCATCGAGTCGGGCGGTCGCCTCCAGCCGGGCGGCGGCCACCGCCACGCCATGGCGGGCCATGCCATCTTCCAGCGCCGCCAACCAGTCGGCATCGGCCCCGCCCGCCCGCAGCAGCCGGGTGCGCTCGCGCATGGCATGCTCATAGGCGGTGGCCTGGGCGGCATGGCCGGGAGAGAGTCCCAACACCAGCCGGTCGAGAAAGCGCCGCCGGCCACCGGCCCCCTCGCCGAACAGGCGGTCCATGGCCGGAACCAGCCACAGCGCCGAAACATATCCGGCCAGATCGCCCGGTCGGGCCGGCTGACCATCAATTCTTACCGCGCGGCGCTCGACCCCGGTCTCGCGGCCGGTGCCGATTTCGATCCGGCCATCGCCGCCCTCCAACACCACCGAGACCGCCCAGGGAGCGCCGGCCTCCAGCCCGTGACGCGCGACGTCGGCCAGGGTGGCGCGGCGCATGCCCCGGCCGGGAGCCAGAAAGGACAGCGACTCCAACAGGTTGGTCTTACCGGCACCGTTGGAGCCGGTAAGCACCACCGGCCGGGAATCGACATCGAGACGGAGACGGCCGTAGCAGCGGAAATCACTGAGGGACAGACGGCGAACCGCCAGCCGCGCCGCCCGCCCGTCCGGACTCGTCACACCCTCATCGGCATCAGCACATAGACGGCGCCACCGTCGGAAATCTCGCGCACCACCGTCGGCGATGCGGCGTCGGCCATGGCAAAGCGGGCGGACTCGCCCTCGACCTGAGCCAGGATGTCCATCAGATAGCGGGAGTTGAAGCCGATCTCCAGCGGGGTGGAGGTATAACTGGCCTCGATCTCCTCGACGGCGCTGCCGTTCTCGGGACTCGACGCCGACAGCGTCACCGCCCCCTTGTCGAGACTGAGCTTGATGGCACGCGACTTCTCGGTCGAGATGGCGGAAACGCGATCGACCGCCTGGGCGAAGCTCTTGCAGTCGACTTCCAGCAGCTTGTCGTTGTCGGCCGGAATCACCCGCTCGTAATCGGGGAAGGTGCCGTCGATCAGCTTGGAGGTCAATTGGGCGTCGCCGAACGCGAAGCGAAGCTTGGTCTCGGACAGCGACACCGTGACCTCGCCGTCGGTCTCGTCGATCAGCTTGCGCACCTCGGCCACGGTCTTGCGCGGAACGATGACGCCGGGCATGCCGGCGGCGCCCTCGGGCAGGGTGACCTCGGCCCGCGCCAACCGGTGGCCATCGGTGGCGACGGCACGCAACACGTCGCCGGACTCGCCAACCGCGGCATGCAGATAGATGCCATTGAGGTAGTAGCGCGTCTCCTCGGTGGAGATGGCGAAGCGGGTGCGGTCGATCAGCGCCTTCAGCTCGGTGGCCGACAGCGAGAACGAGAACGGCAGATCACCGCCCGACAGCACGGGAAAATCCTCGACCGGCAGGCAGGCCAGCGAGAATTTCGAGCGGCCGGAGCGCAACGTCATCTGGCCATCGTCGCCACTCACCTCGATCTCGACCTGGCTGCCCTCGGGCAGCTTGCGCACGATCTCGTAGAAGGTGTGGGCCGGGGCGGTGGTGGCGCCGGGGCGCGACACATCGGCGGCGACGGACTCGATGATGTCCAGATCCATGTCGGTAGCGTTGAGCGACAGGGCGCCGGAGCGGCCCTCAAGCTTGACGTTGGACAGGATCGGAATGGTGGTGCGACGCTCGACGACACTTTGCACGTGGGCCAGCGACTTCAACAGCGCGGCGCGCTCGATGGTCAGTTTCATGGCGGTTTTGCTGACTACCCGAAGTGATCTCTGCCTGCTCCCCAGGGGCAGGTCCGGCAGTATATCACAGGCGTCCGAGACCCCAAGCGATTTCGGGGCGAAGCGGCCGACGCCTCAGCTCTGCAACATGCGGCGCAGCAGCTCGACATCCTCGGCGAAATTGTGGTCGCCTTCCTTCAGTTCCTCGACCTTCTTCACCGCGTGCATGACGGTGGTGTGATCGCGGCCGCCGAACTTGCGGCCGATCTCGGGCAGCGAGCGCGAGGTCAACTGCTTGGCCAGATACATGGCGACCTGACGCGGCCGCGCCACCTGGCGCGAGCGCCGCGCCGAGGACATCTCTGCCAGCTTGATGTTGAAATGCTCGGCGACCCGCTTCTGGATCTCCTCGATGGTGATCCGGCGATCCGAGGCGCGCAGCAGGTCCTGCAACACCTCCTGGGTGGTCTCCAGGGTGATGGCGCGGCCGACCAACTGGGCGTGGGCGACCACCCGGTTCAGGGCGCCTTCCAGTTCGCGGACGTTGGACGCGATCTTGTGGGCGAGGAACTCCATCACCTTCTGCGGCACCACCACCCCCATCTGCTCGGCCTTGGATTGCAAAATCCCCAGGCGCAGCTCGTAGGTGGTGGCATGAATGTCGGCGACCAGACCGCAGGCCATGCGCGACCGCAGCCGCTCCTCGATGCCTTCCAGGTCGCTGGGCGACTTGTCCGACGAGATGACGATCTGGCGGCCCTGATCAACCAGGGCGTTGAAGGTGTGGAAGAACTCTTCCTGGGTGGCGTCCTTGCCGGCGATGAACTGGACGTCGTCGATCATCAGCACGTCCACCGAACGGAACTGCTCCTTGAACGACATGGTGTCCTGGCCCCGCAGCGCCCGGATGAAGCGGTACATGAACTTCTCGGCCGAGAGGTAGAGCACGCTGCGGCCGGGGTTGCGCTCGCGGATGTGATGGGCGATGGCGTGCATCAGGTGGGTCTTGCCCAGGCCGACGCCGCCGTACAGGAACAACGGGTTGAACGACGCCGTCTCGGCCTCGGCGACCCGCCGGGCGGCCGCCCAGGCGAATTCATTGGGCTTGCCCACCACGAAATTCTTGAAGGTGAAACGGGGGTCGAGCTGGGCGCCAAGCTCGTCCACATCGCCGTTGGCCGCCAGAGTCTGGACGGCGGCGGAAACACGGGCGGCAACGGCCGGCGACGGCGCGGCGGCAAGCGGGGGCACCGCCCCCGGGGCGACGGGGGCAGCCGCCACGGCGCGGGCCGCCTCGACCACGATCTCCACGTTGCGAATCGTGGGGTTCTCCACCCCCCACAGGGTGCGGATACGCTCGGCGTAATGGGTGGCGACCCAGTCGCGCATGAACCGGGTCGGCAGCGCCAACCGGGCGGCGCCATCGGCCACGCCGTGCAAGGTGATCGGCCGCAGCCAGGACTTGTACGCGGCGTCTCCGACCTCGTCGCGCAGCCTGACCTTGACCCGATCCCACTCAGTCTTTGCCATCGTTGATCCCCGAATCCTTCAGCCGCACTCGGCACCCGTCACGGAAGTCTTGACGCGACAGGGGCGCCCCCGACCTCCCTATGGCCGGGTCGCAGCAAGCGGATAGTCCCATCCCGACCGGTTCCCCGGTCCCGCCGCCAGCCACCCGGATCTTCGCGCCGCCGTGGGCGCCCCTCCGAGAGGCCGTCGCCACGAGTTCTACTCCCTCGCCGACAAGTCTGTAAACACAGACCCCACCGTTATCACAAAAAGTCATACACAATCTGTGACCCGCGCCACAGAAGAAGCGATCACTATCAAGAACAATTGATGTAAATATGCATTGATTTCTTGCCGCAACCCAGTCCCCGATCGGCAAGGTTCGCGACTCTACCGATGCAGCCCGTCGCTGACAACGTGATCGGAACGCGAACACGCAAAATTTTTCGCTTGCGTTTTGAGACTCGCGAGTCTGCCTGGGTTTCAAAACGATGAAGGCCGCGTCCAGCGGGCGCGGCCTTCACAGAGGCGCTTGAAACCGGCGCGGGCCCTAGGCCAGCGGCTTCATGTCCTTGACGCGGGCGGACAGGCGGGAAACCTTGCGCGACGCGGTGTTCTTGTGCAGCACGCCGGCCTGGACCCCCTTCATCATCTGGGGCTCCGCGTCCTTGAGGGCGGCCTTGGCGGCGACGGAATCGCCGGCGGCGATGGCGAGTTCCACCTTCTTGACGAAGGTGCGGATGCGGCTGACGCGGGCGCCGTTGACCTCGGTGCGGCGCTCGGTCTGGCGGATGCGCTTCTTAGCCGACTTGTGATGGGCCATGTGATCGAAACCTTGGAACTGAGGTGCAAAATCGAAGGCGCGTTTATATGTCCACACACCGGGATCGTCAAGCACCGAATCGGGGCCGGCGCGTCGCCGGCCCCATTCAACGGACTCAGCGGTTCTTGAAGGCGGGCTTGCGCTTCTCGACGAAGGCGGCCATGCCTTCCTTCTGGTCCTCGGTGGCGAAGGTCGAGTGGAACAGCCTGCGCTCGAAGGTGATGCCCTGGCCCAGCATGGTCTCGAAGGCGGCGTTGACCGACTCCTTGCACAGTTGGACGATGGGACGCGACAGCGAGGCGATCTTGCCGGCCACCTTGACCGCCTCGTCCACCAGTTCGGCCACGGGGACGATCCGGCTGACCAGACCGGCGCGCTCGGCCTCGACGGCGTCCATCAACCGGCCGGTCAGACACATTTCCATCGCCTTGGACTTGCCGACGGCGCGGGTCAGGCGCTGGGTACCGCCGGCGCCGGGAATGGTGCCGATGGTGATCTCGGGCTGGCCGAACTTGGCGTTGTCACCGGCCAGGATGAAGTCGCACATCATGGCGACCTCGCAGCCGCCGCCGAGGGCGAAGCCGGCCACCGCCGCGACGATGGGCTTGCGGCACTTGGTGATCTGTTCCCAGCCCTTGGTGATGAAGTTGCTGAGGTAGACGTCCATGTAGCCCCGGCTCGCCATCTCCTTGATGTCGGCACCGGCGGCGAACGCCTTGTCCGAGCCGGTCAGCACGATGGCGCCGATGGCGTCATCGGCCTCGAAGGCGTCCAGCGCCTGGCCCAATTCGGCGATCAGGGCGGCGCACAGCGCGTTCATCGCCTGGGGCCGGTTCAGCGCGATCAGGCCGACGTTGCCGCGGGTCTCGACGGAGATGTTCTCGAAAGCCATTGTTGTCCTTCCTTCTATTCGGGTGAAACGGTGAAACGGACGGTCAGCCCCTGCCGCTCGGCGACGGGGTCAAGCCGCAACACCTCGGCCTCGCGGCGATAGCGGGTATCGCTCTCGCGGGTCCAGCCGAGCTGGGGCAGGGTGGCGGCGTAGAATTTCAGGATATCGGCAACCTTGACGGCACCGTGACCATAGGCCTCGACGATGCGGCCCGCCGGCGAGTCGAACGAAACACCCGCCCCCGCCACCTCGGTCAGGCCGGGCGCCAGCGGCAGATCCTCGTAGGCGGCAAGAAAGCCCTCGGCCCAGGCCGGCAGGGCGGCCAGGGTCAGCACCAAAGCGGTAACGAAATGCCGAATACGGACCATGCCAAACGCTATACCACTACCTTTGCCGCTCTGCACAATAGAAAGTGGAGCGTCCGGACTGGACGATCCGCACGATGCCGTCGCAGCGGGGAGCACCGGGGCAATCGGGGCAACGCTCGCCGGCGCGGCCATAGACCTTGAAGCCGTGCTGAAAATAGCCCAGTTCGCCGTCGGGACGAACATGGTCGCGCAGCGACGAACCACCGGCGGCGATGGCCTCGGTCAGCACCGCCCGGATGGCATCGACCAGGGCGGCGGCCTCGGCCCGCGTCACCTCTCCGGCCGGCCGCAGCGGCGAGATGCCCGCGCGAAACAGGCTTTCGGCGACATAAATATTGCCCAACCCCGCCACCACCTTCTGATCGAGCAGCGCCGCCTTGATCGGAGTCGCCTTGCCCGCCAGGGCGGCGGCCAGAACCTGGGCGTCGAAACCGGACTCCAGCGGCTCGGGACCGACACCCGCCAGCAGCGGATGATTCGCCAGCCCGGAGGTTTCGCACAGAGTCAGCAGGCCGAAGCGGCGAGGGTCGGTCAGCGTCACCAGGGTACCGTCGTCGGTGGCGAACTCCACATGATCGTGGGGACCCGGCGGCGTATTGCGCAACCCGGAGATCACCATCCGCCCCGACATGCCGAGATGGCCCAGCATCGTCAGCCCGCCATCGAGACGCACCACCAGATACTTGGCCCGACGCCCGACCGCCTCGATCCGCCGGCCGGTGAGGCGCCGGGCGAAATCCTTGGGGAAGGGTTGGCGCAGCCCGGCGCGGTGACAGGCGACGGCGGCGAAATGCCGCCCCTCCCAGACCCGGGCGAGGCCACGGGCGACGGTCTCGACTTCGGGCAATTCGGGCATGGATACTCCTTCATATCGGCGAGTCCGCATCGCGACTCGTTTCGTCGGCCCTCAATCGCCGGGCACCGCTTCCGGCGGCTTGGCTCCGGCGGCGTAAGCCCCGCCGGTCATCGGCTCGTCGATTTCAGGCAGAACGGTTCACCGGCGATGAAGCCGGTCCAGTTCCACCATGTTCGTTTCGGTACCGGCGGATAGGGCCATACCTTGACCGCGCCCCAACCGCCGGCTTCGGACCACGCCAGCAGTGCCGCCGCGTTGGCCGGCAGCCCCAACGCGGGAGCGGCATCGGTGCATGACAGCAGTGCCAGCCGGTAGCGGCCTCGCAACGCCCGAGCGAAAATCTCCGGCCCGGCCGAGGCGAACACCCCGATGCCGAGGGTCGGCCGCCGCGGCGCCTCGAACCGCAGCAGCGAATCGAGGGCGTCGCCGACACTGGCGTTATCGCCGGGCAGAATCAGGGCGACGTTGTCATCCGGCCCGATCTCGGCGGCAAGATTTCGCGCCAACTGGCGCAACAGCGGCTGCGGCATGTCCAGATCGAACCGCAGCAGCGGCCGGGCGGCCAGCGGCGCCGCCAGCATGACCGCCACGGCCACGGCCCCCGCCACCCGGCGGCGATTTCCGGCCAGAAGTCCGGGACGGGCGACCAGGGCGTCGCGCGCCGCCAGGACCAGGGCCAGCACCACCAGCAGCGACAGGTGGGTGTTGTAGCGATGAAAGGAATGCTCGGCCTTGAAATGGCCGACGAAGGTCAGCAGCAGGTAGCCGTTGTAGAGCACGGCGGCAGCGGCGGCCAGCACCTGCGCCCGCCGGGCGGTATCGCCCAGCCAGCGCGGCCGCCACGCCAGCAGGGCCAGCACCAAGACGACACCGATGAAATGCACGGGCTTGCGCACCATCACCACGACGGTATCGCGCAAGATGACGGGAAGTTCGCCCCAGCCCCACTGGGCCAGCGGCAGCGGCGTCAGCTCGCCGGCGGGAAACCGGGTCAACACATAGCCTCGCCACGCCAGATACAGCGCGGCCGCCGGCAAGGCGGCGGCCAGGACGGCGCGGCCTCCCCTGCGCCATCCGATGCGCGGGTCGCTTGCCGCCACCGCCAGCGCCCCGCCGACCCAGGCGGCGAACAGACCGATTCCCTGCTGCTTGACGTTGACCATCGCCGCCAGGGCCAGGCCCAGCGCCAGCAGACGCGGCCGGCGCCCGGCGGCGAGGTCGCCCATCGCCGTCAGCGACAGCCAGCCAACGAACAGCAAGCCGATGGCCAGCGGCGATTCGCCATAGCCGGAAAAGCTGACCCTGGGCACGAAACCGGGATTGAGCAGGGTAGCCAATGCCAGCCCCAACGCCGTCTCCGCCCATCCCGGCCGCCGTTCGCCCGCCACGACCCCGGCCAGCAACAGCCCGGCGGCAAGATGCAGCAAGATGGTGAACAGCGACGGCCCGTTGGCGGTGTAGCCACCGCCGGCCAGGGTGCCGAGCAGCGAGACCAGTTCGGTGTTGTAGGGCGCCACCGGCACGTCGGTGAAGGTCAACGGGCCATCCTGGGTGGGAAAGTGGCCGTAGTCGTGGATATAGGCGGAATTGGGCAGCATCACCGCCAGCGCGTCCGACTGGGACGGGGCAATATCGGCCATCACCAGCAGCAGCGGCGAGGCGATGACGGCCATGCGCCCCACCTGGGCCAGATCGCCGCGCCATTCGCCTTCGCGCCGGATCAGCAGCCCACCCGCCGCAGCCAGGGCGAAGAGCGTGGCGGGAATGCGCAACGAGGCCGGGGTGAGAACCCCCCACAAGGTCAGGGCGAGGCACAACGCCCCCCACCCGGCAAAGAACTGCGCCGCCGGACCGCCGCGACCGACCAAGACCAGCCGCCCGGCCAGGGTCATCACCGCCATGGCGAAACAGGTCTGGTAAAAGCCGGTCAGCTGGGCGGGATCAGGCAGCATCGAAGATCGGAAGGGTGGCGGGGGCGCGCAGCATAGCGTGGCCGAACCGCCGGCGATAGGCGTCGAATGGGCGCTTTTCCTCCGTTGTGGCCGTGACAGTGCGAAAAATCCGGGCTAAGGTGCGCCCCCATGACCACCGAGCACGACTCCCATTCCCCCGGCACCACCCATTTCGGCTTCCGCACCGTCGCCGAGAACGACAAGGTATCGCTGGTCAAGGGCGTATTCGACTCGGTGGCGTCGAAATACGACCTGATGAACGACCTGATGAGCGTCGGCGTCCACCGCCTGTGGAAGGCCGCCTTCCTCGACGGTCTGCGGCCCCAGCCCGGCCAGACCTTGCTCGACGTCGGCGGCGGCACCGGCGACATCGCCTTCGGCTGGAAAAAGCGCGGCGGCGGACCGGTCACGGTGTGCGACATCAATCGCGAGATGCTGGCGGTCGGCCGCGACCGGGCGCTGGACCGCAATCTCCCCGACGGCATCACCTGGGTCTGCGGCAACGCCGAGGCGCTGCCCATCCCCGACGGCAGCGTCGATCGCTATACCATCGCCTTCTGCCTCCGGAACGTCACCCATTGGGACCGCGCCATCGCCGAGGCGTTCCGCGTGCTCAAGCCGGGCGGCCGCTTCATGTGCCTGGAATTCAGCCACGTCATCGTGCCGGGGCTGAAGCAGCTTTACGATTCCTACTCGTTCTCGGTGCTGCCCAAGGTGGGCGAGATGGTCACCGGCAACCGCGACGCCTATCAGTATCTGGTCGAAAGCATCCGCAAATTCCCGCCGCAGGAGGAATTGGCGACGATGATCCGCGATTGCGGCTTCGATCAGGTGACGGTGCGGAACCTGTCGGCCGGGATCGCCGCCATCCATTCCGGCTGGCGTCTATGATCCGGTCGATCCGCAATCTTCATCGCCTGCTCACCATCGCCCGGGTCCTGGCCCGCCACGACGCCCTGTTCCTGGTCGAAGAGGCGCTGCCCATCGCCCGCTTCGGCTCGGCGCTGCTGCGCGGCGGCAAGCCGCCGGTCGGCCATGGCCGACCGGGCGAGCGCCTGGCCGAGGCGCTGACCGAACTGGGGCCGTCCTTCATCAAGCTGGGTCAGGCGCTGTCCACCCGCGCCGACCTGCTGGGCGAGGAGATGGCCGCCGACCTGTCCGGCCTGCAAGACAAGCTGCCGCCGTTCCCCGCCGCCGAGGCGCGCCAGATCGTCGAGGAAGAGCTGGGCGGGCCGCTGGACGGTTTCTATTCCAGCTTCGACGACACCCAGGTCGCCGCCGCCTCCATCGCCCAGGTCCACTTCGCCGTCACCACCGACGGCCGCGAGGTCGCGGTCAAGGTGCTGCGCCCCGGTGTCGAGGCCAAGTTCCGCCGCGACATCGACCTGCTGTTCTGGCTGGCGGAATGGGCCGAACTGGCCCTGCCGCGCATCCGCCGCCTGAAGCCGGTGGAAACGGTCAAGACCTTCGAGGATTCCGTCACCCTGGAGATGGATCTGCGCTTCGAGGCCGCCGCCGCCGCCGAATTCGCCGAAAACCTTCGTGGCGACGACGTCCTTAAGGTGCCCGAGGTCGATTGGTTGCGTACCGGCCGGCGACTGCTGACCCTGGAGCGGGTCGGCGGCATTCCGGTGGACGAGCGCGACCGCCTGCTGGCGGCGGGACACGACCCGGTGGCGATCCTGGGCAAGGCCGCCGAGGCCATGTTCAAGCAGGTGTTCCGCGACGGCTTCTTCCATGCCGACATGCACCCCGGCAATCTGTTCGTCGATGCCGACGGCAATCTGGTGGCAGTGGATTTCGGCATCATGGGCCGCATCGACCAGAGCACCCGGCGCTTCCTGGGCGAGATGCTGCTGGGTTTCCTGTCGGCCGACTACCGCAAGGTCGCTGAAATCCATTTCGCCGCCGGCTATGTCCCCGCCGACCAGTCGCTGGACGCCTTCACCCAGGCCTGCCGCTCCATCGCCGAGCCGATCTTCGGCCGCCCCATCAACGAAATTTCCATCGCCAAGCTGCTCGGCCAACTGTTCCAGATCACCGAGACCTTCGCCATGGAGACCCAGCCGCAACTGCTGCTGTTGCAAAAAAGCATGCTGGTGGCGGAAGGGGTCGGACGCATCCTCGATCCCAACGTCAACATGTGGCAGTTGGCCCAGCCGCTGATCGAGGGCTGGATGCGCGAGAACCTGGGACCGGAAGCCCGCATCCGCGCCACGGTGGGCAGCATGGTCAATTCGCTGGAGCGGCTGCCGCGCCTGCTGGCCGAGACCGAGAAGACCTATGCCATGCTGGTCAACCAGGGCCTCAAACTGCATCCCGAGACGGTAAAGACCATTTTCGCCGATCAGCGGGCGGCACGCCGCCCGTCCTCGGCCATCGCCTGGGTGATCGCGGCGGCGCTGGCGGTGGCGCTGTTCCTGAAGTAGCTAGCCGAACAGCTTGTCGATGGCATCCTGGCCGAGAAGCTTGTCCACGTCGGTCTGATTGATGCCCTGGCCCGGCAGTTGCGGGCCGTGCAGCAGCTTCTTGTCGGGGTCCTTGTCCTCTTCCTTGATCTCGACCACCACCTTGGTCAGCTCGTCGCGCCCCCAGGTCACGATGATGGCCTTGATCCGCTCCTCGACGAACTTGAGCGAGTTGACGATCTTGGAGATGCGCTGGCCGGTGATGTCCTGGAACGAGCAGGCCTCGAACACCGCGTTGACCCGGTCGGTCACCCGGTCGAAGACCTGATTCAGCGCCGGATTGTCCGGGGCGGCGGCACGGGCCTCGCCCATGGCGGCATCGATGTCCTCCATGCTCTCCATGATGGTGTTGGTGGCGCCCTCGGTCGCATCGACGATGGCGTCCAACTGTTCCGACATGCTGCCGAAATGATCGGGCGAACCGGGAGGATTGAGCGCCGCCAGCTCGGTTCGGATTTTTTGCAGATGCCCGAACAGCCCCACCAGTTCCCGCTTGAGAATTGCACTTTCGCTGGGGGGATACGGCATTTCAGGTCCAGTGTGATCATACGGAAGGCGTAAGATAGCGCGATTGTCGCCACCATACCAGAGGCGCAAGCCTTTCTTCTTGCGCCGCGACATGGGTTCCGGTAATCCTTTTTGCCGATGGAGGAAGCCATGGTGCGGCGCTTGTCCAATACCAACGCCTTACCCGTCCGGGGATCCGCCCCGGCGACGGTCGGCCTCGTCACCCCCAAAACCGGCACCACCAAGACCGCTTGAGCGGGCCGGTTTCGTTTCGACTGCACGAAAAGGCCCGCGGAAACCACTCGCGGGCCTTTTCGCATCCGAAAGGCGCCTCGGGATCCGGCGGCCCTTGATTGAGAACGGAGAACAGGACAATGGGCTACAAGGTTGCTGTGATCGGTGCCACCGGCAATGTCGGCCGCGCGATGTTGCAGATTCTGGTGGAACGCAAGTTTCCGGTCGATGAGGTCGTCGCCCTGGCCAGCGCGCGCTCGGCCGGCCGGGAAGTTTCGTTCGGCGACGACAAGATTCTGAAGGTCAAGGATCTGGCCACCTTCGACTTCAAGGGCACCGACATCGCCCTGTCGTCCCCCGGCGCCAAGGTCTCGGCGATCCACAGCCCCCGCGCCGCGGCGGCCGGCTGCGTCGTCGTCGACAACACCTCGCACTTCCGCATGGACCCCGACGTGCCGCTGGTGGTTCCCGAGGTCAATCCCGAGGCCATCGCCGGCTACACCAAGAAGGGCATCATCGCCAACCCCAACTGCTCGACCATTCAGATGGTGGTGGCGCTGAAGCCGCTGCACACCCTGGGCAAGATCAAGCGGGTGGTGGTTTCGACCTATCAGTCGGTGTCGGGCGCCGGCAAGGACGCCATGGACGAGCTGTTCGAGCAGACCAGGGCGATCTTCGTCAACGATCCGATCAAACCACAGAAGTTCCCCAAGCAGATCGCCTTCAACCTGATCCCCCAGATCGACGTCTTCATGGAAGACGGCTCGACCAAGGAGGAATGGAAGATGGTGGTCGAAACCCGCAAGATTCTCGACCCCAACATCGAGGTCAACGCCACCTGCGTGCGGGTACCGGTGTTCGTCAGCCATTCCGAATCGGTCAACGTCGAGTTCGCCAACCCGGTCAGCGTCGAGGCCGCCACCGAGGCGTTGCGCACCGCTCCCGGCGTGGTGGTGCTCGACACCCGCGAGCCGGGCGGCTACATCACCCCGGTCGAGGCCACCGGCGATGACCCGGTGTTCGTCAGCCGCATCCGCAAGGACCCGACCATCAAGAACGGCCTGTCGTTC
Organism: uncultured Rhodospirillaceae bacterium; assembly: GCA_903901915.1. Lineage (GTDB taxonomy): Bacteria > Pseudomonadota > Alphaproteobacteria > Rhodospirillales > Magnetospirillaceae > Phaeospirillum. Next base: position 29,162 of record CAIUSV010000068.1, on the reverse strand, counting down.
TGGTGCGTGTCGGATAATCTGCGCAAGGGCGCGGCGCTCAATGCGGTGCAGATCGCCGAGGTGCTGGCGCGCGACTACCTGAAAAAGTAGAAGGCGCCGACACCCGTGATCGAAGGCGGCGGCTCGCATCCGAGCCGCCGCTTTTGTTTTTTCATGGCGCTTTCGCGGTGTATCTTGAAGCGGACATGGAAACGGAAACCGCTACCGAAATCCGGATCGAGGGTCTGACCAAGGCATTCGATGGCCAGTCCGTTCTTCGCGGCTGTGATCTGGAGATCGCCCAGGGCAGCTTCATCGCCCTGGTCGGCGGCTCGGGCTGCGGCAAGACGGTGCTGCTCAACCACATGCTGGGGCTGCTGCGGCCCGATGCCGGCCGCGTCATGGTCGCCGCCCACAATCGCCCCGGCGCGCCGCTGGTGGACGTCGCCGCGCTTGCCGCCGGCGAACTCGCCGAGCTTCACACCCATTGGGGCGTGGTGTTCCAGCGCAACGCCCTGTTCTCCGGCAGCGTACTCGACAACATCGGCCTGTGGCTGGAGGAGGTCCGCCACCTTGATGCCGACGCCATCGCCGAGATCGCCCGCCAGGTGCTCGACGCGGTCGGCCTGGCCTCGGACGCCGCCTTTCTCGACAGCCGGGTGGACAGCCTGTCCGGCGGCATGGCCAAGCGCATCGCCATCGCCCGCGCCCTGGCCATGGCGCCGCGCTGCATGTTCTTCGACGAGCCGACCACCGGGCTGGACCCGATCACCGCCTCGCAGATCCAGGACCTGCTGCTGTCCACCCATTTCGAGCACGAGGCCGGCGACCGGCCCCGCACCACCGTGATCATCACCCACGACAAGGACCTGCTGGTCCGGTTGCGGCCCCGGGTGGTGATGCTGCACGAGGGCCGGGTGTCGTTCGACGGACCGTTCGAGGCCTTCGAGGCATCCGCTTCCCCGATCATCCGCCCCTATTTCGAGGTGATGCCGGTGCTCCACCGGGGCGAACCGGGGCGATGATGCCGCCCCGCATCCCCACCCTGCGCCAGTTGCGCTATCTGGTCGCCCTGGCCCAGCATCGCCATTTCGGCCGCGCCGCCGAGGCCTGCCTGGCGACCCAGAGCACGCTGTCGGCCGGATTGCAGGAATTGGAGGCGCTGCTGGGAGTCACCCTGGTGGAGCGGACCAAGCGCAAGGTGCTGATGACGCCGCTGGGCGAAGCGGTGGCCGAACGCGCCCGCGACCTGCTGCGCCGCGCCGAGGACATCGCCGACCTCGCTCACGCCCACCATCGGCCGCTGACCGGCACCGCTGCGCCTCGGCGTCATTCCCACCGTGGCGCCGTTCCTGCTGCCCCAGGCGCTGCCGCGGCTCCGGGCGGGGTTTCCCGAGCTGCGGCTGACGTTGCGCGAGGATCTCACCGCCCGGCTGCTGGACCGCCTCGCCAACGGCGATCTCGACGTCGCCCTGCTGGCGTTGCCCTACCACGCGCCGGAAATGGAGATGCTGGCGCTGGCCGACGACCCCTTCGTCGTCGCCTGCCCCGCCGACCATCCCCTGGCGGCCCTTGCCGCGGTCGGCGGCGCCGATCTGGCCGCCGCCGAGCTGCTGCTGCTGGAAGAAGGCCACTGCCTGCGCGACCACGCCCTGGCCGCCTGCTCGCTGCCGGCACCGGCGCGCGGCGAGGGCGTGCTGGGGACCAGCCTCGGCACCCTGGTGCAGATGGTGGCGGGCGGCCTGGGCGTTACCTTGCTGCCGCGACTGGCGGTGGATGCCGGGGTGCTGATCGGCAGCGATCTGGTCACCCGCCCGCTGGCCGGCGGCGGTTCGCGCCGCATCGGCCTGGCCTGGCGAAAATCCAGCGCGCGACGGGCGGAATTCGAGATGCTGGGGCGGGTGCTGTTTCCCGACCCGGGCTGATCAGTCGAACAGGCTGGAGACCGAACGCTCTTCCGAAACGCGCTGGATCGATTCGGCCATCAGCGGCGCGATGGTGATCTGGCGGATGTTGCGGGCCTGCCGGACCGCCTCGGTGGCGGGGATGGAATCGGTGATGACCAGTTCCTCCAGCGGCGAGGCGACGACGCGTTCCACCGCCTTGCCCGACAGCACGCCATGGGTGACGAAGGCGGCGACCGACACCGCCCCGGCATTCATCAGCGCGGTAGCGGCGTTGCACAGGGTTCCGGCCGAATCGACGATATCGTCGACCATGATGCAGCGACGGCCCCGGACATCGCCGATGATGTTCATCACCTCGGACACGCCGGCCTTTTCGCGGCGCTTGTCGATGATGGCGAGGTCGGCATCGATGCGGCTGGCGATGGCGCGGGCCCGTACCACGCCGCCGACGTCGGGCGACACCACCATGACGTCCGACCCCTGATAGCGGGCGCGGATATCGTTGGTGAACACCGGCGCGGCGTAAAGGTTGTCGAGCGGAATATCGAAGAAGCCCTGGATCTGGCCGGAATGCAGGTCCAGCGTCACCACCCGGTCGGCCCCGGCGGTGGTGATGAGATTGGCCACCAGCTTGGCCGAGATCGGCGAGCGCGGGCTGGACTTGCGGTCCTGGCGGGCATAGCCGAAATAGGGGATCACCGCGGTGATGCGCCGGGCGGAACCGCGCCGGAGCGCGTCCAGCGTCACCAGCAATTCCATCAGGTTATCGTTGGCGGGATAGCAGGTGGACTGCACCACGAACACGTCCTCGCCCCGCACGTTCTCGTGGATCTCGACGAAGACCTCCATGTCGGAGAACCGCCGGATCACCGCCTTGGTCAGCGACATGGTCAGGTATTCGGCGATCGCTTCGGCGAGCGGCCGGTTACTGTTGCAGGCAAGGATCTTCATGGCGAGCACCTTGTAACGCGGGCTGGAGCGATGGCGGGACGGCATCCGTATATCAGCCGTCGCCCCCCAGGGTCAAAACCCAATTGCTCCGCCGACCAATTGCGGCGCGGAACACACTCTCGCCACAAAGCCGGCCCACAAACGAAGACGCCGCCCGATCCGGAGCGGCGTCCTGCATTGGATGCGACGAGATGACCCTATTCGTTGACGGCGGCCTTGAGCACGGCACGCGCCTCGTGCTCGTCGATCTGGTGCACGTCGGACAGATGGGTCTCCCAGTTCTCGACATATTCCCTGACCGCCACCGCCAGGCACTCGCCCAGGGTCTGACCGGTCTCGGCGGCAAGCGCGTCGAGCCGTTGCTTCAGCTCGGCAGGGACCGTGACGGCAAGGGTTTCCATCGTTCATTCCTCGTGAACCGCGATCAGGCTACTCTACAACCAATGCCTCGCCGTTGCCAGTTCCGAGCGACGGCCGTCCCGTGGTAGAAGGCCCCATGGCAGCACCTCCCACCCGCCGCAAGGGCGGCACCAACCCGTTCACCCTGTCCCTCGATCCCGGCGACCGCCTGTTCGCCAGCGGCGAAGGCCGTCCCGGCGCCGCTGGCGGCGGCGAACCGCCACCCGAACGCAAGCCCAAGCCGGCCAAGGACGGTGGCAAGAAGCCGCCGAAAAAGAACAAGGCCGCCGGAGAACGGCGCTGGTTGCGGCGCACCCTGGTGTGGGGCGCCACCCTGGCCATCTGGGCCGGTATCGCCCTGGCGGGGGTGGTGGCCTATTACGCCATCGACCTGCCCGACATCGACCGGATGACCGCCACCACCCGGCGGCCCAGCGTGGTGTTCCAGTCGGTGGACGGCGAGGTGTTCGCCGCCTATGGCGACCTGTACGGCGAACCGCTGGATCTGGCCGACATGTCGCCCTTTATCGCCCAGGCGGTCCTGTCCACCGAGGACCGGCGATTCTACAGCCATTTCGGCTTCGACCCCATTGGCCTGGCCCGCGCCGCCTTCACCAACCTGCGCGCCGGCCACATGGTCCAGGGCGGATCGACCATCACCCAGCAATTGGCCAAGAACCTGTTCCTTACCCCCGACCGCACCCTGAAGCGCAAGGTGCAGGAACTGCTGATGGCGCTGTGGCTGGAACGGCGGTTTTCCAAGGACCAGATCCTGTCGCTTTATCTCAACCGGGTCTATCTCGGTTCGGGCACCTTCGGAGTCGATGCCGCCGCCAAGCGCTATTTCGACGTCTCGGCGCGCAAGGTCGATCTTTATCAGGCCGCCGTCATCGCCGGCCTGCTGAAGGCACCTTCGCGCTATTCCCCCATCAACGATCCCGAGGCGTCGCGCAAGCGCACCGCCGACGTGCTGGCCCACATGGTCAGGGCCGGCTACATCGACCAGACCACCGCCGATGCCGCCGAGGTCACCGGCGCCGCCCGGCTGATCCGCCGACAGGTGCCCGCAGGGCGCTATTTCGCCGACTGGGTGATGAGCAATCTCGACCAGTTCGGCGAGGTCAGCGGCAAGGACATCGTGGTGAAGACCACGCTGGACGTCGGACTGGAACGCAAGGTCGAGGCCGAGTTGAAGGCGATGATGGCCGGTGCAGGCGCCAAAGCCAACGCCAGCCAAGGCGCCGTGGTGGTGATGAGCCCCGACGGGGCGGTGCGCGCCCTGGCCGGAGGCAAGGACTATGACGACAGCCAGTTCAACCGCGCCACCCAGGGGTTGCGCCAGCCGGGATCGTCGTTCAAGCCGTTCGTCTACCTGACGGCGATGGAAAAGGGCTTCACCCCCGACGACCAGTTCGACGACGCCCCCATCCGCCTCGGCAACTGGAGCCCGGGCAACTATACCGGCCGCTATCTCGGTCGCATCACCTTGCGTCAGGCCCTGGCCGAATCGGTCAATACCGTCGCGGTGCGGCTGGTCGAGGAAGTGGGGCCGTCGCGGGTCGTCGCCACCGCCCGGCGCCTCGGCATCACCTCGGACCTGCGCCCCGACGCCACCCTGGCGCTGGGCACCAGCGAGGTGTCGCTGGTAGAACTGACCACCGCCTACGCCACCTTCGCCAATGGCGGCGCCGGCGTTTCCGCCTATGCCGTATCGCAGATCACCGACCCCGCCGGCCATGTGCTCTACCAGCGCCAGGGCGCCGGTTTCGGCCGCGTGATCTCGCCGGTGGCGCTGGCGCGCATGCACGACATGATGGGGGCGGTGATTCAGAACGGCTCGGGCAAGGCGGCCCGGCTTGACCGTCCCGCCGCCGGCAAGACCGGCACCACCCAGGATTATCGCGACGCCTGGTTCATGGGCTTCACCGCCGATTACGTCGCCGGCGTGTGGATGGGCAACGACGATTACCGCGTCGAGATGAAGAAGGTCACCGGTGGCGGGCTGCCGGCCCAATTGTGGAAAACGGTGATGACCGCCGCCCACCGGGGTCTGCCGGCACGGCCCCTGCGCACCCCGGAACCGGAGGCGCCATCATCAAGCGTGGTCGAAGACGCGGTATCGGGCGTCGTCCATGCCGGCAGCGAAGCGGCACACGGCATCGGCAACGCGCTGGACGATCTGCTCAAGGGGATTTTCGGACGGTAAGCCGAACCGTCAGGCCCGAACCGCCCGCCGGGTCACCCGCAGCCGAAGATCGTCGGGAATCTCTTCCAGCAACCGCAGCAGCGCCCCGACCCCGATGGGAACACGGGACCGGCCGTCGGCCCAGCGCCACACCGTGGTGGGGGCCGGCTGGCGCTCGCCAAGGTCGTCGAGAAGACGGGCCAGGGCCGCTTGGGACAGACCCAGACGCCGCAACGCCGCTGTGAGTTCGTCGTCAGTCATTCGGTCGCGCGCCCTCAAAGGGTGAACGGAAACATGCATAGGCACCAAATACTAACGGCATAGTGCTAAATGTCATCCCCCCTTGTCAAGCCCGGCCAGCGGATGATGACGGCGCACCAGCCGCAGCCGCTGCTCGTCCTGCACATGGGTATAGATCTCGGTGGTGGCAATATCGGCATGCCCCAACATCTGCTGCACGCTACGCAGATCGGCGCCACCGGCCAGCAGATGGCTGGCAAAGGAGTGGCGCAGCACATGTGGCGACACCCGCGAGATATCGATTCCGGCGGCGACGGCGATCCGGGCCAGCATCTTGGCCAGACCGCTGCGGCTGAGATGGCCGCTGGCGGCGCGGGAGGGAAACAGCCAGCGCGACGCCTTGGCCTTGGGCTGGGCGGCATCACGCACCGACCGCCACGCCGACAGGGCGGCACGGGCGGGATCGGACAGTGGCACCATGCGTTCCTTGCCGCCCTTGCCCCGAACCACCAGCACCGAGGGATCGCGGGCGACGGCGGCCACCGGCAGCGACACCAGTTCCGACACCCGAAGACCGGTGGCGTAAAGGGTTTCAAGCAGGGCGGTCATCAGCACCCCGGCTTCGCCCTCCAGCGCCCGGGCGGCATCCAGCAGCGCCGTCACCTCGGCTTCGCTCAGATATTTGGGCAGTGGACGGCCCAGGCGCGGCGAGTCGACGGTGGTGGTGGGATCGTCGGACCGCACCCCCTCGGCAAACAGGAAATGGTGGAACTGGCGGATGCAAGACAGCCGCCGCGCCTGGGTCCGGGGCGCCATGCCCGACGCCGCCTGCTCACCCAGCCAGTCGCGGATGGCGGCGGTGTCGGCCGCCGCCACCGCCAGCCCGCGCCGGGCAAGAAACCCCTGGAGGTCGTCGAGGTCACGACGATAGGCATCGACTGTATTGAGCGCCGCGCCACGCTCGGCCTGCATCAGCTCAAGAAACGCCTCGACATGGCGATCCATCACGCCCCATTGGCCAGGGCGGCTTCCACCGCCAGTTCCCGTGCCTCGCGATCGAGGCCGACCACGCGCAGGAACGTCACCACCCGGTTGAGGGTATCGGCATCGGCCTTGTCCAGCCCGGTCTCGCCCAACGCCACCAGCGCCAGCAGCACCGTTTCGCCGACCCTGAGTGATTCGGCGGCGGCACGCAGCATGGCCTTCAATGCCGGCCCAGCGCTGACGGCGGCTGGCCGGGCCGGGCCGGACGGCATCGCCAGCCACTCGGCGGCAGGCACCTTGTCGCCCACCGCCTGCAACAGATCGAGCACCACCGCGGCACGTCGCTCGGCCTGATCCGCCGGCAGTTCGCGAGCGGTACGCCAGGCGGCAAAGGCTTCGGCCGGGCTGGCCTCGGCATTGCCCAGACGGCCAAGCCGGGCCAACGGCCAGGCGTCGGCGGCGGCCTTGGCGGTGACGGGGTCGGACTTGGCCAATGCCAGCCAGTTGCCCGCCGCTTCCGGGCGGCCGGCGGCATAAAGCGCCCGCGCCAGCGGCGGCGCAAACGCGGCGAGATCGGCCGCCGGCCGGATCTCGGCGATGATCGGCGCGTACAGCCGGGCGGTAGCGTTCCAGGCGCCACGCTCGGCCGACGAGGTCAGAATGCGCACGATCAGCTCGGCACGGGCGACGGGTGACGGCTCGCTTGGCGCCGCGCGCAGCAGCAACACCCGGCCGCGCGGCGACTTGTCGCCCTGGGCCATGGCCGCCTGCTGCTCGGCCGGAGAGAAGGTGACGGCACCATAGAACTTGCGCAACGCGTCGGTCTCCAGTGCCCCGAGAGCCTCGGCCCGCTCGGCCGCCACCAGCCGGGTATCGACCGCGATGGCGGCATTATCGGCGATGGCCCGCAACAGCGCCGGTTGCGTGGCGTTGGCGGCGGCATCGGCCGGCAATGCCAGCTTGGCCGCCTTGAACGCCGCCAGATGCAGCGGCAGCGGACTGGGCAGCTTGTCGACCTTGGCCGGCGGAGTGCCGGCCAAGGCCTCGGCGGCGGCGATGAAGGCGTGGTCGGCATCCTTGCGATCGCGCATCAGGTCCAGCGCCAGATTGGCTTCCAACACCCGGCCGCCGATCAGGTTGCAAAACACCTGCATCCGGGGATCGACTCCGCCGGGCAGGGTGGCGGCCTCGGCACAGGCGGCCTTGGCGTCGCCCGCCAGCAGGAAGGAATCGATCTTGAGACGGGAGAGTCCGGGCGAGGTCAGCGACGACGGCGCCACCTTCAGCAGCGAGGCGACGCCGTCGATCTCGCCCATGGCGTAAAGCCGTTCGGCCCGCAGTTCCAACAGCGATGGCGCCTCGCCGGCACCGCCCTCGGGCGGAACCGCGGCGGTCAGCAGCAACCGCCGGGCCAGCGCCCGCAGGGTGCGCGACCCCGAAGCGGCGGGCAATTGCGGCAGGAAGTGACGCACCGTGGCGGCGGCGGTACCACCCCACATCCCGGCGCCGAATCCGCCCTGGCGATCATCGAGTAGCCCCACCGCCTCGACATCGGGGGCCTTCAATTCCTGGACATCGAAACGGCCACTGGGAGAACCGGCGGGCTTGGCCTGCTCGGCCTCCGCCGCCGCCGGCGAGGGCACCACCTTGATGACGGTCTCGTGATCGCCCGGCGGACTCAGCGGCAGCGGCTCGCCGCCGCCGGACTGGGCAACCGCCGTCGACGCGATCAGCAGGAAAGCGGCAAACCAGCAGGCGACGCTAACGCGGGAATCGATCATCCGGCACGACCTTTTCGACTTTCGCCGAGGGGGGCGGCGGATCCCAGGAAGACAGCAGCACGGCGCCGCCGATGACGACGACCAACAACAGAGCGATCATGACGGTGGCAAACTTGCTCATGGGTGACGGCCGACCTCGTTCGTGACAGTACGGGCAATCCGGGCTAAAAGCTCGGGCAGTGTATCGGCCCTGCGACCGTTGTTCAACGCTAGGGAAGTGTCCATGGCAGAGGATCTTGTCCGGCTGGCGGAACGCCTTGACGGACGTATCGACCGCACGGTGGTTCTGGTCGGCCTGATGGGGGCGGGCAAATCCTGCGTCGGTCGCCGCATGGCCGCGCGCCTGGGCCTCGACTTCGTCGATGCCGACGCTGAGTTCGAGGCCGCCGCCGGCTGCTCGATCAGCGACTATTTCGCCCAGTATGGCGAAGCCGGCTTCCGCGACGGCGAACGCAAGGTCATCGCCCGATTGCTGGACGGCCGGCCGGTGATTCTGGCCACCGGCGGAGGCGCCTTCATCGATCCCGCCACCCGTCGGCGGATCAAGGACACCGGCATTTCGGTATGGATTCGCGCCGGCCTCGACCTGCTGGTCAAACGTACCGTCGGGCGCGACCACCGCCCGTTATTGAAGCAGGGCGACCCGCGCGAGATACTGGGCCGGCTGATGGAGGCGCGCTATCCCGTCTACGCCGAAGCCGACATCACCGTAGAATCCTCGGACGAAGCCGCCGAAGCCACCGTCGCCCGGGTGATGGCCGCCCTGATCGATTTTCTGGAGCCGAAGACATGAGTGCAAACGAGACCGTCACCGTCGATCTGGGCGAGCGGTCCTATCCCATCCACATCGGCCCCGGCCTGCTGGACCGGGCCGGCGAGCTGATCCGGCCGGTGATGCGCGGCTCCAACGTCCTGGTGGTCACCGACGACCGGGTGGCGCCGCTGTATCTCGAGCGGGTCGAGCGCAGCCTGGCCGCCGCCGGGGCGACGCCCATGCATACGGTGATGCCGGCCGGCGAGAAGACCAAGGACTTTCCCCACCTGGAGGCCCTGCTCGATGCCATGCTGGCGGCGCGCACCGAGCGCGGTGCCCTGGTGGTGGCGCTGGGCGGCGGCGTCGTCGGCGACCTTACCGGCTTCGCCGCCGCCATCTTGCTGCGCGGCGTCGATTTCGTACAGATCCCCACCACCTTGTTGGCCCAGGTCGACAGCTCGGTCGGCGGCAAGACCGGCATCAACACCCGCCACGGCAAAAACCTGATCGGCGCCTTTCATCAGCCCAGGCTGGTTCTGGCCGACACCGGGGCGTTGGACACCCTGGACCGCCGCCAGATGCTGGCGGGCTATGCCGAGGTGGTGAAGTACGGCGTCATCGACGACGCCGCCTTCTTCGCCTGGCTGGAGAACAACGGCGCCCGTCTGATCGAGGGCGACCCGGAGGCGCGGCGCCAGGCAGTGGCGGTCAGCTGCCGCGCCAAGGCCCGTATCGTCGCCGCCGACGAGCGCGAGGGCGGGGTCAGGGCGCTGCTCAACCTGGGCCACACCTTCGGCCACGCCCTGGAAGCCGAATGCGGATTTTCCGACGAGATGCTGCACGGCGAGGCGGTGGCCATCGGCATGGTGATGGCGCTGCGGCTGTCCGCCCGGCTGGGACTGGCGCCGGCGGACGACGCCGAGCGGCTCAAACGCCATCTTGAAGCGGTGGGACTGCCCGCCGCCCTGCCCGGTGGGCGACTGTGGGAGATCCCCCGGCTGCTGCACCACATGGAGGGCGACAAGAAGGTCAAGGACGGCAAGGCCACCTTCGTGCTGGCCCGGGGCATCGGCCAAAGCTTCCTCACCCGCGAGGTCCCCCAGGCCGACCTGATCGCGCTGCTGGCCGAGATGGCCGCCGGGAGGTAGGGGTGATGAACGAAGCCACGCTTTCCCTGATCGCCATCGTCGTGTTGCAGGCGATGTCGGCGTTCTTCGCCGGCTCGGAAACGGCGCTGACGGCGGTATCAAGGCCGGTAATGCACCAGCTGGAACAAGACGGCAGCCGCCGCGCCAGTCTGGTCAACCGCCTGCTGGCGACCCGCGACCGGCTGATCGGGGCGTTGCTGCTGGGCAACAGCATGGTCAATATCCTGGCCTCGTCTCTGGCCACCGGCGCCCTGGTGGGGATGTTCGGCGACGCCGGCATCGCCTACGCCACCGCCGGCATGACCGTCATCATCGTTCTGTTCGGCGAGGTGCTGCCCAAGACCTACGCCATCTATCACGCCAACCGGGTGGCGCTGCTGGTGGCGGCGCCGGTCACCGCCGCCGTGCTGATCCTGACCCCGCTGGTGCGGGCGGTCGAAGTGATCGTACGACTGGTGTTCCGGATCTTCGGCGCCAGCTATGCCGCCACCGTCACGCTGGAAACCTCGATGATGGAACTGCGGGGCGCCATCGAGGTCCATGCCGGCGAGGAGGAGGTCAAGGAAGAGCGCCGCATGCTGCGCTCGATTCTCGAACTGGCCGACGTCGAGGTCGCACAGGTGATGACCCACCGCCGCAACGCCACCACCATCGACGCCGGACTGCCGCCGACCGCCATTCTGGATCAGGTGGTCAACAGCCCCTATACCCGCATCCCGCTGTGGAAGGACGATCCCGACAATGTCGTCGGCATCGTCCACGCCAAGGACCTGCTGCGGGCGGTACGCGGCACCGAAGGCGGCATCGACCGCATCGACGTCGCCGCGCTGGCCTCGCCACCCTGGTTCATCCCCGATTCCACCACCTTGCAGGAGCAGCTCCAGGCCTTCCGCCAGCGCCGCGAACACTTCGCCCTGGTGGTGGATGAATACGGCTCGCTGCTTGGTATCGTGACGCTGGAAGACATCCTCGAGGAAATCGTCGGCGACATCGCCGACGAGCACGACGTGGCGGTGGCCGGGGTGCGGCCGCAATCGGACGGCTCGTTCATCGTCGACGGATCGGTCCCGATCCGCGATCTCAATCGCGAGTTCGAGTGGCGCCTGCCCGACGACGAGGCCGCCACCATCGCCGGGCTGGTACTGCACGAGGCGCGGCGGATTCCCGATGTCGGCCAGGTCTTCCGCTTCCACGGATTCCGCTTCGAGATCGGCCGGCGCCAGCGCAACCAGATCACCAGCCTGCGCGTCACGCCGCCCGGCCCCGAGGATTGAGGCAAAAAAAATCTTAACCCCACATATGGTATGACACTCGCGTGACACGCCTTAATTGTTGTCGACAAGGCGAGTCCGGCTTGGGTAAGCTTTTCCCAGTTAGGTAGCCGCGGACGGAGGAGTCGCCGTTGGATCTTCACCAGGACCGAGCATCGGGGCACAAGCCCGGACAAGGTCGCCCGCCATCGGCGGGCGCGGCGGGGTCCGCATCTTCCGGCAAGGGTCTCTCGTGGCGAGAGGCCCTTTTTTGTTGCCCGTTTTCCCGCCAGCAACCGAAGGAGTCCTAGATGGCCAAGCGCGCCACGCGGATCGCCGCGTCGAAGAGTGAACCGGTTGTCACCCTTTACGCCGATTCGGGCTGGAGTCCGCTCGGCGACGATGATCAGCGCGACCAGAGCTATGTGCGCAAGGTCCGGCCCCAAAGCGACAACCAGCGGCGGCTGCTTAAGGCCATCGAGGAAGGCAGCCTGACCCTGGCGCTGGGTCCGGCCGGAACCGGCAAGACCTATCTCGCCATCTCGGCGGCGGTCGAGGCGTTCGAGGAAGGCCGGGTGGCGCGCATCATGCTCTCGCGCCCGGCGGTGGAAGCCGGCGAATCCCTGGGCTTCCTCCCCGGCGACATGCAAGAGAAGCTGGCGCCCTATCTGCGGCCGCTGTACGACGCCCTGTCGGATCGCCTCGGCGGCAAGCGGCTGCGCGCCCTGCTGGCCGACGGCTCCATTGAGATCGCCCCCATCGCCTATATGCGCGGCCGCACCCTCAACAATGCCTTCATCGTCATCGACGAGGCACAGAACTGCACCTATGGCCAGATCAAGATGCTGCTGACGCGGCTGGGATGGCATTCCACCATGGTGCTGACCGGCGACCCCGACCAAAGCGACCTGCTGCCCGGCCTGTCCGGCCTGGCCGACATCGCCGACCGCCTGCGGGCGTTGCCCGAGGTAACGGTGGTCGATCTGAACGAACGCGACATCGTCCGCCACCCGCTGGTCGCCAGCATGCTTACGGTGCTTTGACCGCCCCCGTCCGGGCGGCCCCCGTCTGGGCGGCGATTATCTCGGCGACGCCGTCGGCGCCGCCGGCGGCGATCTCGGTGGCCAGCGACCCCCAGGGGCCGTCAAGCCGCCCCTTGGGCACCGGTCCCCGCTGGGCGGCGCTGCCGAGATCCCCCCCCTCCCTGGCCGACACTGTCCACGCCACCGCCAGCACCTCCTCGCCGGCACGGCCGGGAGTCACCGTCACCTGACCGCGCACGGTGAAATCGGCATCACCGCCACCGTCAAGAATCGTCAAGCCGGTGCGTTCGAGGGTACGGCGCATGGCGGCCATCAACGCCCGGTCGCCGTCACCCGGCAGTCCGCTCAACGGCAGCAGCCCCACCCTCGGGGGCCGCTGGGAGCCCGCCGGCGCCGCCACTTCAGCGGTACCGCCGTGCAGTGGCGGCGACAGCTTGTCCACCACCTCGGCGGCGATGAGGTCGACGGTCCTGGGGGTGGCGCGGCCCCAGGTTCCGGCGGGAATCGCCTGAGTCGCCGAGGCCAGCGTCACCCCGGCGGGAGTGGACAATTGCCAGCGCAGCGTCGTGGTGGCGCCGGTGTCCTCGGCGGTGCCGGAGATGATCCAACCGCCGGCCACGCCATCGCGGGTCGAGGCGGGGACCTCGGCCTCCAGCAGGCGCCGCACCATGGCGTCGGCGATCTGACGGGCGCGCGGCCCCTCGTCCAACGGCCGCACCACCACGCCGCGCGCCGCCGCCGGAATAACGGCGACGTTGGGGCCGTCATGACGGAACGGCTGGGGAATTTCACCGCACGCCGCCAGCAGCAGCGTCAGCAGGAGGGCGAAAGGCCACGGTCCCATCGGCGGCTCAGCGATCCACCATGATGGCGGAAAGCTGGCGGCCGTAATCGCTCTCGCCCCGCTGGGTGGCACGGCGGTAGCTGAAGAAGCGGGCCTCGTCGCGCACGGTGTCGGCCGGCACGCGGGTGACCTCGTGCACCCCCAGCCGCGACAGCTTGCGCGACAGATAGCCGGGCAGGTCGAACAGATGGTGGCCCGGATTACGCGGCGACGGCGCGAAAAAGTCGGAATTGGCCGGTTCCTCGGCCAGGAACGGCGCGGGAAATTCCGGTCCGACCTCGTAATTGCGATGGCCGATGCACGGGCCGATCGCGGCCACGATGGTTTCGGTCCGCGCGCCGAGTGCCAGCATGGCCTTCAGAGTGTTCTCGACCACGCCGCCGACGGCGCCGCGCCAGCCGGCATGGGCGGCCGCGACCACCCCCGCCTTGCCGTCGGCCAGCAACACCGGGGCGCAATCGGCGGTGAGGATGCCCAGTGCCACCCCTGGCCGATTGGTGACCATGGCGTCGGCCTTGGGCCGGGTCTCGGCGGTCCACGGCCGATCCACCACCACCACCTCGGCGCCGTGGATCTGATGGACGGTATGCAGCGACTCGGGCGCCATACCCATCATGGCCATGGCCCGAGCACGGTTTTCCGCCACCGCCTCGGGCCGGTCGCGGGAGCCGGGGCCGCAATTGAGCGAGGCGTAGATGCCCTCGGACACGCCGCCCTCGCGGGTGAAAAAGCCGTGCCGGATGCGGATGAAGTCGTTGAGGGCGGACAGCGTGATCATGCCGGAGGACTTCCTTGCGGCTCGAAGCCCGGCGGCACGGGCATGGACGGATTCAGGATGGCGAGAACCCGGAACAGGGTGCCCATTTCGGCGGGATCGATCAAGCGTCGCGCGCGCCCGGCGATATCGGCGGCGGTTTCGGTGCTGGCGCCGCGCATCAGCATCACCGTCCGTTCCTCCAGTCCCAGCCGCAGCAGCCACGCCCCCTGGGCCACCGGGCCATGCACCGCCGCCCCCTTCGCCGCCGCCGCCGCCGCCAGGGCCTGGAAGTCCACATGCGCGGTCAGGTCGGACTCGCCGGGATCGCTCAGCACCGGATGATAGCGATGGGCCTTGACCGCCTGCAAGGTGTCGCCGGCAGCGCTGGCATCATGGCCGTAATCGATGATCAGGGCGGCGCCGCCGGTGGCCGCCAGCCGCGCGCCGATGGCCCCGGCCAGCGCCCTTCCGGCCTCGCAGATTTCGGCGATGGAGCCGGCCTTGGCGGCCCGCACCTCGGCGCCCAGCGGCGGCTTGACCACCTTGGGGCCGGCGACGAAGGCCAATCCGCCGTCGGGGCCAAGGCCGACCATGCGTTCGTGCCAGCCGCCGCGCTGCTTTTCCAGCTGGCGGATGGGCAGGGCGTCGAACAGTTCGTTGGCCACCAACAGCAGCGGCCCGTCGGGCAACTGGTCGAAGCGCTCGACCCACCTCACCGCTTCGGCCTCCAGGGTCTGGGCCTGACGGTTGCGCAGGCTGGGGCTGGTCTCGATCAGGTGGACATCCAGCGCGGCGGCGAATGGCGCCAAGGTGCGGGCGGCACGCAGCAGATCGGCCATCAGGGTGCCCCGGCCCGGCCCGATCTCGGCCAGCACCACCCGGTCCGGCGACCCCATGGCCTGCCACTGGATGGCACACCACAGCCCGATCAGCTCGCCGAACATCTGGCTGATCTCGGGCGCGGTGGTGAAATCGCCGGCGACACCGAACGGATCGCGGCCCATGTAGTAGCCGTAGCGGGGGTCGGCCAGGGCGGCTTCCATGAACTGGGCGACGGAGATCGGGCCGCCGTCGCGGATGCGTTGCGCCAGAATGGCGGCAAGTGCCGTCAACGTGCCCCGGCCCCCCGCCGCCAAGCCCAAAGCAGCAGGACGATGCCCGCCGCCACCTGCGGCAGCGACAGCAGTTGCCCCATGGTGGCGCCGCCCCATAGGAAACCGAGATGCGCATCGGGTTGACGGAAGAACTCGGCCGTGATCCGCGCCAGTCCATAACCGGCCAGGAACACCCCGGCCAAGCCGCCGGGACGGTTGCGAATATCGGTGGTCTTCCACAGCGCGAACATCACCACGCCCAGTACGACACCTTCCAGCCCGGCCTCGTAGAGCTGGCTGGGGTGGCGCGGCTCCGGCCCGCCGCCGGGAAACGCCATGGCCCAGGCGACATCGGGGGCGGCACGGCCGAACAGCTCGCCATTGATGAAATTGGCGATACGGCCGAAGAACAGACCGATGGGCACGGCGCAGCAGATGGCATCACCCACCTGGAACAGGTTGCGGCGACGCTGGCGCGAGAACAGCACGATGGCGACGATCACCCCCAGGGCACCACCGTGAAACGACATGCCGCCATGCCACAGCATGGGGATTTCCAGCGGGTTTTCCAGGTAATACAGCGGCTTGTAGAACAGCACATAGCCGGTGCGGCCCCCCAGCACCACCCCCAGCGTCGCCCACACCAGGAAGTCATCGACGTCGGTGTCGCTCATGGCGACTGGCGGCCCCGCCGCCAGCCATTTGACGTAGCGCCACCCCAGCATCAGCCCGGCGATGTAGGCCAGGGCGTACCAACGGATGGCGAACGGCCCCAGTTGCAGGGCGATGGGGTCGATGTGGGGATAGACCAGCGACAGCATCAGCGGAACGGATCGGCGGCGGCGAGGTAACGCTTCACATAGGTTCCGACACCGTCCTCCAGCGAGGTGAACGGCTTGGCATAGCCGGCCTGGCGCAGCCGGCCCATCTCGGCCTGGGTGAAGTACTGGTACTTGTCGCGGATCTCGACCGGAGTGTCGCGGTACTTGATGTTGGGTTCGCGCCCCACCGCCCGATAGACG
Source organism: uncultured Rhodospirillaceae bacterium (assembly GCA_903901915.1). Taxonomy (GTDB): domain Bacteria; phylum Pseudomonadota; class Alphaproteobacteria; order Rhodospirillales; family Magnetospirillaceae; genus Phaeospirillum. The sequence goes on along the minus strand of CAIUSV010000068.1, from coordinate 12,824 downwards.
GCGGACGCCAGATCGAGGAACGAGCGCGCCTGACCGGTACCGACGTTGAACAGGCCGTTGACGTGGCGATGCTCCAGCAGCCACATCATCACATCGACCACGTCATCGACCCAGATGAAGTCACGCAACTGGCCGCCGTCGCCGTATTTGGGGTTGTGCGACTTGAACAGCTGATAGGCGGCATCCTTCTCGGCGTGGGGATAGATCTGCGCCACCACGCTTTGCTGTCCGCCCTTGTGGTACTCGTTGGGGCCGTAGACGTTGAAGAATTTCAGGCCCGCCCATTGCGGCGGCCGCCGTGCCCCCGAGGCGATCTTGCGCGCCACCCGGCGGTCGAACAGATGCTTGGACCAGCCATAGGCGTTCAACGGGCGCAGCCGCGCCAGATGGTCCACCGATCCATCGTCATCGAAGCCATGGGCGCCGTCGCCGTAAGTCGCCGCCGACGACGCGTAGATGAAGCGCACGTCGTTGACGGCACACCACTTCCACAACGCCAGCGACAGCGAAAAGTTGTTGGCCAGGATCTTGTCGGCGTCGGTCTCGGTGGTGGACGAGATGGCGCCCATATGGAACACCACCTCCATGTTCTTGCGGTTGGCTTCGAGAAAGTCGAACAGCTGCTCGGGATGGACGATGTCGGCAAGCTCGCGCTTGGCGAGGTTGCGCCATTTGTCGTTGGAACGCAGGCGGTCGCACACCACCAGCTTGCCGGCGCCCTTCTCCTCCAGCGCCGCCAGGATGTTGGACCCGATGAAGCCGGCCCCGCCGGTGACGAGAATCATCGCACGCTCCGTAAATTCAATCCGAACCCCTTATAGGCCGCCCGGCCGCCCCCGGCAAGCCGGGGGAACCGCGCGGCTCGGAGGACGGCGCTATTTCCGCACGACCTCCAACACCTCGACCAGACGGACCTTTTCGAGCGTCCGGTTGAGCGCCCTGGCCTGCCAATTGGTCATCACCGAGCCGTCGTTCCAGCGCACCTTGGCACCGGCCTTGATGTCGGCGCTGGGGCCGGCTATCCACTCGTCGCCGCCGTCGCCGTTGACATGGAGATAAATGTAGGCTCCGGCGGGAAACGCCTCGGACACCGTGCCCGAGTGGGTCGGCACCGGCGCGGCGCGGGGCGGAAGCGGCGGATGTTCAGCGGGCAGATCGGCGGCCGACGCGGTCGCGGCAGCCAGTGCGAAGACGGCGGCCAAAAGGGTTGATCGCAGCATTTTTTGTGTGTTCCTCGCAAAAAAAAGGCGGCGGCCCCGGGGTGGGGGCCGCCGCGCATGGAGTACCTAGACCACTACCACTTATAGGACACGCGGCTCATGACCGTGTGTACGTTATAGGCGGCATTGCCCTGGCCCGTCAGAAGCGCGCCCGAGGTGCCCGCAGTGCCGTAGAACGGGCTGCCCCAAGCGAACGGGTCGTCGGTGACCAGACGATCGTAGTTGTAGGCGAGATTGAGCGAGGCGCCCGGCACGAACTCGTACTCGCCAAAGACCTTGACCGAGTTGTTCATGGTATCGACGCGCCATTCCTCGCCGGAGAAGCCCTTACCCGGCAGCGAGACGAACACACCTTCGTTGCCGAAGTTGAACAGATAGTCGAAGCCGAACTTCCACTCGTTCGACGGCTTCCACGTCGCGCCGAGGCCGAACGTGCTGGTGTCGATGGTGGTGGCCTCGCTCCAGTTAAGGCCAATCGTCGTCTGCGGATTGGCGACTTCCGACCCCTTGCTCATGGCCATGGAGCGGTAGCTGCGCTGGAAGGTGTAGAACGTGTGGGCGTCGAGGCCTTCGGTAACGCGATAGCTCACGTCGGGACCGCTCGACACCATGTATTCCCGCCTCACGCCAAAGGTCTGGCCCGGGTAGTTGTTGGCGGTGAACTTGCTGTTCAGGCCCAGGGTGGCGTCGTCACCGAGGCTGGTGGACAGACGAAGCGGAACGACGTCCTGGGTCCGGGCGGCCTGGTAACTGGCGATACCCAAGCAGTAGGTGCCGTTTTGGGTGGCACTCGCGGTTTGGCAGTCACCGCTATTATTGAGCCCCTTCCACGGACGGGACTCGTCGACGTCCGACACCGTCCGCACCGCGTGCTCGTAGCCCAGGCTTGTGGTCACGCCGGGTATGGCGGTGGTGCGAACCTTGGCCGTCGCCCGGTTTTCCAGGGTCTCGCCGACCTGGGCGTTGGTACGCTGCATGTCGGTGACGACATAACCCAGGGTCAGCTTGGTCGACGGCAGGATACGGTACCCGGCCTCGATCAGAGCGGTGTTCTTGATGTAGGACTGGGTGAGGGCGTCACGGATCCACCCCGCCGAGGTCCCCATCTCGCCCTGGCGGATGTGGTAGTGCGCCCGGTTGCCTTCGCGCATGTCCAGGGTATAGGACGTCCGCAGATTAACGTCCTTCATCGGCTGGGTGACGATGGAGGCATTGGTGAAGATGGTCTGCACCACGCCGTTCAGGGTCTGCGGATCGCCGGAATAGAACCGCTGGGTTTGCTGGCTCCAGTCTTCCGGCTGAATGACCGCGTTCTGAATCTGGACGCCGTAATCCATGTTCAGGTTGAGCCGGGTCTTGTCGGTAAGATTGTAGGCCATCTGGCCATTGAGGTTATGGGCGATGTTGCTGGGCGGCAAGACGACGTTGGCCGCGTTGGCGACACCTGCGGTCTGCACCGGGCTGTCCAGCCTGATGGAAGTGAGGTTGTCGCGGAAGCTGGACAGGCTGTAGGTCAGCTTGCCCTGAAGCTTTTCGCCGTTATAGGCCAAGGTCGCCCGGTAGCGGTCGGTATCGTAATCGACCGGCGCCAGGAAGGCCATGTTGGTCGAGATATCGATCGACTGCCCGACGGTGCCGCTTTTGTGCTCGTGCGAGAACGACGTGCTGATCAGCCAGTCGTTGAAGCGCAAATCGCCGGCGACCTCGCCGGTGTCGCGCCGGGTCCCGACCTCGAACTTCTGCACCGCCGAGAGGATGCCCGGGGCGAGCGTCCGGTAGGCGGCGGCGGCCGAGGCGTAGGTGGTGCCGGGGCCGCCGTTGGCGAAGGTGCCATTGCTGTTGAACAGGCTCTGATAGTCGAGAGACTGAGTGTACGAGATGGCGTCGTAGCTCGCCGACAGCCCCCAGCTCCCCTGCTCGCCGACCTTCAGGCCGACCGTCGAGTTGGGGGCGATGGCGCGGCCGAAGTCAAGGTCGCGACCATAGGTCTGGTAATAGAAGACATCGTCGCGATTACGGGCGGACCAGCCGCCCAGCACCGAGACGCCGGCATAGGGACTGCCGTTGTAGCGGCCGAACACCGCCGACCCTGCGCTTTGAACGCGCAGGCCGATCTCGACCTCGTTGTTGTAGACCGGGGTCCCCGCCGCCGCGGCGGCCGGGGCGGCATCGTCGAAGTCACCTGCCATGGCCGCCGACAGCGGCACCAGGCAAACACTAGCCAGCAGAGCGGCTTTTTGTGCGTTTCGCGTGAACATTATCACACCTCAAGTTTGCTTAGGTCCGCAGGATCAGCGCAGGAAGGCCGAGCCACTCGGGTTGTTGGAACCATGGATCTGGAAGTGGCAGTTGGTGCAGGACCGGTCCTGAACTCGGGAATAGAAGCCATTGGCCCAGGCGCCGCCCGCAGCAGTGACGGAGTGGGTGGTGGCATCGCCGCCCATGTTGTTGTTGCCGTGGCAATCGGAGCACAGCCAGGGCATCTTGTCCTTCAGCAACCGCGCGTTGATCGATCCGTGCGGATTGTGGCAATAGGTGCAGTCCTCGCGAACCGGCTGGTGTTCCCACAGGAACGGCCCGCGCTTGTCGGCATGGCAGTTGTAGCAGGTGTCGGTGACGCGAACTTCCTTGAGCATCTTCGGAGCGGGCGAACCGTGCGGATTGTGGCAATCCGAGCACACCACCTTGCCTTCGCGGATCGGGTGATGGGACAGCTGATAGCTGTCGGCCCGCTGCTCGGCATGGCAGTTGAAGCAGGTCTGGGGCTGGGTCCGCTTGTCCCGGACCACATCCTTCTCGGCGTGGAGCGAGTGGCAATCGGTGCAGGCGACTTCGCTGTTCGAGTGCTGGCTGCCCTTCCAGTTCATCCGGACGCCGCTTTCATGGCAGGTCAGGCAGACGCCGTTACGCGCCTCGGCCGACGAGATGCGGTCGCCCTTGAACACCACCGTCGGCGACGCGCGCTTCTCACCCTTGGCGGGGTGGCTGTCGACGTGCTGCGGGCTGGCGCCGTGGCAGGATTCGCAAGCGTGCTGCGCGAACGGAGTCCGCGAGTCGCCCTTTACCGCGTGAGCGGTGCGGAGGATGCCGGCGGCAGCGCCGGTATCGTGACATTTGAGGCAGGTCGCCGCCCCCTTCTCCGCGTACACCGGGAAGGCGTCGGGAGAGGAACCGTCGGCGGCCGCCAGGGTGGTGGCGGTCGGCGTGGCGGAGTCATCCGCAGCCATGGCAACCGTGGAGGCCACCATGAGGACGCCCACGCACAGGAGCGCCTTAAGCAGTCGTCGTGCAAACATATTTGTTACCCCCGTTCGCTCCGCCGACGATCCCCCGCCGACGGAGCTTCCAAGAATGGAGCCTGGTTTACTTCTTCACCGCCACGAGATCGGCGGCACCGGAATCGAGCACAAGCGTGTGCGCGAAGGAAACGTAATGGAACCTCTTGGCGGTATGACCGCCGTGGATGGCGAAGCCCACGGTATAGGTCTTGCCCGCGACGAGATCCTTATAGGGCGCGCCCGCCGACAGCGGCCGCGACAGGGTGACGGAACCCGCGCCATTGGCCAAGGTACCCTCGGCGGTGACGGCGTTGGGCTTCACTTCGTCACGCTTGTCGAACACGATGAACGAGTCGGCCACGGCCTTGGCACCCGGATTGAGCTTGGCCTGCCAGAACTCGAGATACTCGCCGGCGGCCTTCATCTTGGCCAATTCCTCGGCGGGCTTCAGCTCGTCGCCGCCGCCCTGGCGGGTCTGCTTGGCGCGGGTCTTGCCCAGGTACTTGGTGCGCTCGGCGGCGCCGGCGCTGGCCATCTTGCTGTTGTCGTCGTGGCAGGTGCTCCAGCACCCGTTGCGAACCGACTCGGCGGCGGCGCCGTCGGAAACCATCATCGTCACCTTGGTGGCGAAGGCCGCGTCCATCTTGGAGTCGGGCTGGGTGCCCTCGTTGAAGTCGAGATGGACATAGAAGTTCTTGTCGTCATGGGCGGTCTTGACCGTCGCCGCCACCCAGCCCGGCTTGCCGGCGATGGGGGTGGGTTCGTTGGTCTTGCCGGCGACGACGCGATCGCCCTTCTTCTTCTCTTCGCCGATATGGCAATCGGAGCAGTTCTTGCCGCCCTTGTACTTGGCGGCACCGTCATGCTCGCCCTCGGTCATGGTCCATTCCCGCGACGACTGCCCCGGATAGAACAGAACCACTTCCTTGCCCGGCACGCTCGCCCAATCGACGGCGAGCGCGGGGGTGGCGGAAACGGCGGCCAGCATGGCCAGGGAAACGGTGGAAATCTTCAAGGTAACCTCCCTCGTGCCTAATAACGGGCGATCTATTCAAAGCTCTGGTTGGCCGGCGGCGCCTCGAGCTGCTTGTGGACCGGCTTGTGGGCGATGCCCTTGTGGCAGTCGATGCAGGTCTCGCCGCTTTTCTGCGCGTCCTGGTGCATCTGCCAAGAACTCTTCTTCTGCGCCGCCTGCGACATGGCCTCGAAGCTGTGGCAGTTGCGGCACTCGCGGGAGTCGGTGGACTTCATCACCGCCCACTGGCGCTTGGCCATCTCCAGGCGATGGGCGTCGAACTTCTCGACCGTGTCCACGGTGCCCATCAGCTTGTGATAAACCTCGGAGCTGGCTTCGATCTTGCGCTTGATCTTGTAGAACCACGGATGAGGAACGTGACAGTCGGAGCAGACCGCGCGCACGCCGCTGCGGTTCTTGTAGTGCACCGTCTCCATGTACTCGGGGTACACGGTGGATTCCATCTCGTGGCAGGTCGTGCAGAACATCAGCGTATTGGTGGCTTCCATCAGGGTGTTGAAAGCGCCCCAGAAGATGATGCCGGCGAAGAACGAAACGATCGCCGACCACACCAGCGTCGTATTGCTGCGATAGAAGGTTTTGCAAAACGCGAACATCTTCGGGCCACTCCAAGCCAGACCGTTACTGCCCGACCCCAAGGCCGGACCCCCCAATGCGGAAAGGAGCCGCCAGGACAAGCCACGGGCGGCAATCGCCCGGACACGCGCGCTCCAAACCTAAACGGTTGGCGGCTCCCGCAATTCCCCGCAGAAACCACCTACACCTTGGGGCGGGATAATACGGAAGTTGGGAGGCCATTGTTAGAGCCAATTGCCGAATTATGAGTGAGTCCAGGATCAGTGTGGCATTTCAGCCACAATGGCGGGCTTCATGGCGTTGGCGGGGCTTCGTGGCATTAGTCTTATTATAAGAACAGACTAACGCGTCACGGTGATCGGCGGAAAATTATACCATGGGGTAAGGAGTTTCAGCCCACGGCGAGGGCTGTCGTCGCCGACATTCGGTTGATGATCGTGGCCAAGCCACGGATTCCGCGGGCAATGGCATCCTCGGTCAATGACGAATAGTTGAGGTAAAGAGTACGATCGACGAACCGGGCAGGCACTCCGGCCTGCGACAGATCGCCGGCCAGGGCGGAGACGCCGATGCCCTCGGCGGCAGCGGCGGCGGCAACCACAGCCGCATCGGGCGCCTCGGGCGGCAGGGTCCAGGCCAGGTGGGTACCGGCATCGGCGCCGGTGACGGCGGCGGTCCCGAAGGCACGCCGCAGCTCGGCGATCAGGCAATCGCGTCGGGGCAGCCACCGCCGCGCGAGGTCGTCGAGATGGCGATCGAAGCCGCCGCTTTCGATCAGGCTGGCCAGGGCCATCTGCTCCAGCCAGGGATTACCGCCGTCGAACATGTCCTTGAGGTCGAGCGTGACGGAAACGAATTCGGCCGGCACCACCACATAGCCCAGGCGCAACCCCGCCCCCAGGGTCTTGGTGAAGGTGCCGGCATAGACCACTTGGCCGTGGAGATCGAGAGCCTTGAGCGAGGGAAGGGGGGCGCCATCCCAACACAGCGCCTTCTCGCCGTTGCAGTCGTCTTCAAAGATGCAGGCCCCCGCCCGTCTGGCCCACTCGATCAGCTGGCGGCGGCGGTCCAGCGGCAGGACGCCGCCCACCGGATTCTGATGCGAAGGCGTCACGCAGGCCAGGGCCACCGGTCCATCCGGCAGAGACTCGACGCACAACCCCTGCTCGTCCACGGGAACGCGAATCAGTTCGGCGCCCCGGGCGGCAAACGCCATATCCGCCCCCGAATGGCCGGGGCCTTCGACCACGACGCGATCACCGGGCCGCACGAAGAGATGGGCGGCCAAATTATAGGCCTGCTGGCAGCCCGACACGATGATGATCTCATCGGGATGGCAGATGGGGCCGCGGTCGCCGGCCAACCAGCTCGCCACGGCGCGCCGCAGCCGGGGCTCGCCGCCCGGCGGCGGCGGACTGCCCAGGGCATCGCCATGGTGATCGAGCAGCAACCCGACCTTGCGCCGCCACACCTTGATGGGAAATTCGGTATGGGCCGCCGACCGCAAGCCGAAATCGATCGCGGCACGGGGAGGGCGCGGCGTCGGACGGCCGATCAGAAAAGCCGAACCAAGGCGGCTGCGCGCCCAATCCGTCATCGCCGGCCGGGCGGATTCGGCGCTTTCGGGCAACGCGTTGGCGACGAAGTTGCCAGCCGCGGGACGGGTGGTGAGGTAGCCCTCGGCCACCAGACGCTCATAGGCCAGCATCACGGTATTGCGCGATACCCCAAGCTGGCTGGCCATCTGCCGCGACGCCGGAATACGGGTCCGGGGCGGAAGCCGGCCAGCGACGATCAGCTTGCGCATCTGCTCGAATATCTGGTCCTGCAGCGTACTGTCGCTGCCGCGATCCAGAACGATCGGCAGTATCGACATGCCCGCCAGCCTCCCTAACCCGGAAAACGGGTGATTTTAGCGCCGGTCGGTCCATCGATGCCAGACGGAATGTCGGACTGACGGAAAACCGAAGCCCCGCCTACTCCTGCCGGGGCGCGGTAAAGTAGAACGTGGTCCCCTGCCCCAGCGTCGATTCGACCCAGATGTCACCGCCCAGCCGGCGGACGATGCGCTGGCACAGAGCCAGACCCACGCCGGTTCCCTCGGATCCGCCGGGCTGTAGCCGCTGGAAAATGACGAAGATCTTGTCGAAGTAGCTCTCTTCGATACCGATACCATTGTCCTCGACGGCAAAGCACCAACTCAGCGACGACATGGGCCAAGCGCTGACCTTTATCTCGGGCACCCGCTCGGGATGGCGATACTTCAGGGCATTCTCGATCAGATTCTGGAACAGGCTGACCACCTGGGTCTCGTCACCGAGCAGGACGGGCAACTCGCCTGCCGTGACCACCGCGCCGGTCTCGTCGATCGCCGCCCGCAGGTTGGCCACCGCCCGCTCGAAGGCCCGCTCGGCCGCCACCGGCGCCTGCGGCCGTCCCGGACTGCCGGCACGGGCATAATCCAGCATGTCGGTGATCAGCGACGACAGATGCCGCGCCGCCTCCACCATGTAGCCGAGAAACTCGTCGGCATCGGCGTCAAGACGATCGCGGTAGCGGCGGTGCAACAACTGGGCGTAGCTGCCGATGGTCCTGAGCGGGGTTTGCAGGTCGTGGGAGGCGGCGTAGGCAAAGCGTTCCAGATCGGCGTTGGACAGGGCGAGCTGGCGGCTCTTGGCGGTCAGGCTGCGGTTCTGCGACAGGATCAGCAGCACCAGCCAGCAGAACAACACCGCCACCACGGTGAAGATCACCCCCTGGATGACCATGTTGCGCCGGGCCGGCTTGAGGTTTTCCATGATGTCCCGCTCGGCGACACCGACGTCGATCACCACCGGATAATTGTCCAGCTTCTTGTAGCCGAACATCCTGTGCTCGCCATCGACAACGCTGACGCTGCTGTAGATCCCCCGGGGCCGGTCGCGCAGACTGTCCCACAACGAAGGCGAGTCCATGGTCCTGCCGTAGATGGCGTCGGAAGGCAGCGGCTGGCGGACGATATAGCGATGGTCCTCCTTGACCATCAGCAGCGAGCTGTTGGGGCCGAGATCGAGCACCTTGTAGAAATCCGCCATGTGTTGCGGCGGCAGCACCATTCCGATGACGCCGTCGAACTCCCCGTTGCGGATGATCTTGCGCAAGATCCTGAAGCCATATTTTCCGGTGACGATTCCCACCCGGGTGGGGTCGATGTAGAGGTCGTCCCCCGGCGCGGCGCGGATGGCGGAAAAATAGTCGATCCCGGAAATATCTCGTCCAACTCCCGCGGGAATCGAATGAAACACCATGCGGCCGGCCCGGTCGGTGATGAACATCTCGCTGGCGACGCGATCGTCGTCGGGAGTGCGGATATCGGCCACATGCCGCCGCAAACCGTCTCCCAGGCCGTAGGCCAGATAGAACGAGCGGATCGAACGCAGATGGGTGTCGCCGTAATCGAATACCCGGTTGGCATGTTCCTCGAAGGCGGCAAGTGCCTTTTGGGCATCGGCCGACGCCTCGACGAACCGGGTATCGCGCAGATCGATATAGGCCCGCACCGACACCAGCCAGAACATCCCGATGGCCAGCGCGGTGGCCAGGATGATCGCCATCGAACGTCTGGGCAGCGCCACCTTGTCCGTCATCATCGGATGTCGCCTGATTGCGTCGGGGTTCCGCCGGTAAAGACTATATCCGCCTTATCCCCGCCGCAACCGGATCAGCACCAGCTCGGGACGACAGTTGAACCGCACCGCCGGCAGGCCGCTGCCGAGGCCGGTGCTGGTGTAGCCCGCCATGCCATGGTGGCGCCAGTGACCACACGCCAGGGCATGATGACTGTCCAAGGCGGTGAACACCGGACGTCCGCCCGGCAGGCAGATCTGGCCGCCGTGGGTATGCCCGGCGAGATAGAGGTCAAAGCCAAGGCCGGCCGCTTGATCGGCCAGTTCCGGGCTATGAATCAGGGCGATGCGAAAGCCCTGGGGCGCCTGTCGCAGGGCAGCCAGGGCGGCGTCGGTGTAGAAGCAGTGAATGTCGTCGGTTCCCGCCACCACCAGACGCTCGCCGCCGCGCTCGACGGTGACATGGCGATTGACCAGCACATCCACGCCGAGGCTTTCCAGCGCCTCGACCATGTCGTGGCTGTCATGATTGCCAAGCACACCGTGGATTCCATCGGGTGGCCGCAATTTCCCCAGCAGCGGCGCCAGCAATCCGCCGGTTTCGGTCGCCGACGGAGTCCCGAAGCACTGATAGTCGCCGCCCAGCAGCACCAGATCGAACGTCAGATGAGCCGCCATGGCGGCGGCCTTGACCATGACCTCGGGCACGGCGGCGGCGTGCAGGTCGGACAGGAACAAAATGGTATAGCCGTCGAATGCCGGCGACAGGCGGGGGCTGACGATATCGACCTTGGACACTCGGATGTCGCCGGCGTTGCGCCGACCCCAACCGTACAAGCCGGAAACGCGAAACGCCGCGGGCAATGCCCGGGTGAACAGGAAGGGAAACGGCACTCCGCGCTCGCCTTTGGCGGTCTGGCGGCGGCGTTCGCCGACCAGCCGTTCTTCCATCCGCCGACGGGTTGCGCGCCACGGATCGCTCACGGTGCCAACACCCGGTCCAGTGCCGCCGCAACCTCGGCCTCGCCCAATTCGGCCAGGCTGGGCCGCCGCAAAGCCGTCACCTGCCCGCGCGGAGCGCACAGCGCCGGGTCGGACTCGTGCGAGAACAGCACCAGCGACGGACAGCCACCGGCGGCGATCAGATGCATCGGACCGGTATCGTTGCCCACCGCCGCCGCCGCCTCGCTGGCCAGGGCGATGATGTCGAGGAACGAGGTCCGCCCCGCCATGTCCATGGCGCGGGGACAGCCGGCGGCGACGGCGGCGGTCTCGACGCCGCTCCCCAGCAGTACCGGGGTGATACCCATGTCGGCCAGCCGGTTGGCGATGGCGGTGAACCGTTCCGCCGGCCAACGCTTGGCCGGGCGGTGGGAGGCGCCGCCCGGGCACAACAGGACGTAGGGGACGGACAGCGCAAAACGACCCAGGTCGGCACCAACCCACGACAGATCGGGCGTCGGCACCTCGGCTATACCCGCCATGGCCAGTTGCTCGCGCTGGCGTTCGATGGTGTGCATGGTGTCGCGACGGGGATTGGCGTGGGGATGCGAGCACCCCGAGGCGATCCCCGACCACTCGACGTCCCCCCCCAGCAGGCGGAAGTACCACGACGAGCGATCGGAGGTTTGCAGGTCGTAGACCCGCTCGAAGCCGCCGCCACGCAGCCGCCGGCGCAGCCGCCAGATGCGGTCCGGCCGCCACAGCTGCGGGCGCTCGTCCACCCAGACGGTATCGAACCATGGCGACGCCTCGGCGATGGCGACAAACGGCCGGGTCGTCAGCAGGGTGATGCGGGACCGCTGGTGGTGGGCGCGAATGGCGGCGAACGGGCCGAACGCCTGGACGAAATCCCCCAGTGCCCCCAGCTTGATGACCAGGATGCGATGATGGGACGTCATGTCAGGCCGCGTCGGAGGAGGCACGGCCCAGCACCTCCTCATAGACCGCCAGGGTCTTGGCGCACATGCCTTCCTTGGTGAAATTGTTGCGCACGTAGTCGATGGCAACCTGGGCCATGCCGTCGCGTTCCTCGGCCGACAGGGCAAGAAAGCGGTCCAGCGCCTGGGCCAATGCCAGGGCGTCGCCGGGCTGGGTCAGCCAACCGGTGCGGCCGGGCAGCACCGTCTCGCCGGTGGCGCCGTGGGCGGTGGCGATGACCGGGCGGCCCATGGCCTGACCCTCGACCGCCACCCGACCGAACGCCTCGGGATCGGTCGAGGCCGAGACCACCACATCGGTCAGCATGTAGGCCGCCGGCATGTCGTTGCACTCGTCCACCAGATGGACCACGTCCACCAGATCACGGCTGCGGACCAGTTCCACCAGTTCCTCGCGATAGCCGGTGCGGCCCTGGTCGGACCCCACCAGCAGACAGCGCACGTCGTGCCGGCCCAACAGCGCCAGGGCCTCGATCAGTACCGCCTGACCCTTCCAGCGGCTCAGGCGGCCGGGCAGCATGATCACCTGATGGCCGTCGGGCAGCCGCCACTTCTGGGCCAGTTGGATGATGCGTTCGGGGCTGACGCGGGCGGGATCGAAACGCCCAAGGTCGATACCGCGATGGACGACGCGGATACGCCCGGGATCAAGGCCGTACACCCGTGTGGCATGCTCGGCGATGAAGTCGGAGATGGCAATCACCCGCTCGCCGCGGGTCATGACCGCGTTGTAGCGGTTTTTCAGGCCGAACCAGCCCAGATTGTAAGTGCCGTGGAAGGTGGTGACGAAATGGCAGCCGGTCCGCTCGGCCGCCATCCAGGCGCTCCACGCCGGCGCCCGCGAGCGGGCGTGGACGATGTCCACGTTCCGCTCGGCGATGATCTCGGCCAGCAGGTCGGCGTTGCGCCGGATCACCAGCGGATTCTTGCTGGCCAGCGGCAAGGTGATGTGCTCGGCGCCGGCCCGGCTCAGCTCGCGGGACATGGGACCGCCCTCGGAGGCGACGATGGCGGTCCAGCCGGCCTCGGCCAGGGCCACCGCCATGTCGACGGTGCCGCGCTCGACGCCGCCGGTGACCAGGGCCGGCAGCACCTGCAACACCACGGGGGCGCGCCCGTCCCCCGGCAGGGGTTGACGCGTATCGGCCAAGGGCGCATCGATGGGGTCG
>CAIUSV010000067.1 GCA_903901915.1 uncultured Rhodospirillaceae bacterium | reverse complement strand
GCGACCCTCCCGCTTGTCCGGCAGAAAATCGCACCGCGCACGCAGCGCCGCTATGTATGAATCGAGCCGTTCCACACAACCTATTGAGTCAGACTTCTCCCGCCTTGGGAATCCCCTTTCGTTCCATAATTAGAACTGCTGTCAGCCCTGATCAGATCCTCTACACGCTGAACCATGCCGGGGCCGACCTGCTCATCGTCAACAGCGATTTCTTTTCCATACTCGCGGAAATAGGCGATCGCCTCGAAACGGTGCGGACTGTCGTTTACATCGCCGAGGACGGTAACATTGCCACTCCGCCCGTGCCCTCAGCGGGTGAATATGAAACTTTGCTGGTGGCAGCGGCGGCGGACTACGACTTCCCTGACTTCGACGAAAACGCCCAAGCCACAACCTTCTACACCACGGGGACGACGGGGGATCCCAAGGGGGTCTATTTCAGCCACAGACAACTCGTCCTTCATACCCTTGGATGCGCGGCGGCCCTGGGGGGTGCACATCGCCAGGGGCACATCCATCGCGACGATGTGTACATGCCGATCACGCCCATGTTTCATGTCCATGCCTGGGGCTTCCCCTATTTGGCTACGATGATGGGATTGAAGCAAGTCTATCCCGGCCGCTACCAACCGGAGTCGATCTGTCGCCTGATCGCCGAGGAGAAGGTTAGTTTTTCTCATTGCGTTCCGACAATTCTGCACATGATCCTGTCGCATCCTCAGGGCAAACAGACGGACTTCTCCGGCTGGAAGGTCTTGATCGGCGGTTCAGCCATGTCCGAGGCTATGGCCACGGCAGCTCAGAAACTGGGCATCGACATTTTTTCCGGTTACGGCATGTCTGAAACCTGCCCCGTGCTGACCATCGCCCATGTCGAGAGCCGAGACCTTGAACTGTCCCACGAGGAGCAATCGGTGATCCGTTCGAAGACGGGGCGCCCGTTACCCCTGGTCGATCTTAGGATCGTTGACGATGCGATGCGCGACGTGTGCCATGACGGCAAATCCACCGGCGAAGTGGTCGTTCGATCGCCATGGCTGACACAGGGATACGTCAAGGCCCCGGAAGCGTCGGAGAACCTGTGGGCCGGCGGCTATCTGCATACTGCCGACATTGGCAACATCAACGACGCCGGGTACCTGAAGGTAACCGACCGTATCAAGGACGTCATCAAGACGGGTGGCGAGTGGACGTCGTCTCTGCAACTGGAGGACATCATCTCCAAGCACGAGGCCGTGCAGGAAGTCGCTGTGATCGGTTTGCCCGACGACAAATGGGGGGAGCGCCCGATGGCGCTGGTCATCTTGAAACCTGATCACGTAGGAAAGGTCACCGAGCACGAGCTGCGCAACAACGCGGCCCACGCAATCGAGACGGCGGGCATTTCGCGGTATGGGGTTCTTCTACAAGTCCGCTTCGTGAAGACTCTGGCCAAGACCAGCGTTGGGAAGATGAACAAGCGGCTGATGCGAGCCGATCCGGACGCCTTGTGTCTGTGACCCCGGTCAACCAGCAGACACGTCTCGTTTCGCAAAACGGGATCTACCATGGCTTCGTTTGGAAATGGCGGAGCCCACGGACGGAGCGTTCGGCTATCGTTGCCTGCCCCGCCGAAGTGCGGTGCCGTTACGACGCATGGAGGCGGAGTCGCGTGTTGGCGGAGCAGACCGCCCCTTGGGGCGCGATGGCCATGGCCCGAAAGAACGTGGTCGAACAGAAGACAGCCTCGACCGGAACGGCGGAGGACGGGGGCGGGGATTTTCCGCATCTACCGCTTATGACTGCCCGATGTCATCCGATGGACAAGCTTGGCGGCTTGAACGCGCCACGCAGGGGCGCTTCGGAATTCTAGGGTGCCGGCTCGCCGCCGCGGGAAATCGGCCGGAAGGCGATGAAGGTCATGTCGTCGCGCCAGCCGTGACCGCCGCGCCAGGCATCAAGTTCGGCGAACAGCTTCGCCTTCTGTTCCTCCAGCGGCAGGCCGCCCAGGCGGGCCAGGGCTTCCTGTAACCGGCGGCGACCAAACAGGCGCCGGGTTTGCCCCCCCATCTGATCGATGACCCCGTCGGTGTAGAGATAGCAGGTCGTACCGGCGGTGATCGGCACTTCGTGGCGGGTGAAGGTGGCGTCGGGAGGTGAATCGCGATACCCCAGGCTGCAGCGGTCTCCCCGGATGACGCGGATGTGACCGTCGTTCCAGATGGTCAGCGGCAGGTTGGCGCCGGCGAAGGTCATCACCCCGCGCTGGCGGTCGAGCACGCAGATGGCGGCGTCGAGGCCGTCATTGGCGGGGGCGTCGGCGCGGTCCTGCCGCAAGGCCGATTTCACCAGGACGTTGAGCAGCGCCAGGATCACGGCCGGGTCGTCGTGGCCGTGGTGGTGGAGGATGCGCGCCAGGATCGACGACACCACCGCCGTCATGAAGGCGCCGGGAACGCCATGGCCGGTGCAGTCCATCACCGCCACCACCGTCTTGTCGCCGAAGCGGCCGGTCCAGTAGTAATCACCGCCGACGATGTCGAACGGCCGCCAGCCGACGACGATCTCGTCCACCGCGCCTTCCAGCGACGCGGCGTCGGGCAGCAGCGCGGTCTGGATGCGGCTGGCATAGCGGATGCCGTCGGAAATGAAGCGGTTAGCCTTTTCCAGTTCGGCGTTGGCGCGCTCGACCACGTCCTTTTCCCGCGCCAGCTCGCGGGTCCGCTCCTCGACCCGCTGCTCCAGGTCACGGGCCAGCGCGGCTAATTCCCCCTCGGCGCTGTCGCGTTGATCCAGCCCGCCTTGCGATGCCGCCAGCAAGGTGTTGACGGTGGTGACCAGAAGGCCCAGTTCGTCATGGCGATGCCGGTGTGGCGCCTCGATGGGAAAGGCGCCCGGCCGTGCCGGTTCGACGGTGGCGATGGCGGCGGTGATCTTGAGCAGCGGCTTGGTGATCAGCACGTAGAATACCGCGACCACCAGCAGGCACAGCAGGGCGGTCCGAGCGGCGCCGGCAGCGGCGCTGGCGGTGACGTGGCCGAGATAGCGGTTCATCAGCCGGCCGGGATCGAGGGTGAGATCGAGGCGGCCGACGTCGATGCCGCCACCCCGCTGGAGGGTTTGCAGCGCCTGGCGGTAGCCGGTTACGTCGCCGAACAGTCGTTCCGCCAGGCCCGGCAGGGCGGTGACGGTGGGGGGGCGCGCCATCTGACCCAGTACGCTGCCGAAATTGTCCGCCAGCCGGACCTCGGCGACCAGGGGGTCTAGCGCCAGACCCGACACCACCTCGCCCGCCAGATCGGAACTGAGCATATAGGCCGCTTCCACCGCCAACCCTCGCACCAGGGCGAGATTGGCGCTGGTGGCATCGTGAACCTCCTGGCGCATCTGGCGGTAATCGGCCATCAGGTCCCAGATGCCCGATACGATGCCCAGGCCCAGGGCGATGGCCAGCGTCGCCACGGCCTGCTTGAACGACAGTCCGTGGAGCGCAGCAACCTTTCGCCTGTGGTCGTGTGTCGCCGCCATGTCCAAAAAACGCGCAATCCGGTCAGTTGCCGAGGGAGCCATGATATTAGCCCCGGCGGCGCTGTCACGTCATATCCATTATGCCGAAGGGGTAGGCGGGTCAGCCATCGCCGTCGGGTCGTTCGCTTTCGCTACGGCGGCGTTCGGCCTCGACGCGCTCGGCGGCGAAGGCGCAGGCCGCGTCCAGGAGCAGGATGGCCCCGGTCAGCCGGCCCCAGGCCTCGCGCTGGTCGGGCGTGGTCGGCCGCAGCCCGGCCCGCAGATCCACCAGCAGGCGCATCAGCGACCGTCCCGGCATCAGCCCGATGGGGGTGTCGGGCAGGGCGGCGACGGCGAAGGCCGCTTCCACCGCCGTCAGCCCGGCGGAGATGTAGTCCCGGTCCCCCGGATCGAGCGCCACGATCCGGTTCGGCGCCTTGCGAACCAGCCGCTCTCCGGCAAGATCGGTCGGGGGACGGTTCATGCGGGCTTCCTTACGCCGTCGGGTCCGACATGGCTTTCATATGGGGCGGGGCCGCGCGGTGGACCAGATGGCTCAACCGCCGATCGGCAGTTCCCGATAGAACAGCAGCAGCAGGCCCACCATGGCAAAGCAGATCGGCCACGCCAGGGCGGCAAAGCGCTTGACCGGGCCGGGATTGCTGCGGATCTCCAGCCAGCGGAACCAGGCCGACAGAACCCCGAAGATGCCCATGGGGATGTGACTGAATTCGATCAGGAAGCGTTCCTTGACGTCGGTCAGGGTGTGGTTGTGGACCAGCAGCAGCATGGCGCCGATGGCGCACAGCACCGGAAAGATCAGCGCCGAGCGTTCGCTTTTCAGGCGGTCGTTGCGCACCGCCCACTCGAACAGGCCGAACGGGAACAGCAGCAATCCGACGACGCGGTGCTGGAAGACTTCGGGATCGGCCAGGGTCTCGAAGAAGCCCAGGGGGCCGATGGGCCAGCTTTCCGGGTCGGACCGGATGATGATGGCGACGCCCAGAACGATGAACAGCAGCGGCCAATGTCCGGCCCAGCGGGCCTTGCCGGTGCCATGCGCCAGCGCCAGCAGGCCCATGGCCATGACAAAGAGCCCCGCCCAGTTATGGTTGAATTCCGACCACTGCTTGTCGGCGATATGGGCGGCTTCGCTGCTGGTCTGCGATACCGAGGCCAGGGTTTCCGGCGGCGGGCTGGCCAGCCGCGGCCAGGTCGGAGCCATGCGTTCGACGATCTCGTGGACGGTGGCCTGGAACGGTCCCTGGTCGATCGCCGGCGGTTGCGACGCCATCGAGGCGGCGATCATCAGCACGGTCAGTCCGATGCCGATCTCGACCTCGGCGAAGCGGCGCAGGCGGATCTGGCCTATGTCCTCGGCCTCGGAGCGGGCCGAGCGCCGATTCATGGCCGCCAGCGTCAACAGAACTCCGAGCAGCGTGATCTTGGCCCCGGTCATGATGCCGTAGGCGGTGCCGATCAGGGCGCCGGGGGTGGCGATGTAGCCCCAGGCCAACAGGGCGGCACCCGCCAGCAGGATGGCTACCGCCCACGTGAACAGGTGGGAGAAACGCAAGCTGACCATCAGCCCGGCGCCCGGCCCGGTCTCGCGCGCCAGCGCCAGCAACATGAACGGAATGCCGCCGATCCACAGGCAGGCGCCGATCTGGTGCAGGGCGTCGGCCACCATGAAGAACGGGCGGTCGTCCAGTCGGGCGAAGGCATGGCTGGACAGTACCGAGGCGGCCACCACCACTGCCGAGGCGATCACCAGCGCCGCCAACGCCGGCCCCTTGCCGGCGGAACGGGCGGCGGCGGCGGCGGCCAGGGCGGCGGCGGCCATCACTAGATTCCAGCGTACGAAGTCGGCTCCCGCGGCGTCGTCGGGGGCGATGTCCAGACCGGCCACCAACTGCGCCAGATTGGCGGCGATGGCTACCCCCACCACCGCCGCGAGACTGAGCGCGGCCATGGCTGTCCAGCGCAGGCCGGTGGCTTCCAGGTTGCCGTCGCCGGCCAGCCGCGCCGCCATGGGGCGGGTGAAGCCGAGCACGAACAGTACGCCGCCCAGCATGATGGCCTGGGCCGACAGTTGCAGGCCGCGCAGGATGACGGCGAGGAAGGCAACGATATCGGACGGCAGGGTGGTCAACATGGTCGGCCTTCCCTCACTTCTCGAAGGTCATGAAGGGCAGCACGCCACGGCTGACGTGCCCGTCCACCGACAGAACGTCCCAATGCAGTACATGCTGCCCCGGGCTCAATCCCTCGGCGCGGGCGGACAGTTCGGCCTCGCTTTTGCCCTGCCGGACCTCGAGGTTTCGGGTTCCGTTGGGGCTTTGCAGCGACAGTCGCGACCGCTTGGCATCGACGCGGCTGTTGTAGCGCAGGTTGAACTCGACCTTGGAGCCCAGGACCTCTGCCTTGGGCGGCGGCGAGGACTCGAGCAGGACGGCATGGGCGGCGGCGGGGCCGGGAACCAGCCCCCCGAGGGCAAGAACCGCCGCCACCATGGCGACGAGCACGTATTTCCTGGCCATTTATTCCGGCTCCCTCGGTCGAACGTATGTGGTCGAGACGGTGCCACGGACCGGTTGTCGGGGCAAGCGCGCCTTTGCCGCTTGCTGCCCGCCATTGCCGACGGGCGATTGTGGTGCCATGCTTGCCGCCAGGGCAGCATACGGGAAAACAAGCATGAGCACGGATGGCGGCGAGCCGGCATCGCCTTTACTGTCGGTGATCATTCCCTGTTTCAACGAGGGCGAGAACGTCCCCATTCTGTTCGGCCGGCTGCTGCCGGCGCTGCGGGCGCTGGGGGTGTCGTTCGAGGTGGTCTGCGTCAATGACGGGTCACGCGACGACACCTTGGAGCGGTTGCTGGAGATCCAGCGGGGCGAGCCCACCCTGCGCGTCGTCGATCTGTCGCGTAATTTCGGCAAGGAGAAGGCGCTGTCCGCCGGTCTGTTCCATTGCCGGGGCCGGGCGGTGGTCCCGATGGATGCCGACCTTCAGCATCCGCCGGAAGCCATTGCCGAGATGCTGGCCAAGTGGCGGGAAGGTTGGGAAGTGGTGTTCGCCCGGCGTGACGCCCGCACCGGGCAGGGGCTGTCGGAACGGTTGTTCGCCAAGGGATTCTACTGGGTATTCGATCATCTGTCCGACGTGCGCCTGCCGCGCGAGGTCGGCGATTTCCGTCTGATGGATCGCCGGGTGGTGGACACCATCAACGCCATGCCGGAACGTTCGCGCTTCATGAAGGGCATCTTCGCCTGGGTTGGTTACCGCCATGCCGAGGTGATCTATCATCAGGGCGAGCGGGCGGCGGGAACCTCGAAGTTCAATTCGATCAAGCTGTTGCGTTTCGCCTTCGACGGCCTGACCTCATTCTCCAACTTTCCCTTGCGGGTTTGGGGGGTGATCGGCGCCGTCATCTCGACCCTGGCTTTTTTCTATATCGTCGTCCGCATCATCCGCACCCTGATCTGGGGCATCGATGTGCCGGGTTACGAATCCATCCTGGTCTCGGTGCTGTTCCTGGGCGGGATGCAATTGCTGACTCTGGGCATCATCGGCGACTATCTCGGCCGGGTGTTCGACGAGGTCAAGGGCCGCCCGCTGTTCATCGTGCGCCGGCTTCACGAACCGGGCGAGGGCTGAGCGGGGCGATGGCGCGTCCGGCCGGATTCTTCCGTTCGCCCCGGATTCCGCCCTGGATGGCACTGCTTTACGTCCTGGGCTATGTCGCCAGCGACGCCGCCACCTTCTTCAACGACCTGGCGCCCTATAACATCACGCCGTGGAATCCGCCGCCGGCGTTGTCGCTGGTGTTCGTCTATTTCTACGGCGCCCGCTGCTGGCCATTGGTGTTTCTGGCGGTGTTGCTCGCCGACGCGGTATTGCGCACGCTGCCCTCGCCACTGGTGGCGGTGGTGGTGGCCGATCTGGCGCTGTCGCTGGCCTATACCGCCGCCGGGGTGACGTTGCGCCATCTCGGCTTCTCCGCCGGAATGGAACGTCAAGGCGACGTCGTCCGCCTGCTGTTTTGCGCCTTGCTGTTCTCGACCCTGGCGGCGGCGGGGGCGATCATTTCCTTCGTCGGGCTGGGGAACGTTCCGCCGTCGGGTTTCGGCCGCGCCCTGTTTCGTTTCTGGGTGGGCGATGCGGTCGGGCTGACGGTGACGGCGCCGTTCCTGTTCCTGATGGTCGGGCGTAAATGGAGCATCGCCCCACTGCGCGGGTTGCGGCCCAACCGGGAATTGGCGGCGCAGGTCGCGGCCATCGCCATCGCCGCCTGGACGGTATTTCACTTCAGCCTGGCCGACGAGTTCCAGTTGATCTATCCGCTGTTCATTCCGCTGATCTGGATATCGGTCCGGCACGGCATGGAAGGCTCGGCGTTCGGGGCGTTGGCCATGCAGATCGGCCTTGGCCTCGCCACCATCCTGGCGGCAGAGGATGCCGATCGCGTCACCGAACTGCAATTCGCCATGATGGCGATGACCGCGACCTGTCTGCTGTTGGGCGCCGGGGTCAGCGAGCGTCGGCGGGCCGAGCAGACGGTGTTGGAGCGCGAGCAGCGGTTGCGATCGTTGTTCGCGGTGGTTCCGGTCGGCATCGCCGAGATCGATGGCGGCGGCCGGGTGCTGGCGGCCAACGACTCGATGGCGCGGCTGGCGGATTGCGGCATCGCCGATCTGGTCGGGCGACCGGCGTTGGCGGCATTGCCGGGGCTGGCGACGCTTGCGCCCCACGTCGCCGAGGAACTGCCCCAGGACGACGACACCCGCCGCCGCTGGTTCGAGGTTTCCCTGGCACCGGTGGAAGGCAGCGACAACCTGATCGCCGTCATCGCCGACATCAGCGAGCGCAAGGAACTGGAACGCCGCCAGCGCCGCCATCAGGCGGAGGTGGCGCAGGTGGAACGCATCAACGCCGCCGGCCAGCTTGCCGCCGCCATCGCCCATGAACTCAATCAGCCATTGACCTCGATCATCTACTATACCCGTGCCGGCCAGCGTCTGCTGGCGCGGGAGAATGGTGTCGAAGAGGCGATCGGGGCCATGGACAAGGCGGTGGCCCAGGCCATGCGGGCCGGCGACGTCATTCGCAACCTGCGCTATTTTCTCAGCCGGGGCGACGCCTTCAGCGAAACCGTCGATCTGGGTGAACTGCTGCGCGAGGCCGGTGAATTTCTGGCGGCCGATCTGCGTGGCGGCGGTGTCGACTGCGAAATCGATACCCATGACGCGGCGCTGCCGGTATGGGCGGACCGGGTTCAGGTGGAACAGGTGGCGCTGAATCTGATGCGCAACGCCATCGAGGCCATGGCCGGAACCGCCGGGCCGCGCCGCCTGACCTTGACCGCGCGGGTGGATGGCGGCTTCATTGCCGTCGATTTCGTCGATACCGGGGTGGGCGTCGACCCGGAGATCGCGTCCGAGCTGTTTAGGCCTTTCACCACCACCAAGCCAAGCGGCATGGGGTTGGGACTGTCCATTTCGCGGACCATCGTCGAGGCTGCGGGTGGTACGCTGGATCTCGGACGGACCGGGCCGGACGGCACGGTCTTCGTCTTGCGGCTGCCCAGGGCGGAAGGGGAACGGGGGTGACGGCATTGCCATTGGTTCATGTGGTCGATGATGATCCATCGGTGCGCGATGCGCTGGTGTTGCTGCTTGGTTCCGCCGGCATCCGGGCCAGGGGGCACGACAGTGCCGAGGCGTTTCTGGCCGATTGGCAACCCCATCATCCCTCGTGTCTGGTGGTCGATGTGATGATGCCGGGCATGAGCGGACTGGACCTGCAACGGACCATGAAGCAACGCGGTATCGACGTGCCGGCGGTGGTCATCACCGGCCACGGCGACGTGGCCATGGCGGTGCAGGCGCTGAAGATCGGCGCCTGCGACTTCATCGAAAAGCCATGCGATGAAGAGGCGCTGCTGCTGGCGGTGCGCGAAGCCCTGGCCGAGGACCAAAGCCGGAGCGGTCGCCGGACCGAACTGTCGGACCTGCGCGGGCGCCTCGCCCTGCTGACCGAACGCGAACGCGAGGTGATGGAGCTGGTGGCGGCGGGTTTGCTCAACAAGGTGGTGGGGGCGCGCCTTGGCATCAGCGAGCGCACGGTCGAGATCCACAAGGCCAAGGTGATGCTGAAGATGCAGGCCCGCACCCTGTCCGACCTGATCCGCATGGCCATCCGTCTCGAGGGCGGGCAGTAACTACGGGCTAGCCCGTATTTCCCGTATTGGGGTGAACACCCTATCGTTGCTGCAGGCACCATTAGAAGTGCCGTGGGAGGGTGTCGGCGCCTCGGGGGTCCCTTGGGCGCGATGGTTCAAGAGAGGGCCATGACTATCAGCGTACAGGCGATCGAGGGCAGGTTGGGCGGGCACCCCGTAAGGGGGGCCGCCCTACGGCTGACCGCCGCTACCGTTGGGGTGGTGGCGGTCGGATTGCTGGCGTTGACCATTGACCGGCGCCTTGGAGGGTCCGCCCTGTTCCTGGGGCTGGCGGTGGTGGTTCTTGCCGTCAGTCTGGATTTCGACCGGTTGTTCGCCGCCTGGAGCAACGCCCGCCTGTTTCGCGCGGCGGTCGATGCCGTGGCCCGGGGGGAGTTGCGCGCCGATCACGTCATCCGTTCGCCGGCCTGCGCCGGCATCGCCGTGCTGGATCAGCAGTCCCATCGTCTGTTCGTCAACGGCAGGGTCCTGCCGGTCGAGGCGCTAATCCGTGCCGAGGCCCGTTCGGGCAAACGCCGCCATTGGGTGGAAATCGCCGGCGACGAAATCAGCGAGCGGATCGAGGTGGCTGACCGCGACGCCGCCGAACGCTCGGCGCGTCTGATCCGTGCCGTCACCGCCAAGGCGGCCTAATCTGTCTTGATTTCGTCATGGCCCTCGACACAGGACCGATAGCGAAGGTCCTTGCCGATGATGTGACGCATCAGCCATTTCGACAGGAAATCCAGTGCCTCGCCGGCGGGAACGCCTGCCGGGTTTTCCAGGTAGCGCTGGCGCATGGCCTGAACGTCGCGGATCATGTCGCGATGGATGGTCCGATGCTCGTCGAAGCCGGGGAAGCCGCAGGCCTGCAACAGCGCCTCTTCCTCACTGAAGTGGTAGCGGGTGTAGTCGAGCAGATCATCCAGCACCGTTTCCACCGTTTTGGTGGCGTCGCCGCTCATGGCGTCGAACAGGCGGTTGATCAACTCGATCAGTTTCCGGTGATGGGCATCCATCCGCGCCGCGCCGACGCTAAGGCTTTCCGTCCACTGTAGGTAGGGCATGACGAAGGCTCTCCCCGAACTGGGGTTCAGCTTACGCGTCAGCTGAAGGCGTAGCAATCCATCGCAAGCACGCCGGAATCCATGCTGTGGTGGATTCGCTGTCCGCGGCCGCCGGAAGCGGCGCCCAGGGCGGTGAAGAACGGCAGCAGATGCTCGTCGCTGGGGTGGGCAAGGGTGGCGCCGGGCGCCCGGACACGATAATCCAGCAGATCGTCGATGCGGCCGGCAACGGTGGCCTCGGCCAGCCAGTCGGTGAAGGCGGCCATCGCCGGCTCGACCGGAGCATCGGCCGGGCGGCGGAAGTAGTCGCCCAAATTGTGGGTGGCGGCGCCGGTGCCGATGATCATCACCCCTTCGGCGGCCAGCGGCCGCAAGCGAAGGCCCAACTCGTAGTGGTGACGGGCATCGCGGTCGGGCTGTACCGACATCGGGACCACCGGCACGTCGGCTTGCGGCCAGATCAGGCTCATCACCGACCAGATGCCATGGTCGATGCCCCGTCCGGGATCGGATCGGGTCGCCGGCCCCAGCAGGGCGGCGGCGGCGGCGGCCACCTTCGGCGCTCCGGGCGCATCATAGACCAGTCGGTATAGGTCCGGCGGAAAGCCGTAGATGTCGTTGATCTTGTCCGGCCAGGCGGCGCAGCCGACCGCCGGGACCTGGGTCGGCCAGTGGGCGGATACGGCCACCACCGCCTTGGGCTTGCCGACCCGTTCGCCCAGGGTCTGGAGGAAACGCCGGGCGGGCGTATCCTCCAGGACCATCATGGGCGACCCGTGGGACAGGAACAGGGCGGCGGGCGTCATTTCAGATCTCGCGGCCGATCAGGGCGTCGATGGACAGGCGACCGCCGCCGCGAACGACGAACGACAGCGCCACCAGCCCCCACATCAGGGGATACTCGAATCCGCCGGAGGTCCAGAAGAAACCCTTGGACAGATGAACCTGGAACACCGCCACCGCCATCGTGCCGACCACCAGCGCGGCCACCGGACGGGTGAACAGGCCCAATGCCAGCATCAGGCCGCCGGCGAATTCGATCAGGCCGGCCAGCAGGGCCAGTTCGGCGGGAAGGCCCAGCTTGGCGGCGAAGAACTGGCCGGTTGCCTCGATGCCGTAGCCGCCGAACCAGCCGAACAGCTTCTGGGCGCCATGGGGAACCAGCAGCAGCCCGGTGGTGGCGCGCACCAGCGGTTCGGCCAGCGGCGACAGGGCGCCATAGATCGGTGACAGAGAGGGAAAAAGAGGAGAAGCGGTGGGGAGGGCGGACATGATCTTGGATCCTTGGGTGGGTGGGGGCTTTGGAAAAACTAGTCTTGCCGCGATCAATCAACAACGTAGTATGATGGAAACGTTTTGTTGCGTGAGGTGCATCAATGGCGCCGCGATTCGATGTTCTCCTGGCTTTCGTCAAGGTGACCGAGACCGGCAGTTTTTCCGAGGCCGCGCGGCGGCTGGGCCTGTCCAAATCCATGGTCAGCCGTCAGGTCTCGGCGCTGGAAGCCGATCTGGGCGTACGGCTGCTCCATCGTACCACGCGGTCGTTGTCGCCCACCGAGGCCGGTCGCGCCTATCTCGAACGCTGTCAGCGCATCCTGGCCGACCTCGACGAGGCCAATCTGCTGGTCAGCCGGTTGCAGGCGACGCCGCGCGGGCGCCTCAGGGTCAGCGCGCCGCTGTCCTTCGGCATCGGCCATCTGGCTACCGCTCTGCCGGGCTTTCTCGAACGCTATCCCGAAATCGAGCTGGATATGGGCATGACCGACCGGTATGTCGATCTGGTGGAAGAGGGCTGGGATGTGGCGGTGCGTGTCGGAAAGCTCGCCGATTCCTCGCTGATCGCCCGCCGTCTGGCTCCGATCCGCACGGTGCTTTCGGCGTCACCGTCCTATCTGGAGCGCAAGGGGGTGCCGCTGAAGCCCCAGGATCTCGAGCACCACGACTGCCTGACCCACGGCGCGGTGGCGCCGTCGGAATGGCGGTTCATCGCCTCCGATCGCCGCCCCCTGCATGTGGAGGTGCGCGGACGCTTCAGCGCCGACAATGGCGACGTGCTGCGGGTGATGGCGCTGGCCGGCCTCGGCATCGTGCGTCTGCCCACCTTTTTCGTCGGCGAGGACATCCGTGCCGGCCGGCTGGTGCCGGTACTGGAGCCTTTCGTTCCCCTCGATGCCTCGCTCAACGCCGTCTACCCCCACGGCCGCCACCTGTCGCCCAAGGTGCGGGCTTTCGTTGACTATCTGGCCGAGGTGTTCGGTCCCGAGCCTTATTGGGATCGGGGAATCGCCGCCGGGGACGGTCCGGCCGTGACGCCCGAGGAGGTCGCGTGAACCAAGGATCATTGCGTGTTGCCGCCCGGCGGCTGATCGTGCTGTTGCCGTTGCTGACGGCGTCGGCCGGTTGCAGTCCGGCGCCCGACCCGATGCAGACCATCCGCGACCATCATTTTTACGCCGCGCTGACGTCGTATAACGATGGCCGCTACGACGAGGCGTTGGCAAGCTGGCGCCGTGCCGCCGAGTTCGGCGATGGCGAGGCGGCCCGCAATCTCGGCCACATGTACCGCCAGGGGTTGGGGGTCGAGGCCGATCTGCCCATTGCCCTGGCGTGGTATCAGGTTGCCGCCGATGCCGGCGTGGTCTCGGCCCAGTACAATCTGGGCATGGTCTATCTCGGCGGTGGTCCCGGCGTGCCCAAGGATCGGCTGGCGGCGCTGCACTGGCTGAATGCCGCCGCCGCCGCCGGGGTGCTTCCTGCCCGCTGGCAGCTTGACCGTATGGCCGCCGAGGATGCCCCCGCCGTCCCCGCGACGTTGGCCGTCGGTCCGACCCGAGCCGCCGCCGAGGCGCTGGCCGCGGCGGCGCCGTCCCCTGCCGCCCCACCCGATCCTCCTCCTGCTCCTCCTCCCGCGCCCCAGGCGGCTCCGTCCGATATCGGGCAGGAACCGGCGCGGGCCCAGGTCGGCTCGTTTCGCACCCAGGCCGCCGCCGAAGCGGAAGCCAAGCGTTTGAGGCGCCCAGGCATCACCTGGCGGATCATCGCCAACCGCGATCGCGGTCAGGGCCGCTGGTACCGGCTGATGGCGGTGGGCGGGGCCTCGGCCGTCGACTCGCTGTGCCGTTCGGCCGGAGAGCGCGGTTCCGGCTGCTGGGGCTGGAAACCCGCCGCGAAGTAAGGTCTTGTCGGACTTGACTTTGGGGGAGCAGGCGTCTCACTGTGGCCGTTCCGAAGGGGAGCCCCCACGTCGCGGGGCTGAGAGGCCGGCGCGAGCGCCGGCGACCCTTGGAACCTGATCCGGGTCATTCCGGCGAAGGGATCGGAGCCTTCAAAGCTTCCGCCTTCCGCCGTCGGTACGCCCGCATGACGCCCATGCAGGAAAGAGACGATCATGTCCGACACCGCCCCTAAGGTCACCACCGGTCCGCTGCCCGGTTCGCGCAAGATCTATGTCGAGGGATCGCGCCCCGATATCCGGGTTGCCATGCGCGAGATCGACCTGACCCCCGGTTCGGGCGAGGCGCCGGTGCGGGTCTATGACTGTTCCGGCCCCTATACCGATCCGGCGCTGCGGGTGGATATCGCCCAGGGCGTGCCCGCCATCCGGGCGCAGTGGATTTTGGATCGGGACGATGTCGAGCACTACCAGGGCCGCGCCCATCGCCCCGAGGACGACGGCCTGTTGCCGGGCGAGAGCATCGCCGTGCCGGTATTCGACCGCGCCGGGCGCCGTCCGCTACGCGCCAAGGCCGGCAAGGCGCCGACCCAACTCGCCTATGCGCGGGCCGGCATCATCACCCCCGAGATGGAATATGTCGCCATCCGTGAGAACATGAAGCGGGCCGAGATGAAGGCGGCGGCGGCGCGCGACGGCGAAGATTTCGGCGCCGACATCCCCGACGAGGTCACGCCCGAATTCGTTCGTTCGGAAATCGCCCGCGGCCGTGCCGTGCTGCCGGCCAACATCAACCATCCCGAGGCCGAGCCGATGATCATCGGCCGCAACTTCCTCACCAAGATCAACGCCAATATCGGTAATTCGGCGGTGGCGTCCTCGGTGGAGGAAGAGGTCGAAAAGATGGTGTGGGCCATCCGCTGGGGCGCCGACACGGTGATGGACCTGTCCACCGGCCGCCATATCCACGCCACCCGCGAATGGATCATCCGCAACAGCCCGGTTCCCATCGGCACGGTGCCGATCTATCAGGCGCTGGAAAAGGTGCACGGCAAGGCCGAGGACCTGACCTGGGAGATCTTTCGCGACACCCTGATCGAGCAGGCCGAGCAGGGCGTCGATTACTTCACCATCCATGCCGGGGTGCGGCTGGCCTACATTCCGCTGACCGCCCGGCGCACCACCGGCATCGTCAGCCGGGGCGGGTCGATCATGGCCAAGTGGTGTCTGGCCCACCACAAGGAGAATTTTCTCTATACCCATTTCGAGGACATCTGCGAGCTGCTGAAGGCCTATGACGTGGGATTCAGCCTGGGCGACGGCCTGCGCCCCGGTTCCATCGCCGATGCCAACGATGCCGCCCAGTTCGCCGAGTTGGAGACCCTGGGTGAATTGACCCACAAGGCGTGGGCCCATGACTGCCAGGTTATCATCGAAGGCCCCGGCCATGTGCCCATGCACAAGATCAAGAAGAACGTCGAAAAGCAGATCGAGCTGTGCGGCGAGGCGCCGTTCTATACCCTGGGGCCACTGGTGACCGACATCGCGCCGGGCTACGACCACATCACCAGTGCCATCGGTGCCGCCATGATCGGTTGGTTCGGCACCGCCATGCTGTGCTACGTCACGCCCAAGGAACATCTCGGCCTGCCCGACAAGCAGGACGTGCGCGAAGGCGTCGTCACCTACAAGTTGGCGGCCCACGCCGCCGATCTGGCCAAGGGTCATCCCGGTGCCCAGGTGCGCGACAACGCCCTGTCGCGCGCTCGCTTCGAGTTCCGCTGGAAGGATCAGTTCAACCTGTCGCTCGACCCCGAGAAGGCGGTGGAGTTCCACGACCAGCACCTGCCGGCCGAGGGCGCCAAGCTGGCGCATTTCTGCTCCATGTGCGGGCCGAAATTCTGCTCCATGAAGATCAGCCACGAGGTGCGGGACTTTGCCAACTCCGAGGCCGGCATGGCCGAAATGAGCGAGAAATTCGTCCGCGAAGGCGCCGAGATCTACCACAGCGAAAAGCCGGCGGCGGAATAGCCGCCCGGCGCGAAGGCGCCAAGATCTTTCGCAGCGAAAAGCCGGCGGCGGAATAGCCGCCGGCACTACTTATGAACCCTTATACCCGTCCGGTGCGGATCACCTCGGCCAGCCATTTGTAGCTGTCCTTGGGGGTGCGCTTCAGGGTGTCGTAGTCCACCCGCACCAGTCCGAATCGCTTGGACAGGCCGTAGGCCCACTCGAAATTGTCCAGCAGCGACCACGCCAGGTAGCCCTTGACGTTGCAGCCGTCCTTGAGCGCGCGGGCGACCTCGGCGACGTGGTCGCGAAGATAGGCCACCCGCTCGGCATCGTGGATCTGGCCGTCGGGGGAAACGACATCGTCATAGGCGGCGCCGTTCTCGGCGATGAACACCGCCGGATTGCCGTACAGCTCCTTGAACTCGCGCAGCAGGTCGTACAGCCCGTCGGGCTGCACCGGCCACGCCATGGCGGTCCAGCGGTCGCAATGGGCGTCGCCCCAGAACACGTCGAAGGGGTGGCCCTCCTCGTGCTTCATGGTCATGCGGGAATAGTAGTTGATGCCCAGCAGATCGATGGGGAACTTGATCGCCTCCAGGTCGCCCGGCTTGACGATGCCCGCCATCTTGTCGGCCAGCACGTCGGGGATGGCGCCGCGCAGCAGGCCGTCCAGCGGCACCCGATTCCATGCCGCGTCCCAGCGGATGGCGGCGGCGCGGTTCTTGGGGTCGTCGTCCTGGGAGCGGCAGGGCTGAAGGTTGATCACCGTGCCCAGGGTCGCCTTGGGGTACTCGGCGCGGATGGCGCGCAGCGCCGCGCCCTGGGCGAGGTTCTGGTGGTGCAGCGCCTTGAGGATGCCCTGCTCGCCCAGGTGATAGCCGGGCGCGTGCTCGCCGATGCCATAGCCGATGATGGCGACCACGTTGGGTTCGTTCAGCATGAACCAGTCCTTGACCCGGTCGCCGAGCCGTTGGGTGGCGATGCGGGCGTAGTCGGCGAAGGGGCCGACGATATCGCGCCCCTGCCAGCCGCCCTTGTCCTCCAGCGGCTGCGGCAGATCCCAGTGATAGAGGCAGGCCATGGGGCGGATGCCAGCCTCCAGGATCTTGTCCACCAGCCGGTCGTAGAAATCGAGGCCCTTCTGATTCACCGCGCCGGTGCCGGCGGGGACGATGCGCGGCCATGCCAGCGAAAAGCGGTAGGCGTTGAAGCCCGCCGCCTTCATCAGGGCGATGTCCTCGGGGTAGCGGTGGTAATGGTCGCAGGCCACCTTGGCGCTGGACCCGTCCATGATCTTGCCTTGGGCGGTGAAAGTGTCCCAGATGGTCATCCCACGCCCGTCCTCGTCATAGGCGCCTTCGATCTGGTAGGCGGCGGTGGACGCGCCCCACAGGAAATCCTTGGGGAACTGGCGGGAGGACTTGGCGTCGGCGGGACTGGCGATGGTCATGGCGGCGGCTCCGGCTAGGATCTGGCGGCGGGAAAATCTCATGTCAGGCGGTGGGGCGCTGGTGAAAGCCCGGTCCCGCCGCCTCGACGGCGGGCTCGGCGGCGATGCGGGAGACATGGGCGGCGGGTGGCCCTTGGAGGCAGGCGGCGACCATATCGTCGACCATCCGGGCGGGGCCATGGAACAGCGCCTCGACGCTGCCGTCGGCGCGATTGCGCACCCAACCGCGAAGGCCGCGGGCGGCGGCCTGCTCCACCGTCCAGCCGCGATACCACACGCCCTGGACCCGGCCTTCGATCACGACCCGAATGGTCTTGGTTTCCGTCACCGGACATTCCCCCCTGCGGCTAACAGTTAACCACGGCGGGCCGGCTCTGCGAAGGGGGGATGGGGAGGGTGGGAGACCGGACGACGACCCGGACCGGAAATCGTTACGGCTGCTTCCTTCCGGACCTGACCGGGTTGGCGACGAGTCCGTCCGCCGCCGATCTCCCGGCGGGAAAATAGGGGCGGCGGCGGTCCAATTGCAAGTGGGATCTTGCCTTTTGCCGACACCGGCGGATCATGGGGGCAACCACGGCAACGGGAAACCTTCGTGCTGATCGGCAAAATCGTCCTGGGTATCGAAATTCGCCATCGCCATGTGGTGGCGGCGATGGCGGCCGTGTTCGCCCTGGGCGTGGTGCTGGCATGGACGCTGCTGCCTGCCGCCGGGCTGCGCTGGGGACTGGTCAGGGCGCTGCGTGATCTCGGCATGGTCGAGGTCAGCGTGTCGGATGCCGACCTGTCGCTGTTTGGCGGCCGGGTGATGGTGCGCCAGATGGTGGCGCGCCCCCCCACCGGCGCCGCCCTCGGGGTCAGGGATTTCGCCCTGCGCTTTCGCTGGACGCCGCTGTTGAACAAGCGGGTGGTGGTCGATCGCATCGCGCTGGAGGGGGTCGAGGTCGATATCCGTCGCGCCAAGAGTGGGGGCGGATTCGTCATCAACGGCCTGCCGCTGGCGGTGGCCGCCGCCCCGCCGCCGGGGGCGGAACCGGCGGGCAAGGGGCAGGACTGGGGCATCGACGTCGCCTCTCTGGAACTGACCGGCAGCCGGCTGCTGCTGGCCGATGGCGACAGCCGTGCCGAGATCGCGGTCGAGCGTCTGGTGGTGGAAAACCTGCATAGCCGCGATCCCGCCGTGCCGGTGACGTTTCTGTTGCGGGGCAGCCTCAACGGTGCCGCCGTCGATCTGGCCGGCAGCGTCACCCCGTTCGCCGCCGATCCTGCTTTTACCCTGACGGCGGCCTTGCGTCGCTTCGATCTAGCCGGGCTGCGGGCGGCGGTGGCGCCGATGGGGCTGGAGGGGCTGGGCGGTAGCGCCGATCTCGACCTGTCGCTGACCGGAACGCTGAAGCCGTCGGGGCCGGCGGTTGCCGTCTCGGCGCGGCTGGCGGCCGAACGGCTGGCGCTGGCGGCACCGGTGACGGTGGCGGCCGATCGGTTGGGGCTGCACCTGCGCCATCTCCGCTGGGAGGGGGGCCGGCTCGATCTCGCCGCCGCTCTTGACCTCGCGGCGGTGGTGGTCAAGGCCGAGGGCAATTCCGCCGCCGCAACATCGGTTAAACTCGACGCCGCCAGTCTCGGCTGGGACGGCCGGCGGTTGGGGTGGCAGGGCGGATTGGATGTGGCCGGCGCCCATGTGGTCGCGGCCGGGATCGACGCCAGCCCCGAGGCGGCGAGCTGGAATGGCCGGGTCGATCTCGACACCGGCGGCGGACATCCGGCTGGTCGCGCCGAGGGCAAGCTGGACCTGGGAGCGCTACGCCTCGTCCAAGGTGAATTCGTCGCCGGCCACCGACACGCCGCCGCCGAGGGCTGGGTCGAGTTCGGCGGCGGCGGCGTCAGTCCCGCCACCGCCAAGCTGCGTCTGCTCGCCGAGGGACTGACCCTGCGCGAGCCGGCCAAGGGGCAGGACTGGCTGGCGCTGGATCGCTTGGACGGTACCGACGTCACTCTGGCGGCCGACGGCGCCGTATCCGCCGGTCGCATCGCCGCCGATGGGCTGGCGGCGCTGCGCCGCGACGGCAAGGCCGGCTTTCCCTGGCGGGTGGAGGCCAAGTCGGTGCGGCTCGACCGCCCCATGCGCGATGCCGAGGGCGATCTGTCGGCGGGGGAACTGCGGGTCGACGGGCTGACGGCGCGCGTCACCCATACCCGCGACGGCCTGTTGGGTCTGCCCAAGCCGGCGAAGCCTGCCCCCGGCGCCAAGGAAGCGGAGCCACCCGCTATCGAGCTGGCCCGGCTGTCCGTGGCGGGCGACAGCCGCATCCTGTTCGAGGACCGGACCCTGGCGGAAATGGTGCGGCTGGAGGCGCGGCCGGTGGAAATGACGTTGTCCGACCTGGACAGTGACCGCCCCGACCGCGACAGCCCGTTCCAGCTTCGGGCCGAAATCGGCGAATCCACCATCACGTTCGGCGGCGCGGTGCGCCCGTTCGCCGATGATGTCACCGGCCGCGTCGACGGGCGCATCGCCGCCTTCGAGTTGCCGCCATTGTCGCCGTTTCTCGCCGACGCGCTGGGCATCCATCTCTACACCGGCCATTTCGACGGCACCTTGAAGGCGGCGGCGAGCGCGGGCAAGCTGGACGGCAAGCTGGATCTGGTGCTGTCCAGTCTGGCCATCGCCCCGCCCGATCCCAACGCTCCGGTGGCGAAGAAGGTCGAGATGCCGGTCGAGACGGTGCTTGACCTGCTGCGTGACGGTGACGGCCGTATCCAGCTCTCGCTTCCGGTCAGGGGCCGGCTGGACAATCCGGATTTCGACATTTCCGACGCAGTCGCCCAGGCGGTGGGCGGGGCGTTGCGCTCGACGGTGTTGACCACGCTCAAGGTGGCGTTCCCGGTGGCGGCGTTGATCTCGCTGGCCATGGACGCCAATGACCAGTCACGGCTGGCGCTGGCGCCGCTGGCCTTCGCGCCGGGCGCCGACACCCTGGGCGACGACCATCGCAAGATCCTGGCCGGAATCGGAGAGCTGATGAAGGGGCGGCCGGGCCTCAAGCTGACGCTGTGCGGCAAGGCCACCGACGCCGACTGGCCGATGGTGGCGCAACGGCGTCGCATTGAGGAAAAGCCGCTGCTGTCCAAGCTGGAACGCCTGGTCGGCATGCAGCGCAAGGCCGAGGATTTCGGCCCGTCCGACCGCGACGCCCTGGTCGAACTCGCCGACCGCCGCGCCGGCGCCGCCAAGGAATATCTCGCCGATCAGGCCGGCATCGATCCCGGTCGCCTGTTCGCCTGCCGCGCCGAGGTCGATAGCGCCGACAAGGAGGCGCGGGTGGAACTGCTGCTGTAAGCTTGTCCTGCAGGGTAATCGCATATGGCGATTACCCTGGTTCGTTAATGCGCCTCAAGCGCCGGCGGGCGCATCCGCGCCCTTGGCTATCCTCGCTTTTGTCTTCGTTGCGCTCTCGACAACGCTGCGGCGCCCTCAGCGGGCATAGTCGCTGCGCTCCATATGCAATCGCCCTGGCTTGTCCTGCCTGCACCCTTTGCATCGGCCGTCCCCCGTACTATCTTGGCGCCATGACCGACGGACCCGCCCCCGCTCCCTACCGCGTGCTTGCCCGCAAGTATCGGCCCACCGACTTCGCCGGCCTGATCGGGCAGGAGGCGATGGTCCGCACCCTGTCCAACGCCATCCAGAGCGGGCGGCTGGCCCATGCCTTCGTGCTGACCGGGGTCCGCGGCGTCGGCAAGACCACCACCGCGCGCATCATCGCCCGGGCGCTGAACTGCGTCGGCATCGACGGCAAGGGCGGCCCCACCATCGACCCCTGCGGCCAGTGCGAACACTGTCGCGCCATCGCCGAGGACCGCCACGTCGATGTCCTGGAAATGGACGCCGCCAGCCGCACTGGCGTCGACGGCATCCGCGACCTGATCGACGGCGTGCGTTATCGCCCGACCTCGGCGCGGTTCAAGATCTATATCGTCGACGAGGTCCACATGCTGTCGACGGCGGCGTTCAACGCCCTGCTGAAGACGTTGGAAGAGCCGCCCGAGCACGTCAAATTCGTCTTCGCCACCACCGAGATCCGCAAGATTCCCGTCACCGTGCTGTCGCGTTGCCAGCGGTTCGATCTGCGCCGGGTCGAGATGGACGTGCTGGAGGCGCATTTCACCGCTATCACCGCCAAGGAAAACGCCGAGATCGCTCCGGCCGGGCTGCGCCTGATCGCCCGGGCCGCCGACGGTTCGGTGCGCGATGGTCTGTCGCTGCTGGACCAGGCCATCAGTCACGGCGCCGGCAAGGTCTCCGAGGCGCAGGTGCGCGATATGCTGGGCCTGGCCGACCGCGCCCGGGTGTTCGACCTGCTGGACGCGGTGATGAAGGGCGACATCGCCACGGCTCTCGACCAGATCGCCGGTCAGTATTCCTCGGGCGCCGATCCGGCGGTGGTGTTGCAGGACATGCTGGAACTGACCCACTGGCTGACCCGGTTGAAGGTCACCCCCGACGCCGCCGATGCCCTGGGGGCGTCCGAGACCGAGCGGGTCAAGGGTGGCGAGATGGCCCAGGGTCTGTCGCTGGCCGCCCTGACCCGCGCATGGCAGATGCTGTTGAAGGGCCTGGCCGAGACCCGCTCCGCCCCCAATCCGCTTCAGGCCGCCGAGATGACGGTGATCCGCCTCGCCTATGCCGCCGAACTGCCGACCCCGGCCGAGCTGGTGGAACAGTTGCGGGCAAACCCGCCGTCTCCTCCGGCTCCCCGCCCCACGTCGGGGGGCGGTGGCGGCTTTGGCGGTGGCGGCGGGACCGATGCCGTTTCCGGTCAACATGTGGGCGGTGGTCCTTCCGGCGGTCCGGCGACGGCGCGCAAGCTGGAGCCGGCACCGGCGCCGACGATGCTGCCGCCGATGCCCGCCGGCTTCGCCGAGGTGGTGGCCCTGGCCCAGGACAAGCGCGAAGGCCGATTGGCGGTGGCGCTGCGAACCCAGGTCAATCTGGTGCGGTTCGAGCCGGGCCGGGTGGAGTTCCGGCCGCAGCCCGGTACGGATGGCGATCTGGCGCCGCGGCTGGCCCGCCTGCTGGCGGAATGGACCGGCCGCAGTTGGGTGGTGACGGTCAACTCCACCGACCCGGCCCAGCCGACCCTTGCCGAACAGGAGGCCGGCGCCGAACTGCGCCGCCGCCAGGACGCCGCCGAGCACCCGTTGGTCAAGGCGGTGCTGGCCGCCTTTCCCGGCGCCAGCATCGAGGCGGTACGCGACCTTGAACCGGAGATGGGGGAGGCCGAGGCCATCCTCGACGACGGCGAGGCCGGCATCGACATGGAGATGATTCCAGGAGAGGAAGACTTATGAAGAATCTCGGCAACCTGATGAAGCAGGCCCAGCAGATGCAGGCCAAGATGGGCGAGATGCAGGCCAAGATGCAGGAGATCGAGGTGGTCGGTTCGTCCGGGGCCGGCATGCTCCAGGTCACCCTGAACGGCAAGTTCGAGATGAAGAAGGTCAAGATCGACCGCTCGCTGGTCGATCCCGACGACGTCGAAGTGCTGGAGGACCTGCTGCTGGCCGCCTTCAACGACGCCAAGGGCAAGGCCGAGACCCTGATGCAGGAGGAGATGGCCAAGCTGACCGGCGGCCTCAGCCTGCCCGAGGGCTTCAAGCTGCCGTTCTGATCCCGGTTTTATTGCGGAAGCAAAATGGTCGGACCCGAGATCGAGCGCCTGATACAACTTCTTGCGCGGTTACCCGGTCTGGGGCCGCGTTCGGCGCGGCGCGCGGCGTTGCGTCTGGTCGAGCGGCGCGACACCCTGCTGGTGCCGCTGGGCGAGGCCATGGCCGAGGCGGCGGCCAAGGTCAAGACCTGTTCGGTCTGCGGCAATTTCGATACCGTCGATCCCTGCGGCATCTGCGCCGATCCCCGCCGCGACCCGTCACAACTATGCGTGGTCGAGGACGTCGCCGCCCTGTGGGCGATGGAGCGCACCGGCAGCTTCAAGGGCCGTTACGCCGTGCTGGGCGGGTTGCTGTCGGCGCTGGACGGCATCGGGCCGGAGGATCTCGGCATCGCCCGACTGGTCGGCCGGGCCGCCGACCCGGCGGTGGCCGAGGTCATCCTGGCCACCCCCGCCACCGTCGAGGGCCAGACCACCGCCCACTACATCGCCGAACGGCTGGCGACCAGCGGCGCCGTCGTTACCGGTCTCGCCCACGGCGTGCCGGTGGGTGGCGAACTCGATCACCTGGACGACGGCACCATCACGGCGGCGTTCCGGGCACGGCGGACATTCTAGGTAATCCGGCCGGATTGACGCTTGTTCGCGGATCCATTTAGTCTGCGACCCGCATCGCGCGTGATTGCCCTCGCCGATGCCCGTTATGGCCTTCGGGGGGGGTGGCATGCGCAAGTTTTTCTATCTTATCGCCGTGCTTGGACTCGGCGCCTGCACCGCGCCGGGGCAGCGTTTCGAGATGCCGACGGCCGAGGCGCCGCAGGACACGTCACGCTTGATCGTCTATTCGACGGAGGCCTATGCGGCATGGGGAAAATCCGCCGTGCTGCTTGACGGTGCCGTCGTCTGCTCCCTTCACGGCAGCGAGGTCATGGAGTTGACTGTTTCCCCCGGCGATCACCAATTGGGAGTCCATACTCGTATGACGCCGGGCACCTCGGTCATGCCCTTCAAGGCGGAAGCGGGCAAAACCACCTATATTTCCGCCTCGACCAACGCCAAGCGCGTCGCGGCGTCCTTTCTCCTCGGCATTCCCGGCACGTTTATCTCTTCGGACCACAGCACTCCTAGGGGCGGCAACCTCTTCGTCGAGCAGGTTTCCGAAGACGAGGCAAAAAAGGAAACTGCGAAGATGACGCGCTGCGACTGCAAGCCTCCGAAGGCAAGCCCTAAGGTCAGCGATATGGGAGCAGCTACGCCACCCACTCCTTCATCGCCGGCAGGGCCATGATCGCGTCGCAATAGGCCCGCGACACCGCCCCCACCGGCAGGTGGTAGGTGCGGATGCGGGTCACCACCGGGGCATACATGGCGTCGGCGATGGAGAAGCGGCCGAACAGGAACGGGCCGTCGTCGCCGAAGCGGGCGCGGCAATCGCACCACAGGGCGTCGATGCGCGTTACCTCGGCGGCGACCTCGGCGGGCATGTCCGCCATCGGCTGGTCCAACAGCACGTCCATGGCGCAATTCTGGCGCAGGGCGGTGAAGCCGGAATGCATCTCGGCGGAAACGGCGCGGGCGATGGCACGGGCGTCGGCCCCGTCGGGCCACAGCCGGGCGGCGGGAAAGCGTTCGGCCAGGTATTCGCAGATGGCCAGCGAATCCCATACCTTCAACTCGCCATCCTGCAGCAGCGGCACCTTGCCCGAGGGCGAGTGTTTCAGGATTTCGCTCTTGGTGCCGGGCTGGCGTAGCGCCACGGCGATTTCGTCGAAGGCGATGCCGGTCTGTTTCAGGGCCAGCCAGGGGCGCAGCGACCACGATGAATAACGTTTGGTGCCGATCACGAGGGTAAGGGGCATGGCGCGACCACCTTGTGTTGAGGGTGAGGCATCATGTATGCGTTCGAGATCACGCGGCAAGAACAACGGAAGGATAGGGGCGTGCCGGAACTTCTGATCGAGGACGGACCCGATGCGGTCGACCTGTTGCCGCTTGGTAAGGTCGAGCTTGCCGATTGGCTGGCGGGGCAATCCGAGGCGACGCGCGCCTGGGTGGGTTCGGTGGGATTTGCCGCCGAAGCCGGCGGGATTTGTCTGGTCGCCGGCGGCGATGGCCGGTTGGCCACCGTCCTGGTCGGCCGCTCCGGCGATGACGATCCCTGGGCCTTCGCCCAACTGGCGGCCAAGCTGCCGCCGGGGCGCTATCGCCTCGCGGTGCCGCTGGAGCCGCGTGTGGCCACCTGGGCGGCGTTATCCTGGGCGCTGGCCGGCTATGGCTTCGACCGCTACAAACGCCGTGCCGAGCGGCAGTGGCCCCGGCTGGCATGGCCCGCCGCCGCCGACCGGGCGGCGGTCGAGCGCGGCCATGACGCTATCCGGCTGGTGCGCGACCTGATCAACACCCCGGCCTGCGACATGGGGCCAGCCGAGTTGGCCGCCGCGGCCGAGGCGGTGGCCGACCAGTTCGGTGCCGCCTGCCGGGTCATCGTCGGCGACGGGTTGCTGGCCGAGAACTATCCCGCCATCCACGCGGTGGGCCGCGCGGCGGCCAGCCATCGCCGCCCCCGCCTGATCGACCTGCGCTGGGGCGATGAACTGGCGCCCCGAGTCACCCTGGTGGGCAAGGGGGTGTGCTTCGATTCGGGGGGCCTCGACATCAAACCGTCTTCCGGCATGAAGCTGATGAAGAAGGATATGGGCGGCGCCGCCCATGTGCTGGGGCTGGCATCGATGATCATGGGGGCCCGTCTGCCGGTCAGGCTGCGGGTGCTGATCCCGGCGGTGGAGAATGCCGTCTCCGGCGACGCCATGCGGCCGCTGGATGTGCTGGCCACCCGCAAGGGGCTGACCGTCGAGGTCGGCAACACCGACGCCGAGGGGCGCCTGATCCTGTGCGACGCCCTGGCCGAGGCGTCGCGGGAGACGCCGGCGCTGCTGATCGACATCGCCACCCTGACCGGCGCGGCGCGCACCGCGCTGGGTCCTGACCTGCCGGCGCTGTTCTGCAACGATGAGGCGCTGGCCGGCGACATCCTGGCGGCCGGTGAGGCCGAGGCCGATCCGCTGTGGCGGTTGCCGCTGTACAGGCCTTATCGTCGCATGCTCGACAGCAAGGTGGCCGACATCGCCAACGTCTCCGACGGCCCCCATGCCGGAGCCATCACCGCCGCCCTGTTCCTGCGGGAATTCATCGGTGACGGTATCGCCTGGGCCCATCTCGACGTCATGGCCTGGAACGGCTCGGCGCGTCCCGGCCGCCCCGAGGGCGGCGAGGCCATGGCGCTGCGCGCCCTGTTCGCCATGACGGCAAAGCGTTTCCCCGCCCCATGACAAATTGTGGGAAAGTGATCACGGCCATTGCCGTAGGCCTCCGCCTCGGATAGAAAGATTTCGTCGTCGCAACGAATGGGTTGGTGATGGGTGTGGATCTCAAGGCCGTGCAGGCGCTCGACCTCTGGCGCGGGGCGATCGTCGAGAGCGTCCGCAGGGATGCCCCCGACCTTTCCGCGCGGCAGATGGCGCTGGTTCTGACGGTCTACCTGACGCCACCGCCCCATACCGTGCGTGGGCTGGCGGCGACGCTGAACGTCTCGAAGCCCGCCATCACCCGGGCGCTGGATCGTCTGACCGAGTTCGGTCTGGTCAAGCGCAAGGTGGATGAACAGGATCGCCGCTCGGTGCTGATCCAGCGCACGGTCAAGGGATCGGTGTTCCTGCGCGAGTTTGGCGATATCATCGTTTCCGCGGCCGTCAACTCCGCCGAAGTCAAGTCGTCGGGCTAGGCGGTTCGTTTCATGGGCGCAACGGCTGGGGGTGCCGTCTGAATGGCTGAAGACGACGAACTTAAACCGATCAATGACAGCGACATGGATTCCATGTTCGTGCTGCCGCTGTCGATCATACCGTTGCAGACCCCGGCGTTGCAGGCGGCGCGGTTGATCAAGAACGTGCGCCTGCGCAGCGCCGTCGAGATTTTCAGTGACGTCCAGACCGGGTCGGGACAGGTCGAGGTCGAGGCGCTGCCCTCGATGTTCGGCTGGCCGGTGGATCAGGTTCATCCCGACCTGGGCATCCTGCGCCGTCTGGCGCTGCTGCCCAGCTATGACGTCTATTCCCTGCGGATCTCGCTGCGCGAACACGGCATTCCGGTCAACGACTACGCGGCATTGAAGCTGTCGCCCCAGAAGGCGGCGGAACTGACGCGCTACATGATCATGTTCACCCGCCCGCTGATGAAGATGATCTATGCCGACGAGGCGGTGAATATCGAGACCTACGACGATCTGCTGAAGCTGTTTCGCGACCCCGACGTCAAGAAGGCGCGTCAGCGCCTGGAGACCATGGCGCAAAGCCTCAATATCGATATCTTCGACGTGCCGCGCTTCCTCGAGGATTACGGCGACACCTTCATGTCGCTCAGCTATTTCCGTCACTGCCTCGACCGGCTGGAGCCGTATTTCACCGCCTGCGTACAGGCGCTGGCTCCTATCCGCACCCACTTTCAGCTCAAGCAGAACGTCAATCTGATGAAGTCCTGCGACCTGATCGAGGAGGTGATCAACTCGATGAGCGCCTCCATCACCGGCCGGTTGGAGGTGTTCGACAAGCGCACCCGCGAGATGTGGGAGAACATCACCCAGGACGAGTTCCGCGCGGTGAAGACCATGATCGAGCGCTATCACGTCACCATCGGTGCCGCGCTTTGCGGCCTGACGGTCAAGATGAGCGCCTTCGCCAAGATGTTTCCGCATCCGCAATCGGGCGGGCCGATCAAACGCGCGGATTTCATGATGACCGAGATGATCCAGGGGATCGAGCTGATCCGCGACGTCGAGAAGCAATACGCCGCCCACTGAGCGGGTCTGGCTGAACAAACCTAGAGTTTCCCGCATTTAAGCTGAATCGGAAAATCGGGAAACTCTTGAGCCAGAGCGGCGTGTGAGCCATGAAAAAGCGCAGCTTTTTCTTACAATCAGAATTCTAGA
This sequence comes from uncultured Rhodospirillaceae bacterium, assembly GCA_903901915.1. Lineage (GTDB taxonomy): Bacteria > Pseudomonadota > Alphaproteobacteria > Rhodospirillales > Magnetospirillaceae > Phaeospirillum. The sequence goes on along the minus strand of CAIUSV010000067.1, from coordinate 46,706 downwards.
GTGCTTCAGCTTGAAGCTGAAGCACTCTAGTGGGCCGATTGAATTGTGGAAACAAATCTAACATTTTCCTGGGACGCAAATGTTAGATTTTTTCCACTATGCGGCGGCGCAGTAGCGGGCCACCTCGTCCAGCAGCTTGCGGATCGAGATCGGCTTGGTGATGACTTGGTTGAAGCCTTCCTCGAGGAAGCCGGCGACGGAATCGGGATCGGCGAAGGCGGTTACCGCCACCACCGGCACCTCGCTGGTGCGCGGGTCGGCCCGCAGCAGCTTCAGCAGGTCAATGCCGGAATACTTGGGCAACTGGATGTCCATCAGGATCACCGCCGCTCCGGCCCCGGCAGTCAGTTCGACCAAGCCGTCGCCATCGGTTGATTTCACGGTGTGGTAGCCGGCGATACTGAGCGCCTGTTCCAGGAGCTTCATGTTCATCGCGTTGTCCTCGACGATGACGACGGTCCCCGTCATGCAATATTCCTCTTAAAGCTGTTCGGTGCTGAGGGCCGGTGGGCGTCCGGTCCGGCGGGCGTTATAGCTGGTGACGAACGCGGTGAATTCGGTGGCGGGGACCGGTCGGCCGATCAGGTAGCCCTGAATCTCGTCGCAGCCGTGGCGGGCGAGGAAGGCTGCCTGCGCCTCGGATTCCACGCCTTCGGCGATGGTGCGCAATGACAGGGAATGAGCCAGGGAGATGATGGCGTTGGCGATCATCCTGTCGTCCTCGTCCTGGTCGAGATCGCGGACGAAGGCGCGGTCGATCTTCACGGTGTTGACCGGAAAGCGCTTGAGATAGGCCAGCGACGAATAGCCGGTGCCGAAATCGTCGATGGACAGCGTCACCCCCAGATTGGCCAGCGCGCGCAACATCCGCAGCGTACCCTCGCCGTCGGCCATCAGCATGCTTTCGGTCAGCTCGAGGTCGAGTTGAGTGGGATCGACGTTCACATCGGCGATGGCATCGGCGACGATATCGGGCAGATCCTGTTCGCGGAATTGCCGCCCCGAAATGTTGACCCCCATGCGCAGGTCGGTAATTCCCATGTCGTTCCACAGGCGCAGATGGCGACAGGCCGACTGCAATACCCAGGTCCCCATCGGCACGATCAGGCCGGTTTCCTCGGCCACCGGAATGAACTTGTCCGGGGCGATGATGCCGAGTTCGGGATGGCGCCAGCGGATCAGCGCCTCGGCGCCCACCAGGGAATAATCATCGAGCCGGACCTGCGGCTGGAAGAACAACTCGAACTCGTCGGCCTTGAGGGCGTCCTTGATCGAACGCTCCAGCGTCATGCGTTCGGTCACCGCGAAGGACATGGCGGCATCGAAGAAGCCCAGCCTCTCGTCCACCTTGCGCTTGACCGAGTGCAGCGCCATCTCGGCATTGCGCAGCAGGTCCACCGCTTCCTCGCTGTCGCGGGGAAACACCGAGACGCCCATGTCCGCCGGTATGGTCAGTTCGGCGCCATGCACCGCATAAGGCTTGTTGAGGACATCGCGGATATGTTCGACCGCGCCGGTGACCGCATCGAGGTCCCCAAGCTGCGGCAGCACCACGGCGAACTCGTCGCCCGCCAGCCGCGAAGCGGTGCCGACGTTTCCCACCGCCTGGGCCAGCCGCCGCGCCGTCTCGCGCAGCAGGGCGTTGCCGGTGTCGTGGCCCATGGAATCATTGATGGTGGTAAAGCCGTCCAGATCCACCGTCACCACCGCCACAAGCTGGCTGGCGGTGCGGGCGGCGGCAACCGCCTGGACCAGCCGGTCGGTCAGCAGCGAGCGATTGGGCAGATCGGTCAGCGGATCGTGATTGGCCAGATAGGCGACCCGTTGGGCAAGTTGCTTGTTCTCGGTCAGATCGCGGATGGTCCCGGTGAACAGGCGACGCTTTTCGACCCGCAACTCGGCGATGGACAGGTGAACGGGAAACTGGGTTCCGTCCTTGCGTTTGGCGATGACCTCGCGGCCGACGCCGATGATGGACCCGATTCCGGTCGCCAGGTAGTTGTGGATATAGCCGTCGTGGCGGCTGCTGTCGGGATCGGGCATCAGGATCGAGACATTGGCACCCACCACCTCGGACAGCGAATAGCCAAAGATCCGTTCGACCGACAGATTGGCGTTCAGAATGGTGCCGTCCTCATCGATGGTGATGATGCCGTCCAGTACCGTATCCATGATGGCGCGGATGCGGTGTTCGCGCGCCGCCACCGCCCGCATGGCGGCGGTGACTTCCGTGGTGTCGCGACCAACCAGCAAGGTGGCGTTGGGACCTTCGCGCCGGAGCGGTACCGCCGACAGTTCGACGTCGCGGACCCGGCCGGCGAACGTCACCACCTTGACCGGCAGCGGATGGCCCTCTTCGTACAGGGTCTCCAGGCCGCCGTCGAACATGGCGCGGTAGTCGGGATGGAGGAATTCGACGAACGGCTTGCCTTCGCACGAACTGGCCGACGGCGCCCGCAGCATGCCCAGTCCGGCGGCGTTGATGCGCTGGATCACGCCCTGGACGCAGACGCAGATCAGGTCGGGCGACAGTTCCACCAGATCGCGGTACGACGCCTGATCGCGCAGCAGGGCCGATTCCAGCATGGATACATCGGTGATGCGATCGATCAGCTTGAGAATCTGGCTGCCGGAATTAAGGATGGATTCGGCGTAATCGCGATAACCGCCCTGGCTCAACGGCCCCAGCATTTCGCTGGAGATCATCTCGGCAAAGCCGATGACGTCGTTCAACGGGGTGCGGATGTCGTGGCTCATCCGGCCCATGAACTCGGTCTTGGCCCGGTTGGCCAGATCGGCTTCCTCCTTGGCCTCGGCCAATTTGGCGGCGACGGCGCGCTGGGTGGTGATATCGCGCGAGAACATGGCGCAGCGGTGTTCGCCCGGCTCGGTCCCGGCCACCGCCAGCAGGCGGTTGGCGAACCAGTGCAGGCCGTCGGTATCCTCGAACTCGACGGTGCGGCGGCTTTCCAACGCTTTGGTAAGGTAACCGCGGCGATGGGCCGCCAGGGTTTCCGACATGAACTGGAAGATCGACTGGCCGATCAGCAGGTCGGCGGGGTGGCCGAGATACTGTTCCGCCTCCGCGTTCAGCGTCAGGATGCGGCCTTCGGAATCCAGCAGCAGGGCAACGTCGTGGCTGGCGTCGAGCAGGCCCTGGGTGGTGCGGCGCGATGCCTCCAGCGCGGTCTGCGCCTGCTGACGCTCGATGGCGTGGCGGATGACGCGGGGCAGCAGGGTCAGGCCGGCATCGGATTTGACGATGTAATCCTGGGCACCGGCGCGAATGGCTTCCTGCGCCACCCGCTCGTCGTCCAGGTTGGTCAGCACCACCAGGGCCTTGTCGGGCGCCCAAGCCTTCAGCTTCAGCACCGATTCGATCCCCGAGGCGTCGGGCAGGCCGAGATCGGACAGTACGCAGTCGAAATCCCCGAACGGCGCCAACTTCCGCGCCTCGCCCAGGGTCGAGCAGCACCGGGTGGTCCAGCCCAACCCGGCATCAGCCAATTCAATCTCGATCAACCGCTGGTCGCCAGGGTTGTCCTCGATGATCAGTAATCTGGTTGTGTCCGTGCCGACGATCATGACCCGAAGACGATGCTACATCCCATGGCTATTGTAAACGCTCGGCAAACCGATAGGTAAGAAACCGCTTCACTCAAATCAATAAGCCCACCACGGCGCCGGTCAGGCAGCTTGCCAGCGTTCCCGATACGATCGAACGTCCGCCCAGGGCGACGATCTCGGCCCGGCGCTCGGGCGCCATCACCGACAGCCCGGTGATGAGAATGCCCAGCGATCCCAGATTGGCGAAACCGCACAGCCCGTAGGTCATGATCAGGCGTGATCGCAGGCTGAGCGCCTCGGGCGGCAGATGCGCCAGTTCCAGGTAGGCCAGCAATTCGTTCAGCACCGTCTTGGTTCCCATCAGGGCGCCGGCGGTGACCATTTCGGCCGAGGGAATCCCCATCATCCATGCCACCGGCGCCATCACCCACCCCAGCAGCCGTTGCAGCGTCACCGGCGCGTCGCCCACAGTCGGCAGCAGGTGCAGCACCGAATTGGCCAGCCCGACCAGGGCCACCAGCACCACCAGCATGGCGACGATGCCCACCAGCAGCCGGACCCCGTCCAGGGTGCCCCGGACCACCGCGTCCATGGACCCTTCGTAGGAATGGGCGGGCCCCAGTTGGGCGGCCCCGGTGCGGGAATCGTCGGGAACCATGATCTTGCCCACCATGATCGCCGCCGGCACCGATATCAGCGACGCGGTCAGCAGATGGCCGATGGGATCGGGGATGACGCCGTTCAGGAAGGTGGCGTACAGCACCATCACCGTCCCGGCGATGGTGGACATGCCGGCGGTCATCACCAGGAACAGCTCGCCGCGCGACAGCAGGCCGAGATAGGGGCGAATCAGCAGCGGCGCCTCGATCATGCCGAGGAAGGCGGTGGCCGAGGCCGACACCCCGACGGCACCACCGACCCCCATGCTGCGCTCCAGCAGCCGCGAGGCGGCCCGCACCACCGTCGGCAGGATGCGCCAATGATACAGCAGCGCCGACAGCGCGCTCATCAGCAGCACCAGCGGCAGCGCCTGGAAGCCCAGCACGAAACCGGCGGCGGGATCGGTTGCCGTCCACGGCGCCGGGCCGCCGCCCACATAGCCGAACACGAACGAGGTGCCGGCGCGGGTGGCCGATTGCAGCGCCTCCACCGCATGATTGAGCGCCAGGAACAGCGGCTTGGCGGCGGGAACCTTGAGCAGCAGCAGTGCCACCAGCACCTGAATGGCGAGTCCGGCGGGGATCACCCGCCACGACACCTGACGGCGGCGTTCCGAAGCCGCCACCGCCAGCAGGATCAGGCCGGCGATGCCGGCAAGGCTCTGCGCGGCCGAGGCGGCGGACATCAGCGCTGAAGAGTGGCCAGCCACTCGTCCACGGCGGGGACCATCGCCTTGCACGTCAGCGAGAAGGCCATCATCAGCTTGTCCTTCTCCTGGCTGGTATGGATCAGGTTGTCCACCACCTTGCGCAGGATGTCCTTGGCGAAGGACGGGATCGACAGGACCTGCGGCAGCCGGTCGCCAAAGGCGGATTTCAGCGAGGAGACCATCACCTCGACCTTGTCGATGTTGAGGCGCTGGATTTCGGCCAGGTTCTCGGCGGCGATGTAGCACAAGACATCGCCGAAAATCTTGGCCACCGATTTGTCGAGTGCGGCGCAGACGTTGAAGAACGAGGAGTCGCGCGCGAAGAAGGCCCAGGCATGGTCGCCCAGAATCTTGCGGTAGAACTCGTACATATCACGGTTCCACACCGAGATGCCGCCGATGGCTTGGGGCCGGTCGGCGAGGATCGCCCCGAAATCGGCCGCGCCCACCGCCGCCCTGACCTTCTTCAGCTTGTCCGGCTCGAACCTGGATACCGCCTCGATCTTCTCGACCGTGGACAGGGCGACGATGTCTTCGCCGATCTCGATGATCTGCGGATAGCTCAGCATGGTGCGGTAGGCTTCCAGCAACGGCAACTGCCAGCCGAAGGCGATGTAGCGCGACAACTCGCGGACCTTGCGCTCTTCCACCGGATCGACGCTCAGTCGCTCGATCTGTTCGGTCTTCTTGATAAGGCCGAACATGCTTTTCTTGGTGACGGTCTCGGTGACGGTCTCCATCGGCTTGTCGGCCTCGAAAATCTTCTTGGCGCAGGTGCGCACCAGCAGTTGCTGGATCTGGGCCAGCGAAACGCCGCACACCAGCGCGATTGTGTCGTCGCGCACCGGTTCCTTGCCGGTGCGGGGACGCACCACCGTGTCGGCCATGGCGCGGTTGTCCTGGAACACCTTGATGAAGGCTTGCAGCACATGGGGGTCGGAGATGATCTGCTGGTAGACGATGGCCCCATCCATCAATCCGGCCTGCTGAAAGATGCCCAGCACCTTCTTCAGCCCCTCGATCACCGCCTTTTTTGTATCCGTGTCGATCTCGACAGGCGGTGGAAGCGTTGCTACGGACATGAAACCCCCGAAACCGACACCCCATTGACAGGATCTACTGATTTACTCCCTGGGCGGTCAACAGGCAAGGGGACTGGCCATGGGTTGGCGTGGTCATCCGCCGCCGATCAGCATCCAGGTCAGTTCGTGCTTGTTGTGTGACAGGTGGAGCAGGCGTGAGCCGGGGACGGCGGCGAACAGGCGCGCGGTGACGAAGTCGGTCTCGCCCTGGAACTTCAAGGTGCAGATGAAATTGCGCGCCAGCCCCGATTGCCGCCACCGTTCCACCAGCCGCCACAGCCGCTCGGGGTAGCAGATGACGTCCGAACACAGCCAGTCCACCGCGCCGACGGCGTTGGGATCAAGGCCGAAGGCGCTGGCCTGGCGGTAGTCCACAGTGGGCAGCGCGGCGATGGCCGGGGCCAGCGGCGCCTTGTCGACGCTGATCACCTCGGCGCCGGTTCCCGCCAGCACCCAGGTCCAGCCGCCCGGACTGGCGCCCAGGTCGAGGCAGCGCTGGCCCGGCTTCGGCATGGTTCCCGCCAGTGTCAGCGCCTCCCACAGTTTGAGATAGGCCCGGTTGGGCGGCGCCTGGCGGTCCTCGACGAACGCCGCCTCGCCGTTGGGAAACGGGCTGGAGCAGCGCGCGGCGGCCAGAACGGTGTTTTCGTCCAGCCAGGCGAACGAGCCCAGCGGCGCCGTCGGCATCGGCTGGCCGAACACCAGCGGCTTGGCCGACACCTTGGGCAATTTGTCGGCCAGCAGGGCGGTGCGGCGGTGCAGGTGGAATTCGTAAGGCCACCAGTTGCGCTGGATGGCGCGCAACGCCTTGGCGGCCTCGCCGATGGAGCCGGCGGCGATACGTATCGGCTCGACCCAGATGTTTTGCGCCCAGGCGACGGGCCGCGCCGGACCTGGGGCCAGCATAAGCCGGCCATGCTCGGCGGCGACGTCGCCCAGCTCGGCGCGCAGATCGGCCTCGAAGCCGGCGGCGGCGAGATAGGCGGTGAACGGGAAGGGCGGGGTGCTCATTCCGGCCAGCGGCGGTGCAGCCACAGCCATTGGTCCGGCCGTTCGCGCACCCACTCTTCCAACTGGGCGTTGATGCGGATCAGCAGCAGGCGGTTGTCGTCGTGGGAGTCGCCGGTATGGGGAAAGTCCATGGGCGGATAGACGGTGACGCGGAAATGGGCGCCACCCAGGCGCTCGGCCCGGGCCGGCACCAGCGGGCATTTGAATTTGGTGGCGAACTGGGCCATGGCCGGCGCGGTCATGGCGTCGCGGCCGAAGAAGGGGATGGGAATGCCGTCGTTCATCTTCTGGTCGACCAGCATGCCGAGATGGCCGCCCTGCTTCAGCACCAGCAGCGCCCGACGCGCCCCTTCCGGGCCTTTTTGGATCAGCGCCAGCGAGCCGCTTTTGCGGCCCTTGCGGTACAGATCCTCGATCCACGGATTGTTGGCGGCGCGATAGACCAGATGCAGCGGCAGGCCGTGCGCCACCGCCACCGCGCCGTTGACCTCCCAGTTGCCGACATGGCCGGAAATGAAAATACCCGGCCGACCGTCGTCGCGCAGCAGGGCGATGTACTCGGCGCCGATCAGCTCGACCCGCTCGGCAGCGATCCGATCCAGATGGGGAAACTCGCCGGCGACGCGACCGATATTGTCCCACATGCCCCGGACGATGGCCTCGATCTCGGCCGCCCCCTTGTCGGGAAAGGCGCGGATCAGGTTGCGCCGGGCGATACGGCTGACCCTCAGGCGGGGACCGACGACGCGGGCCAGCCACCCTCCGGTGGCCGAGGCGGCGTCCAGCGGCAACAGGCCGAAAAGCGCCCAGATGGCAAGGGCCAGAACGGCTTCCAGACGTTGGCGAAACTGCTTGGTTGTCATGCGCGCACTCCCACCCGGTCCAGCAGCGGCGTCAGCGTCCCGGGATCACGCCACTCCAGCGTTACCGGCAATACCGCGATCTTCCGCCGCAAATCCTCGGGCAGCCGCACCCGGTCCTTGGCCGTGGTGATGGCGATGGCGTCGTTGGCCTCGGCCTCGGCCAGCAGATCCTCGATCTCGGCGCGGGCGTAGGGATGGTGGTCGGGAAAGCTGTTGGTCGTCACCAGCCGGGCACCGCACTGCTTCAGGCTGTCGAAGAATTTTTCCGGATGGCCGATGCCGGCGAAGGCCACCACCTTGCGGCCTGCCAATTCCGCCCCCTCGGGGCCGGGAATCAGCCGGGCGTGCAGCACCGCCACGCCGGCCCGCTCCGCCAGGGCGGCGGCGGCGGTGCGGTCGTCGCCGACGATCACCATGGCATCGGCGCGGGCGAGGCCGCGTTCCGGCGGTTCGCGGCAAGGCCCCGCCGGCATGGTGCGGCCGTTGCCGAAGCCATAGGCGCCGTTGACCACCACCAGCGACAGGTCCTTGGCGATGGTGCCGTTCTGGAAACCGTCGTCCATGACGATAATGTCCGCGCCGGTCGCCACCGCCGCCACCGCGCCGTCGGGCCGCCAGCGCGCCACCCAGGTGGGGGCCTCGGCCGCCAGCAGCAGAGCCTCGTCGCCGACGCGGGCGGCGTCGTGGCGGTCGGGATCGACGGCGCGCGGTCCCACCTCGGTGCCGCCATAGCCCCGGGTCAGCAAATGGGGGCGGCGGCCGGCGGCCAGCAGATGCCGGGTCAGGGCGATGGCCACCGGGGTTTTTCCGGCGCCGCCGGCAACGATGTTGCCGACGCAGATCACCGGCACGGCGGGACGGTATTCGTCGGCTTCGGCGAGGCGGTGGGCCACCACCCAGCCATAGGCCGCCCCCAACGGCGCCAGACAGCGTGCCAGGGTGCCGTCGCGATCCCAGAACTCAGGCGCGCGCATGGCGTTTCTCCAGGGACGCAAGCAAGGGCGCCAACGCCTCCTCCACCGCCTCCAGCGCGCCGGCCTCGGCTTCGGCCCAACGCCCGGCGGCGGTCTTCATCGCAGCGGTCGCTTCGGGATCAGCCAGCAGCCGGCCCAGCGTCGCCGCCAGGGCGCCGCCATCGGCCACCCGCAGCGCGGCGCCGGCTTCGACCATGCGCGGCGCCATATCGGGGAAATTGTCCATGGCGGGGCCGAACAGTACGGCGGCTTTCAGGCGCGCCGGCTCGAACGGGTTCTGGCCGCCCCCTACCGTCAGGCTTTTGCCGACGAAGACGACGTCGGCCAGGCGGTAGAACAGACCCAGCTCGCCCATGGTGTCGGCGACATAGACCTGGGTGTCGGCGGTCGGCGTTTCGCCCAGCGAACGCAACCCCACCTTAAGTCCCATGGCGGCCAGTTCCAGCGCTACCTCCGGCCCCCTGGTGTGGTGGCGCGGCACGATCATGGTCAGCAATCCCGGCAGCGCCAGCGCCGCGTGGACTTGGCCGGCAATGGCTTCCTCGCCGGGGTGGGTGCTGGCCGCCAGCCAGGTGGTCCGACCGGCGACGGCGGCGCGCAGCCGCTCCAGTTCGGCGGCATCGCAGGGCAACGGTGGCGCCGAATGCTTGAGATTGCCGAGACAGCGGACATCGCGGGCGCCCAGGATGCGCAGCCGATGGCCGTCGCCGTCGGTCTGGGCGAGGCAGAGGTCGAAGCCCGACAGCAGGCCGCGGATGAACCCCGGCACCCGCTTCCAGCCGGTGAACGATCTGGCGGAAATGCGGCCCTGCACCAGCACCAGCGGGATGGAGCGCCGGCGGCTTTCGGCCAGCAGGTTGGGCCAGAATTCGGATTCCGCCCACAACGCCAGATCCGGTCGCCAATGATCGAGAAAGGCCCGCACAAAGGCCATGCGGTCGACCGGCACGTATTGGTGCAGCGCTCCCGGCGGCAGCCGTTCGGCCATCATCTTGGCCGAGGTGACGGTGCCGGTGGTCAGCAACACTCCCAACCGCCGCTGGCACAGCCGTTCGACCAGCGGCAGCATGGACAGCGATTCGCCCACCGAGGCGGCGTGAATCCACACCAGCGGCCCGGGCGGGCGGGGTTGACCGGGGCAGCCCAGCCGTTCGGCGAAGCGCACCGGGTCTTCCTTGCCGCGTTGCCGGCGCCGGTCGAGGTACAACGCAATCAGGGGGGCGCCAAGCGAGGTCAGGCTGCGATAGAGGCGATAGATCATGCCGGCCTCGCCGCGCTTGTCGGCTCCGCCGGTGGGGGCGCGACCTGGCCGACGCGGGCGTCGGCGTCGGTGGTGATGGCGTTGAGGCTGGTCTCGACCCGCAGGCGCAACGCCTCCATCTCCTCGTCCGAGGCGTCGCGCGGCACGGTGATGGCCTCGCCCCACACGAACACCCCGGCCGAGAACGGCAACGCCAGCGCGAAACGGTCCCAGCTGCCCAGCACCTTGCGGCGGCTGGCGCCGAAGGTGGCCGGCAGGATCGGGCAGCCCGACAGGCGCGCGACGTTGACGATGCCGGCGGACGCCCGCATGCGCGGCCCCTTGGGGCCGTCGGGGGTGATGCCGACGCATTCACCCGCCTTCAACGACTTCAGCATCGCCCGCAGCGCGGCACCGCCACCCCGGGTGGTCGATCCCGCCACGGTGGCGATGCCGAAATGGGCGACGGTGCGGGCGATCAGCAGCCCGTCGCGATGCTGGCTGATCAGCATGTGGATCGGCACCCCCACCCGCCAGCTTTTCGGCATCATCAGGATGCGGCCATGCCAGAACGCCAGGATGAAGGGGCTGTTCTGATCCCACAGGCGGGCGGCGGTGTCGCCGTTGACCACGGTCCAGCGGCCGGTGGCGTAGACCAGCCGGATGTAAAGCGAGGTCAGCCAGCACAGCGCACCCCTGAGCGCTTCGCTTTTGCCTATGCGCTTGGCCAGCCCCATGGTCAGCCCGGATTTCCCACCGGAGCGGAATCGTCGGCGAACTGCATGGCGTAAAGGCGGGCGTAAAGCCCGCTTCTCGCCATCAGCGTGTCATGGTCGCCCGATTCGATCACCCGGCCCCGCTCCATCACATGGATCAGGTCGGCGTTGACCACGGTGGACAGGCGGTGGGCGATGACGATGGTGGTGCGGCCCTTCATCAGGTGATCCAATGCCGCCTGGACCTGACGCTCGGATTCGGTGTCGAGCGCGCTGGTCGCCTCGTCCAGCAGCAGGATGGGGGCGTTCTTCAGCATCGCCCGCGCGATGGCCAGACGCTGGCGCTGGCCTCCCGACAGGTTGAGGCCGCGCTCACCCACCTGGGTGTCGTAGCCGTCGGGCAGGCCGATGATGAAGTCGTGGGCCGCCGCCGCGCGGGCCGCCGCCTCGATCTCGTCGTTGCCGGCGCCAAAGCGGCCATAGGCGATGTTGGCGCGGATGCTGTCGTCGAACAGGGTGATTTCCTGGCTGACCAGGGCGATCTTGGATCGCAGGCTGGCGGTGGTGACGCCGCGCACGTCCTGGCCGTCGATCACCACGCGGCCATCGGTGACGTCGAAGAAGCGCGGCAGCAGGTTCAGCACCGTCGATTTGCCCGCCCCCGACGGGCCGACCAGCGCCACCGTCTTGCCGCCGGGCACCGCCAGATCGATGCCGTCGAGCACCGCCTTGGTACCGTCATAGGTGAAGAACACCCCTTCCAGGGCGACGTTGCCTTCCAGCACCACCAATTCGGTGGCGTCGGGGCGATCCTGGATGGCGGGGGGGGCGTCCAGCACCGAGAAGGTGCGCGCCGCCGCCGCCAGTCCGGCCTGGAGGTTGGTGTTGAGCGAGGCCAGAGACTTCATCGGCCGATAGGCCAGCATCAGGGCGGTGATGAACGAGAAGAAGGCGCCCGGGGTGGTGTGGCCGTGGATCACCCGCGAGCCGCCATAAAGGATCACCACGGTGATGGCGATGCCGCCCAGCAGTTCCATGATCGGCGACGACGCCGACCGCACCCTGGCCGCCTTGTACACCAGATCCTGCAACGTCTCGACCAGATGATGGACCTTGCCCTTCTCGTACTCCTCCATGCCGTAGGCCTTGACCACCCGGATGCCCTGGACCGCCTGTTCCAGATAAGTGGTGAGCAGGCCCATCTGCTCCTGAGTGTTGTCGGTGACCTTGCGCATCCGCCGTCCCAGCCGGGCGATGGGCAGGATGGCGACGGGGAAGACGAAGAAGGTCCAGCACGACAGCCGCCAGTCCTGATAGAACATGGCGCCGACCAGGAACACCAGCGACGAGGCGTCCTTGCCCGCCCCGGTCAGGGCATCGGACACGGCGAAGCGCATGGACGAGATGTCGTTGGTCAGCCGCGACAGGATCGAGCCGGTGGAATTGGCGTGGAAGAAGGCGACGTCAAGCCGCATCAGGTGCGAGAACAGCCGTGATTGCATATCGGCGATGACCCGCAGGCCGACCTTGGACAGGAACACCGCCTCGCCGTAATTGCACACCGATTTCAGCGCGAAGGTGCCCAGCACCGCCAAGCCCAGCGGCCACAGGAACTCCTCGCGCCGTTCGGTGAAGATCTTGTTGACCACCGGGTCCATCAGCAGGGCATAGCCGGCATTGGCGGCGGCGCCGACCACCATGCAGACCACCGCCAGCGCCACCTTGCCGAGATAGGGGCGCATGCCCTCCCTCAGGAGGCGCCTGACCAGGACCCAGGTGGAGTGATCGAGGGAAATCTTTCGCTTGCTCAATGAATTACCCGTGCCGGCTCCCCGCTTGCGGCCGGACCATAGCATGGGCCGGGAACAAACGAAACGGCCGCCGTCGATGTCCCGACGGCGGCCGCTCCGGTAAGTTCGGCTATCGCCTCAGTGCACGTCCTTCCAGATCTGGTGCTTGAGGGCGTACAGCATGGCGGTGAACAAGGCGAGGAACAGCATCACCTTGACGCCAAGGCTCTTGCGGGCGTCCAACTCGGGCTCGGCGGCCCAGTTCAGGAAGGTGACGATGTCCTTGGCCACCTGCTCCTTGGTCGCCTTGGTGCCGTCGGTATAGGCGACGATGTCGTCCATGATCGGCGGCGGCATGCCGATGGCGTTGCCGGGGAAGTAGTGGTTGAACAGCTTGCCTTCCGGAACCGCGTGGCCCTCGGGGGCGGTTTCCTCATAGCCCAACAGCAGCGAGTAGACGTAATAGGGGCCGTTGGCGCGGGCCTTGTTCATCAACGACAGGTCGGGCGGCAGGGCGCCGCCGTTGGCCGCCGCGGCGGCCTTTTCGTTGGCGAACGGCGAGACGAAACGGTCCGAGGCACGGGCGGGACGCGCAAACATGGCGCCCTCGTCGTTGGGACCGTCCTGGACTTCCTTCTCGGCGGCGATGGCCTTGATCTCGTCGGCGGTGTATCCGAGGTCGGCCAGATTGCGATACGACACGAACCGCATGGAGTGGCAGTTGGAGCAGACGTCGTGGAACACCTGCCAACCCCGCTTCAGCGCGGCCTTGTCATAACGGCCGAACACGCCTTCCCACGAGAATCCGCCGTCCGGCTTCTTCAGCGCCGGCCCCTCGCCGCCGCTGGCCTGGGCGGCACCGCCGAAGCCGGCGATGCCCACCATGATCATGGCGACCAGGGCGACGGCCTTGATCACCGGATTGGCGATGCTGGACGGCAGGGCCTTGGGCTTCTCGATCCGGCCGATGATCGGCAGGATGACCAGGAAGTGTGCGAAGTAGTACACGGTACCGAACTGGCCGATTCTGAGCAGCAGGCCCTCGGCCGGCTTGCTGGCGACGTAGCCCAGCACCAGGCAGTCGAGCACGAACAGCCAGAAGAACTGGCGGTAAAGCGGCCGGAACTTGGCCGAGCGCACCTTGGAGCTGTCCAGCCAGGGCAGGAAGAACAGGATCAGGATGGCGGCGAACATGCCCAGCACGCCTTGCAGCTTGGCCGACAGCACCCAGATGTCCACGGTGAAGGACTTGAGGATGGCGTAGAACGGCAGGTAGTACCATTCCGGCAGGATGTGGGCCGGGGTCACCAGCGGGTTGCCGGGGATATAGTTGTCCGGCTCGGCGAAAAAGTTCGGCGACCAGAAGACGAAGGCCAGATAGAACATCAGGAACAGGCCGATGCCGTACAGGTCCTTGATGGTGTAGTAGGGGTGGAACGGGATGGTGTCCTGCGGCCCCTTGGCCTCGATGCCCAGCGGGTTGTTCGACTTGGTGGTGTGCAGCGCCCAGACGTGGACGAACACCAGCGCGAAGATGATGAACGGCAGCAGGTAGTGCAGCGAGAAGAAGCGGTTCAGCGTCGGGTTATCGACCGAGAAGCCGCCCCACAGCAGGGTGACCACCATATCGCCGACCAGCGGTACCGCCGAGAACATGTTGGTGATGACGGTGGCGCCCCACAGCGACAGCTGACCCCAGGGCAGCACATACCCCATGAAGCCGGTGCCCATCATCACCAGATAGATTGCCAGGCCGATGAACCACAGCAACTCGCGCGGGGCCTTGTACGAGCCGTAATACATGCCGCGCAGGATGTGGATGTACACCAGGATGAAGAACATCGAGGCGCCGTTGGAGTGGAGATAGCGGATCAGCCAGCCGTAATTGACGTCGCGCATGATGCGTTCGACCGAATCGAACGCCAGCGTAACGTGCGGCGTGTAGTTCATCACCAGGAAGATGCCGGTGAGGATCATGATGATCAGCATCACCGCGGCCAGCGAACCGAAGTTCCACCAGTAGTTCAGGTTCCTCGGGGTCGGGTAGTCGATGGCGCTGTGCTGGATCATCGAAAAGATGGGCAGCCGCTCCTCGATCCAGGCGACAACCTTGTTATTGGTCTTGAAATCGCTCATCGCGCGTCCCCTAGCCGATCCGTACGGTGGTGTCGTTGGTGAACTGATAGGGCGGCACCGCCAGATTGCGCGGCGCCGGACCCTTGCGGATACGGCCCGAGGTGTCGTAGTGCGACCCATGGCACGGACAGAACCAGCCGCCGAATTCCCCCTTCGGATCGGCCGGCTTCTGGCCCAGCGGCACGCAGCCCAGGTGGGTGCACGACCCGACCAGGATCAGCCATTCGGGCTTCTTGACCCGGTCGGCGTCCTTCTGGGGATCGCGCAGCTCGCCGATGGCCGTCTGGTCGGCGGCGGTGATTTCCTCGGGGGTGCGGTGGCGAACGAAAACCGGCCGTCCCTGCCAGATCACCGTTACCGCCTGTCCCGGCTTGATCGCCGAAATGTCGACATCGGTGGTCGAAAGCGCCAGGGTATCGGCGGCCGGGTTCATGCTGTGCACGAACGGCCAAAGCGCGATGGCGGTTCCCGCCACTCCGACGGCGGAGGTGGCGTACAGCAGGAAATCCCGCCGGGTCTGCCCGTCCACCGACGAGGGCTGGGCATTATGTGCCGGTTCAGCCATGTCTAATCCTCATGTTTGCCCGCGGAAAACGCGACTATTAACCACATTGGCTGGAACGATTCAACCGTCTCCCCGCCATCGGCGGCCATGGTAATGTGATTTGCCGCACTGCGGTAGGGCATACTTTCGTCGTGAGGGGCTGTCGTCTTGGATATTCTTCGTATCGCCCTCTATCAACCGGACATTCCCCAGAATGCCGGAACGCTGCTGCGCCTGTCGGCCTGTCTGGGCGTGGCGGTGGACATCATCGAGCCGTGCGGCTTTGTTTTCGATGATCGCAAGTTGCGCCGGGCCGGAATGGACTATCTGGGGCAGGCCGACATGGTCCGGCATTCCTCGTGGGCGGCATTCCTTGGGCGACTGTGCGACGAGGGCCGGCGGCTGGTGCTGTTGACCACCGCCGGCGAGACCCGCCATGACCGCTTTCCTTTCGCTCCCGGTGACACCATCATGGTCGGGCGGGAAAGCGCCGGGGTGCCGCCCGAGGTGGCCCGGGCGGCGTTCGCCCGTATTCGCGTTCCCATGGTGGCGGGGCGGCGCTCGCTCAACGTGGCGCTGGCCGCCGCCCTGGTGACGGGCGAGGCGCTGCGCCGGCTCGACGGCTTTCCCGTCGAGGATGACTTGGATCAGGGGGAGGGGTGATGACGGCCAAGAACACCGCCGATCATTGGGACCGAGATCGTGCCGAGGCCTATGACAGACGGGTGCGCGAAGCCATTCCCGGCTACGACGCCCTGCATGTGCTGTCGTGCCAGATCGTCGCCGAGGCGACCGGTGGCACCGGGCGCGCCCTGGTGGTCGGCGCCGGCACCGGCGCCGAATGCATTGCCCTGGCGCAGAGCTGCCCGCATCTGTCGGTGGTGGGGGTCGACCCGTCCGCCGAGATGCTGGCCCACGCCGAGGCCAAGGTGAAAAGCCATGGCCTGACGGCGCGGGTGCGCCTTTATCCCACTAAGGTCGCCGACCTGCCCAGCTTCGAGGCGTTCGATGCCGCCACGCTGTTGCTGGTGCTGCATTTCCTGAGCGACACCCTGGGCGGTGAGAAGGGGGCCAAGCTGACGCTGCTGGAGGAGATCTCCGCCCACCTCAGTCCCGGCGCGCCGCTGGTGATGGCCGATCTGTTCGGCAGTTGGGCCGATCCGTGGCAGCAGCAGTTGCGCAGCTGGTGGCGCCATCTGCAACTGGCGGCGGGCATCCCCGAACGCGAGGTGGAAAAGGGCTTCCGCCATATCGACCGCGATATCTTTCCGCTGCAAGAGGGGCGGTTGAGCGAACTGCTGACCGCCGCCGGCTTCGGCCCGCCCGCCCCCTTCTTCCGGGCGCTGTGTTTCGGCGGCTGGGTGGCGCGCAAGCTGTAGGTTCAGTAGCCCCGACAGGGGCCCCATCACTTGGGATGTGGCGCGAATTCGATGCTGATCCGGATCATGTGGTGATCATACGGAGAACGAAAAGAGTTTAACAGCGGCCCGCGTCGTGCCACAAGCGCCTATCAATGCCACGATTGCGCCCGGCCCGTCACCATGCGGAGCCGGACCCGGTCGGCACCTGGGCGGAAATCCGCGCCGTCGCCACCCACATGACGCGGATCGTCCGAGCGCCGTTGGCCATGCCCCCCGGCGAGTGAAAGACTTCATTCGCTCGTCGGTCAGTCCCCCAGCAGGCCGTCGATTTCCACCTGGGCCATGGCGCGATCCGAGCCGTGGATGATGGCGTTGGCACAGTCCATCAGGGCCTGGGCGGCGCGGCTGATGGCCTTGGCGTGCTCGGTGATCAGGCCGGGGTCGGCGGCGGCGACGATTTCGTCTTCCAGCCTGGCGACACCGCCGATGATCAGTGTGTTCATCTGGCTCAGCGTCTCCTCGAACGGGCGGCGGAACTTGGTCGGCACCCGATCATAGGCTTCGATCGCCAACGCCTTGTCCTTGAAGCTGGAGTCGGCGAAATGCTCCTTGTAGCTTTTGGGCTGCCACAGCTTGCACTCCTCGATCATGTCCGGCATGTCCGGCACCATGTCGAGCAGCATGACGATCTCGTTGTAGTGGTTCAGGTAATCGGTGGCGAGCGGAGTCTGGGCGCTGATATTGGTGCCGTCGACCCTGGCGACGAATTCCTCGAAGCCCGCCCGCTCCTCCGGCGGAATATCCGTTTCCGTCACCACCCCTCCTCGGCCGCGCCAGTCTCCCCGACAATCATCCTTGCGCCATGAGGCGACGAATTTCAAGAGGGCTGGAGAGGGATCAGGCGCGATGATAGGGGTGGCCGGACAGGATGGCCTGTGCCCGCCACAACTGTTCTGCCAGTAAGGCGCGCACCAGCATGTGCGGCCACGTCATCCGCCCCAGTGACAAGATGAGGTCGGCACGGTCGCGCACCGCGTCGCCGTGGCCGTCGGCGCCGCCGATCAGAAAGGCAAGATCGCCGATACCGCCGTCGCGCCACGTCCGGATCCGCTCGGCGAAGGCTGGCGAGTCCATCTCGCGGCCGCGTTCGTCCAGCGCCACCACCACCGCGCCTTCCGGCACGGCGGCCAGCAGCAGTTCGGCCTCGCGCGTCTTCAGCTGGGTGGCGGCGAGGGGCCGCTTCTCTTCCATCTCCCGCAGGATGGGCGGCGGCGACAAGCGGCGCAGGTACTGGCGGTAAAGATCAAGTTCCGGTCCGGGCTTGGCCTTGCCGATGGCGGCGACCAGCAGGCGCATCAGGTCCCCTGGATCGCCTTGGCGCGCACCGCCGCGGCGGTGGGAACGTCGGTCTTGGCCTCCAGGGTCCCCCACATCTTTTCCAGATTGTAGAAGGTGCGTACCTCGGGGCGGAACAGGTGGACGATGATGTCGCCGCCATCCACCAGCACCCAGTCGCACTGGGGCACGCCCTCGGTCGAGACCGGCTGCCCGGCCTGCTTCAGCGCCCTTTCGACGAAATCGGCCATGGCGCCGACCTGGCGCTGCGACTTGCCGGTGGCGATGACCATGTGGTCGGCGATGGCGGTGCGGCCGCGCAGATCGATGACGGAGATTTCCTCGGCCTTGTGATCCTCCAGGGTGGCGACCACCAGGTCGACCAGCGAGGGGGTGGGGGCGGCCGGGGCGGCGGCGGGAACGGCTTTGCGGGCTATGACGGGCTCCTGTGGCGATAAATCAACGGGTCAACGGGTGGCGCGGGCGCGAATGGCGGTGGCCGAGGCCGGATGTCGCCTCGTGTGAAGGAACATCCATGCCGGCGGCGGTCTGCCGCTAAGGCCCCGGCCGCCGACGCGGAAACGAGCGAACCGCCGGGTCGCCCTGGCGGCCAAGGCATTGGCAGAATAGGGGCCGCGCGCCAGAATCGCAACCGGCACCGCCCGGAAGATATTTTGCCAGCGGTTCCAGCGGTGCATCTGCGCCAGATTGTCGGCCCCCATCAGCCAGACGAAGCGGACCAGGGGAAAGCGCCGCCGCAGCGCCGCCACGGTATCGGCGGTGTAGCGGGTGCCCAGCGCGGTCTCGATGGCGGTGGCGATCAGGCGGGGATTATCCGCCACCGTCCGTCGCGCCGCGTCCAGGCGTTGGGCCTGCGGCGCCATGCCGGCGGTCGGCTTTAACGGATTTTGCGGACTGACCAGCAGCCAGACCTGATGCAGTCCCAGCCGCTTTAGCGCCAGTTCGGCGATGTGGCGGTGGCCGGCATGGGCGGGGTTGAACGATCCCCCCAGCAGGCCGACCCGTACCCGCCGGCGGTCTCCCCAGGTGTTTGGGGCGAACACCGTCACCCCGGCCGCACCTGACCGCTGCCGCGCACCACGTATTTGAAGGTGCAAAGCTGTTCCACCCCCACCGGGCCGCGGGCGTGCAGCTTGCCGGTGGAGATACCGATCTCGGCGCCCATGCCGAATTCGCCGCCGTCGGCGAACTGGGTCGAGGCGTTCCACAGCACGATGGCCGAGTCGCAGCCGTTGAGGAAGGTCTCGGCGGCCACGGCGTCCTCGGTGATGATGGCCTCGGTATGATTGGACCCGTGGGTGTTGACGTGCTCCACCGCGGCGGCCACCCCGTCCACCAGCTTCACCGCGATGATCGAATCCAGATACTCGGTACTCCAGTCGGCTTCGGTGGCCGCCTTGACCCGGGAATCCACCGCCCGGGTGGCTTCGTCGCCGCGAACCTCGCAGCCGGCGTCGAGCAGATCCTCGACCAGCGGCTTCAGGTGGGTGGCGGCGCAGGCGCCGTCCACCAGCAGGGTTTCGGTGGCGCCGCAGATTCCGGTGCGGCGCATCTTGGCGTTCAGCACCACTTGGCGCGCCATGTCTAGGTCGGCGGCGCCGTCCACATAGGTATGACAGATGCCTTCCAGGTGCTGGAACAACGGGATGCGGCTTTCGGCCACCACCCGCTCCACCAGCGACTTGCCGCCCCTGGGGACGATGACGTCGATGAAGTCGGACAGGCGCAGCATCGCCCCCACCGCCTCGCGGCTGGTGGTGGGGACCATCTGTATCGCGTCGGCGGGCAGTCCGGCGGCGGCCAGCCCCCGGGTCAGGGCGGCCATGATGGCGAGGGACGAATGAAAACTTTCCGAGCCGCCGCGCAAGATGGCGGCGTTGCCCGATTTCAGGCACAGGCCGGCGGCGTCGGCGGTGACGTTGGGGCGGCTTTCATAGATGATGCCGATGACCCCCAGCGGCACCACCACACGGCTGATCGCCATGCCGTTGGGCCGGGTCCATTGCGCCAGTATCCGGCCGACCGGATCGGCCAGGGCGGCGATCTCCTCCAGGCCCCTGGCCATGGCCTCGATGCGGGCGGGGGTGAGCAGCAGGCGGTCGAGCATGGCCGCCGACAGTCCCTTGGCCTCGCCCGCCTTCATGTCGCGGGCATTGGCGCCGGCGATGGCGCCGGCGTCGGACCGGATGGCGGCGGCGGCCTCGCGCAGCGCCCGATCCTTGGCCTCGGTCGGGGCCAGGGCCAGAATGCGGGTGGCGGCGCGGGCGCGGCGCCCCAGGTCGGTCATCAGGGTGTGAAGCTCGGCGGTCACGGTCATGTCCTCAGGTTAACGGTCACTCCACCCGCCGGCAATGGGCGCGGGCTGCCTGGGTGATCGCCTGGGCGATCTTGGCGCGGTAGGCATCCGAGCCGATGATCGGCTCGTCGCCGCGATTGACGATGATGCCGGCTTCCACCAGCAGCGCCGGCATGGATGCTTGGCGCAACACCGCCAGTTCGTCGAAGCGGTAGATGCCCCGGCGGTCGTCCAGCAGCGTCCGGCCTTCGCCGGCGATGTCCTCGGCGTGATGCAGGCTGGGCTTTTGCCCCGACTTGCGCAGTTGGTCGGCGATGTCGGTGGCGACTCGGCGGCTTTCGTCGAAACCGGGATTGAGCCCGGAGATGAACAGGCCATAGCCGGAAAAGGTGTCGCTGTAGGCGCGTTCGACACCCTCCCAGGTCCAGCTCGACTTGTAGACATCCTGGACCGAGTCATGGTGCAGCGAAATCAGCAGGCTGGCGCCCGCTGCCTTGGCCCGGCGCGGACGCTCGGCCAGATCGCGGAGACTGCCGTCGGCATTGATGGTCACGGCGGCGATACCGGCATCGCTCAGGGTGGTTTGGACCCGTGCCGCCAGCGCCTGATTGAAGGCCAGTTCCGGCACGCCGCGGGCGCTGATCTCGCCGGGGGCATCGACGTGATGACCGACGTCCAGCGCCACCAGACAGCCGGCGGCGGCGGGAAGGGGGGCTAGCAGCAGGAGGCCGAGGACCAAGTGGCGCATCTCATCCCTCCACCACCAGATCGTCGCGGTGAATCAGTTCGTCGCGACCGCGAAAGCCCAGGATGGCTTCGATCTCGGACGACTTGCGGCCGATGATGGCGCGGGCGTCGCCGCTGGAATAGGCCACCAGTCCGCGCCCCAGCACCCGGCCGCCGCCATCCTTGACCAGGACGCAGTCGCCGCGCTCGAACTCGCCATCGACGGCGGTGACGCCGGCCGGCAGCAGCGAGCGTCCGGCGCCCAGCGCGGCGACGGCGCCGCCGTCCAGCATCAGCGCGCCGGCCGGCTTCAGCGAGCCGTTGATCCACTGCTTGCGGGCGGTGCGCGGCTCGGCCGAAGGCACGAACCAGGTGCAGCGCCCGCCGTCCTCGATGGCTTGCAGCGGATGGTGGGGCGTTCCCTGGGTGATGGCCATGCGGCATCCCGCCGACAGGCAGATGCGGGCGGCGGTCAGCTTGGTCACCATGCCGCCCGAGCCGTAGGCCGAGCCGGGATCGCCGGCCATGGCCTCGATCTCGGGGGTCAGGTCCCGCACCTCGGGGATGAAGCGGGCGCCGGGATTGGTGCGCGGATTGGCGGTATAAAGCCCATCGATGTCGGAGAACAGCACCAGGACGTCGGCCGAGACCATCTGGGCGACGCGGGCGGCAAGGCGGTCGTTGTCGCCGAAGCGGATTTCGGCGGTGGCCACGGTGTCGTTCTCGTTGATCACCGGCACGGCGCCCAGCCGCAGCAGGGTGTCCAGCGTGGTCCGGGCGTTGAGATAGCGGCGCCGGGCCTCGGAATCGTCAAGGGTCAGCAGGACCTGCGCCACGGTGAGGCCGTGATGCGCCAGCGCGTCCTGATAGGCGTGGGCGAGGCGGATCTGGCCGCAGGCGGCGGCGGCCTGCTTTTCTTCCAGCCGCAGCGGCGGCTTCAGCCCCAGTTGGCGGCGACCGACGGCCACCGCGCCGGACGAGACGATCATCACCTCCTGTCCGCGCCGGCGGAATCTGGCGATGTCATCGCACAGCGAGTCGAGCCAGGCGCGGCGGATGTGGCCGGTGGCGTCGTCCACCAGCAGCGACGAGCCGATCTTGACGATCAGGCGCCGGGCTTCGGACAGCGTCCTCATTCGTCGCCCTCCTCTTCCTCCTCGTCGTTCCAGATCCATTCGCCGTCGGGGCCATAGCGGCCGTCCTCGGCGTCGTCGTCTTCTGCCGCCGTCGCGGCGGCGGCGAAGCCGGGGGTCGGGCGCTTGCCGGCACCGAAGGCCGACGAGGCGGCCGGCACCGAAGGTTCGGCCTCGCGGGCCTCCTTGATGTGCTCGAACAAACGGGCCAGCACCGGCTTCAGGCCGATGCCGGACACCCCCGACAGCGGCAGCACCGGGGCGCCGCAGGCGTCGCGCAGCGCCGCCAGCTTGGCCTCGATGTCCTCGGGCGTCAGCGAGTCGCACTTGTTGAGCGCCACCACCTCGGGCTTGGCGTCCAGCCCGCCGCCATAGGCCGCCAGTTCGTGGCGCACCACGCGGTAGGTCTCGGCCACATCCTCCTCGGTGCCGTCGATCAGATGCAGCAGCACCCGGCAGCGTTCGATGTGGCCGAGGAAGCGGTCGCCGATGCCGGCACCCTCGTGGGCGCCCTCGATCAGGCCGGGAATGTCGGCGACGACGAATTCCTCGTCGCCCAGCGTCACCACCCCCAGGTTGGGATGCAGCGTGGTGAAGGGATAGTCGGCGATCTTGGGCCGGGCACGGGTCACGGCGGCGAGAAAGGTGGACTTTCCGGCGTTGGGCAGGCCGACCAGACCGGCATCGGCGATCAGCTTCAGCCGCAGCCAGATCCAGCGTTCCTCGCCGGGCCAGCCCTCGTCGAATCGGCGCGGCGCCTGGTTGGTCGAGGACTTGAAATGGGCATTGCCGAAACCACCGTCGCCGCCGCGCAGCAGCACCAGCCGCTGGCCGGCCTCGGTCAGGTCGGCCAGCACCGTCTCCTTGTCCTCGTCCAGCACCTGGGTGCCGACCGGAACCTTGAGAACGACATCGTTGCCCTTGCCGCCGGTCTTGTTGCGGCCCTGGCCGTGATGGCCGATCTGCGCCTTGAAGTGCTGCTGATAGCGGTAATCGATCAGGGTGTTGAGGTTGGCGACGCATTCCAGGATGACGTCGCCGCCGCGACCGCCATCCCCGCCGTCGGGTCCGCCGAACTCGATGTACTTCTCGCGCCGGAAGCTGCACGCGCCGGCGCCACCGTCGCCCGACTTCACGAAAATCTTGGCCTGATCGAGGAACTTCATCGCGAGAAATCCGAAAAAAGGAATTTCACCACCAAGACACCAGGGCACGACGACATGGTGCAAGGAGGCGAAGACATCGCCGATACTCCGGCGTCTTGGTGCCGTGGCGTCCTAGAGTGCTTCAGCTTGAAGCTGAAGCACTCTAGGATTCTGGTTGTACGAAAAAGCTGCGCTTTTTCATGGCTCAAACGCCGCCCTGGCTCAAGAGTTTCCCGATTTTCCGCTTCAGCTTAAATGCGGGAAACTCTAGGAGTCGATCCAAAAGCAAAAGGGGAACGGCGGACCGTTCCCCTTTTTACAACGCAAGCGTCCGGGAACGGCCCTATTCGGCGGCCTCCGGCAGCGGCTCGACGACCACGAAGGTGCGACCCTCGGCCTTGTGCTTGAAGGCGACCTTGCCCGCCGCGGTGGCGAACAGGGTATGGTCCGTGCCCATGCCGACATTGGCGCCGGGATAGAATTTGGTGCCGCGCTGACGCACGATGATGTTGCCGGGGATGACGATCTCGCCGCCGAACTTCTTGACGCCGAGGCGCTGCCCGGCGGAATCGCGGCCGTTGCGGGACGAACCGCCTGCCTTTTTATGAGCCATTGTCCAGTCTCCTAACCTGTCGGCGCGCGGGCGGTCAGCCGGCGGTGATGTCGGTGATGCGCAGGATGGTCAGGTCCTGGCGGTGGCCGTTCTTGCGGCGCGAATTCTGGCGGCGGCGCTTCTTGAAGATGATGATCTTCGGGCCGCGGGCCTGGGCGACCACGGTGGCCTTGACGCTGGCACCGGCCACCACGGGCAGGCCGATCTTGTCGCCGACCATCAGGACCTGATCGAGCACGACCTCGGAACCGGCCTCCCCGGCCAGCTTCTCGACGCGGATCACGTCGCCCGATGCCACCTTGTACTGCTTACCGCCGGTCTGGATGACTGCGAACATGACGATTCTACCTGAGCAAAAGAAACAATGACGCGCGAGACGAACGCCCCGCGCGAGAGGGCCGAACTATACCGACGCCGCCCCGAGAGTCAACGTCTTTGTGGAAGGGGGCGTCATCATGCCGCCTCGGCCATGGGAGTCAGGCCGGCGGTCAGGCGGGCGCATTGCCGGCGCCAGCGTTCGCTAGTCTCGGGCACCATCTCGAACTTGCCATGCGCCCGGCCACGCTCGACGACCAGGATGGTGGCGGCGAGGGTATCGGGCTCGCCGTCGATGGACACCTCCACCCGCGTTCCGGCGGCAATTCCCTCCGGCAAGCCGGATGCCATCAGGCCGGTTTCCGAGACGTTGCCGACGGTCACCGGAACGCGTTGTCCGCCGGCCAGCACGGTGCCGGCGCGATCGATGCGAAAGCGCGGGCTGCGGCGGCGGTTGACCTCCTTGGTGGCGGTGCGCACCACCCGGACCAGGACTTCGCGCAGATGGTCGATGCCGCCGGCGACCTCGCCCGAGACGCTGCCCACCTGGGCGGCGCGGTCCCCGGTCTCGGCCGCCTCGGCGGACACGCGGGCGATGCGATCGGCCACCTCGTGGGCGGCGTCCGAGGTCTGGGCGACGTTGCGGGCGATTTCCTGGGTGGCGGCGCCCTGCTCCTCGACGGCGGCGGCGACGGCGGAGGAAACCCCCTGGACGTCACCGATGGCGCGGGTGATGTCGCCCACCGAACGCACCGCTTCCAGGGTGGTGGCCCGGATCTCGGCGATCTGGGCGGTGATCTCCTCGGTGGCCCTGGCGGTCTGGTTGGCCAGGGTCTTGACCTCGCCCGCGACCACGGCGAAACCTTTGCCGGCATCGCCGGCGCGCGCGGCCTCGATGGTGGCGTTCAGCGCCAGCAGGTTGGTCTGCGACGCGATGTCGGCGATCAGGTTGGCGACCTCGCCGATACGGTTCACCGCCTCGGACAACTGGGCGATGGTCTGTTGCGCCCGGGTGGAGGAATCGACGGCGGTGCCGGTTACCGCCGTGGCGGTACCGACCTGGGCGGCGATCTCGCGGATCGAAGCGGTCAGTTCCTCGGCGGCGGCGGCGACGGTCTGGGCGTTGGCCAGGGCCTGGGTGGCGGCGGCGGCAACGCTTTGGCTGTTGTGGCCCACCGAGGCCGCCGACTGGGCCATGCCGTCGGCATTGTCGGACATGCGCCGGGTCATGGCGGCGATGCTGTCCACGGCGTTGCGGGTTTCGCGCTCCACCGTCTCGGCCATGGCCTGGAGAGCGGCGATCTTGTCGCGCTCGGCCTGCTGGCGCTGTTCTTCCTGGGCGGCGCGCAGGCGCTCGACCTCGATCAGTTCCTCCTTGAAGCGTTGTACCGAACGGGCCATGGCGCCGACCTCGTCGCCACGTCCCTGGTCGGGGACGGCCACCCCAAGCTCGCCCTTGGCCAGCGCCGCCATCACCTCGGTCATGGCGTCGAGCGGCCGGTAGATGGAGCGCGCGATCAGGCTGCCGATCACCAGCATGGCGGCGAAACCGGCGAGCATGACCCAGGTCATGGCCCGGCTGGCCGACAGATTGGTTCGGTCCGCGGCGATCTTGGTGGCGGTCATGTTGTCGCTGGCCTCGCGGGTCAGCGCGTTGATCACCGGGTCGATGGCGGCATAGGCGTCGCTCATGGACTTGGCGGCGGTGGCGGCGGCCAGGACGGCCTCGGCGGCGGCCTTGAAGTCGCGCTGATAGGCGGCCATGCGCTCCAGCACCGCCGGGCGCTCTGCCGTCGGCACCTCCGACGTCGGGATCGCCTGGGCGAAAGCGGCGCCGGTCCTGGCTAACTCGCCCATGTACTTAGAGTCGCGGCGGGCGAGGAAGTCCTTCTCGTGGCGGCGCATCATCAGCATCAGCACGGCAAGGCGGGAATCATCGTGGCTGGCGAGGATGGCTTCGACCTCGTGGACCGAGGCCCGCAGGGCGCCCAGCAGGCCGTCTTTCTCGGACAGCCCGACCCGAATCTCGGCTTCGGACACGACGGCGAACGCCTGGGTGTAGGTGGCGACGCCCCGGCGCACCATCTCGACCTGGGCGCGGCGGGCGTCGCCTTCGTCCAGGGCGGCGGTGATGGCGTCAAGGGAGGCGTTGGCTTCGGCGATGGTTTTGGCGTGGGTGGCGACGTATTTGGCGTCCCGGCGCAGCAGGAAGTCCTTTTCATTGCGCCGGGCGGTCAGCATGGCGGAATCCAGGGCGGCGGCCCGCTGGGCGATGGCGCTTTCACGGGTGAGACGGGCATCGGCGGTTTCGGACGCGCCGCGCGCCATCCACAGCACCGCGGTACAGACGGCCAGAACCAGTCCGGCCAGCGCCACCAGCGAACCGATCTGAATCTTCAACGAGAACCGAGACAAAATCCCAGCCATGCCAAGCCCCCCCCTATACGGTCTATCCCCTAGGGTCCATACCCGAGATCATGGGGAGGGTTCAATTTAAATTACCGCAATTCCAGGATCGGGACGATGGTGCTATGGCCAAAGGCGGGTGTCGGCTCGCTTCCACATGGGGGCTGCCCGTGCCGGCGAAAGCGGCGTATTCTGGCAGCGGACATGGCAACGGGGAGCATGGCGATGCTGCACGGCAAGGTTCTGGTGGCGCAGGGGGGCGGTCCCACCGCCGTCATCAATCAGTCCATGGTCGGCACCGTGCTGGAATCCCGCAAGTTCCGGAACGTCGATCTGGTGTACGGCGCCCATCACGGGGTGCGCGGCATCGTCGACGAGGAGTTCCTCGACCTGACCCAGGAGACCGGCCACAACCTGGAAATGGTGGCGCAGACGCCATCCTCGGCGTTGGGGTCGACGCGGGACAAGCCCGACCTCAAATACTGCCACGAGGTCTTCAAGGTGTTGCAGGCCCATGGCATCGCCTATTTCTTCTATATCGGCGGCAACGATTCCTCGGACACCGTGCGCATCGTATCGGAGGAGGCGCAGCGCGCCGGTTATCCGCTGCGCTGCATTCACATTCCCAAGACCATCGACAACGATCTGGTGGAAAACGACCACACTCCGGGATTTCCCTCGGCGGCGCGCTTCGTCGCTCAGGCGTTCATGGGGGTCAATCTGGACAATGCGGCCTTGAAGGGGGTCTATCTGGCGGTGGTGATGGGGCGCCACGCCGGCTTCCTCACCGCCGCCTCGGCGTTGGGCAAGAAGTTTCCCGACGACGGCCCCCATCTGATCTACATTCCCGAGCGCACCTTCTCGGTGGACCGCTTCCTCGGCGACGTCAAGGCGACTTTCGACCGCTATGGCCGCTGTGTCGTCGCGGTGTCGGAGGGGGTGCACGACGAGAGCGGCGTGCCCATCGCCACCGGGCTGGCCAAGGAGGTGGAGAGGGACGCCCACGGCAACATCCAACTGTCGGGGACCAGTGGTCTGGCCGACGTCCTGTGTGCCCAGGTCAAGGAAAAATTGGGGATCAAGCGGGTGCGAGGCGATACCTTCGGCTATCTGCAACGCTCGTTCATCGGCTGCGTCTCGGACGTCGATCAGCGCGAGGCGCGCGAGGTCGGCGAAAAGGCGGTGCAGTTCGCCATGTGGGGCGACGTGGACGGTTCGGTCACCATCCAGCGCACCGGCTTTTATTCGGTGGACTACAAGCTGTTGCCGCTGGCGGCGGTGGCGGGCAAGACCCGGGTGATGGACGATCGCTTCATCTCCGACTCCGGCACCGACGTCACCGATGCCTTCCGCATGTACCTGCGGCCGCTGCTGGGGTCGGGGATGCCCGACGCCTTTCGTCTGCGGCTCAATTCGGTTCAGAAGATACTGAAGGGATAGGATCTCCCATATCACGCTTGCCTCACGGCCCGATTTGGCTATAGTGACGGTCAGACACATTCTTATGTTCCCGTCCAACGGGATTGTGAGGGTGGGCCGTAGGCCCACTTTTTTCGTTTTTAGGGACCAAAGGTCGCAGGGCGAGATGGATCTTCAAAGCCGTTTGGAGGCCCTGATCACGCCATCCCTGGATGCCATGGGATACGAGTTGGTGCGGGTGCAGTTGCAGGGAAAGCAGCGGCTCACGCTTCAGATCATGGCGGATCGCAAGGATGGTGTGGCGATGGCGGTGGAAGACTGCGCCGACATCAGCCGCTCGCTTTCGGCCCTGCTCGACGTCGAGGACCCCATTTCGGGGGCCTATACGCTTGAAGTCAGTTCGCCCGGCATCGACCGGCCGTTGACCCGGGCCAAGGACTTCGGGCGGTGGGCCGGCTTCGAGGCCAAGCTGGAGACCGTCCAGCCGATCGAAGGGCGCAAGCGGTTCAGGGGCCGACTGCTGGGTCTGGATGACGCGGGCAATGTTCGCCTCGCCGTCGAGACCGGAGAGGTCGCCATTCCGTTCGCCGAGGTCAGGGGCGCCAAGTTGGTGCTTACCGATGATCTGATCGCGGCGACCACGAAAGATCAGGAAGGCTGAGGACGAATTATTAAGATGGAACGGATCGCCGCACTCCCCCGCCCCGAACTCCTCCAGGTTGCCGATGCCGTCGCCCGCGACAAGAACATCGATCGCGACGAGGTCCTGGAAGCCATGGAACAGGCCATTCAAAAGGCCGGTCGCTCCAAATACGGCCACGAGCACGACATTCGCGCCCATATCGACCGCAAGACCGGCGAGATCCAGCTGGCCCGCTATATCGAGGTGGTCGAAGCCGTCGAGAACGAGACCACTCAGCTGACGCTGGCTCAGGCGCGCAAGAAGAAGGCCGACGCCGAGATCGGTGAATTCCTGATCGATCCGTTGCCGCCCATCGACTTCGGCCGTATCGCCGCCCAGACCGCCAAGCAGGTCATCGTCCAGAAGGTGCGCGACGCCGAACGTCAGAAGCAGTTCACCGAATACAAGGACCGTGTCGGCGAGATCAGCAATGGTCTGGTCAAGCGGGTCGAATTCGGCAACGTGGTGGTCGATCTCGGTCGCGCCGAGGCGCTGTTGCGCCGCGACGAGCTGATCCCGCGCGAGACCTTCCGCACCGGCGACCGTGTGCGCGCCTATATCTACGACGTCCGCCAGGAGCCGCGGGGGCCGCAGATTTTCCTGTCGCGCACCCATCCGGTGTTCATGGCCAAGCTGTTCGCCCAGGAAGTGCCGGAAATCTATGACGGCATCATCGAGATCAAGGCGGTGGCCCGCGATCCCGGGTCGCGCGCCAAGATCGCCGTGCTGTCCCACGATTCGTCCATCGACCCGGTCGGCGCCTGTGTCGGCATGCGCGGCTCGCGCGTTCAGGCGGTAGTGGCCGAGCTTCAGGGCGAGAAGATCGACATCATCCAGTGGTCGCCCGACGTCGCCACTTTCGTGGTCAACGGTCTGGCCCCCGCCGAGGTCACCAAGGTGGTGCTGGACGAGGAAGCCGGCCGTATCGAGGTGGTGGTGCCCGACGATCAGTTGTCGCTGGCCATCGGCCGGCGCGGCCAGAACGTGCGTCTGGCCAGCCAGCTGACCCAGTGGAACATCGACATCCTCACCGAGGCCGAGGAATCCGAACGCCGCACCGAGGAATTCCGTTCGCGCTCGAACATGTTCATTCATGCCCTGGACGTGGACGACGTCATTGCCCATCTGCTGGTGACCGAGGGCTTTTCCTCGGTGGAGGAAGTGGCCTACGTGCCGCTGGAGGACATCGCCGACATCGAGGGCTTCGACGAGACCGTCGCCGAGGAATTGCAGGCCCGTGCCCGCAACTTCCTGGCCGAGCAGGACGAGCGTTACGACCAGATGCGCAAGGACATGGGCGTCGCCGACGACCTGGCCGCCATCGAGGGGTTGGCGCCGGCCATGCTGGTCAAGCTGGGCGAGAAGGGGATCAAGGCCCTGGACGATCTGGCCGACCTCGCCAGCGACGAACTGATCGACATCGTCGGCAAGGACGCGCTGACCGAGGACGCCGCCAACGCGGTGATCATGGCGGCGCGGGCTCATTGGTTCGAGGATGGACAGTAACACGGGCGGCGACGACGAAACCGGGGGCGGCCTCGGGGACGAGGAGACGGGGCCGGAGCGCCGGTGCGTCGTTACCGGCGCGGTTCGGCCCAAGGCGGAGCTGCTGCGCTTCGTCGTTGATCCGGACGCAGCCGTCGTCTTTGATCCCGGGCATCTTCTGCCCGGCCGGGGAATATGGTTGAGCGCCCGGCGGGATGTGGTAAATACGGCCGTGGCCAAGCGGCTTTTCGCCAGGGCGGCGCGCCGTCCGGTGACGGTGCCGACGGATCTGGCCGACCGGGTCGAGGGTCTGTTGGTCCGGCGAACCCTGGACATCATCGGCCTGGCGCGGCGCGCCGGCCAGGCGGTCGCCGGGT
This sequence comes from uncultured Rhodospirillaceae bacterium, assembly GCA_903901915.1. Lineage (GTDB taxonomy): Bacteria > Pseudomonadota > Alphaproteobacteria > Rhodospirillales > Magnetospirillaceae > Phaeospirillum. Next base: position 16,100 of record CAIUSV010000067.1, on the reverse strand, counting down.
TCGAGAAGGTCTGCGCCGAGTTGCGCGGCGGGCGTGCCGCCGTTCTGGTCGCCGCCCGCGACGCCGCCCGTGACGGGCGCGACAAGGTTCGTGCGCTGGCCGGCAGCCTGCCGGTGATCGCTTTGTTCGACGGGGCCGAGCTTGGCGCCGTTTTTGGCCGCGACGCGGCCGTGCATGTGTGTTTGTCCCCGGGCAAGCTGGCCCGCCGCCTCGTCGATGACGCGGCGTTGCTGGCCGGTTTCCGCGAGGGCGGTGTTCAGGCCGTGTGAAAGACGAAGTCGTACATGAGCGATTCCCAGGATCAAGAGCGTAAGACGCCGTTGAAGCTGTCCCAGCCGGGCAAGCTGGAACTGAAGAAGACCGTCGAGACCGGCCAGGTTCGACAGAGCTTCTCGCATGGCCGATCGAAAGTGGTGACCGTCGAGGTCCGCAAGAAGCGCACCTTCTCGAGCGCCGGCGGCGCCATGCACGAGATCAAGGACGGCGTTCATACCATCGCCGAGGCCGATCTTGCCGCCGCCGTCGCCAAGGTCGAGGCCGCCACCAAGGCGGCCAACGCCCACGATCTGACCAATCACGAAAAGGCCGCCCGTGCCAAGGCGTTGCAGGACGCGCTGCGACACGAGGAGGAGGTGCGCCGCCGCGCCGAGGAAGAGGCCGCCCGCTTTGCCCTCGAAGAGGACGCCCGCTGCCGTTCCGAGGAGGAGGCTCGCCTGCGCGCCGAGGAAGAGGCGGCGTTGCGTGCCGCCCAGGAGCCGGAGGAACCCGCTCCGTCCGAGGTCGCCGCCGAGCCGGTGGTTGACGCCAAGGCCGAACCGGCCACCACCACCACCACCACCACTGCTGCCGCCGCCAAGCCCGCCGTTGCCGCTACTCCGGCTCCGGCGACGACGACCGACGCCGCTGCCGCCGTTCGTCCCCGTACCGAGGACGAGGAAGAGGAGGAAGAGCGCGCCAAGAAGCGCGCCGCCGCCCACAAGCCGCCGCCGGTCAAGCGTACCGAACCCCGCCGCCGTACCGGCAAGCTGACCATCACCGATGCCCTGACCGACGACGACCGTTCGGAACGCGGCCGTTCGCTGGCCGCCGTCAAGCGCGCCCGTGAGCGCGAACGCCTCAAGCACATGCAGAAGGGGTCGGAAAAGGTCATCCGCGAGGTGATCGTTCCCGAGACCATCACGGTGCAGGAACTGGCCAACCGCATGGCGGTGCGTGGCGCCGACGTCATCAAAACGCTGATGCGCATGGGCGTGATGGCCTCCATCAACCAGAACATCGATGCCGATACCGCCGAGCTGGTGGTGACCGAATTCGGTCACAACACCAAGCGGGTTTCCGAGGCGGACGTGTTGGTCGGCCTGGGCGGCGTCGCCGATGCCGACGAGCATCTGTCACCCCGTCCGCCGGTGGTGACCATCATGGGTCACGTCGATCACGGCAAGACCTCGCTGCTGGACGCCTTGCGCGAAACCGACGTGGTGTCCGGCGAGGCCGGCGGCATCACCCAGCACATCGGCGCCTATCAGGTGACCATGAGCACCGGTGGCAAGATCACCTTCATCGATACCCCCGGCCACGAGGCGTTTACCGCCATGCGCGCTCGCGGCGCCAAGGTGACCGACATCGTCGTGCTGGTGGTGGCCGCCGACGACGGCATCATGCCGCAGACGGTCGAGGCCATTCGTCACGCCCGCGCGGCGCAGGTGCCGATCATTGTCGCCATCAACAAGATCGACAAGCCCGACGCCAACCCCGAGCGGGTGCGCCAGGAACTGTTGCAGCACGAACTGGTCACCGAGGAACTGGGCGGCGAGGTTCTGGCCATCGAGGTCTCGGCCAAGAAGCGCATCAACCTGGAGAAGCTGGAAGAGGCCATTCTGCTCCAGGCCGAAATCCTTGATCTCAAGGCCAATCCCGACCGCGTCGGCCAAGGCGTGGTCGTCGAGGCCAAGATGGAAAAGGGCCGTGGTTCGGTCGCGACCGTGCTGGTCCAGAAGGGCACGTTGAAGGTGGGCGACGTGTTCGTCGCCGGCGCCGAATGGGGCCGTGTCCGCGCCCTGGTGGATTTCCACGGCAACGCCCTCAAGGAAGCCGGTCCTTCGACTCCGGTCGAGGTTCTCGGCCTTCAGGGCACGCCGGCCGCCGGTGACGACTTCATCGCCGTCGAGGACGAAGCGAGGGCGCGCGAGATCGCCGGCTATCGCCAGCGCATGGACCGCGAAGCCAAGGCCAAGCTGGGCCAGCGCGGTACGCTGGAACAGATGTTCACCGACATCAAGTCGGGCGTCGCCAAGGAACTGCCCGTGGTCATCAAGGGCGACGTCCAGGGCTCGATCGAGGCGATCACCGCCACCGTCGAGAAGATGGGCAACGAGAACGTCAAGGTCCGGGTGTTGCATGCCGCCGTCGGCGCCATCAACGAATCCGACGTGACCCTGGCCAAGGCGTCCAACGGCCTGATCATCGGCTTCAACGTCCGCGCAAATCCCCAGGCCCGCGACATGGCCCGGCGTGACAGTGTCGATATCCGCTATTATTCGATCATCTACGACGTCACCGACGACCTGCGGCAGATGCTGTCGGGCATGCTGGCGCCGACGCTCCGCGAGCACTTCCTGGGCTACGCCAACATCCGCGAGGTGTTCAACATCACCAAGGTTGGCAAGGTGGCGGGTTGCATGATCACCGAGGGCATCGTCAAGCGCGGGTCCAAGGTTCGGTTGCTGCGCGACAACGTGGTCATCCATACCGGCGATCTGGCGCAGCTCAAGCGCTTCAAGGATGACGTCAAGGAAGTCCGCGAGGGCTACGAATGCGGCATGTCCTTCACCAATTACGAGGACATCCGTAACGGCGACGTCATCGAATGCTTCGAGATCGAGGAGGTCGCGGGCGTCCTGTAAGGGGGGCCGCGATCCTTTCCGGAGGATGCCATGCCGAGGGGAAACAAACCTCCCTCCCAGCGTCAGCTGCGGGTCGGTGAGGAATTGCGTCACGCCATCGCCAATGTGATCGAGCGCGGCGACTTCCGTGATCCCGACCTGCTGGGCCGGGCCATCACCGTCACCGAGGTCCGCGTTGGCCCCGACCTGCGTAACGCCACCGTGTTCGTCGTGCCGCTGGGTGGCGGCGAGGTGGTGCCGATTCTGGCGGGCCTGAAGCGCGCCAAGGCCTATCTCCGCCACGAAATCGGCCGCAGCGTTCAGTTGCGGATGGTGCCCGACCTCAGTTTCCAGGCCGACACCACCTTTGACGAGGCGTCGCGTATCGACCATATCCTCAGCAGCCCCGAGGTTCGTCGCGACGTCGGACGGCCGCCGCCGATCGACGAGGATTTCGCCACGGATGGCGACGACGGCGAGTGATGGCCCGTAAACGCAAGGGCACTCCCATTCACGGCTGGTTGGCCATCGACAAGCCGCTGGGTCTGACCTCGGCCCAGGTGGTGGCCCAGGTACGGCGTGTTCTGGACGCCGCCAAGGTCGGTCACGGCGGCACCCTGGACCCGTTGGCGTCGGGAGTGCTGCCCATCGCCTTGGGTGAGGCGACCAAGACGGTGTCCTATGTCATGGACGGGTCCAAGACCTATCGCTGGCGGGTGCGCTGGGGCCAAGCGACCACTACCGACGACCGCGAGGGCGAGGTGGTCGAGACCTCCGACGTCCGCCCGACCGCCGAGGCGATCCAGGCGGCGCTGCCCGCCTTTACCGGCGAGATTTCCCAGGTGCCGCCCGCGTTTTCGGCGGTCAAGATCGCCGGTGCCCGCGCCTATGATCTGGCACGGGCCGGCGAGGCGGTGGAAATCCAGGCGCGCGTGGTGCGCATCGACCGTTTCGCCCTGCTGGACATGCCCGATGCCGACCACGCCGATTTCGAGGTGGTGGCGGGCAAGGGGACCTATATTCGCTCGCTGGCGCGCGATCTCGCCCGGGCGCTGGGGACCGTCGGCCATGTGGCGGTGCTGCGCCGCACCGCCTGCGGTCCCTTCACCGAGGACAACGCGATTTCCCTTGAAACTCTGCGCGAGGTCGGGCAAGGTCCCGGCCCTCGGACCTTTCTGCTTCCCGTCGAGACCGCGCTGGACGACATCCCGGCCCTGGCCCTGACGGAGAGCGAGGCCCGCCGCCTCCAGAGCGGCAGCCCCGTGGCGTTCGCGCGCGTGGCTTCCCGACATCCGCAGGCCGAAATCGCACCGGACATCACATGTCGGGCGATGCTGGGCAAGCGGCTGGTGGCTTTGGCTCGTATCGAAAACGGCGAAATCCGTCCGGTACGGGTGATGAACCTCAGCGACGCACAAGGAGTTGACGATGTCGATCACCGCTGAACGCACCCAGGAGTTGGTGAAGGAATACGCGACCAAGGAAAACGACACCGGTTCGGCCGATGTCCAGGTCGCCATTCTGTCGGAGCGCATCCGTAACCTCACCGAACACCTCAAGGACCACAAGAAGGATTTCCATTCGCGCCGCGGCCTGCTGATCATGGTCGGCCAGCGTCGTCGTATGCTCGACTATCTCAAGGGCAAGGATTACAAGCGTTACGAGGCTCTGATTGGTCGCCTCGGACTGCGCAAGTAGCCCCAGACCGATTACCACGGCCGGGCGTCGCCTGGATGGAACCCGCGCGGGGATGGCTTCGCGCGGGTGTCCGCATTTACGTTGAATGACGCCGGGACCGACCTGCAATCCGGCGGCGGTCCACCCGAAAAGGAATAGACTTTCATGTCCATGTTCACTGTCCATCGCAAGGAGCTCACCTGGGGCGGCCGCAAGCTGGTGCTGGAGACCGGCAAGGTCGCCCGCCAGGCTGACGGCGCCGTGCTGGCCACCTATGGCGACACCACCGTGCTGTGCACCGTGGTCGGCGTCAAAAGCCAGCGCCCCGGCATCGACTTCTTCCCGCTCACGGTCAATTACCAGGAGAAGGCGTTTGCCGCCGGCAAGATCCCCGGTGGCTTCTTCAAGCGGGAAGGCCGTCCCAGCGAGAAGGAGACCCTGGTCTCCCGCCTGATCGACCGCCCGATCCGTCCGCTGTTCGCCGATGGCTTTCGCAACGAAGTCCAGGTGGTCTGCACCGTCCTCAGCCATGACCTGGAAAACGATCCCGACATCGTCGCCCTGGTCGGCACGTCGGCCGCGCTGACGCTGTCCGGTCTGCCCTTCATGGGTCCGGTGGGCGCGGCGCGCGTAGGCTATGTCAACGGCGAGTATGTGCTGAATCCGCTGGTCGCCGACATCAAGGGCAGCGACCTCGATCTGGTCGTCGCCGGTACCGTCGAAGGCGTGCTGATGGTCGAGTCCGAGGCGCGCCAGCTGTCGGAAGAGGTCATGCTGGGTGCGGTGACCTTTGGCCACAAGTCGTTCCAGCCGGTGATCCAGGCGATCATCGAACTGGCCGAGCAGTGCGCCAAGGAACCGTGGGATCTGCCCGAGGCACCGGCCGAGGTCGCGGTGGTCCGCGCCAAGTTTGAGGCCGCCGGCGTTCCCGCCGAACTGGCCGAAGCCTACAAGATCGTCAAGAAGCAGGACCGCTACGCCGCCGTCGGCGACGTCAAGAAGAAGGCCCTGGCCACCCTGTCCGAGGCCGCCGAACTGGCCGTCGCTCCCGGTATCCTCAAGACGCTGGAATCGGACGTGGTGCGCGGCAACATCCTGAAGACCGGCGTGCGTATCGACGGCCGCGACACCAAGACGGTTCGCGCCATCGAGGTGACCGCCGGCCTGCTGCCCCGCGCCCATGGTTCGGCCCTGTTCACCCGGGGCGAGACCCAGGCCCTGGTGGTTGCCACCCTGGGCACCGGCCAGGACGAGCAGATCATCGACCAGCTTGCCGGCGAGTACCGCGAACACTTCATGCTGCACTACAACTTCCCTCCCTACTCGGTGGGTGAAGCCGGCCGCATGGGCTCGCCCGGTCGCCGCGAGATCGGGCATGGCAAGCTGGCTTGGCGCGCCCTGCGTCCCTGCCTGCCGGCCAAGGAAGCGTTCCCCTACACCATTCGCGTGGTCAGCGAGATCACCGAGTCCAACGGCTCCAGCTCCATGGCCACCGTCTGCGGTTCGTCGCTGGCGATGATGGACGCCGGCGTGCCGCTGCCCAAGCCGGTGGCGGGCATCGCCATGGGCCTGATCAAGGAAGGCAACGATTTCGCCGTGCTGTCCGACATCCTCGGCGACGAGGATCACCTCGGCGACATGGACTTCAAGGTCGCCGGCACCCAGGACGGTGTTACCGCGTTGCAGATGGACATCAAGATCACCTCGATCACCGAGGAGATCATGAAGATCGCCCTGGGGCAGGCCAAGGAAGGCCGCATCCACATCCTGGGCGAGATGAGCAAGGGTCTCGACCACGCTCGTGACTCGGTGTCGGGCAATGCGCCCCGCATCACGACCATGAGCATTCCCAAGGAAAAGATCCGCGAAGTCATCGGCACCGGCGGCAAGGTCATTCGCGAGATCTGCGAGCAGACCGGAGCCAAGATCGATATCGACGACGACGGCACCATCAAGGTGGCCTCGGTCGATGCCGACGCCGCCCAGCGCGCCATCGACTGGATCCGCGGTATCGTCGCCGAGCCGGAATTGGGCGTGATCTACACCGGCAAGGTGGTGAAGGTGGTCGATTTCGGTGCCTTCGTGAACTTCCTGGGCTCGCGCGATGGCCTGGTCCACATCTCGGAACTGGCCCGCGAGCGCGTGGCCAAGACCGCCGATGTGATCAAGCAGGGTGACGTGGTCAAGGTGAAGGTTCTGGGCTTCGACGACCGCGGCAAGGTCAAGCTGTCCATGAAGCAGGTGGATCAGGCCACCGGTGAGGACATCTCGGCCCAGATCGAGGCCGAACGGTCCGAGCGCAAGAAGGACCGTCACCACGAGGACTGATCCTCGCGCTACGCTGGCGAAAGGGGCGCGGTTCCGCAAGGGGCCGCGCCTTTTTCTTTTTCGCCGAAGCCCCACATTGAGGGAAACAGGAGGTGCCGATGGTCGATAAGGTGGTGAAAAGCGATGCCGAGTGGCGGGCCCAACTGACGCCGCTGCAATACGCCGTTACCCGCAGGAAGGCCACCGAGCCGCCGTTCAGCGGCGAGCACGACCGGCAGGCCGCGCCCGGAACCTATGCTTGCGTCGCCTGCGGCCAACCCCTGTTCCAATCCGAGGCCAAGTTCGACTCCGGCTGTGGCTGGCCCTCCTTTACCCGCCCGGCCAGCAACGGCGCCATCGCCACCGAGGAAGACTACAGCCACGGCATGAGCCGCACCGAGGTGATGTGTGCGCGCTGCGATTCCCATCTTGGTCACGTTTTTGACGACGGCCCCGCCCCCACCGGCCTGCGCTATTGCATCAACTCGGCGGCGCTCAAGCTGGACCGCCGGTGAAGGATGCCCCGGCGGATCAGGAATCCGTTGCGATTCGTTCGGCGAATAACTAGAGTTTAATGAAATGTTAAGGGGATGGGTCATGGCCGACAGTTCGGTGGGAAGTGCTCCGTTTGGCAGCATAGGGTCTCACGCCTTCACCAGCGCCAAGCAGGCTGAAGTCGTCAAGAAAGCCGTGGCCCAGGCGGCGACATCGGCGACGCAAAAGAGCAACGATGCCGCCGCGGCCAGATTGGCGGGCGCGGTTGCCGCATCGAAGACCCAGGCGGTCTCGTCCTCCTCGGCCGCCACGACTACCGCGTCGTCGGCCGCCGTAACGGCGCAAAGCACCGCGACGGCCTCGACGGCGACCCAAACCCTGGAAAAGGCGACGTCTGCCTACGCGGCATTCAACAACAACAAGTCCGCGTCCCGGGGACGCACGGTGACCGCCCTCGCCTGAGCGGGGGGCGTGCGGAGTGATTGCCACGCCATCGCGACGTCGCCGGTGTGGGCAAGGTGCGGTACCATCATCGACGGCCGTGACCATGGCCGGAGTCCCGATCTGTCGATTTCGGCCATTCTCCGGCCTCTGGATTTCAAAGCCGGCGCCAGCTGAGGTTCAACCCCATCGGCCGGCGGATATCCAATCACAGCGAACTTGAGGGGATTGGCCACGCCCCCTTTCTGCTCGCCTACGGGCTGGTATCCATAGATAGGGTGATCGTGACTAAAGAAAGATCAATGCCCGGCGGATGGCGTTGCGCGCCGATCAGCTGGTAGAGGAATGGACGCCGGAGTGAGGGCGTATCAATTGGCTGCTTTCAGCCAGGGGAAGGAATGACGCCTTTGGCCTTCATCTTTTCCACGGGTTTCCTTCGCGGTGGTCCACCCTTCAGCTTCCTCGGCACCGGCACCCGCTTCACCAGCCGCTCTTTTACGTCGAATTCCACCTTGCGCTCGGCTAGGCGGACCGGCTGCCCCAGCGTGGAAACTTGATGGCGCGACCATTTAGCCAAGCGATGAGGAAAAGCCCCATGCTGCACTTTCTCGCAAGCGACATGCCCAGCCCCACGAATTGGCCGGAGCCGAGGTGAAAAAAGGCTCGACAATAGCGGCGAGCGGCACAAATTTGCCCCGGTCGCGGCTACAGCCAACCTCACAAATTCCGCACAAATTTTCTGATTTTGGATTTGTGCGATTGAGGCCCAATATATAGGGGCTCAACCGCATCAAAAACACAAGAAATGGTGCCGGCGAAGAGACTCGAACTCCCGACCCGCGCATTACGAATACTTAGAATTGCCGGAACGTAGGTGAATTTGCATCACTCACCACACCCCAAAAAGCCGCAGAAAACAAGGGATATTGCGTTCTATGGTGAACTTGGCATAACCTCGAAACATGCCCCTGAACGGGGGTGTTATGTTACCTAGGCGTTACCTAGGAAGGAACCGTCCCAATGCCGAAACTGAAGCTCACTGCCCTTGCCGTGTCCCGTCTCGCCGCTCCAGAAAAAGGGCAGGTGGACTACTTCGACACGTCCATGCCCGCTTTCGGGGTGCGCGTGTCCCTGGCTGGTACGCGCTCATATTTCGTCATGACACGCATCGGCGGGAAGGTCGTGCGCCTGACCCTCGGCAGGGCGAAGGTGAATGACGATGATGCCGGTCTACCACTCAAGGACGCACGGGAGAAGGCGGGCCTGTGGGTGGAGCTTGCTGCTCGTGGGATTGATCCACGCCAGCTCAAGGCAGAAGAAAAGCAGGTGAACACTGAACGTGCCGCCAACACCTTCCACATCGTCGGCGAACGGTTCATGCGGCAGCACGTCGAGGTGCGCCTTGCTGCCACCACTCAACGGGACTACAAACGCGCCCTGTTCGGCCCGGATACGGTCGCATGGGCCAATCGCCCGGTTGCTTCGATCACGCGCGCCAACGTTCGTGCGGCGCTGGATACAATGGTGGAGCGCGGCAGTGCTGGCGGAGCGAACAATCTCCTTGCTCACCTATCCAAGTTCTTCAACTGGTGCGCCGAGAAGGACTTGCTGGAAATCCCGCCCACTGACCGCATCAAACCCCCAGGGCCGAAGAACGTCGGTGAGCGCACCCTATCGGAGCCGGAGATCAAAGAGGTATGGCAGGCGTTCGGAGCGGAAGGCGGAGCATTCTGCGACCTGTTCAAGCTCCTCCTGCTCACCGGCCAGCGACGGGGCGAGGTGGCGGGGATGTGCCGGGGCGAACTCTCCGGCCTGAATGGTGACCGCCCGATGTGGGAGATTCCAAAAGATCGAACGAAGAACGGACGCCCCCATCTGATTCCGCTGTCCGCTATGGTTGTTAAGATCATCCAGGGACGCCCGGAGTTGGGTGATGCCGGGTTACTGTTCACCAACACGGGTGCAACGCCCGTTTCCGGGTTCAGCAAGACCAAGGAGCGCGTTGACGGTCGGATTTCCCGCAACCGCGTGGAAGCAGGAGAGGCCCCCATGCTGGATTGGATCTTGCACGACCTGCGGCGGACGATGGTGACGATGATGAACGAACGTCTGCGCATCTCGCCGCATGTGGTGGAGGCGTGCGTAAACCACATTTCCGGAGCGGCAAAAGCGGGCGTTGCCGGTGTCTACAATAAAGCTCTCTACCTCGAAGAGCGCAAATCCGCCTTCGATGCTTGGGCAAACTTCGTCGGAAGTCTCGTTGCGCCCAAGGAAGTGGGGAACGTGGTGAAACTGCGCGGGTGACCGGTCGGGCGGAGATATTCCCGAGGCAGCTGGTTGTTCCCTATGGAAACGAAGGCGACCGTATGGTTTTCTTCATACGGTATTTTCCGGGAGCGACAGCATGAAACGTCTTTCTTTGGTTGGGTTGGCACTTGTGGCGATGGCGGGGAATGCCAGCGCCGAAACCGTCATCCTGAAATGCGACAATGGGGAACCCCCGACCGAGTTTCACAAAACATACGAGTGGGACCGCGAGAAGGGCACAGGCATTGAGGTGGAGACGCGGGCATATATGGCGTTCCGGGAACAACCGGCCTCCGTTGTCATAGAATACCTTTCCGGCCCGCAGGTTGGTGTGAGTTTCCGTCTCGACAGGACTTCGATGAAGCTGTACGTGAACGGCAACAACTCCGGCTATGTCGTTGCGGCTTGCGCCAAGGCCGAACCGAAGATTTGATGCGGCGATAGATTGCCGAAAAGAAGAGGCGCAATCCCCTTCTTTTCGGCTCACAACCGGCACAAGGCGTTTCTTCCCTTATGAGCCCCGAAACGGCCGAAGAGGCTCGCGAAATCGGAATACGCCTGAAGTCCGAGGAGTTCGCCCGGTTCCTTTCTGGCAGGGTTCCCGGCTATTTCCCCGTAGCCATCGCGACCGAAGCGATAGCGGGTATCCTCGAAGCAGAATCCCGCACGGTACTTCTGAGCCAAGAGACTCTTCTGAGCCATGCGGGGGAGCATCCCGAAGTGACGCAGGAGCGATACCAATTCCTGCAACCACTCCTCGACCACGGGGAAACCGTCCGCGACCGCACCCGCCACGTCATCGTGTACGCCCATGATGGGGAATGGTGGGTGGCGGTATTGAAGGGAACGGTGAAGGGAGAGATATTCTTGCAGTCCTACCACCGGTCCAACCCGGACCATGTGCGGCGCATAAAAAAAAGAGGCTCGAAGCCTCTTTAATCTGTAGGAAGGACACGCCGACCTGGGAGCGAAGCGCCCCAGCGGACCCGAAGGCTACCCGGCATCGCGTTTACGCCGACGTGTCACCTTCCATTCTAGGACGGAAGCGGAGAAAGTCAATCTTTCCCGCAGCCATTCCAGCAACCGGAGTGGGTATCCGGGCGTGTAGCCCGACCCCTCCATACCCCGAAAGCGATGGGGCGGCCGATACGGTTTGCGGCCATTAGTTGCCGCCGGAATTGTATGTTTTTCGCCCGAAAAGTCAATTCACTCGCCGGAGCGGTCGCCATGTTCGTTTGCTGTCGCCTCATCGGTATGGACTTTGGCAGCCAGAGTTTCGCGAAGCCTATACAGCAAAGACGCAGCACCAACACCAACGATCCGGTCCTCCGCATCGTGAACGGTTTTGGTGCGCACCGTTTCGCGGAATTGGTGTAACAAGGTTTTGGCGCCGATGAACCGCTCTTCCCGGTGTTCGTAGATGCGGCACAAGTCCGCATACATCGTCGACAACGTATCGGGCAACTGCATGAACTCCTCGTCCCCACCGTATTCGAGAATGATCGCGTATATCTCGATCATGAGGTAGGTGAGGAAGCTCTTGTCGAGCTGGCCACTCGCGCCAAGCGGAACCCTGTCGCCGGATAGCATCGGCCCCTCTCCGGTTGCCAGCCACTCGACCGAAACGCCCGCCGCCTTCGCGATGGCGACAAGACGCAACCGTGAGGGATCGGAACCCCCGCTTCCATATTTGTGAATAACGGAGCGGGAAAGCGACGATTTCTGTGAAAGCTCCGCCGGACCGCCCGCCAATTCGATGACGACGCCCATACGCTCAATGAACGCATCGTCTCGTGCATTCCCCTCATCCGTCGCGAGTACACCCGTTGCCTTCACCCATCCGCTCCCTCAACCCGTCAAACCCGGCAAGCTGAAATCCGCCCGCCGATAGCTCATCCACGTTCAGCGACATTTCGCCTCGTTCCAGTTGCGCCACGTCTCCGAACGTGATATCAAATCTCCATTCGCGGAGCTTCGCCCCGTAGCGCCCTCACGAAAAGGCATGGGCGCGATGCGAGCGATGGGCGGTACGAAACGGCTAAACGCGCGGAATAACGGGGCGCGCCCCATCCGCTCCCCTGCCGGAGACACCTTTCTTGGTGTCTCCGAATGTGGACGCGTGCCGATAGCCCCGCAGAGATTATCGCATCCGGCGGCATCTTCCGCCATCGGAACTATGAACCATGCCCGGCTTTCCGGGACATTCGTGAACGGTGGGGGGGAAGCTGCATGAAACGGTCTCTGTATGGTGCGTTGCTCGCCAGCGCTTCGCCCATGGCGATTTTGGCGATAGCTGGGGGATGCCTCATTGCCGGCGGTGCCAGTGCTGGCATGGTGTTCAACGGGGATGAATCCACGCTGTACTACTCCGCCAGCAATCCGGGCACTGCGGTGTTGCCGTCGCCTGTGCCGACGTGGACGTCGGGAGGCGGTTGCAACGCAGCCATTCCGACCGCCGCAGATTGCACCTTTATAACGCGCATTCAGCCTCACTACGGGGTGACGAGCTTTCAGATAAATGGCCATACCGTAACAATGACGCCGGGGTCTAGCGTCATCAAAGTAGATAATAGAACTATTGTAACCATTGACCCACACACCGTGTCCGGGATCGATTTTGTTCAAGAGCAGTATGTCATTCCGTTTGTGAATGCCACAAATCAGGCTGCCGCTGTTTCGGGAGCTAATGGCGCTTCACTTAATGCGCTCTCCAACTATTCAGGCACAAACACCGCTATGCAGGCATTGGCCTCTGCGGTTAACAGCCTCACTTCCACGGCTGATATCCAAAAGGCTGGCGCACAGCTCCGGCCGGAAGTGAACGGCGGCACAACTCAGGCCTCTCTCGGCGCGACAAATCAGGCGCTTGGCACCATCCAAATTCGCTCTGACGGCGTGCGCACGGCGGCAGCCGATCAGACGGGCATTTCGTCGGGCGAGACGCTCAGGGGCTTAGGCGTGTGGGGGCAGGGTTTCGGCTCCTACGCTTCCCAAGATCGTCGCCAGGATGTGGACGGCTATACCGCTGGCACTTACGGCCTTGCCTTCGGTGCAGACGCCCGCGTTCTCGATGCGGTGCGTGTCGGGGCTTCCTTCGCCTATGCCCGAACCAATGTTGACGACACCGGAAGCCGTGATGGCAGCGGGCAAAAAATCAACTCGTACATTGGGAGCCTATACGGCACCTACACGGCGAATAGCTGGTATGTGGACGGGGCTTTGACCTATGGCCGACATGATTACGATGCAACCCGCGTCGTCAATTTCACGGGTGCCCCGCAGCAGGTGGCCAAGGCGTCCTTTGCTGGCCAGCAATACGGGGCGAAAGCCGAATTTGGCTATCCTCTATCTGTCGGGCCTGCCGTCGTCACCCCCCTTGTCTCGATTGCCTACAACCGGCTTAATCAGGATGGCTACACCGAAACCGGCGCAGCCGGTGCCAATCTGACCGTTGGCAGCTCCTCGGCTGATAGCGTCCGCTCCGGTCTTGGTGGCAAGGTCTCGACCACCATTGCCCAGGCCGGGGAATGGAATATAAAGCCGAATGCCCGCGCCATATGGCTGCATGAGTTCAACGGTTCGGCTCCCGATCAGACTTCGACCTATGTTGCGGGCGGATCGTCCTTCACCACGTCGGGCATTACGGTTGCCCAGGAGCATTTTAATCTTGGTGTGGGCCTGGACGTGGCTTCCGTCCGAAATACGACCGTTTCGGCCAAGTACGACGCGGATTTGAGTGACCGCTATGTGAGCCATACCGGCTCCTTGCAAGTGCGCACGGAGTTTTAAGGGGTGAAACGGGCTGGGGTGGCCATCTGCCTTGCGCTGTCGCTTCCGGCTCTTGCCGGGTGCGCGGCGCTTGACCGCGATATGAACGCCGAAGCCATTGCCAAACCGGCGGGCCTCAAGCGGATGGCCATAAAGACCGACGCTTTCGTTTTAACGGCCTTTGTGCGGATCGCTGACCCGAACGCCCCGGTGAACGTCTATATCGAAGGGGACGGTCTTGCATGGTTGTCTCGCTCCGAGGTGTCGCTTGATCCGACACCGAAAGACGCCCTTGGGCTGTCCCTGGCATCCGTCGATCCGGCTCCGAACGTCGTCTATATCGCCCGCCCCTGCCAGTTCACGGCCAGGGCGAAAAATCCGAATTGCGCTATCCCCTATTGGACTTCCAAGCGGTTCGCTCCGGAGGTTATCGCCTCGATGGGGCAAGCCGTCGATCAGGTGGCGAAACAAGTGCCAGGGCAGAAAATCAACCTCGTGGGCTATTCGGGGGGTGGAGCCGTGGCGGTGCTGGTGGCGGCAGGCCGAAAGGATGTGGCCACGATCCGCACGGTTGCTGGCAATCTCGACCATGCCGAGGTGAACCGCTTGCATGGCGTCTCTCCTCTTTCCGGTTCGCTCAATGCCATTGACGTTGCGGGCGGAGTGGCCAAAATCCCGCAAATCCATTGGAGCGGCGGAGCTGATACGACGGTGCCGCCGGTAATCGCTGAACGCTTCCGGCAGGCTTCCGGTTCGTCGTGCGTGGTGGCTAGGACGGTTGCCGGGACAACGCATGAAACCGGATGGCGGGAGCGGTGGCGCGATCTTCTACAAGACGCTCCGACGTGCGGGTGATTTACGGACTTCTTTTCGCCACCACCATGGAAACGCCGACAACCGGCTTCGGCAATGCCAAGCAGCGCGAGGCGAGCCACGCCCTAGATGGTTGTGCCGACAATCTGGAAGCCATCACCTGTCAGTAAGCACAACGGTTCTCGCGTCCGGAGAGCCAAGAATATCCTCATCAGAACCACTAAGGGCGGTAGACATCAATATTTTGTAGGTGCCTGCTTTCAATGGGTTCCCCAACGAGTCAAATTTCAGATATTTGTCGGAGATCCAGCGACCATCAGCACCTGAAATGGTAGCCTTCCGATTGAGGCCCTTAATGCCGGAAGATTCTGAATAAGTAGCCGGAACAATGTAGACTACGTATTGGATGCCATCGGCATCTACAATCGTCCGCCAAGTGAGATGGAAGTCTCGAATAGCGACAGAACCATCCTTTCCAAGAGATACATCATTTGACGTCAAAATTACCCCCGCCATAGGCGGTGGATTTTCCACCTTGTTAATGGTAATCGCAGTCGGCCGACCACCGATTTGATCCAAATCAG
Source organism: uncultured Rhodospirillaceae bacterium (assembly GCA_903901915.1). Classification (GTDB taxonomy): domain Bacteria; phylum Pseudomonadota; class Alphaproteobacteria; order Rhodospirillales; family Magnetospirillaceae; genus Phaeospirillum. The sequence goes on along the minus strand of CAIUSV010000067.1, from coordinate 826 downwards.
TTTCGTTGCCGACCAAGTCTGTGAATTTTAAGTGTATATCGTTACCGCCAAGTGTCAGGCGAGAATTCGCCACCACAACCGTTGCCAAATCGCCAACCCGATTATAGGCCGTAGGTTCCGACCATGGACCAACTCCGACCCGCGTCCTGAACCATCCGGCCTGGTTGCTTCTCGCTTGGATTCGAGCGTCCCTTGCGATAACCGTCGATGAATAATGGATGGCGTCGATGACGAGTGGGGCGCCATCATACGCCTGAGCATTGGCACCATCTTCACGTCGCTCTACCAAAGCCCTACAAGCCCGGCTCTCCCACTGACGGGACACTAGTCGTACCCCAACTTCCGCTGTCTTCCAGGTGAACGTCCCAGATTCAAAAGGGCTTGTTACCAAAAGGAATTTGCTTCCATGTCTTAACAACTTTTCGACTGGAAAGCGCCACACCCCCCTACCGACTTCGATCCCGTTCGTTGGGTTGTGAAGCTTTCTACGTTCGAATGTTTTCCCATCAATGACGGTGATATGAATATTCGGAGTCCCTCTTGGCACAATCCGACCATCGTTTGGCAATATAACCTCAAGATAAACATCATCCTGATGCTGCGACTCCACCCACATGTTATACACAAACTGAATACTATTCCCTGGCCACACGGGTATAACTTGTAACTCCCCCGCATTATCTGTTGAAATATTCAAACTCAAGTCATTGGGCAGTACAGTTATTGCGGCGCCCCCGAGAAACGGCGATGCGCCGAGTGCAGATTGCTCTACCCCTTTCGCACTATCGCAGCCAGCAATAGCCTCTTGAGGCCACGACAGGCAGGC
>CAIUSV010000066.1 GCA_903901915.1 uncultured Rhodospirillaceae bacterium | reverse complement strand
GACATGGAGGCCCAGGGCCCGGTGCGCCTGCGCGACGTCGATCAGGCCCAGGCCGCCATCGTGGTCATGGCCAAGGAACTGGCCGCCTCGGGCCAGATCGTCATCTCCGAGGGACGCGAGGAAGACGAACTGGTGTATTAGGCGTTGAAGCGCTTGGCGTAGCGCCCGGCGATGGCGGCGGTATCGACAGCCACCAGCACGTCGGTGGTGTTGAACTGGTGGTCGATGACGGCACCGTCGCCGACGGTGCCGCCGAGGCGCAGATAGCCCTTGAGCAGCGGTGGCAGCGTGGCCAGCACCCGGCGGGCGTCCCACGTCGCGTCGATGGTGGCGAAATCCACCGAGTCCCGGCCGTCGAGGGCGCGACCGCGCAAGGCGGCCGGGGCCAGATGATTGTCGCGCAGATAGGCCAATTGCGGCGCCAGGGTTTCGGGATCGGTTCCGGGCAGGCTGCCGCAGCCGAACAGCAGGCGGATGCCGTGTTCCACCATGTAGGCGGCCAGACCCTGCCACAGCATCTGCAGGGTGCCGCGATGGCGCCAGCGGGCGTCCACGCACGAGCGCCCCAATTCGAGGATTTCGCCGGGTACCGCCAGGAACGGCGAGATGTCGAACTCGCCGGCCGAGTAGAAGCCGCCGATCGCGGCGGCGGCGTGGCGGCGGATCATGCGGTAGGTACCGACGACTTCACCCTCGGCCAACACCAGCAGGTGGTCGCACACCTCGTCGTAGTCGTCGAAATCCAGCTCCAGCGCCTGCATCGCCGCGCTGGGTTTGGCCCCCATCTCCTCGTAGAACACCCGGTAGCGGATGCGCTGGGCTGCGCGTACCTCGTTCCGGCTGGCGGCCAGACGAACTTCGATGCCGTCGGCCGAAGCCGGGATAAGGTCCTGGACGACCGTGCTCTGGTGGGTCATGGCTCACCTTGCTTGCGGAGGTGGGGGAGATATCGAAGAGTGGAGACGAATGGGACGGGGAGTGATGCGCCCGACAGTCCAGGAGTTCCGGACACCATGGGCGTCTGTGCCAAACCTTCAACTAGGGAGGTGCCGTCGCCGTTCATGGATTGTCATATATATTGAAGACTTGTACGAGCGGGGTGAAACAATTATTACACTTGGTTTCGCCGGGTGCCGAAGTATTGCTTCGGTGGTGCCGCCGGTGGACAAGGAGGGGGGCATGGCCGAATCCCGGATCGCTTTCGTCGAGGGGTTTCAATTCTCGTTTCAGCGCGAGGAGGCGGAACGCTCGGTGCGCAAGCTTACCGAGCGCTGGGTATTGCAGGACTGGGCCTGCCAGGTGGAACACAAGGGCGAGTGGTCCCACTTCACCCTGCACGAATACAACGACGGGGTGTTCGAGCCATCGGCCATTCAGGGCGTGTTCAGCGATTTCGCCGGCGCCGCGGCCGCCGAGGTTACAGTCCGCTGGCTTCAGCGCCGTCTCGACGAGAAGGAGGCGCGCAGCCGTCGTCAGCGCGACATCTTCCTGGGGGCGTTGGCGGTATTGGCCGCCTTGGCTTTGGCAGCCATCTCGTTGCGCTGACCGGGAGTTCTTCCCATATGCCGGGGAGGAGGATCGGACCATGTCATTATGGGGGCCTAGCAAGATGGTGATGGTGGGGCCCAGCGAGGCCCTGCCCGGCCGTGAGCGAGAGATGCCGGTGCCGGATCGGCACGAGGTTCTGGCGACGGCTCTCAAGCCGCCATTTCCCGGCTCCATCCAGTGGGCGGTATTCGCCATGGGCTGCTTCTGGGGGGCCGAACGGCTGTTCTGGATGGCGCCCGGGGTCTACTCCACCTCGGTCGGCTATACCGGGGGGTTCACCCCCAATCCCACCTATGAGGAGGTGTGCTCGGCGCGGACCGGCCATGCCGAGGCGGTCCTGGTGGCGTTCGATCCCGTAAGGACCGGCTTCGACGCTCTGCTGCGGCGCTTTTGGGAAGGCCATGACCCGACCCAGGGCATGCGCCAGGGAAACGACATCGGCACCCAATACCGTTCGGCCATCTACGTTGCCTCCGCCGAGCAGCGGGCGCAGGCGCTCGCATCGCGGGACTGTTATCGGATGGCGTTGACGCGGGCGGGGCTTGGGGCCATTACCACCGAGATCGCCGATTCCGGGCCGTTCTACTGGGCCGAAGAGCATCACCAGCAGTACCTTGCCAAGAACCCTGGCGGTTATTGCGGCTTGGGTGGCACCGGTATCCGCTGCGGATAACCGGCAGCATCGGCATGGACGAATCTTCTGGAGCGGTTTAATGAAAGCCGCTGAATTTTCCCATTGGCCAGCGATGGCGAAAAGTTTTTGCTGTCTTTCGTTGCATCGGGAGTCTGTCTATGCTTAAGCTATACGCGGGTGAGCGCAACCAGCCCGGTTAAGGCGTATGTAGAAGGCAGCGTCACAACGCGCCGATTACACCCTCTTGGGGATGGTTTTCAGATGGGACTGAGATATTCTAATATCGGCCTGCGGGACGTCTTGGATAGTTTGCCGATATGAGACCTTACATCGTCGCCATATTCAATCAGAAGGGCGGGATTTCAAAGACCACCACCAGTACCAATCTTGCGGTATGCTTGGCGGCATTCGGCAAGTCGGTGGTGGTGATCGACCTCGACTCCCAGGGCGACTCGACCAAGAGTCTCGGCATCGATCCCAAGATCAAGCAGGGCATCTTCGATCTTTTCATCGGCAACGCGCCGGTGGACGAGGTGATGCAGTCAACCGGCTTCGATGGCCTTCGGGTGCTGCCGTCGACGTACAGTCTGGCGGGTATCGAGATCAAGCTGTCGGAAATGCAGAACTCTCAACGGACGCTGAGCGGCATTCTCGCCCATACCGACTTGGACTGCGATTACGTGGTGATCGACTGCCCTCCGGCGCTGGGTATTCTGCCGATCAATGCTCTGGCGTCGGCCCACGCCGTCATCATCCCGGTCACCGCCACGCCCTATGCCAATGACGGCCTGCTGCGCACCCTGCCGTCGATCAAATACGTGCAGGAGGGATTGAACAAGAACCTGCTGCTTCAGGGCGTGCTGTTCACCATCAACGACCGTAACAAGACCACCCGCAAGATCAATGAACTGATCCGCTCGCGGCTGGGTGGTACCGTCTACCGCTCGGAAATCCCGCGCGACAACACGGTGATCGAGGCGGCGACGGCGCGTCTGCCGGTCTGTGTCTATGCGCCGAAATCGGCTGCGGCCCAGGCCCATCTCGACTTCACCGAGGAATTCATCGACCGCCACGTCGCCATTGCCGCCAAGGCCGGCAAGGAGGTTCTCGGCCGGTTGTCCCGCGACAAGACCGTCGAGCGGCTGTTCCGGTGGCAAGCGGAAATGGCGTCCGCCGCCGCCCCTCCCACCGACGAGCGGGTGCGGCAGAAGACCGATCAACTCGACCGCATGCTCTATGGCAACCGCTCGCGGATGGAGCGCTGGCATCTTGCCGTCGTTCACTTCTTCATCGAGAACCGGCTGTCGCTGGTCGCGTTCCTGCTGGTGATGCTGATCGGCGTCATCGCCCTGGTGGGGGCCGGCTTTGAAGGTGCGCGCCGTCTGGTGAGCGCCGTCGGCCTCGGGTAGCCGGTCTTGGCATGGACAGCACCTTGATCCACGGCGTCGTCACTTTCCTGCTGGGCGGTCAGGCGTTCGGGCTGCCGGTCGGGACGGTCCGCGAGGTGGTGCCCAACGCCTGGTTGGATCAGCCTCCGCATATGCCGACCGTGGTCGAGGGCATCCTGAATCTGGGGGGGCGGGCGGTGCCGGTGCTGCGGCTGGACCGACTGCTTGGCGTTGACGATTGCCGTTTCGGCATCGACGCTTCCATTCTGGTGATGCGTGACGACGGTCCCGGGGCGCCTGTTCTGGGTCTGCTGGTGGACCATGTGGACGGCGTGCGTTCCGCCGATTATTTCACCACCATGGACTTTCCCGACCGGCGTTCGTTCAACGGCTGTCTGACCGACCAACTGGAGTGCGTTGGCGGGACGGTGTTTCTGCTGGATTGGCGGAAAATTCTGCTGGCCGAGGAAAAAATCCGGGTGGCGGAATTCGGTCTAGCGGCCCAGGCGCGCCTTGCCGCCCTGGGGAATGGTGGCCCGTGAGCGCCGGCTTGGCGCCCGAGCCGCCGTCGGTCGCCGAGGTCGTTGCCGACCCCGCCTTCCCGCGATTGAAGGCTATGGTGATCGAGATCACCGGCATGGCCTTCTATCGCGACAAGACCGACGATTTCGCCCGTATCGTCCGCGAGCGCATGGGGCCGGCAGGGGCGACGGACTGCGCCGGCTACCTTGAGCTGTTGCGGACGGCGGGGGCGGGGGGCGAACTGGATGCGCTGGTGGCGGAACTCACCATCGGCGAGACCTATTTCTTCCGTCACAAGGAGCAGTTCGACGCGCTCCGCGACATCATCCTGCCCGAGGTGATCGAGCGCAATCGGCCGCTAAAGCGTCTGAACGTGTGGAGTGCCGGCTGCGCCACCGGACCCGAGCCCTACTCCGTCGCCATCATGCTGGAACGGGAGTTCGGCGCCAGCATCGCCGACTGGCAGGTTACGGTGTTGGGCACCGACATCAATCGCAAGTTCCTTGCCCGCGCCCGCGAAGGCCGTTACGACGAATGGGCATTCCGCACTGTTCCCGAGCACATTCGCGCCGCCTGTTTCACCAAAGTCGGCGCTCAGTGGCAGATCAACCCGGAATACCGGCGAGTGGTGAAGTTCCAATATCATAATCTGATCAAGGGCAAGGTGCCGCCGATGGCGGAATCGGCCGCGGGCTTCGACATCATCATCTGCCGCAACGTCATCATCTATTTCAGTCCCGATACGGTCGAGGCCCTGATTCCCAACTTCCATCAGGCGCTGACCGACGGCGGCTGGCTGGTGATGGGGCACGCCGAACCCAACCAGCATCTGTTCCGTGATTTCCGCACGGTCAACGCCCCCGGCGCGGTGCTCTACAAGCGTGATGACCGCCGGGTGTCCGGTCCGGCGGTGGCAATGCCCGCGCCGCTTCCGGCGACTGCGGTGATGGTGCCGGCCGGTGCCCGAATCACGGTCGCCGCGTGGCCCCGCCGGCCGTCCCGTCCACCGCCCGCCCAACCGGAAGTCGAGGATGGCGGTGCAACCCATATCCGCCGGCTTGCCGACGGCGGCCAATGGGAGCGGGCGGCGGCCGAGTGCGATGCCCTGCTGTCGCGGACCCCGCTTGATGCCCTGGCCCATTTCTACCGGGCACTGATCCACGAGCAGGCCGGGCAGGCGGAGGAGGCCGAAAAGGCCCTGCGCCGCGCCATTTATCTCGACCGACGGCTGGTTCTCCCCCACTATCACCTCGGCATGTTTCTGTCGCGCCGGGGCGAGTCCAGGGGGGCGGCGCGCTCGTTCCGCAACGTGCTGGCGCTGATACAGGCGCTGCCCGACGACCATGTCGTGGCGGACGCGGACGAAATCACGGTGGGACGGATGCGCGAGGCGGTTGACATGCATCTCAAGCTGCTGGGAGATCCGTGATGCGGCGGGATGTTCTCGACCGGCTGCACGCCCGTCTGGGCCGGGTTGATGGCGTCGGCGCCTCGGCCCACTTCGCCGAGGCGTTGCTGCGCGCCCGTGCCCGGCGACTGGCCATGCCCCGTGATGGCGGTGGCGGGGCCGTGGCGGGAAAGGCCCTGCTGTGCTGCCGGATCGCCGCCGAGCGTTATGGTCTGGCGCTGGACGAGCTGTCCGAGGTGATGGAGCTGGAAAGTTGGACGCCTGTTCCCGGCCAGCCGCAATACCTGCTCGGCGTCACCAATCTGCGGGGCGAGATCCGGCCGGTGCTTGATCTGCATGCCTTGCTCGGCCTGCCCGCACCGGATGCCGGGGCGCGGGCGTGGGTGATCTTCGCCGATTCCGGCGGCTCCGAGGTCGGCCTCAGGGTTGACGCGCTGGAGAGCATCGCCGCCGTCGACGCAGGAAGCCTCACCGTACCGGCCGATACCGGCAACGGCCTGCCGCAGCGGTTCGTCGCCGGTATCGGCAGCGACGGTCTGATCGTGCTCGATATCGGTAAAATTCTTGCCCTGGACGTTCTCCAGGACCGCCGGGTGGATGCCCGGCATGTCTCTTGAAGGAAGCTCCGATGACCAACGCCGCTCAATACTCGTTGTGGAAGAGCCTGAAACTCCGCCGCAAGCTGTTTCTGGTCGCCATGGCCTTCAATCTGGTCCTCGCCGGTCTGATCGTCTTCAACGTCATGGTGCTGCGCGGTCAGACCCAGGTGTCGCTGACCACCGACATGGCCGCTCGCCAGCGCATGCTGTCGCAGAAGTTCGCCAAGGAGGTGGTGTTGGCCAACGGCGGTGTCACCCAGGATGCCCAGGCGACGATGAAGCTGATGCGCGACAGTCTGACGGCCTTGACCGAGGGCGGTGACGTCGTGATCAATCCCGATACCGGCGCCAGGGGCGAACTGCCGCCGGCACCGGCGGAGATCCGGGGACGGTTGGCCGATCAGGCCGCCCTGCTGCGTCAGTACGAGACCGCCGCTGCCGTCTATCTGGAAGGTCGCCGGCCCGAAAAGCTTAAGGATATGCTGGCGGTGCAGACCCAGTTGAGCGAGTCCGCCGAGACCGTGGTGGCTATGGTGACCAGCGCCGCCGCCGCCGGGATCCGGCTGATGATCGTTCTTGAGGTTGTGGCCGGGTTGGTGGCGGCGGCCATCGGCATGCTGATCAGCAACCTCATCGCCCGCGAGATCGCCGACCCACTGGCGGCGTGTTCGGTGGCGGCGCGCAAGGTGGCCGAGGGTGACCTGCGCATCGAGCCGCTGGAGGTTCGGTCGGCCGACGAACTGGCGGTGTTGCAGGAATCCTTCAACGCCATGCTGGGCAGTCAGCGCGACATCACCTTGCAGATCCGCACGGTCTGCGACTCGCTGACCGGGTCCGCCGCCGCCATCCTGTCCTCGGCGCAGGAGCAGGCGGCCGGCACCAAGCAGCAGGCGGCGGCGGTGCAGCAGATCACCACCACCGTCGAGGAGATCAGCCTGTCGGGCAAGCAGGTGGCCGAACGGTCGCGTCAGGTGGCCGGAACCGCCGAGGCGGTGGCCAGTTCCGGAGTCGCCGGGCTGCATGCGGTACGGGAAGCCTCGGCGGGAATGGAGGCCATCCGCGAGCAGACCGAGACGGTAGCCGAGAACATCATCACCCTGTCCGAGCGGACCCAGGCGGTGGGTGAGATCATCGCCACCGTCAACGAGATCGCCGAGCAGTCCAACCTGGTGGCGCTCAATGCCGCCATCGAGGCCGCCGACGCCCGCGAGCAGGGACGCCGTTTCTCGGTGGTCGCCAACGAGATCAAGAACCTTGCCGATCAGGCCAAGGAAGCCACCTCCCAGGTCCGTGGCATCCTGGAACAGACTCAGAAGGGCATCAACACTTCGGTGATGCTGACCGAGGAGGCGTTGAAGCGGGTCGAATCCGGCCGTGAGAAATCGACGCTGTCCGAGCAGGTGATCCGCCAGATGTCCGACAATATCCAAGACAGCGCCCACGCCTTCCAGCAGATCGTCGGCGCCACCAACCAGCAGCAGATCGGTCTGGAGCAGGTGACCCAGGCGCTGCATGAGATCCGCCAGGCCAGCCAGCAGACGGCGGTGACCACCGCCCAGCTCGAGAGAGCCTCCCTCGACATCAGCCAGCTTGGCCACAAGCTGGCCAGAACCTTGGAGAAGTTCCGGCTTTGACGAGTATCCGCGAAAGGCTGCTGCAAGCCTTTCAGATCGAATACCGCGAACACCTGGAGGCCATCCGCGCCCTGCTCGACGATCTGAGCCACCGCGCGGAGAGAAGCGGAATTGCGCAGCTCGACGAGACGTTCCGCCGTGCCCATTCGCTGAAGGGGGCCGCCCGGGCGGTCGATCTGCCGGCGGTCGAGCAGGTTGCCCATCGGTTGGAAACCCTGTTCGCCCGTATCCGCAGTGGTCACGTCAGGCTCGATCCGGGGGTGGCCGGCGCGGTCGGTCGGGCGCTTGATCTGGTGGAAGACTGCGTGACCGCCCATGCCGCCGGCGGGCCGCCCCCCGATATCGCCGCCGCCATCGACGAGATCGAGGCCGTGTTGGACGGTCGCATTCCCTGCGCCCAGCCGCCCGCCATCCCGCCGCCGGTTGTCCCCGCGCTCCCGCCGCCGTCCGGCGAGGAGAGCGAGCGGCCGGTCGTTCCGGCGCGGGCCGAGGAAAGTGTGCGGGTCCGGGCCGTCCATCTCGACCGGCTGCTGCGCTCGTCCAACGAACTGGCGACCGAAACCCTGATCCAGCGCCGTCTGACCGGTCAACTGATCGATCTTGATCGCGGTCTCGCCGATTTCGACCGGCAGTGGCGCCGGGTACGCAAGGCCGCCTCGGCCATGGTCCGGGAATGCGGCGACCACGAGCGGTCCTCGGCCCTGGATCGCCAGTTCGAGTCGCTGGAGCAGGCGTTGCGTGCCGTGACGCGACAGGCCCGTGGAACCCGGCGGGTGCAGCAACGTTCGGGCTGGACGCTTCGTCAGCTTGGCGGCGAGTTGCAGCAGGAGGTTCGCCAAGTCCGCATGGTTCCGGCGGAAAGCATCTTCGGCGGCTTCCGCAAGATGGTGCGCGACTTGGCCCGCGATGCCGGCAAGCAGGTCGAGGTGAAGGTTCAGGGTCTCGACGTCGAGGCCGACCGCATGGTGCTGCAAGGTCTGAAGGACCCGGTGATGCATCTGCTGCGCAACGCGCTGTATCACGGCGTCGAAGGGCCGGAAGAGCGTGTCGCCGCCGGCAAGCCACCCCTGGCGACGGTCTTGCTTGGTTTCGCCGTTTCCGACGGCAGGCTGGTGGCGCAGGTCGAGGATGACGGGCGTGGCGTCGATTACGATGCCATCCGCCGCAAGGCGGTGGAAGGCGGCGGCTTTTCCGAAGCCGAGGCCGGCGGGCTTGAACGCCAGGCGTTGCTTGACCTGATCTTCGATCCGGGGTTCTCGACGGCGGGCAAAGTGGACAGCCTCGCCGGCCGGGGCATGGGGCTGTCGGTGGTGCGTGAAGCCGCCACCATGATGAACGGCACCGTCGAGGTACGCCAGCGCGAGCCGGCGGGAACCTGTTTCCGCCTGTCGGTACCGCTGTCGGTTTCGACCCAACGGCTGTTCATGGTGGAATGCCAGGGGCACGTCTATGCCCTGCCCACCGAGGGGGTGGACCGTCTCTACCGGATCAAGGCCGAGAATGTCGGTACGGTGGAGGGCAAGTCCATCGTCTACCTTGGCGGTCAGCAATTGCCGCTGTTGTCGTTGGCTCATCTGCTGGCGCTGGGTGAAAGTTCGGTCAAGGTCACTCGCAACGTTCTGCCGCTGGTGGTGCTGAAGAACGGCGACCGCCGGGTGGCGGTGGCCATCGACGGCTTCTTGTCCATCCGCGAGGGACTGGTCAAGGATATCGGCGTCCCCGGCGCCCGCGGCACCATGGTGGCCGGCGGCATGCTGCTGGAGGACGGCGGCATCGCCTTGGTGCTCAACCCGTTCGAGATCGTCGAGACCTTCCGCAAGTCGGGCAGCATCCGGGTGCTGACCACGGTGGAAAAGCCGGTGGAACGCCGCGTGCCGGTGATCCTGGTGGTGGACGATTCGCTGACCACCCGGACGCTGGAAAAAAGCATCTTGGAAGCGCACGGCTATCAGGTACGGCTGGCCTTCGACGGTATCGAGGCGCTGGGTCGGCTGCGGGCGGAAGAGATCGATCTGGTCATTTCCGATATTCAGATGCCGCGCCTCGACGGCTTTGGCCTTTTGCAGGCGATCAAGGCCGATCAGGCGCTGAAATCGCTGCCGGTGATCCTGGTGACGTCGCTGGAATCGCGCGAGGACCGGGAACGCGGCCTGGCGCTGGGCGCCGACGCCTATGTCATGAAACGCAAGTTCGACCAGAAGGAACTTCTGGAAACCATAGGTCAATTTCTATGACGGAAAAAATTCGGGTCCTGATCGTCGAGGATTCCCTGGTGGTGCGGGAGCTTCTCCGGCACATCGTCGGCGGCGACGACCGCTTCGAGGTGGTCGGGGCGGTGGAAAGCGCCGAGCAGTGCCTGGAGATGCTCGACAGTGCCGCTCCCGACGTCATTTCGCTCGACATCCGTCTGCCTGGCATGAACGGGTTGGATGCCACCTTGCAAATCATGAACCGTCGGCCGACCCCCATCGTGGTGGTGGCGGCGCAGGTGGATGACGATGAACTCAACATCGCCATGAACGCCCTCCGTGCCGGGGCGCTGTCGGTGGTGGAAAAGCCGGTGGGCGTCACCAACGCGGCCTTCGACGCGGTGGCGGCCAGACTGTGTACCCAGTTGGCGATCATGAGCCAGGTCAAGGTGGTGCGCCAGGGGGCCAACCGGGGCTTGCGCTTCGGCGCCGCCGAGGTGGCGTCTCCGCCGGCACGGCTGGCGGTGTCCTATGCCGCGGTCGGGATCGCCGCTTCCACCGGCGGTCCACAGGCGCTGGTGCAGGTGTTGGGGGGGCTGGGACCAGACTTTCCGCTGCCTGTCCTGCTGGTCCAGCATATCACGTCGAGCTTTCTCGACGGCTTCGTGTCGTGGCTGAGTACGGTGACGCCGTTGCAGGCCTGCATCGCCAGCGAGGACGAGTTACCGCTGGCCGGCAGGGTGTATCTGGCGCCGGCGGATCGCCATCTGGCGCTGATCCACGGCAGGCTATCGGTGTCGGATGCACCGCCGAGCTTCAGTCAGCGGCCATCGGGCAGCGTGCTGTTCCGGTCGCTGGCTCATGATCTGGGGGCGCGGGGCATCGGCGTGGTGCTTACCGGTATGGGCGGCGATGGGTCCGACGGACTGCGGGACATGCACCGGGCCGGCGCCTACACCATCGCCGAGGATGCCTCGACCTGCGTGGTCTATGGTATGCCTGACGCGGCGGCTAAGCTGGGGGGGGTGAGGGAAATGCTGCCGTTGCCGGCGATCGCGCCCCGGCTGTGCGACCTTGCTGGTGGGGGGAGAGAGCGGTGAGCGATCAACGGCTGATCCTGATCGTCGAGGATTCCCCGACCCAGGCCATCCGGCTGCAACTGGTGCTGGAGCAGGAAGGATTCCGCACCGTGACCGCCGATTCCGGCGAGGCGGCGTTGGAGGCGATCAACCGCGAACTGCCCAATCTGATCATGGTTGATTATCACCTCCCCGGCATCCAGGGGGACGAACTGTGCCGGCAGGTCCATATGGACATCACCACGCGCGGCATTCCGATGCTGATGCTGACGGCGGACGAGACCTCGGCCGCCGAACTGCACGGGCTGGAAAGCGGCGCCGACGACTTCGTCGCCAAGTCGGAGGATATGGATATCCTGCTGCTGCGGGTTCACAACCTGCTGCGGAAATCCCGGCGCGAGGCGGTCACCGTCGAGGTCGCCCGCTCGCTGTTCCGCCCCGCCCGCATCCTGATCATCGACGACAGCCCCACCTACCGCGAAAGCCTCGCCCAGGAACTGATCGACGAAGGTTGCGACGTTACCCAGGTGACCTCGGGCGGCGAGGGGATCGAGGCGCTGTCCCGCCAATCGTTCGACTGCGTCATGGTCGATATGGTGATGCCCGGCATGGACGGCATCGCCGTGTGCAAGGAGGTCTGCCGTCGCCGTGCCGGCACCGACGCCGAGGCGCCGCTGATCGTCTTGATGCTGTCGGCCTATGAAAGCAAGGAGAATGTCGCCCGCGCCCTGGAGGCCGGTGCCGACGATTTCGTCGGCAAGTCCATCGAGATGAGCCTGCTGCGCGCTCGCCTGCGCGCCCTGCTCCGCCGGAAATTCCTGGTGGAGCAAAACCAGCGGATCGTCGAAGAGATCCAGCTGCGTGAGATGGAGACGCTGAAGGCCAAGGCGGAAAAGGAAGCCGCCGAGGCCCGCGCGGCCCTGGCCGAGGGGCTGGCCCGCGCCAATCGCGAGTTGGAAGCCGCCAACGTCAGGTTGGTCGATGAGGTCGCCCGCCGCGCCAGGGCGGAAAAGGACGCCCTGGCCGCGCGCGAGGTGTCCGAGGCCGCCAGCCGGGCCAAGACCATCTTCCTGGCCAATATGAGCCACGAACTCAGAACGCCCCTGAACGCCATCATCGGTTTTTCCGAACTGGCCACCAGCGTCATGGCACCGGACGAGTTGGATCGCTACGGCAGCTATCTCGGCAACATTTCCGAATCGGCTCATCACCTGCTGCGGGTGATCACCGACATTCTTGATGTCTCGCGGGTCGAGGTCGGCAAGGTGCCCTTGCGCGAGTCCGACGTGGATATGGACGAGGTCGCCCGCTCGGTGATGCGTCTGGCCGGGCATGTCGTTGCCGCCAAGAGCCAATCGCTCGGCTATACCGCCGCGCCCGGCCTGCCGCGGGTGCGTGCCGACGAGCGTCTGCTTAAGCAGATCCTGCTCAATCTGGTGTCGAATTCGGCCAAATTCACCCCGGAACGCGGCGATATCAGGGTGTCGGCGGCCGTTGTCGACGGTGGAGTCGCCGTTACCGTCGAAGATGACGGTGTCGGTATCGCCCCCGAGGATATCGCCATGGTGTTGCAGCCGTTCGGCCAGGCGGAAAACGCGCTTAGCCCCAAACACGAGGGTACCGGCCTTGGCCTGCCGCTTGCCAAGGGATTCATGGAACTGCACGGCGGGACTCTGACGCTGGACAGTACGCTGGGGAAGGGGACCAGGGTGACGATCCGCTTTCCGGCGGAACGCAGCCTGCCCCTTCCCCAGGTATAAGTCTGGTCAGCGCCCCCGGCCGGGGGCGTTGGCGGCATGGACCGACATGGCCAACCCGTCGTCATGCATGGTGGTCGCCTCTTCGGGATAGGCGCCGATCTGATGAATGGCGAGGTCAGCGCCGGAGAATTCCTCCTCGTCGGTCAGGCGGATGCCGAAGGCCGCCTTCAGCCCGCCATAGACCGCCAGTCCGCCCACCAGCCCAAAGGCGGCGCCGGCGACGGTGCCCAGCACCTGCGAGGTGAGGCTGACGCCGCCCAGGCCACCCAGGGCTTCCTGTCCGAACACCCCGCAGGCGATGCCGCCCAGGAAGCCGCACATGCCGTGCAGCGCCCAGACGCCCAGCACGTCGTCGATCCGCCACTTGCTCTGACACAGGTTGAACAGCCAGACGAACATCGCCCCGGCGATGCCGCCGGTGACCAGGGCGCCGATGGGATGCATCACGTCGGACCCGGCGCATACCGCCACCAGCCCGGCCAGCGCGCCGTTATGGACGAAGCCGGGGTCGTTGCGGCCGGCGATCAGGCTGGCGACGATGCCGCCGACCATGGCCATCAGCGAGTTCAGCGCCACCAGACCGGAAATCTCGGCGATGGTCTGGGCGCTCATGACGTTGAAGCCGAACCAGCCCACCGATAGAATCCAGGCGCCCAGCGCCAGAAACGGGATGTTGGATGGTGGCACCGCCACCAGCCTGCCGTCCTTGCGATAACGGCCCAGTCGGGCGCCCAGCATCAGCACCGCCGCCAATCCGATCCAGCCACCGACCGCGTGTACCACCACCGAGCCGGCGAAATCGTGGAACTTGGCGCCGAAGTGGGCTTCCATCAGCTCCTGGAAACCGAAGCGGGTGCCCCACACCATGCCCTCGAAGGTGGGATAGACCAGCCCGACCAGAATCGCCGTCGCCATCAGCTGGGTGTTGAATTTGGCGCGCTCGGCGATACCGCCGGAAACGATGGCGGGAATGGCGGCGGCGAAGGTGGCGAGGAAGAAGAACTTCACCAGATCGTAGCCCTGGGGACCGAAGGTAGCGCCGGTCTTGCCCACCAGCACATCGGCGCCGACCAGGAAGCTGGTGCCGTAGGCGACGCCGTAGCCGACGAAGAAATAGGCAATCGTGGAAATCGCGAAGTCGGTAATGATCTTCACCAGGGCGTTGACCTGGTTCTTCCGTCGCACCGTCCCGACCTCGAGAAAGGCGAAGCCGGCATGCATCGCCAGCACCATCGCTGCCCCCAAGAGGACGAACAATACATCCACCCCAGTCTTCGTCGTCTCCATTTCCATCCTCTGCTCAAAAGCTGTCCGCTACGGCGGTGGCCGTCCGGCTTCAATTCGCGTGCCAGATGCAGGAGCGGAAAAATATCGTATTGAATCAACGCATTGGTTGCTGTTCAAAATATAGGCGGCGAGGGGGTGCCTAACCGGGGGGCAGGTAGTGGCGATAACCTGCCTGTAAAGTGTGCTGTTCCGCGCGGCAACGCGGAAGTTGGGGTTGTTGCCGCCCTGAATTTGGGCAGAATCTATCGATGTCTGATATTTGTGCGCGATGGTCGGGCGGCCGCAGGGATCGCCGCGCGCGGCATCGCCGCCACCGCCCAAAGGGCGGGGCTATCTGCCAAGATAAGAAGAGAGAAAGGAAATGGCGCGAGTGACGGGGCTCGAACCCGCGACCTCCGGCGTGACAGGCCGGCGCTCTGACCAACTGAGCTACACCCGCGCGAGGGCCGTCGATATAGCAGCCCGGTCGGCCGGGCGCAAGGACGATTCTTATCCGCCTTCTTTCGTCGTAGGGGGGGAATGGGATAGGCTGGCCGAAAAGGAGGGCATCGGATGGCGGAGATCGTCAACCTCAACCGGCATCGCAAGGCCATGGCCAAGGCGGTGGCCGAGGCGAAAGCCGAGGCCAACCGGATCAGCTTCGGTCGCAAGCGCTCGGATAAGGAGGCCGCCGAAAAGCTGCGCGACAAGGTGGCCCGCGAACTCGACGGCAAGAAGTTGGAGGACTAAGCCGGCTCAGGCGTCGTGCCAGGGCAGGGGATAGTTCCTCCACCGCTTCCAGGCCTTTTGCGCCTCGGCCAGCAGGGGGGCGCGGCGGGCTTCGTGCCAGCCCGACACCATACCGGCGGCCTTGGACCTGCCGCCCTGGGCGTGCCGTCCGGCGAGCTTGGGGCCGGCGACGTTGATGTCGTTGAGCTTGCCCAGGACGTCTTGCAACTCGGACAGTTCCGCCAGGAAGACCTTCATATGCTTGCGCGGAACCAGCGAGGCGAAGAACTCTCCGGCATAGCGCACCTGCTTGCCGTTGATGCGCACGGCATGAAGCTGTTCCGGTGGCAGTCGGCCGAGATCATCACCGGCGGTACGCAGCAGCCGGCGTGTCGCCTTGCCAAGGCGCCCGACGGCAAATGCCGGGATGGGAGCGTCCAGCTTGCGTCTGGCGCGCTCGTTAGCCGGTCGCAGCCAGTCGCCGCTTTCGACCCATTCGCCCAGTTGCAACGCCATGGCGGCGAATCGGCGGCTTCGGACTGCCTCGATGGCGGTGGCCAACCGGGCGTCGCGGTCGGCCAGCCAGTGGGCGCGTAGCGCGTTCAGTCCGGAAATGCCGGGATGGGCCGCCACCACCGGATCGATGATTTCGGCCAGGAAGACATCGGCATCACGCGCCGGGCCGAGATGGGCCAGCAGCCAGCGCAGGTCGGCCTTTATCTCGGTCAGGCGGGGGGTGTCCAGCACGGGACGGAAGACCTTGATGGCCGAGCGCAGGCGCCGCAGCGCCACCCGCATCTGATGGATGGCCTCGCCGTGGCCGGTGGCCAACAGGCAACGCTCGTTGGTCAGAAGGTGGTCGAGGCACGAACGGCCGATGGTCTGGAACGCGGTGGCGACCGACAGGTCATGGTCCAGCGGCGGCGCCTTGGCCTTGACCGGAACGATGCCGCGACCGGTGGCGAGGAGAAAGCCACGTTCCGACTTGGTCGCGGTCAGCGGCCGGGCGGGGACGGCGTCCAGAACCTGACGGGCCACCGAGAACAGGATATCCGGCGCCCCCTTGACCAACTCGAATTCGATTTCGCAAATACCTTCGCGGGCCGCGCCGGCGGCGACCTCGCCAAGGTCCAGCGCCGCTTCGATTTCCCAGGCCGAGCCGCTTTCCGGCTCTCCTCCGGTCAGCCGGTAGAGGGTGCGGTGGACGTCGGTCGAATATACCGGGGCAAGGCGGCCGACCAGATCGGCGTCGGTGAAGATGGCGAGGCCGGTGGCAAGCAGCGGCTCGGTCTCGGGAACGGCCGAGGCGACCGGCGTTTCCCATTCGTCGCGCTGGAACAGACCGGACGTGCTGGTTCCGGCGGTCTTGACCGTCTGGATGTAGCGGGAGCCGACGTGGCGCACCCGCAAAGATATGCCGGCGTCGGCCAGGGCGAAATCGGGGGTATCGAAATAGGTGGAGTTCAGCCGCCGTTCGGTCGGCGCCTCCTTGGCGTGGGCATCAAAGCAGGGACGAAGCCGCACGCGCTCCATATCTGCGGGCGCCAGTCCCAGCTTCAACTCGATTTCGCGGCCGTCCATGAGGCTCCTATGAGCTGTCTCCGTTATAGCAGCGAAGCCGTCCGCCGCCAATCGCCTGCTTATTAGGAAAGTGTGAACGTTCTCCGACGCATCATGAACCGTATTTGCGTTGGTTCCGTCCGATCCGCCGGTGTATTGACAGGCCGCCGGGTCGGAACGTGGGCCTGCCCGCTGTTGCGTGGGGGACGAGGACGATGACCATCAGACGGGTATGCCGGACCGTTTCGGCCGCGATCGCGATGGGGGCGTTGGGCGGATGCGGGATGTTGAACGATCCGCAAAGCAGCGTCGATACGCTCATGAACGCCCCCGTTTTCAGCGGTGCTTCCGCCGAACGGGCGATGACGGCGCTGACCAAGGGCGATTACTCCCGGGCGGAAAGTCAGGCCATCGCCACCTTGCGGGCCAACCCCAAGGACCCCTATGCCCTCTATGTCGCCGGAATGGTCTATCAGGCGACCGGCAGGTATGATCTGGCCCGCCAGTATTACGAGGTGATCCTGGCCAATCGGCCGCAGATCACCATCACCACCCTGGCCGACGGCATGCCCCAAGTCCGCACCCTGGTGGACGTGGCCCAAGCCAATCTGATCATGATCGACAAGTTGACGGGGCGGTATTCGCCACGCACCACCGCCCAGTCGGGCCGGGTTCCCGACGCGACACCGCAGGGATTCGAGCCGATGGCGCCGCAGACGGCGGCCAGGGGCGTGGTTGCGGCGCGGCCGCTCGACGATCCCACCGCCTCTTCCGCTCCCGCCGCCGCGGGCAGGTCTCCCGGCGCCCAGGCCGAGGCCAATGTCTCCGGCCGCTTCCGTATCCTCAAGCGGCTGCTGGACGAAGGCCTGATCACTCCCGACGAATACACTCGTCGCCGTGCCACCAACATGGGGGCGCTGACACCCTATTCCTCCCCGCTTCCCCCGGCTCAGGGGCTAGAGCGGCCGGTCCCCGGCGACGAGCAGGTGGTTGAACGTCTCAAAGCGCTGGGCCGCGCGCTGGAGACCCGCGCCATCTCTCCGGCCGAGCATGCCGGCGAGCGGGCGGCGATTCTCGACGCCCTGCTGCCGGCCGAGCCGCGCAAGGTTGATCTGCCGGTGCTGCCACCCCGCGACGTGATGGAGGCGGCTTCCGCCGTTGGCCGGGTCGAACGCATGCGTGCCGCCGGACTGGTGTCGGCCGACGAGTCGAGGAGGGAGCGTGATGCGGTCGAGCGCGTGCTCGATACCCAACTGGCGCGGACGCCGGTCGGCGGCACCGCCACGGGCATGCGTCAGGGCGCCCAGCCGGCCAATGGCAATGGCAAGGGCAACGGCAAGGTCAATGGCAACGGCAAGGCCAGCGGCTCGGGCGTCGCGCTCGGCACCGCCAAGAGCGAGGACGGCGCCCGCCAGACCTGGGACAAGATCAAAGGTCGTTTCCCCGAGGAATTGGGGGCGATGGATGCCGTCTTCCGCAAGGAGGATCTGGGGGAAAAGGGCGTCCGCTGGCGGATCGTCGCCGGCCCGCTCAAAAGCCAGGACGAGGCGCGCAAGCTCTGCAAGGTGCTGAAGCTGCACCGCCAGTCCTGCGATCCGGCCGGGTTCTAGATGTGAAGTCTCAGGAGCTCCTGAGACTCCACATCTAGCCGACAGACCGGGCGAGGGGCGGGTCAGCATCGCGGTAGACCGTGGCCGCCGCCAACAATGATACCCGCGCGGGTCTGGGCTTCGGGCCGGTCGGTGGTGTGGTGCCGGGTATTGGTCTAGAATGGCCCCTTGACTGGTGATACGCCAACCGGGGAGGACGTCATGGCCTTCAAGGATATCATCGTCCATGTGGATGATTCGTCCCGCGCCGCCATCCGTTACGATATCGCTTTGGATCTGGTGGCCATGCATCAGGCGCATCTGGTGGCCCTCAACGTCCGCAGCCACGCCAACATTCCGGCGATCATCACCGCCCAGTTCGGCGCCGAAGTGGATGCCATGCTGGAGCAAAGCGATGCCGAGGCCGCGGCGGTGGCCAAGGCGATGGTTGACGGACGATCCGCGGCGACCGGTGTTGCCGTCGAGTGGCGCGACGTCAGCGGCGATTCCACCGATATGGTCGCGTTGCACGGGCGTTATTCCGATCTGGTCGTGGTCGGCCAGACCGAACCGGACGACGACCTTGCCCGGCCACAGCCGGCCAGCCTGATCCTGGAATTGGGGCGGCCGCTGCTGGTGGTGCCGTATGCGGGCCGCTTTCCCACGGTGGGCCGGCGGGTGCTGGTCGCCTGGAACGGCGGCCGCGAGGCGGCCCGGGCGGTCCACGACGCCCTACCGCTTCTGGTCGGTGCGGAAATCGTCCATGTGGTCGCCATCAATCCCGGCCACGCCAGGGATGGCCTCGGCGATATTCCCGGCGGTGACATCTGCTGTCATCTGTCCCGCCATGGTGTCCGCTCTCAATGCGAATCCATCCGCAGCGACGACCTCAAGGTCGGCGAGATGCTGTTGAGCCGCGCCGCCGACGAGAATGTCGATCTGATCGTCATGGGAGGCTACGGCCGCTCGCGCTTGCGCGAAATGGTGCTGGGCGGTGCCACCCGCCATCTGCTGGAGCACATGACGGCCCCGGTGCTGTTCAGTCACTGAGCCGGCGACGGATGGCGGCCTTCAGTCCCTGGCTCGGGTGGCGCGATTGATCATGTCGCGCAGTTTCTCGCGCTTGATCGGTTTCAGCACATAGCCCATGGCCCCGGCCTTGACCGCCTTCATCACCATGCCTTCCTGGCCGTGCGATGTCACCATGATGATGCGGGCGTCGGGAAACTGGGCGACGAGGCGCCGTGTGGCCTCGATGCCGTCCATGTCCGGCATGGTCACGTCCATGGTGACCAGATCGGGGGTGCACTGGCGATAGGCGTCGAGCGCCGGGCCACCGCCGCTTACGGTCTTTACCACCCGGTGTCCCATCTCGGTCAGCATGGCGGCCAGGCTTTTGGTCGCCAACAGCGAGTCATCGACGATCATGACGGTCAGCGTTGCCAAGACTGTCGCCTCCGAGCATTGGCGGTCATGCCGCCGTTTCCCATCGACCGGGGAAGGGAACCCGGAAGGTGAACGAAGTGCCGTGCCCGGCGCGGGTCGTCACGACCACGCTTCCTCCCAGGTCCTCGACGGCGGCACGGACGGCGGCCATGCCGACGCCGCGGCCGGAAAGTTCGCTCACCTCGCCGCGCACCGAGACGCCGTCGGCAAAGATCAGGTCGGCGATGTCCCAGTCGTCCACATCGGCGGAGATCCGCTCGGCGGCGCGGCGGCGCAGGGTTTCGACGTCGATTCCGCCGCCGTCGTCGGCGATCTGGATGAACAGCGCCCCTTGCGATTTGGAGATGCCGCAGGTGATGGCTCCGACCTCGCTCTTGCCGGCGGCCAGTCGCGAGTCGGGGTCCTCGATGCCATGATCGACGGCGTTGCGGAAGACGTGGCCGAGGGTGCGCAGGAACGGGCCGAACACGTCGGGGTTGATGCGGGCATCCTCGCCTTCGATCACCAGCGGCGCCACCTCCTTTTCCACCCGTCCGGCCACCTGGCGGATCAGTTTATCGAATTCGCCCAGGGCATGACGCAGCGATACGGTGCGAATGGAGGCGATTTCCTCCAGGATCTTCGGCACATCGGCCTCGTCGATCTGGCCCCGGGCGAACCGCTCGAACCGTTCGGCCTGCTCGGGGGTGACGATCACCACGCCGCGCCGGCTCATGAAATCGTCGCCCAGCGCCTTGGTCACCGTTGCCAGTTCGGATTCCAGCAGGGCTTCCCAGTCCTCGGCGAACACCCGGGCGGCGGCGTCGGCGCCGGTGGCGCCCGCGGGCAGGCCCTGCAGCGCCGCCTCGATCCGGTGCAGTGCCGAGGGCAGATCATGGAAGCCGAACTGGTTGAAGGTTCCCTTGAAGGTATGGACGGTGCGATAGAGGTTGGCCCGTTCCCATGTCTTGCCGCCGTCGTTTCCTTCGGCGACGAAGGCCCGGAATTCGGCGATGACGTCGAAGAAGTCGTTGCCCGCCGTTACCGCCGTCACGATCATTTCCAGCCGGTGCTGTTCGCGCGCCACCTGCTCGGCCAGGCTCTTTTCCTCGGTGATGTCGGCCAGCACCAGCATGATCGCCCGGTCGAGGACCTTGAATTCCGCTTCCAACGTCCGCTGTCCGATGGAAATCTCCTCGGGCAGCAACGACAGGTAAAGCTCGCGGCGATGGGGGTCGGGTTCGGCCAGCGCCTCGGCGATGCAGGCGCGCATGGTGTCGCGGGCGTTTTCGTCGTCGGGAAACAGCAAGGTGTCGATGGCCCGGCCGGCCGGGGAGGTACCGAAGAAATCCAGGCAGGCCAGACTGAATTCCGACGCGACGATCAGGTCGGGGCCGAACGACAGGAAACCTTCGCCGGAATTGTCGAGCAGGGCGGAAACCTGTTCGCTTTTCACCCGCACCGTCTCCAGCGATTCGGCCAATTCCTGGGTGCGGTCCCTGACCCGTTCCTCCATCTCGGCGTAAAGTGTGGCGTTCTCCAGCGAGATCGACGCCTGCGAGGCGAGCAGATCGAGCACCGCCACCCGGTTGCGGGTGAAGGCGCCGGCGGCCAGACGGTTTTCCAGGTAAAGCACCGCCTTCAATTCGCCATGCGTCACCACCGGGAAGCACAGGATGGACTTCACCCCGGTGCGGCGGGCGTAGCCCTCGGTGGCGAAGGAGTTGGCGCCGGAGGCATCGTCGAGTACCACCCGGTCGCGCGTCCGCACCACATATTGGAAGACGGTCGGCGGCAGGTCGTCGGAAGTGGGCGAGGTGGCACAGGAGGTGACGGCGATGGCATCCCCGTGGGTAATGGCCTCGGCCTCGATGCGATAGCCGCCGCCATGGCGCAGAATCAGCAGACCCCGGTTCGCCCCGGCGTGTTCCACCACGATCCGCAGCAGCGATTCCACCAGCTTGCCCAGCACGATTTCGCCCGACACCGCCTGTTGGGCCTTGACCACGGTCATCAGGTCGAGGCCGGCGATGTTACCGCTGAAGCCGGCCGCCGTCGCCACCGCCGCCGCCGCTTCGGCGAGGCGGGGGTAGAGCTGGTCAAGTTGTCCAACCTTGGCCATGGCGCCCCAGCGCAGGAAGGCATAGCGGGCGTCGCGCAGGTAGTTCTCGGCGACGCCCCGCAGTCCACGGTCGAGATAGAACCCCGCCGCACGCTCGCTGGCGATGCCTTCGCAATGGAGGTGGCCGTTGTTGCGCGCCGAGGTGATGGCGTCCTCGTAGAGGTGCATGGCGTCGTTGTCGCGGCCTTCGATGCGGGCGGTCTCGGCCTCGACCAGAAGCGAGCGGCTGGCGAAGGTCTCCGGGCAGTTGTCGGCCCACTGCCGCAGCTTGCGCCGGTGTTCGGCCAGCGCCGGAGCGAACTCCCGTCGCCGCGCCGGGTCGGCCGCCGGATAGAGCGCGGTCATCGCCAGGGCGCTATAGAAATGGTGGGACGATTCGATGGTCGATGACGAAATCTTGGCCAGCATGGACGCCGCCTTGGTGGCGGCGGCCAGCGCCTCCTCGTGGCGTCCCATCAGGGTGGGGGTCACCTGCTTGACCACATGATAGAAGGCGATGCCGTAGCCGTGGGCGGTGGCCACCATCGCCGAGAACAGGCTGTCCTCGCTGTCGGTGGCGGCGCCGTTCTCGGCGGTGGTGCCCTGCAACTCGGTGACGAACAGTTCCTGAAGGCGGATCATCAGGGTGGCGAACACGATGCGGCCGTTGCGGGCGAACGGCGCGTATTTGCGAAGCGTGGCGAGAACCACATCGAGGGGCTCGCCCTTTTCCAGCAGCATCCAGGCCGAGGCGTAGGCCACATAGGCGGCGTAGATCAGGTTGCCGGTCTCCAGGCAGGCCCGGAAGCAGTCGTCGAGGATGGGCATGCAGGCGGCGATCGGCCGGCGCCACGGCGAGACGAAATAGCCGTGGCGGAACAGCAAGGTGCCGCGAAGCTGGGTGCTGGAGAACCGCTCGCCCAGCCGCAGCGTCAGTTCCGAGAACTCGAAGCCGGTGGAAAAGTCCTCGAACCGCCCGACCAGCGATACGCTGTAGCCGCTGAAGGCGGCGCAGGAATCCTCGGTGACGCCGTGCCGTAGCGACAGGTTGATGGCGCTCAGCCCAAGGAAGGGGTACAGCATCGGCCGTACATGGTAGACGGCGGGGATGGCATCGGCGATGACGCCGACCAGCGCCCGCACCGAGGCGTCGGCGCAATCGGGAAGATCGATCAGCTCGGCGATCCGCCTGCCGCCCAGCAGCGCGACGAAATCCCGCCGCGCGGCCTCCACCGCCGTTGCCGCCTCGGTTTCGGAATCCGGGCATTTCAGGCCGAACTGGCGCAACGCCTCGACGGCGATGGCCACCGCGTCGCCGAACCGGCCTGCCACCATGTACATGCGAAACCGCAGGCGCCACACCGCCGCCCGCTGGTCCACCGAGCGTGCCCGGTCGAGCAACAGGGCGAACAGGTCGCCCGCCTGATCGTGATTGCCGACCAGATATTCGCATTCGGATAATTCGACGAACAGGCGGAAGGTGTCGTCGTGGGCCTGTTCCCAGGCGTCGTCGGCCAGCAGTGTCCTGGCCTGGAGGAACAAGATGCGGGCGGAAGCGTGGGCGGACGAGGCCTTGGCCTTTTTACCGGCCACGACGTTCAAGTGGCACAACCGCGCCCGCTCATCGCGTCCATCGATCAGTCGACTGGCGAGGTTGAGGTGATGCACCAGATCGAAGATCTGTTCCTCGACGGCGGCGGGCGGCAGACGCTCGATCAGCCGGCGGCCGATATGCAGGTGGGCGGCCTCGCGTGCCGCCTCGGGGAGCGAGAGGTAGGCGGCCTCCTGGATGCGGTCGTGGGCGAAAATCACCCGGTCGCCGGATCTGACTAGAAAGCCCAGGCGGATCGCGCTTTCGACTTCGGCCGATGGCCGGTCGGCGGCGCGGTCGTACACCAGCCCCAGCGTCGCCAGGGTGGTGCCGTTGCCAAGGCAGGCGATGCGCTGCAACTCGGCCTGACTGGCTTCGGGCAGACGTCTCAGCTTGGCCGCCATCAGTTCGACCACGTTGTCGCTGAAGCCCTTGGCGCGGATCTTGTCGATGTCCCATCGCCAATCGCCGGAGGCGGCGTCGAAGGCCAACAGGCGTTCATCGACCAGGGCGGTCAGGAACTGGATGGCGAAGAACGGGTTGCCGGCGGTCTTGGCGTGGACCAGATCGACCAGTTCGCCGGCCTCCGCAACTCGGCAACGCAGCGTGTCGGCGACGAATTGGCCGAGGTCGTCGCGCGACAGTGGCGACAGCACGATGTCGCAGACCGCGCCGCCGCTGGCGCGAATGGTCTCGACCGCCAGCATCAGCGGGTGGGACGAATCCACCTCGTTGTCGCGATAGCTGCCGATCAGCAGCAGATGACGGACCTCGGGATTGGTCATCAGGTGTTCCAGCAGCTTCATGCCGCCGGCATCCATCCATTGCAGGTCGTCGAGAAACAGCACCAGCGGGGCTTCGGGGCGCGCCAGCACCGAGACAAACCGCGTGAACACCGACAGGAAGCGGATATGGGCCTCGTTGGGCGGCAGTTCGACCACCGCCGGCTGTTCGCCGATGATGTGTTCCAGCTGGGGGATGAGGTCGGTTACCAGTCGGCCGTTCGGTCCCACCGCGCCAAGAATCTCGGCGCGCCAGCGGCTGACGTCCTGTTCGCTGGCGGACAGGATTTGACGGACCAGGGCGTGGAACGCCTGGGCGAAGGTGGCATAGGGGATGTTGCGGCGATGCTGGTCGAACTTGCCGGCACCGTAAAGCCCGCCGCGACGCACCATCGCCGCATGAATCTGGTTGACCAGCGCCGACTTGCCCACCCCGGAATAGCCCGAAACCAGCACCAGTTCCGGCATTCCACCATCGCCGACCCGGCCGAAGGCATCGAGCAGGGTCTGCGATTCCCCCTCGCGACCATAAAGCTTCTCGGGGATCATCAGCCGCCCGGACTGGTCGTGCGATGCCAACGCGAACGGCTCGATCCGGCCCGACGCTTCCCACTCGGCGAGGCAGCGTTGGAAATCGGCGGCGACGCCGGCGGCGGTCTGGTAACGGTCCTCGGCGGTCTTGGCCAGCAGCTTCATGATGATGTCGGAAATCTGGCCGGGAATGCCTTGCCCCCGCTCGGACGGCCGTACCGGCTGGCGGGCTATATGGCAATGGACCCATTCCATGGGATCGGCGGCGGTAAAGGGCAACTGGCCGGTGAACAGCTCATAGCAGGTGACCCCCAGGGAATAGAGGTCGCTGCGCGAATCCACCGAGCGGTTCATCCGGCCGGTCTGTTCCGGCGCCATGTAGGCCAGGGTGCCGACGATCACCTCGATCGGTACCGCCTGCTGCTGTTCGCGGGGCGCCTGCGATGCCACGCCGAATCCGGTCAGGTGGATTTCCCCGGTTGTGCCATCCACCAGAATGGTGGTCGGGTTCAGGTCCTTGTGGATGATGCCGCGGTCATGGACCTCGGCCAGTGCCGAGGCGGTTGCCGCGGCGATTTTCAGCCGCCGCGACATCTCGGCCGGTCGGGTGGCGGCGGCGCGGCCGGCGATCAGACGGTCCAGCGGCTCGCCCCCGGGATCGTCCAGGATCAGGGATAGCCGGCCGGCGGTCTGATCCAGCGCCAGCGGCCGTGCCGCCCATTCCGGAGACAACTCGTCGCGAAGCGCGAACTCGCGCTTGAGGCGCTCCATGGCAGCCGGTGACGGCCTTCCGGACGTCGGGGCGAGCACAAGTACGGCGGCGCCGTCGCCGCCCCGTCCCCGCGACAGCATCAGCTCGGCATCCCTGCGGAGCACGTCTGTCGCCTTGAAGCCCACCAAATCCGTCATCCCGCCCCTGTCTCCGGTTCTCCGAAGCAGCACACTCCGCGACGCAATCCCGCCTGATTATCGCAACCGGACCCAAGTGGTGCAAATCCATATCGCGCGAGCTGTCCAAAAGTCATGGGTCTGCCGCCTGGGTTGATACACCATTAATGGTCATTGGTGTAATTATTGGCTGGCCTATGGTGGTAATTTCCATCAAAATATGTCATTGAGAAGGGATAGTTGCGCAATATCGAACATCTATTGCGCTGCAACACGACCATTCGGGGGAAAAATGCGAGATAGAGCGGACGGAAAAGCATCCCGGGAATCGGCTGATAGCCACTCCGATACCGGGCGTGGCGGTTCGGCGCGGGACAAGGCGCGCGGCCGGGGCGGCTCGGGGCGTGGCCATGGTTTCGTTCCGCCGTTTCCGCCCAATCTGATGCAGATGTTGCCGTTGATCATGGCGATGGGCGGGTCCGGCATGCCGGGAATGGGTATGGCCAATACCCAGATTCAACTGATGATATGGGCGATCGAGACTTGGCTCGATTACCTCGCCGCCGTGCAGGAGGTGTTCGAGCGGGCGCTGGATCGGCTGCACGAGATGAATCTCGGCGGCGGCTGGATGGGCGGCGGCGATGGTGGCGACGAAGGCGGCGCAAGCTGGTAGCGCCGTCATGAGGGACAATCGCAAGGCGCTGGGAATCGCCATCGTCGGCATGGCCTGCCGCTTTCCCGGTGCGTCTGACTGGCGGACGTTCTGGCGCAATCTGTGCGGCGGGGTGGAAGCCGTTACCATGCTGTCCGATGCCGAACTGATGGCGGCGGGGGTCGAGCCGGCGCGCATCCGCGATCCCGACTACGTCAAGGCGGCGTTTCCGTTGCCCGGCGCCGATGAGTTCGATGCCGGCTTCTTCGGCTATTCGCCGCACGAGGCCCGGCTGATCGACCCGCAGCAGCGCCACCTGCTGGAGGTGGCGTGGGAGGCGTTCGAGGATGCCGGCTATCCGCCGGGGCAGGATCACGGCCCGGTGGGGGTCTACGCCAGCACCGGCAGCGTCGTCACCAATTACATGATGAACGAGCTGTCCGACCATCCGGACGCGCGGGGAGCCACCGCCAGCCTGCTGCACATCGGCAACGACAAGGATTTTGCCGGCACCAGGGTGTCGTTCAAGCTGAACCTTACCGGTCCCAGCCTCAACGTCCAGACCGCCTGTTCGACCTCGCTGGTGCTGGTCGATCTTGCCTGCCGCGCCATCCGCGACGGCGATTGCGCCATGGCCCTGGCCGCCGCCGGCAACGTGCGGGTGCCGCAGATGGCCGGCTACATGAATGTGAAGGGGGCGGTGTTCTCGCCCGACGGTCACATCCGTACCTTCGACGCCGAGGCCGGGGGGACGGTGTTTTCCAATGGCGTCGCCGCCGTCCTGTTCAAGGATCTCGACCGGGCGCTGCAAGACGGCGACCATATCTACGCGGTGATCCGGGGCACCGCCGTCAACAACGACGGTGCCCGCAAGGCCAGCTATGCCGGAACCAGCGTGCGCGGCCAGACCGAGGTGATGGCCGGTGCCGTCGCCCAGGCGGGTTTCGATCTCGCCTCGGTCGGCTATGTCGAATGCCACGGTACCGGCACCACCATCGGCGATCCCCGCGAATTCACCGCGGTGATGCGGGCGTTGGGCGGAGCCGAGCGGTCGGGCAAGTGTCCCATCGGCTCGGCCAAGCCCAACATCGGTCATTCCGAACAGTCCGCCGGTCTGGCGTCGTTGATCAAGACCGCTCTGGCGCTGGACGAGGGGCTGATTCCGCCCACCATCAATTTCCGCACCCCCAACCCCCGCCTCAAGCTGGAAAGCTCGCCATTCTTCGTCAACACCGAGCTACGTCCGTGGCCGTCGCCCGACCGGCCGCGCCGCGCCGTGGTCAACGCGCTCGGCATCGGCGGCACCAACGCCGCCGTGGCGCTGGAACAAGCTCCGCCCGTCGCCGCCGATGGGTTGCCCGAGCGGCCGCTGCATCTGTTCGTGCTGTCGGGCAAAACGGCGGCCGGTCTGGAGCAGACCGCCCAACGTCAGCTTGCCCGCTTGGCCGACGCGTCGCTGGGCGACATCTGCCATACCCTGGCGGCGGGCCGCACCCATTTTCCCCATCGCTTCGCCGCCGTGGCGGAGACCTCGGCCGGGTTGGCGGCGCAACTGGCCGAGTTCAAGGCCGATCCCAAGGCGGCGCGACGGTCAAACACGCCCCGCCGCATCGGCTTCCTCTATAGCGGTCAGGGGGCGCAGTTCGCCGGCATGGGCCGCCGTCTTTACGAGACCGAGCCGGTGTTCCGCGCCGCTCTCGACCGGGTGGCCGGGGCGATGGCCGATCATCTCGATCGGTCGTTGATCGACGTGCTGTTCGCCGGGGGTGATGCCATCGACCACACCCGCTATACCCAGCCGGCGCTGTTCGCCGTTCAGGTGGCGTTGGCGGAGATGCTGGGGCAATGGGGCATCCGTCCGGACGCCGTCGCCGGGCACAGTATCGGTGAATTCGCCGCCGCCCATCTCGCCGGGGTCTATTCGCTGGAGCAGGCGGCGCGGCTGGTGTGCGAACGCGGTCGCCTGATGGGGGCGCTGCCGGCCGGTGGCGCCATGGCGGCGGTGTTCGCCGACGAGGCGACTGTGGCCGGGGCGATCGCCGCGCTGTCTACGGCATCCATCGGCATCGCCGCCGTCAATGGCCCACAGGGCACGGTGGTGTCGGGCGAGGCGGCGGCGGTGGCCGAGGTCCTGGCCCGGCTGGAGCGCCAAGGGGTTGCCGCCAAGGGGTTGACCGTTTCCCACGCCTTCCATTCACCGCTGATGGCCCCGGCCCTGGACGGGTTGCGCGCCGCCGCCGAGGCGGCCGTGGCCACCGCGCCCGCCATAACCTGGATATCGACCCTGACCGGTCGGCCCATGACCGAGGCTCCCACCGCCGGGTACTGGTGCGACCAGGCGCGCCAGGCGGTGCGCTTCGCCGACGCGGTGCGCCAGCTTGCCCAACTCGGCATCACCGACTTCGTCGAGATCGGCCCCGGTGCCAGCCTGCTGGCCTTGGGCCAGGGCAGTGCGGGCGGCGAGGGGCTGGCATGGCTGCCCAGTCTGGGCAAGGCTGGCGGCGACGAGTGTCGCAGCGTGCTGGAGGCGGTGGCCGGGCTTTACCGCCGGGGCCATGACGTGGACTGGGCGGTGTTCGACGCGCCGTTCCGCCATCACCGGCTGTCGTTGCCGACCTATGCCTTCCAGCACGAGCGGGTCTGGGCGGTAAAGGACTATCAGCCGGCCGGGCCAAGCCGGGCGGCGGCTCCGATGGCGGGGTTGGCGGGAACCCGCCTGCGCTCGCCGCTGGCGGCGCTGCAATTCGAGACCCGTTACAGCCGGGCGGCGTTGGATTGGCTGGACGATCACCGCATCCACGGCGCGGTGGTGCTGCCCACCACCGCCGGTCTGGTGGCGGCGCTGGAGGGGGCGCGCCAAGCCCTGGGAGATGGTCCCCTGGAAATCGCCGATTTCAGCCACGGCGAGGCGCTGGTCCTTGATGATGACGAGGAAAGGTTGGGTCATCTGGTGATCGAGCCGCGCGACGGCTCCGCCGCCGCCTTCACCCTGGCCAGTCTGGGCGAGGGTGAGGGTGCCGAATGGCGGACCCACATGCGCGGCGCCGTCCGTCGTGTCGTCGCCGACATGGGGGGCGGCTTCGATCCCAAGCCGGTGAAGCGACGTTGTGGCCTGCCGGTCAAGGCGGACAGTTACTATGCCGGTGCCCGATCCCTGGGGCTGGGCTATGGCCCGGCCTTCCGGGGAATCGAAAGCCTGTGGCGGGGCGAGGGCGAGGCGCTGGCCCGTGTCCGTCTGCCCGATGCCGTCAACGACCTGGGCAACGGCATCGCCCATCCGGCGCTGCTTGACGCCTGTCTGCACGTCTATCCGGCGGTGATCGACGCCCACGGCGATTTCACCCGGCCGCCGCCGGCCGGTGCCGTCGCCTATCTGCCGCTGGGGTTGGAGCGGTTCCGGGCCGTCGTCTCCGATGCCCGCGAAGTATGGGTGCATGCCCGTCGGCGCAAGGCCAACGGCGGCGCCGAGCACTCCACCATCGACATCGACGCCTTCGATGGCGAAGGGCGGCGGGTGATCGCCTTCGAGGGGCTGGCGGTCAAGCCGATGTCGCCCACCACCTTCCGCCCGGCCAAGGCGGGGCAGGGTGATGGCTGGCTTTATCGGCTGCGCTGGGACGAGCGGCCGCTGGCGGCGGCGGGCAAGGATGCAAGCCCGCTGACCTGGCTGCTGCTGGGGGGCGACGGCGTCGCCCCGGCGCTGGAATTGGCGCTGAAGGCGCGCGGTGCCGCCTGTCGTCGGGTGTCGGCGGCGGAGATTCCGCCATCGGCCGAGGCGTTTGCCGCCCTGCTGGACTCGTTCGCCGCCGAGGCCGGCGCTGGCCGGGCCGGCATCGTCCATCTGTGTGGCCTCGATGGTGGCGGCGAAGAGGCTTGGGGGGACGAGGCGACGCAGCGTCGGATCTATGGTTCGGCGTTGGATCTGGCCAGGGCGCTGGCGGTGCGGCGCACCGGATTCCTGGTGGCGCCGAAGCTGTGGCTGGTTACCCGCAATGCCGTGGCGGCAACAGGACGCGAGAAGCCCGCCGATGTGCTGGCGGCCGGGCTGTGGGGCTTCGGCCGTTCCCTGGCGCTGGAGGCGCCAGCGGTGTGGGCCGGGCTGGTGGACCTGGAGGCCGGGGCCTCTCCGGCGGATGAAGCGCCGTTGCTGGCGGCGCAACTGGCGGTGCCATTCGGCGGTGATGACGGCGAGGGACAGGTGGCGCTGCGCGGCGGCCGGCGTTTGGCGGCGCGGCTGGTGCGGTCGCCGTTGCCACCCCGGCGGCCGATGCCGACCGAGGGCGGCAGCTATCTGATCACCGGCGGACTGGGGGCCTTGGGGGTCGAGGTGGCGGAATGGCTGATCCGCCATCGAAAGGCCCATACCCTGGTGCTGGCCAGCCGCCAGGGCGCCAAGGCCGCCAATGCCGAGGCGGTGACACAGCGGCTGGAAGCTCTGGGCGCCAAGGTGGTGATCGCCAAGGCGGACATTGCCGAGGAGGGCGATGTCCGTCGTCTGATGCAGCGGCTGCGCAAGGTCACTCCGGCGCTGCGCGGCATCTACCACAGCGCCGGGGTGGTGGACGACGGGCTGGCCGAGCAGATGGAGTGGCCGCGATTCCGCCGCGCCCTGGCCCCCAAGCTGGATGCGGCGTGGTGGCTGCACCGTCATAGCCGCGATCTGGCGCTGGATGACTTCGTGATGTTCTCGTCGGTGCTCAGTGTCATCGGCTCGGCGGGGCAGACCAACTACACCACCGGCAACGCCTGTCTCGACGCCCTGGCCGTCCATCGTCGTCGGCAGGGTCTGCCGGGGCTGGCAGTCAACTGGGGACCGTGGGCCGACGCCGGGCTGGCCAGCCAGTTGGGCGAGCAGGGGGAGGCGATCTGGCGGGCGCGCGGCATGCACTACATCGCCCCCGAGTTGGGGCGCCAAGCGTTCGACGCCCTGTTCGACGGCGATCTTGACCATGGCGTGGTGGCGGTGGCCGACTGGCCCGCCTTCCTGCGCCAGTTCGCGATGCCGCCCAGGCTCTATGCCGAGTTGCAGGGCGGTGCCTCCGGCGGCCTTGCCGCCGACATCGAGGCGCTGCGCGCCCGGCTGGCGGCTCCCGATCCGGTCGGACGCCGCGCCGCCCTGACCGACTTCCTGGCGCGTCAGGTGATGACCACCCTGGGCATGGCCCAGCCAGTGGAGGCGGATCGGCCGTTGCGGGAACTGGGCCTTGACTCGCTGATGTCGGTGACGTTGATCAACCGGGTGGAAAGCGCCACCGGGGTGCGGATTCCGGCGGTAAAGCTGATCAAGGGTCCCAGCATCGCCGAACTGGTGGACGAAGTCTGGCCCGATCTGGCCGGAGCGCAGGCGCCGGGACCGGCGGCTGCCGCCGAGGCCGAGCCGCCACCGAAGCCGCAGGCCACCCGCGAGGGGACTTGGCTGGTGCCGGTGGTGTCCCGACCGTCCCCCCGCTTCCGTCTGTTCTGTTTTCCCTTCGCCGGCGGCGGTTCGGCGGCGTTCCAGGCGTGGGGGGCGGCGATGGACCCCGCCATCGAGGTCATTGCCGTCGAACCGCCCGGCCGGCTGGCCCGCATCGCCGAAAAGCCGGTCCGCGACATGGATACCTTCGTCGAAGCGGTTCTGGACGAGATGGAGGACCGGCTGGACCTGCCGTTCGGTCTGTTCGGCCATTGCCTGGGGGGGCTGACGCTGTACGAGGTGGCGCGTACCCTGGTCCGCCATACCAGTCATCGGCCGCGCCATCTGTTCTGCTCCGGCGCCCGTTCGCCCGATCGCGTTCGCGTTATCGGCGGCTTCGAGAAAAGCTTGGCGATGCATCTGGCCAAGTTGCCCGGCTATCAACCCCGGCTGCCGCCCTATCGCCAGCCTGACGATGTGTTCGCCGAGATCATCCGTCATTTCGACATGGCGGCCAGTGACCAGTTCCTTGACGACCCCGAGTTGCGGCGCCTCATGCTGCCGGCGGTACGGGCCGAGTTCGAGATGACCAGCCGCTACCGCTATCGGCCGGAACGGCCGTGGGACATTCCCATCACCTGCTTCGTGTCCAAGGGCGACCCCTACGTGTCGCGCCAGGATGTCCTTGGCTGGGGGCGCTTCACCAACAGCCGCATGCAGGTGCATATGCGTGAAGGTTCGCATTATTCGATTTTCGAGGACGCTGCGTTCATCCAGCGGACCATCAGTCGTGAACTGACGGCGCCGCCATCCTGATCATCGGGAAATCGGAGGGGAAGACATGGGAAAGATGGCATTGGTGCTGGGGGGCGGCGCCCCCAACTTCACGCTGATGACCGGGGCGCTGCTGGCGTTCGACGAGGCGGGGGTCAAGTTCGACGTGATCTCGGCCGCGGGCGGCGGTGGCGGCGTCGCCCTGACCTATCTGGCGCCCAAGGGCATGGACCGGCAAGACGCGCTGAAGAACTCGATCAATTACGGTGTTTCCGACCCGATCTATCGCATGGTTCCCATGAACTACAAGGTGTTCATGAAGGGCAGCCGCATCGCCGACCTTTACCGCAAGCTGTTGAGTTGCCTGCCCGGTTACAGCCGGGTGATGAACCAGTACGGCATGACCAAGCGCCAGAAGCTGATCAGTGACCTGATCCAGATGTGGGCGGCGATCACCACGCCGTCCACGGTCAATTTCTTCAGCCAGGGCCTGTGCGCCAACGCGCCGTTCATCAAGGAGATGGTCGATTTCGACAAGCTGAAACAGGCCGAGGAAGAAGTCTACCTCAACGCCTACTGCATCACCGACCACAAGATGGCGATTTTCGGCAAGGATGAATTGGACTATCGCCATTTTGGCGCGACGCTGTCCTATCCCTTTGTCTATCCACCCACCGAAATCGACGGCAAGCTTTACATCGAGGGCGCGGCCACCGACGCCTTCAATTTCGAGGGGTTGCTGGAGCATGACCAGGGGGTTCAGACGGTGGTGGTGTTCGACGCCTTCGGGGTCGAGGGCTATATCCAGTCGCCGCCCAATCTGTGGCAGGCCTGGGGCCAGTCGCTGATCCTGCCGCTGATCTCGTTGACCCGGCATGATTTGTTCATCTTCGAGCACATGCTTGACGACTGGAACAAGAATCACCCCAAACGCCAGGATGTAGAGCTGATCAAGGTTCAGTTCGACATTCCGACCGAGTGGTTGCCGACGGCGCTGGACTGGTCGTCGTCCAATCTGGAGCGGATGTTTGCCCTCGGTTACGAGACGGGCCGGAAGTTCGTCGAGGCCAAGGGGCCGCATCTGGGGCGCACCCTGGCATAGCCGGTAATCGCGGTCCATGGGGGGAACACTGTATTCCCGCCGGCGGCGTTATTCGCTAATATCGGTAGTGAAACAGTTATAATTCGCCATTTAGACATCTTATCCGCGCGCATATGTCTGAATCATCGACTGATATGGCGATGATAATGATCAAAACGCGTGGGCTGGGCGGGGGGCGTATGGCGTTCGACGGCAGCTTCATTCCCCGGGCGATGGTTTCGATCCTTTCGCACACCCGTCAGGTTTTGGCGGCCGAGGCGGTGCTTCGGGTCCGCGCCATCGCGGCGGTGGAGTGTGGCGCCGACCGGCTGGATTTGCGCGGGGTCACCGCCATCGCCTCGCTGGCCCTGCCGGTGGAGATGCTGGTTGCCTTCAGCTTCGAGCGGGCGCTGCTTGAGGTGATCGTCGGGCGGGTCAATGCTGCCGTCGGCGCGGAGGATGGTCAAGCGGCGCTCTATTATCGCGAAACCGCCGCCGAGATCGTCAACACAGTTCTCGCCCTTTGCTTTGCCGACTTTTCCGACGGTGAAGCCGCCTTCTCCTTGTCGCCGCCGGTGGTATGCGAAGCCGCCAGCTCCATCGCCCGGCCCAAGAACGGCGTGTTCGCCAGCATGAGGATTCGTTCCGACAGGGGGGGGATCGACGTCGGCGTGGTAGGATCGCGCCGGCTGTTCGACGAACACCTCGATCGCTGCCACTGAGGTCTGCCGATGACCAACCTCAAAGTGCTCATCGTCGATGATTCGCTGGTCACGGCGAAGAAGCTTACGCTGATGCTGGAGGATTTGGGGCATCGGGTGGTGGGCAACGCCGACAGCGGCGCGCGGGCGGTCGATGCCTATCGTGCCTGCGCTCCCGATCTGGTTACCATGGACGTCACCATGCCCGACATGGACGGCATCATGGCCACTCGCCGGATCATCGATGAGTTTCCTCGGGCCAACATCATCATGGTCACCTCGCACGGCCAAGAGCGCATGGTGATCGACGCGCTTTGCGCCGGCGCCCGGGGCTATGTACTCAAGCCGCTGCGCCGGGAAAAGCTGGCGGAGATGATCGATAGGGCGGTGGGGTGTTCGACCGCCACGCCGGGGTCAGGATCTGGCCGGGGTCAGGCTGAACCCCTGTAGCGCCTGGGCCTTGGACAAGTGGTCGACCAGGGCCATGGGGGCCGGCTCGCGATCGGCCAGCAGTACCATCTGGTAATCGAAGCGATGGCCGCCCTCTTTCAGCTTGAATGTCCAGTCCCGCACCACAAAGCCGTGGCTTTCCAGCATGGTGCGGATCTCGTCTGCCGCCGGGGTGTTCTCGTGGGAATAGCTGAGGGTAAGGTGAAGCACGGTCTGATGCGGTAACGCCTGCTCGATTCCGCCGGCGATGCTCATGACCGCGACGGTGGCCAGGGCGCCGACGATGGCGGCGGCGTAGAAGCCGACACCGATCAGGATGCCGATGGCCGCCGTCACCCAGATGGAGGCGGCGGTGGACAGGCCCCGGATGCTGAAACCCTCCTTCATGATGACCCCGGCGCCGAGGAAGCCGATGCCGGTCATGATGCCCTGGATGGCGCGGGTGGGATCGGCGACGCCGGGCGTATCGGTCAGCCCGGCGTACCACATCGAGGGATAGCCGTTGACCACGGTCAATCCGGCCGAAGCCATGCAGACCAGGGAATAGGTTCGTAGTCCGGCGGCGCGGCCATGATAGGACCGTTCGTAGCCGATGACCAGCCCGGCCGCCAGGGCTCCCAGCATGTGGGCGAGGATCAGACCGTTGACCTTCAGTTCCGGAAGCGACCAGTAGGCTTGGATGAGGTCGATCATGGCGGCTTTCAGCCGGTGCGGTCGGAGGGTGCCCCCCCGCCGCCATCGGCGGGCTTGGGCGCGGAAGGTGGAGCGGCGTCGGCGGGCTTTTGCGGATCGGGGGCCACCGGGTCGGCGGCGGCGGCGGGGTCTCCGTCGCTTTCCATGCCGCCACCCAGGGCCTTGTACAGCCCGATCACCGCTTCGAGACGGCCGAAACGGGCCTGTACCCTGGCATCCTCGGCCTGGAAGCGGGTGCGCTGGGTTTCCAACACGTTGATATAGTCGATCATGCCCAGCCGGAAGGCTTCGGTGCTGAGGCCGTAGGCGTCAACCGAGGCTTGCAGCACCTCCAACTGGGCGGTCTCCAGATCGCGTTGCAGCCGTACCGCCGCCAGAGCATCCTCGACGTCACGCAGCGAGGTCAGCAAGGTCTGCTGATAGACCTCGACCAGTTCGGCGAACTTGGCCCGGCTGGAGTCGATCTCGGCCTGGGTCTTGCCGTTGTCGAACAGGGTCTGGGCGACGCTGCCGGCCAGCACCCAATAGATGCTGCCGGGCGATGCCATGGTATCGAGCAATTGGCTGGCCCAGCCGCGTTCGCCCGACAGCGAGAATGCCGGCAGCAGCTTGGCGCGGGCGACGCCGATATTGGCGTTGGCGGCGATCAGATTGGCCTCGGCCTTCTTGACGTCGGGCCGGCGCAGCAGCAGGTCGGACGGCAGGCCCGGCATCACCTCGGGAACGGCGATATCGCGCAGGGTCTGGCCACTCAACGCCAGGGTAGCCGGCGGCCGTCCCAGCAGGATGGCGATCTTGTCGAAGGCGCGTTCGCGCTGGAGCCGGATGGGAGGAACCGTGGCCTCGGCCTGGGCCAGAACGTTGCGCTGCTGGGCCAACTCCAGTTCCGAGCTTTCGCCCAGGCGGACCCGCTCCTTCACCGCCGCGTGCATCGCCTTCATGTTGGCGATGTTCTGGCGTGCCACCGATTCGCGGTCGAGGCTTTGCAGATAAAGGATATAGGTGTTGACCAGATCCGAGACCAAGGTGATGGCGATGGCCTCGCGGTCATGAACGTTGGCCAGGGCCGAGGCCAGTGACGATGCTTCCGAGGCGCGGATCTTACCCCACAGATCGAACTCGTAGCTGGTGGCCAGCCCCATGGAATGAAGGCGGTGGGTCCGGTTGGTGCCGGTGGACAGAATGGTGCCTTGGCCGCCGTTGGGAGAATCGACGTCATACTTGCCCGACAGCGAGACGCTGGGCAGCAGGGCCGATCCGGCCGATCCGGCCTGGGACTCGGCCTGGATGATGCGATGGGTCGCGGCCATCAGATCGTGGTTGTTGGTCAGCGCCTCCTCGACCAGGACGTCGAGTTCTTCCGAGCCGAATGATGTCCACCACTGGGATGGCGGGCGGGGCAGTTCCGGCGACGGGTCGGCCGCCTGATTGCGGTAGCTGTCCGACAGTTCCTGCTTCGGGCGTTCGTAATCGGGCGTCATGTTGCAGGCGGACGGCAGCACCACGGCGGCGGCAAGCAACGCCAGCCGTCCGGTCAATCCGGTCAAACCGCCCCTGATCTTCATACCCATTCGACTGCCACAGTCCCCATTCGCCCGGCGAGGCGGGCGACCACCATGTTCCTAACACGAAAGGTGGTGTGCCGAAAGTCCTCAGCTATCGCTTCGCCGGCTTCGGATCGCGGCATTTCGCAACGGCGACGTTGGATACTCGGCATTCCTTGGTGCTGTCCCATATCCGGATGATCAGATAGGTTCCGGTGTCGCGATAATCGAGGATCAGGTTCTGGAAAGCCGTCGTTTTCAAGACCGGCTTGGCGGTGATGTCGCGAAACACCAGCAGCGGACAGGCTTTCACCCGGTCGCAGATGGCGACCGATTCCAGCATGATCAGGATGGTGGCGTCGCTGCGGGCAACCCGCATGGTCACCGGCCGTCCCGCCGCTTTGGCCTTGGCGAACAGCTCGGCGCCCCAGCGCTGGGCCGCCTTCATTTCCGGCGCGGTGGTGTCGAAGCCGAATTCGACGAAGATCCGCGAGCCGACCACATTCTCGGCCCGGGCGCGGCCGTCGCCCAACAGCATCGCTGCGAAGAGAATGGACAAAACCAATCCGGTCGGCGTTTTCCACATGGTGGCGATCTCACGGGGCGACAGTCGGCTAATATATATGTATCCATAGACGCGTCCGTTGTCTTTGTGGTCGCGAGGTTTCCGGTGTTCAAGCTGCTGTCGCGGATCGGCATTGATGCCTTCCTGATCGGCCTCATGTCCATGGTGGTCCTGGCCTGGGTTGCGCCCGAGCTGGGGCGGAGCGGTGGCTTGCTGCACATGGATCTGTTCACCGGTTACGGCGTGGCCCTGGTGTTCCTGCTTTACGGCCTGACCCTGCCGCCCGAGCGGCTGAAGGCGGGCCTGATGAACTGGCGTTTGCATACCCTGGTGCAGACCTCGACCTTCCTGCTGTTTCCCGCCCTGGTGTGGGGCCTCGGCGCCGCGCTGGCGGGGTGGGTGGACGCCAATGTCCGGCTCGGTTTCTTCGTTCTCGCGGCCTTGCCCTCGACCATTTCGTCATCGGTGGCCATGACCTCGATCGCTCGGGGCAATGTCGCCGGCGCCATTTTCAATGCCAGCCTGTCCAGCCTGATCGGCGTGGTGCTGACGCCGTTGTGGGTCAACTGGTACCTGTCGGCCGGGGGTGGTTCGCTCGACCTCGGCCGGGTGCTGCTCAAGATTCTGCTGCTGGTGCTGACGCCCATCGTGGTCGGCCAAGTGCTGCGGCCGTGGCTGCACGCCTGGCTTGACCGCAACATGCGCTGGCTGAAGCAGCTCGATCGCGCCACCATTCTGGCCATCGTGTTCAACTCGTTCAGCGATTCCATCGCCGAGGGGGTGTGGGCCGAGCATGGAGCCGATACCCTGATCCTGGTGGCGGGCGGGTCGTTCGTCTTGTTCTTCTTCGTGTTCGGGCTGTTGTCGGTGCTCTGCCGGCTGCTGGGCTTCAACCGCGAGGATGCCATTGCCGGGGTGTTCTGCGGCACCAAGAAGTCCCTGGCCGCCGGGGTGCCCATGGCCAAAATCATGTTCGGCGCCAGTCCGGTGCTGGGGATGGTGATCGCGCCGACCATCCTCTACCACTTCATTCAACTGGTCGCCGCCAGCATCATCGCCCGGAGGTGGCAGGACCGTGCTTGAGGTCGAGAATCTCTCTCGGCCGGGGTTGGGGCCGGCCAGCTTCCGGGTGGAGGCGGGCGAGTGCGTGGCGGTGCGTGGCCCTTCGGGTGCGGGAAAAAGCCTGCTGCTGCGGGCCATTGCCGATCTCGATCCCAGCAGCGGCCGGGTGATGCTCGACGGCGTCGCGCGTGAGGCGATCAGCGGTCCGGCATGGCGACGCCGCGTGCTCTATCTTGCCGCCGAATCGGGCTGGTGGGGCGAGACCGTGGCCGAGCATTTCCAGGACTGGGCGGCCTGCGCCGGATCGGCGGAACGCCTCTATTTGCCGGGCGATATCGGCGGGGCGCCGGTATCGCGCCTGTCCACCGGCGAGCGCCAGCGACTTGCCCTGTTGCGGGCGGTCGAGCGGCGACCGGCGGTTTTGCTGCTCGACGAGCCCACCGCCGCCCTGGACGCCGCCGCCCGCGATGCCGTCGAGGCGCTGGTAGGGGACCTGCTTGCCGCCGGTACCGCCGTGCTGTGGGTCAGCCACGACGAGGCCCAGGCCGCCCGCGTCGCCAGCCGCCGGCTGGTGGTCGAGGCCGGGCGGGTGAGGGAGGTGGAGGGGGCATGAGCGGCTATATCCACCTCGACTATCCCGATCTCGCCATCGCCGGCCTGCTGGTGGTGGCCAACGCGGCGCTGTCCATCGCCCTGCAACTGGGTTTGGCACGACGGATCGTCGTCGCCGCCGTTCGCATGGTGGTACAGCTCAGTCTGGTCGGGCTGGTGCTGAAGGTTTTGTTTGCCACCGTCTCGCCGTTGTGGACCGGCCTTGCCGCCATGGCCATGGTGTTGTTCGCCGGTCAGGAAATCCTGGCCCGCCAGGACAGGCGGTTCCTGGGATGGTGGGGCTATGGCCTCGGCACCGGCTCGATGCTGACCGCCGCCGGATTGGTGACGGTGTTCGGCCTGACCACCCAATTGCGCCCCGATCCCTGGTACCATCCGCAATACGCCATTCCCCTGCTCGGCATGGTGCTGGGCAACACCATGACCGGAATCAGCCTGGGGTTGCACACGCTGACCAGCGGCGTCGTCGAGCAGCGTGCCGCCATCGAGGCCCGGCTGGCCCTGGGCGATCCCGTCCGAGCGGCCATGCTGCCGATGGTGCGCAAGGCGCTGAAGAACGCGGTGATGCCCATCGTCAACACCATGGGGACCACCGGTCTGGTGGCGTTGCCCGGCATGATGACCGGTCAGATCCTGGGCGGTGTCGACCCCGGCGAGGCGGTCAGGTACCAGATCCTGATTATGTTCCTGATTTCCGGCGGAACCGCCGCCGGGGCGGTGGCGGCGGTGATGGGCGGCGTCCGGCGGCTGACCGACCCGCGCGGCCGTCTGAGGCTCGATCGTCTGGGGCCGAAGCGCGGGGCTTAAGACGGTTCCGTCAAAGACCTTGAAAATTGTATGGGAATTTGGGAAGGTCCCAGCTGCGAATTATTCCAGTTACCGGATTGGTTGAGTCATGGCGCCCAGGGATCAGGTTCTGTCGGACAGCATGCGTCTTCGCGAAGCGGGAATCCGGCCGACAAAACCGCGCATGGGGGTGATGCGGGCCATCCGCGAAGGGGGGCGTCGCCATCTGTCGCCGGATTCGCTGCACCGCGAACTGGCCGATACCGGGATACGGATGTCGCTGGCCACCGTCTACAATACCTTGAAGCAGTTCGCCGATGCCGGGCTGTTGCGCCGGGTCGGGGTTGGCGATCGCACTTGGTTTTGCACCAATACCAGCGAGCATCATCACTTCTTCGACGAAGTGACAGGGCGGATCGAGGACGTCCTTGGCGATCAGCCGAGGGTGATCGATCTTCCGCCGCCACCGCTGGGCATGTCCATCCTTGGGGTGGACGTGGTGATTCGGGTTCGGCGGACCGGTTAGGTCCGCGCGGGACTTCGATTATTCCGGGCGTCAGCCTTCGTGTCTGACCGGCAGGAAGGCCGCCACCAGCACGGCGGCGGCGGTGATCAGGGCCGCCATGGCGAAGCTGGCGGAGAATCCCCCCATGGCGTCGGCCATGCGTCCGGCCAGGGCGGGGCCGGCGATCTGGCCGACGGCGAAGGCGACGGTGACGGTGCCGAAGGCCGAGGCGGCCTGTTCGGGGCCGAGATAGTCGCCCACCGCCGCCGCCATGATCGACGGGATGCTCCACACCACCAGCCCGAACAGCGCCACCGAGGCGAACAAAAACGGCTCGGGCAGCGGCAGCGCTACCAGCAGGTAGGCGGCGGTCTGGAAGGCAAACACCATCATCAAGCCCTTGCCGCGGCCGATCCGGTCGGACAGGCCGCCGAACACCGGTCCCGAGGCCAGAGACAGGAATCCGATCCACGACCAGAAACGACCGGCGGTGGCTTCGGGAAAGCCGTGCTCTTGCACCAGGGCGGTGACGATGAAGGTGACGTAGATGGCGTAGGTGAAGCCGAAGGCGGCATAGAGCACGCAGAGATGGCCGAGAATGCGTCGACGCGATACGGTCGGGTGACCGCCGGTTGACGCCGCCGGCTGGCCGGCGGCTTCCCCCGCCACCGGCTCCAAGCCCAGTTCGGAGGGGTGGTTGCGCAACACCAGCAGGGCGAACGCCGCCGCCGCCAGCACCGACAAGCCGAGCAGCAGCCAGGCCAGCCGCCAGCCTTCGGCCCCCTGGGCGGCGTTGATGGCGGGAACAACCGCGCCGCTGAGCATGATGGCGGCACCGGGGCCGGTCATCACCATTCCGGCGGCGCGGCCACGCACCTTGCGGCCGAACCAATGGGCGATCAGGCCCATTACCGGCACGTTGGCGGCACCGCTGCCATAGCCGGTGATCAGGTAAAGCGCCAGTACCTGGGCGAAGCTTTCGGCCCTGGACACCGCAATGGTCGACAGCGCCACCATCAGCAGTCCGGCGACGATGGTTCGCCGCGCGCCAAGCCGGGCGACGGTGCGGCCGCCCAGGCTGACCGCCGCCATGTAGCCGACGAAATTCGCTGTCGAGATGGCCCCCATGTCGCCGTGGCTGAGGGCTAGCGATTGGCCCATGGACGGCAGCAGCATACCCAGGGCGAAGCGGCCCATGCCCAGGCAAGCGAACACGGCGACGATGCCGGCCACCACCACCGCCCAGCCGTAATGGAACGGCAGGCGGCGGTCGGGCCCGCTGGTCGCGGCCGGCTCGAACATGGTGGGTTCCTTTCCCTGCTCCGATAGTCGAGCTTGGCACGGGAGGGGCCAGCGTGCCAAGCTCCGGCCGGTTTTCACCGCGAGGATGGCGCTTCATGCCTGCCCATGACTTCGATCTGATCGCCCTGGGCGCCGGCTCCGGCGGCGTGCGCGCCGCCCGTTTGGCGGCGCAGGCGGGGCGGCGGGTGGCGGTGGTCGAGCAAGGCCGGGTCGGAGGCACCTGCGTCATGCGCGGTTGCGTTCCCAAGAAGCTGTTGGTCGTCGGTGCCGGCTTCGCCGACGATCTGGCCGATTCACTGGGGTTTGGGTGGAGCCTGGAGGGCGCCGGCTTCGACTGGGCGCGGCTGGTGGCGGCCAAGAACGCCGAACTCAACCGTCTGGAGGGGGTTTATCGCCGTCTGCTGCACGACAGTGGCGTCACCCTGATCGAAGGGTGGGGGGAACTGGCCGATGCTCATACGGTGACGGTGGGGGCGCGGTCGTATACGGCCGACACCATCCTGATCGCCACCGGCGGCCGTCCGGCGTTGCCGGCGGTGCCCGGCATCGAACACGCCGTCACCTCCGACGAGGCGCTCGACCTGATGCAATTGCCCGAGCGGGTGGTGATCGTCGGTGGCGGTTACATCGCGGTCGAGTTCGCCGGTATCTTCAATGCCCTGGGGGCGCGGGTCACCCAGGCGGTGCGGGGCGAGACGGTGCTGCGCGGCTTCGACGACGATGTGCGCGCCACCCTGGCCGAGGCCATGGTTGCCCGTGGCGTCGATCTGCGTGCCGGGACGGAGGTCCGTTCCATCGGCCGCCATGGCCATGGCTATGACGTGCTTTTGTCCTCCGGCGAGACTGTCGAGGCCGATCTGGTGCTTTACGCCACCGGCCGTGTTCCCAATACCGCCGGCCTGGGGCTGGAGCGGGCGGGGGTGGCGGTGAACGCCAAGGGTGCCGTGGTGGTGGACGGCTGTTCTCGCACCACCGCCGGTAACATCTGGGCGGTGGGCGACGTTACCGACCGGATCAAGCTGACGCCGGTGGCCATCGCCGAGGCGATGGCTTTCGTCAATACCG
Source organism: uncultured Rhodospirillaceae bacterium (assembly GCA_903901915.1). GTDB lineage: Bacteria > Pseudomonadota > Alphaproteobacteria > Rhodospirillales > Magnetospirillaceae > Phaeospirillum. The sequence continues at coordinate 119,309 of CAIUSV010000066.1, read as the reverse complement.
CCATCCACGGACTTGCCACCACCATGAGTTATGACGCCATCCCGTCGGCGGTGTTCAGCCTGCCGCCGATCGGTACGGTGGGGCTGGCCGAGGCCGAGGCGCGGCGGCGTCACGGCGAGGTCGATGTCTACCTTTCACGGGTCCGGCCGTTGCGCAACGTGCTGGCCGGGCGTGACGAGCATACCATGATCAAACTGGTGGTCGAGCGCCGCTCCGGCCGCGTGCTGGGAGTCCACATGGTGGGGGCCGACGCCCCCGAGATCATCCAGGGGTTCGCGGTGGCGCTGAAATGCGGCGCCACCAAGGCCCAGTTCGACGCCACGGTGGGAATTCATCCCACCATCGCCGAGGAACTGGTGACCATGCGCGAGCGGAGGCCGTCATGATCGACTACGATTTCCCGCTGTGGCGGCCGCCGTCGGAGGGCGACAACCTGATCATTCAGGCGACGCTGGGCTGTCGCTACAACCAGTGCAGCTTTTGCAGCATGTACAAGGTCAAGACCTATCGGGCCCGGCCGTTGGACGAGGTCTTCGCCGATATCGACCGGGCGGCGCGGGAATGGCCGGATGCCCGCCGGGTGTTCCTGGCCGACGGCGACGCCTATTGTCTGCCAGCCGATACCCTGGCGGCGATCTGCGACCGGCTGGCGGCACGTTTTCCCGATCTGCAACGGGTGGCGGCCTACGCCACGCCGTTCGATATCCTGGGCAAAAGCCCCGACGAGATCGCCTTGCTGAAGTCGAAGCGGCTGGGGCTGGTCTATCTTGGCATCGAAACCGGTTGGGACGTGCTGCTCAAGCGTATCGCCAAGGGCTCTACCGCTCAGATGGAAGCGGCGTTGGCCAAGACGCGAGACACCGGGCTGAAGGTCTCGGCCACGGTGATCCTGGGGTTGGGCGGCCGTCGTGACTGGCAGGACCACATGGACGCCACCGCCGATCTGGTCAACCGGGCGCCGCCGGTCTATCTCTCCACTCTGCAATTGGGTCTGGCGGGCGAGGTGGCGCCCCGCTTCCTCGAACGCTACGGCGATGGTTTCGAGTGGCAGGACGATGCCGGCATGCTGGTCGAGCTGCGCCGTCTGGTCGAACGGCTGGACCCACCGGCGCCGGTGATCTTCCGCTCCAACCATGCCAGCAACGCCCTGGCCCTGGCCGGTACCCTGCCCAGGGACCGGGCCAAGCTGTTGGCCAGTCTGGACGCCGCCATATCGGGAAACGCCGGCGTGCGTCCCCGCTGGGTGCGTGGTTTCTGATCCGGGTTTCCTCCCAACAAGATTGTTTGCTAGGTAAACAATCTTGTTGCCAAATTCGTTGGCCTGGTAAACAATCCAGCGAGATCGGGAGGATGTCGGCGATGGTAGCGACGAGGGACGGGGTGGCCGAGGAAACGGGGCACGGCGATGCCGAGATTTCCTTCGGCTGCATGACCGCCGAGTTGGGCTTTCATCTCCGTCGGGGGCAGGTGGCGGCGTTCAAGCATTTCGCCCACTCGGTCACCGCGGCCGAGGGCATCACCCCCGGCCTTTACGGCATGTTGCAGGTGATCGCCAACAATCCGGGCCTGACCCAAAGCCGGCTGGCCGAGGCGATGGAGGTCGATCGCTCCTCCATCGTCAAGGTGGTCAACCAGTTGGAAGACAAAGGGCTGATCCGGCGCACCGCCTCGCCCAACGATCGCCGCAGCTATTGGCTGAGAATGACTCCGGACGGCAAGCTGGCGTTGCGCCGCATCGAAGAGGCGGTGGCGCGCCAGGACCGCGAATTTTCCGCCGCATTGTCCGACGACGAGCGGCAAACCCTGATCGCCCTGCTTCGGCGGCTTTACGCAAACACGGGAGGAAAAGCGTGAAAAGCATCCTTCGGCTCAACCTCAACGGCCGCCCGCGCGAAGATCTCGTGCCGGACAACATGCTGTTGCTGGACTACCTGCGCGAGATCGCCAATCTGACCGGCTCCAAGCAGGGCTGCGACGGCGGCGAGTGCGGCGCCTGCACCGTGCTGGTCGACGACCGGCCCAGGCTGGCCTGTTCGACCCTGGCGCATCAGGTGGCCGGCCGCCGGGTCGAGACTATCGAGGGGTTGTCCACCCAGGGCACGCTGTCGCGTCTTCAGGCGGCTTTCCACGAGAAGCTGGGCGCCCAGTGCGGCTTTTGCACCCCCGGCATGATCATGGCGGCCGAGGCGCTGCTGCGGCGTAATCCCGATCCGTCGCGCGACGAGATCAAGGTGGCGCTGGCGGGCAATCTCTGTCGCTGCACCGGCTATGTCAAAATCATCGAGTCGGTCGAGGCTGCCGCCTCCGGCTCGTGCCGGGAGGCCGCGGAATGACCGTCAAGATTCCCAAGAACGGCAAGATCGGCGCCCGCACTCCGCTGGTGGACGGCGTTGAAAAAGTTACCGGCAAGGCCAAGTACACCGCCGACATCAAGGCGGTCGACGCCCTGGTCGGGCGCATCCTGCGCAGTCCGGTGGCGCATGGCCGCATCCTGTCCATCGACACCTCGGCGGCCGAGGCGCTGGACGGCGTCATCTGCGTCTGTACCGGGGCGGAGACCCCGGTTCCGTTCGGCGTGCTGCCGATTGCCGAGAACGAATACCCGCTGGCCCGCGACAAGGTGCGCTATCGCGGCGATCCGGTCGCCGCCGTGGCCGCCGTCGATGAGGTCACCGCCGAAAAGGCGCTGGGCCTGATCAAGGTCGAGTACGAGGTGCTGCCGGCCTATACCGACGCCCACAAGGCGATGAAGCCGGGCGCGGTGGCGCTGCACGACGACAAGCCCAATAACGTGCTGCGCGAGGTCCATGCCGAATTCGGCGACGTCGAGGCCGGCTTTGCCGCTGCCGATCTGGTGCGCGAGCGGGTCTATACCTTCGCCGAGGTCAACCATGTTCACATGGAGCTGAACGCCACCCTGGCGGAATACGACCCCGTCCGCGACTGGCTGACGCTCAACACCACTACCCAGGTGCCGTATTACGTCCACCTCAAGGTGGCGGCCTGCCTGCAAATGGACTCGGCCCGCATCCGGGTGATCAAGCCGTTTCTCGGCGGCGGCTTCGGCGCCCGTACCGAATGCCTCAGCTTCGAGATCATCGCCGGCCTGCTGGCCCGCAAGGCCAAGGGCACGGTGCGGATGTTGCAGACCCGCGAGGAGACCTTCATCTCCCATCGCGGTCGTCCGTGGACGGAAGTGAAGATGAAGCTGGGCCTGACCAAGGACGGCAAGATCACCGCCTGCGCCCTGGAAGCCATCCAGGCCGGCGGCGCCTATGCCGGCTATGGCATCATCACCATTCTTTATACCGGCGCGCTGATGCACGGGCTTTACGACGTTCCGGCGATCAAGCACGATGCTTGGCGGGTCTACACCAACACGCCCCCCTGCGGCGCCATGCGCGGTCACGGTACCGTCGATACCCGCGCCGCCTTCGAGGCGCTGCTGTCCGAGATGGCCGAGGAACTGGGCCACGACGCCTTGACGGTGCGCCAGCTCAATCTGTTGCCGAAGATCCCGTTCACCACCGCCTATGCCCAGAAGGTCATGAGCTACGGCCTGCCGGAATGCCTGGAGAAGGTCAAGGCGGCCTCGGGCTGGGCCGAGCGTCGGGGCAGGATGCCGAAGGGCTGGGGGCTGGGCGTCGCCTGCTCGCACTTCGTCTCGGGAACGTCGACGCCCAAGCACTGGACCGGCGAGCCCCATGCCACCGTCAATCTCAAGCTCGACTTCGACGGCGGTATCACCCTGCTGACCGGCGCCGCCGACATCGGCCAGGGGTCCAACACCATGGCCACCCAGGTGGCGGCCGAGGTTCTGGGCGTCAACCTCAACCGTATCCGGGTGATTTCGGCCGACAGCGCCCTGACGCCAAAGGATAATGGTTCGTATTCGTCGCGCGTCACCTTCATGGTCGGCAACGCCTCGCTGGAGGCGGCCGAGGCGCTGAAAGGCATCCTGGTCAAGGCGGCGGCCAAGAAGCTGGACGCCCGCGAGGAAGACATCGAGGTCATCGACGAGGTCTTCATGGTCTCGGGCAGCCAGGACCCCGGCCTGACCTTCCAGGAGGTGGTGAAGGCTGCGCTGATCGATACCGGTACCATCACCGTCAAGGGGACCTATACCTGTCCCATCGAGTTCCAGGGCGACAAGAAGATCCGGGGCAGCGCCATCGGCGCCACCATGGGCTTTTGCTACGCCGCCCAGGTGGTCGAGGCGTCGGTGGATGAACTGACCGGTCGGGTCACCGCCCACAAGGTGTGGGTGGCGGTGGACGTCGGCAAGGCGCTCAATCCGCTCGCCGTCGAGGGCCAGACCCAGGGCGGGGTGTGGATGGGCATGGGCCAGGCGCTGTCGGAGGAGACCCGCTTCGACGACGGTCGCATGATGCACGCCAACATTCTCGACTACCGCATGCCGACCATGGCGGAAAGCCCCGACATCGAGGTCATCATCGTCGAAAGCATGGATCCCAACGGGCCGTTCGGCGCCAAGGAAGCCAGCGAGGGCATGCTGGCCGGCTTCCTGCCGGCGGTAATGGACGCCGTCCACGAGGCGGTGGGCATCCGTCCGACCGAACTGCCGCTCACCCCCGACAAGGTGGTGGAACTGCTTGATGCGAAGGAAGCCGCCGAATGAATATCCTTCCCGATTTCCGCACGCTTCGCCCCGCCAGCCTGAACGAGGCGGTCGCCGCCCTGGCGGTTGACGGCGCCGAGCCCATCGCCGGCGGCACCGACCTGCTGCCCAATCTCCGGCGTGGCCTGGGGCGGCCCCAGGTGCTGGTCGATCTGACCGCGTTGCCCGGCTTTGCCGGCATCGCCGTCGCCGCCGACGGTACCTTGCGTATCGGTGCCGGTGCCACCCTGGAGGCGTTGGCCGAGGATGCCCGCATCATTGCCGGCTGGCCGGCGCTGGCCCGGGCCGCCGTGCTGGTGGCGGGACCCAGCCACCGCGCCGCCGCCACCCTTGGCGGCAATCTGTGCCAGGACACCCGCTGCGTCTTCTACAATCAGAGCGAATGGTGGCGGTCGGGCAACGGCTATTGCCTCAAGCACGACGGCGACAAGTGCCATGTGGTGGTCAAGAGCGACCGTTGCTACGCCACCTATCACGGCGATGTCGCCCCGGCGCTGATGGTATTGGGGGCCGAGGCCGAGATCGTCGGCCCCAAGGGCAAGCGCAGCGTGGCGCTGGCCGCCCTGTTCCGCGAATCCGGCGCCGATCATCTGACTCTGGACAAGGGCGAGGTTTTGGCGGCGGTGGTGGTGCCGCCGGCCGCCGGCTGGCGTGCCGCCTACACCAAGGTCCGCATCCGTGATGCCATCGACTTCCCCTTGGCCGGGGTGGCGGTGGCGCTGAAGCGGGACGGCGACACCATCGCCGGTCTTCGCGTCGCCATCACCGGCACCAATTCGGCACCGCTGGCGGTGCCGGTCGAGGCGCTGGTGGGGGGGGCCTGGGACGAGGCCGCCGCCGCCACCCTGGTTCAGGCGGTACGCAAGACCTCCAATGTGCTCAAGACCACCCTGGCCGGGGTCAAGTACCGCCGCCGGGTGCTGCTGGCGGTGGGCCGCCGGCTGGTTGACGATCTCTGGAGTGGAAGGTAGCGCCCATGTGTCTTGACGCCATCCGCTGCGATCCCGCCGACATGGCGGCCGATGACGGCGAGGTGCTGGCCGCCGCGTTGCAATGGCTGGAATCCGGGCAGCGGGTCGGTCTGGCGGTGGTGCTGGCCACCTGGGGCTCGGCGCCGCGTTCGGCCGGGTCCTATATGGCGGTGGCGGCTGACGGCGGTTTCGCCGGGTCGGTATCAGGCGGTTGCGTCGAGTCGGCGGTGATCGCCGAGGCGCTGGAGCTGGACGACGGCGAGGCGCCCCGGCTGCTGTCTTTCGGCGTCGAGGACGAGACCGCGTGGCAGGTCGGCCTGCCTTGCGGCGGTTCCATCCGGGTGGCGGTGTTCCGCCCCGATCCCGCCGTTCTGGCCGAGATCGTGCGCCATTACGCCGAACGGGTGCCCACCGCCCTGGTGTTGGACCTCAACACCGGGGCGCAGTCGCTGGCGGTGGGCGATGCGGCGATTGGGGCGCTGGAGCCGGGGGAAGGTCGCCTCATCCGCACCCATGACGCGCCGTGGACCCTGATCGTCGCCGGGGCGGTGCATATCTCCCAGGCGTTGGCCGGCATGGCGCGGGCGGTGGGCTTCGCCGTCACCGTGGTCGATCCCCGCTCGGCCTTCGCCGCCGCCGAACGCTTTCCCGGCACGACCCTGGTCTGTGGCGAGCCCGACGAGGTGCTGGCCGGCATGACCCTTGACCGCCGTACCGCCGTGGTCAGCCTGACCCATGTTCCCCGGCTGGATGATGCGGCGCTGGTGGCGGGGCTGGCCTCGCCGGCGTTCTACGTCGGGGCGCTGGGCAGCACCCGCACCCACGCCAAGCGCCGTCAGCGCCTGGGCGGCCTTGGCGTCACCGAGGCGGCGCTGGATCGCATCTCGGCCCCGGTGGGTCTGGATATCGGCGCCAAGACCCCGGCCGAGATCGCCGTATCCATCATCGCCGAAATCATCGCCGCCAGGCGCGGCAAGCTGTAGCACGCGCAAGCGGTTCCGAGCCGTCGGCGGGGCCATTCCCCGCGCCTATTCGGACGGCTGGGCCGCCATGATGGCGGCGATCAGGGCTTCCGGCTCGAATGGTTTGCGCAACAAGGCGGCGGCGCCGAATTTCCGGGCCTGCGCCTCGTCCAGGGTGGCGTCCCAGCCGGTGCACAAGATGCAGGGCAGATCTGGCCGGATAGCCTGGACCTGGGCGATGAGATCCTGGCCACGCATATCGGGCATGATCTGGTCGGTGACCAGGACGCTCCAGGTCTCCGGCTCGTTGGCGAACGTCTCCAGTCCCGCTCGGGGGCTGGACTGGCAGAGTACGCTCCAGCCCTGCCGTTCCAGCATGACCGACAGCATATCGCCGAAGTCGTGGTCGTCATCCACGAGCAGAACCCGGCCACGGCATTGGGGGCGAGAAGCGGAGGGAGTGGGCGGCCCCTTCTGCTCCGGGGCAGGAATCATCGTGGTGGTTTCGTCCAGCGGTAGCAGGGCGTGAAAGGCGCAGCCCTGGCCTGGGCGGGAGCGCACGACGATGGCGCCGTCATGTTCGACCATGATGCCCTGGACCACCGATAGCCCAAGCCCGGTTCCCTTGCCGGTCTCCTTGGTGGTGAAGAATGGATCGAAGATGGTCGACAGAGTCGGGGGATCGATGCCGGGTCCGGAATCCGTCACCGACAACGCCACCATCGGATGGCCGGGCAAGGCGCGCCCGACCATGGTGGCGACGGTGCCGTCGCCATCGGTCCACACTCCGGTCTCGTCGGCGGTCTCCGGCGGTCCCGAAACGGCGTGACCCACCAGCGGATGCCCTGACGGCAGGACCTCCACCGCGACGGTGACGTCGCCGTTACGGCCTTCCATGGCGTCGCGGGCATTGAAGCAAAGGTTCATGACCACCTGTCCCAATTGGGTGCGATTGGCCTTGACCATGGCTGCGGGGGAACGGACCTCGATATTCAGCCGGACCGTGGACGGAATGGCGATCTGAAGCAGCGGTTGGCAATCCGTCACCAGTTCCGCCACGGAGAAGCGCGACCGCTCGGCGGTGGCATGGCGGGAGAAAACCAGGATCTGGTCCACCAGGGTCTTGCCGCGCTCGGCCGCCGACAGAATACGCGCCGCGTGCCGATGGGAGGATTGCCCGGGGAGCGTGTCTTCGGAAACGAAGCGGGCAAACCCCATGATGGCGCCAAGAATGTTGTTGAAGTCATGAGCGATGCCCCCGGCCAGACGGCCCAGCGAGTCAAGCCTGCGGGCCTCGTGGATCTGCTGTTCCAACCGGCGTCGCTCTTTCAGATGCCGTTCGATTTCAGTCTTGAGCGTCATCTCTTCGGTGACGTCGAGAACCAGCCCCTCGTAGACGACGCCGCCGTCGCGGTGTTCGATGACGGTCAGCCAGAAATCCTGATGGATGAAATGGCCGTCGGCATGGGTGGTGCGTATCCTGAACCGGCACTTGCCCGTGGCCATCAACCCGGAGAGCCCCTCGGCGAGGCGCTGGTGATCGTCGGGATGAACCTTGGACATCATTTGGTCGCATGACATCGCCAGGCAGTCGTCGGCGGACAGGCCGATCATCTTCCTGGAATTGCGGCTGATATAGAGGAGTTGGCTGCGACTATCCGGCCAAAGGACGCCGCGCAGCACCATGCCGGGCAGATTGTCCACCAACGCCTCGAAGCGCCGGCCATGCTCCCGCAGTTCCTGCTCAAGCTCCCACTGGCGGGTGGTATCCAGCGCGACCGCGACATAGCCCAGGAAGGTGCCGTTGCCGGCGTGGCGGGGAACCGCCTGGGAAAGAATCCTGGTGATGGTGCCGTTGGGTGTCGCCAGCCGGCATTCCTGTATTATCGGCAGGCGCCGGGGCACGGCCTCGGCCCACCCGGCGCGAACGCAGTCGATATCGTCGGGATGGATGCATTCGGTCCAGCGGGCGCCGGTGATTTCCCGGCGGGTGCGGCCGACGAACCGCAACCAGGACTTGTTGACGTAGGTGTTGGCCCCTTCGGGGCTGATCTCGATCACGCCGACCGGCAGGATCGACACCAGATCCTCGAATCGCCGCCGCTCGGCCTCCAAATTCAGCTCGGCAAGTTTCTGCCAGGTGACGTTCTGGACCGTGCCCACCCGGTGCGATGGCCGCCCTTGCCGGTCACAGAGGTTTTCAGTGCGCGCGTTGACATATTTGACGCGGCCATCCCTCATCAGCAACCGGAACGTGAGGTCGCTTGCGGTCCTGACGTTCGGCGGGGCGGTACGGGCGTTGTTGACGAGATCCCGATCGTCGGGATGAACGGTATTGATGAGGGCTTCGTAGGTTGGCTGTTGCTCCAGCGGATCGATTTCGAGAATCCGGAAGAGTTCATCGGACCATGTCAGGACGTTGCTCGTCAGGTCGAGTTCCCAGCTGCCGAGCCGGGCGATCCGCTGCGCCCGCCGCAGCGATCGGTTCGCCATCTCAAGCTCGCGTGTGCGTTCCGCCAGAACCCGCACATTGTCCCTGCTCTCCAGGACGGTGGCGATCATGTGGCCGAGATTGACGAGAAAGGGGGTGTAAGGCTGTGATTGCGTTTCGTCGCCGACGACCAGTTGCAGGCAACCGAAGGCGTGGTTCTGCGTTCTTATGGCCAGCCGCCGGAGACCCGGTCGATCGTTCAGCGAGCAGCGCGGGGTGAATCCCGGGTGGTTGTCCACGTTCGGACACCGGGGGGCGATCCGCGCGTTTACCGAAGATGTCGGCAAGGTTCTGCCATGCAGGCAGATAAGCGCATCGGCAATGCCCGGAACGTCGCGCAGCATCGAACGCAGAAATTCGGCCATTCCCTCCACGTCGGGGAAAGTGTCGAGCGTTTGCTGGGTGACGAGCAGCCTGCCGAGGACCTCGGCCGATGGATGATCCACGGACATTTTAGGATCGGATCCCCTCGGTCTTGTTGGCCAGGAATATTTCCGGCGCGACGTAGTAGGGATTCCGGATAACCTGCCCGTGCACGATCATCATCGGATGTACCCTCAGGATATCGTATAGCGTCGCGCCATCGAAGCGCCGGGCATCGTACTGGCAGATCGCCGTGGTCGGCACGGTGCGGACCAGGATGTTGATCCGCGATTCGTATTCCACCAGATTCTCCGACCCGGCATAGCCCTTTCTCGACCAGGTCATCTCGCCGGTGACGCGGGCGCCGGCATATCCCTCCCGGCAACTGCGATGATGGGCCTGGGCCAGGGCATCAAGCATGCGATCGGTTCTGAATGTTCCATCGGGGCAATAGACCTTTTCGGTCTCGATGAAGCTGTATTGCCGGCCGTCCTGTTCGTCGGAAAGGATCACCCCCAGGTCGCGCATCGCCCGCTTCATGTCGTCCGCCGTCAGCGTATCGACGAAGTATCCGACCTGCTCGTTACCGTCCAAGCCGCTTTGGATATATTTCGCCATCATCCACCGACGCTCGTCGTCGTCGTTGAAGATGAGGCACATATGGGTTCCGGCGGGATACGGTTCGGGATCGAAGCCCAGCGAAATCGATCGAGGGCAATTACACATCGCGGTCTCCTGAGGGTATGAGCGTCCTTCAAGCGGCGGCACGGGGAAAGACGATTTCGACGGTGGTGCCTTCGCCGGGACGGCTTTTGATGATCACGGCGCCGCCATGGGCCTGGACGACGCCCTGGACCACCGACAGCCCGAGTCCGGAATTCGTCGCCCTTTCCTTGGCGGTGAAGAACGGGGTGAATGCCTGTTCCAGTAGTGGGGCATCCATGCCGTCCCCCTGGTCCGAAACCGAGAGTGCCGCCCAGGTCCCCGACGAAGGTGGATAGCCGGTTGCCGCCCAGTTCGCGCCGGAGTCGTCTTGCCACACCTCGATAACGGAGGGCAGGCCGGAACCGATGCGGTTGCGCAGGCGGCAATAGGCTTCGCCCTCCAGGTCGGGGATATGGGTGCCGACGGTTACCGTTCCGGCTTTTCCCGCCAACGCGTCCAGTCCGTTGATGCAGAGGCCACGCAAGGCCATGCCGATTTGCTCCCGGTCGCCTTCGATCTCGACGTCGGCGTTGTCATTATTCGGCAAGACGCGCAGAGCCGCTCCGGCGGGAAGAGATCGCTCGAGGTCGGCGACGGTGACGACCGCCAGTTCGGCGAACCCGAAGCGGCTGCGGTGCATGCCGCGCTGCCGGGTGAGGATCAGGATCTGATCGACCAGCGCCTTGCCCCGCCGGGTGACGCCGAGAATACGCCCGGCGTGGCGATGGATCGATGTGCCGTGCAGGGCATCTTCCTCGATGAATCCGGCATAGCCGAGGATCGCCCCCAGCATGTTGTTGAACTCGTGGGCGATGCCGCCGGCAAGATCGCCCAGGGCCGATATCCGGCGGGCTTCCTGCAATTGCACCTGGATTGCCCGGAGGCCGGCCTCTTCCCGCTCCAGCGCGGCCTTGGCATTGGCCTCTTCGGTGACGTCGATGACGATGCCTTCGGAGATCAGCTCCTCGCCGACCTGCCCCACCAGCTTGCCGCGGATCATCAGGTGGCGCCGCGGGCCGTTCGGCGGCTGTATCTGTTGGACGATTTCGGTGTGGCCTTGGTCGCGCAATTGCCGGTAGACCGAAGTGATATCATCGCCGGGCGCCGCGGCCGACGTCATCAAGGCGGTGTAACGCTCCGCCGACCAGGAGCACACCTCCGCCGCCGGCACGCCGAAATATTCGGCGCAGGCGCCGCTGAGATAAAGCGCGCGCCGTCCGCCATCGGGCCGGTAGGCCACGCGGAAGGCGACACCGGGCAGGCGGTCGATCAGGGTGGCGAGGCGCTCGGAGATCTCGCGCAGACCGGCCTCGCTGCGTTCCAGCGCCTTTCTGGCGTTGACCTGATCGGTGATGTCGAGCATCAGCCCGCGCAGGCTATGCGGCTGGCCGTTCTTCCGGTGGACATGGGCGATGTCGTGTATCCACAGCACTCCGCCGTCGGCGCGCACCATCCGGTACTCGAATTCGTGATCCTCGCCACGGGCGGTGGCGGAAGCGCAGGCGTCGTGCGCACGGTCGCGATCGTCGGGATGGATGTGATCGAGCCAGAAGCCGGGGACATACCAGTCGTCGAACGAGAATCCGGTCAGCTTCGGCCCTTGCCGTGACACGTAGACGAACCGCTGGGCGGTGATGTCCCATTCCCAGGCGATGACGTTGACGTCGTCGATCAGTTCGCGGTAACGGCGTTCGCTGGCCTCCAGCGCTTCGCGGGCGGCGGCTTCGGCATTGATGTCGAAAATCACGCCTTCGACGACGATGGTGTTTTCGGTGCGCTCGATGACTTTTTCACGAATCAGCACCCAGCCGAGGCTGTCGTCCGGTCGCCGCATCCTGGCCTTGCTCTCGCCCTGGGGGGCGCCGGCGGCGATCTTCTCCGCCATCGCCGAAACGGTGGGCCAATCCTCCGGATGCATCAGCGCGACTTGCCGTTCCCTGCCCGACATGGCGCGGATGTCATCCGGCGATAATCCGAACAGGTCGCGGCACTGATCGCTGACAAAAAGCATGCGGCTGTCCTGGGGGAGGTAGACCCGGCGATAGACCACGCCGGGCAGGGTATCGATCATTGCCGCGAGTTGTTTTCCCGCCGCCCGTACTTCCGCGGTCCGCGCCGCTACCTGTCGACGCAGGGTGACGGTCCAGGCGACCAGCGCGAGCGCGACCAGGGCGCCGCCGACGACGATCAGGGCAAGCCAGCGCAGGATGGGGTGGTCGTTCCACGGGTCGTCGATGGCTTCGCCGTTCCAGTGATCGATAATCGCCTGGCGTTCGGCGGCGGAAATCAGAGCGAACCCGTCTTCGATGGTTTGGTGGAGGTGGGCATCGTCGTGGCGCACCGCCCAGTGGAGGTGACTGGCGAACAGCGGTGGCGAACGGCGGAATTGGTTTCCCAGCACACCCTTGTTATCGAGGACCCTGATGGCCGCTTGCCGGCCGCTACAGAAGACATCGATCTCGCCGCTGCCGGCCGCCTCGGCCATGGCGTTGAAGGTGGGGTAGACGCGGATGTTGGGCACGCCCTGCTCGCGCAGCCAATCGATACAGCGTCCCTCGGCGATTGTTCCGATCTGATACGCCTTCAGGCTTTCCACGCCATCGATGGCCACCAGGGACGAGCGGAAATAGGCGAACATCTCGGTCGGGTACGATTCGCGGGAAAGGGCGAAACGCCGAGAGACCTGGTCGCTTCCCGGCACCCTGCCGACCACGTCCAGGCGCCCCGCCGCCAACCACTCCAGCGCTTGCGTCCAGTCCATCAATACGTAGTGGACCTTGATCCCGGTCCGTTGCGACCACAGATCCCACAGATCCCTGAAGATGCCCCGCACCTGTCCGTCGGCGGTGGCGAAGCTGAACGGCGAGTAATTGTCCGATAGTGCCACGGTGATGGTGGCGCGACTTTCAGCGGGGCTAGTCGGCTGGTCGGCCGCGAGAGAACTTCCCGCGTAGGTTAGAACTATGAAAATGATAGCAACCAGTAGCAGTCGAGCAGTCTGTGTCATTCTTGTTTGTATTATTCTAAGGTGGAGATCGTGGCTTTCCTGGGCGCGGTATAACTACGGACATGGCTAGAATCACTGTGAAAAAGGTCAGGTGGTCAGTGGCAATGGTCTAAGGCGTTTTTGCCGCCCTGGAGCTTTCACGCATGGCGCGCGACGGTCCGGTCGGGCCAAGACCGTGCAGGACCTCGCCGTGTCCACCTTCACCGCCGGATTCGGGCGGATGGACCCGCAATACAAAAGGCCCCCGGATCGCCTCCGGGGGCCTTTCTAAAAAGGTCGGTTCCGTCGGATCAGCCGTTGACGGCGTCCTTCAGACCCTTGCCGGCGGTGAACTTCGGCGCCTTGGAGGCGGCGATCTTGATGGTCGCGCCGGTACGCGGGTTGCGGCCTTCCTTGGCGGCGCGGTTGGTCACCGAGAACGAGCCGAAGCCAACCAGACGAACGTCGTCACCGGCCTTCAGCGCCGCGGTGATGGCGGCGAAGGTGGCATCGACGACGGTGTCGGAGGCGGCCTTGGACAGACCGCTGAGTTCGGCAACCTTATTCACCAGATCCTGCTTGTTCATGAGACCCCCAATGGTATGTCGTGGCGGAAACAAAATGACATGAACGCGGCAAGCGTCAACCCTGGAGTCGCGCGCGTTTCCGCGTAAAGAAGTGCAATGTCGCCTGTTTTTGGAGACTTTACAACCACCGGCTCCCGGATTTCCGCCATTTCCCACAAAAAAAAGATCAGGCGGCAAAGACCTCGTCGGGTAAAGACCTCAGGTTGGCGTCCGACTGGCAGCGGGCCGCCAGATGATCGACCTCGGGCAGCATCCAGTCGCGGACGAAGGCGGCGATGGCGCGGATACGATCGGGATTGGGAGCCGAGTCAGCCGCGCTTTCCAGACGGGCCCAGGCGGCGGCGAAGGCGACCAGCCCGGTCAGGCGCAGATAACTGGTGGCGGTCAGTCCGGACTCGTCTCGTGCCAGCATGGCGGCGGTGGCGGTGTCGAAGGCGGCCAGCCCCCGCCGCAACGCTTCGGCGGCGGGCGGGGTGGCGATGGCGACCGCCTCCAGGGTGGCAGCGCGGAATTCGGCCAGCGCCGCGCCGTTGCCCTGGCGAATGGCGCGCCCGGCCACGGTGGCGGCCTGGATGCCGTTGGTGCCCTCATAGATCTGGGTGATGCGGCCGTCGCGCAGGATCTGCTCGACCCGGTATTCGCGCAGGAAGCCATAGCCGCCGTGGACCTGGATGGCCAGATTGGCGGACTCCATGGCCGAATCGGTGACAAAGGCCTTGCACACCGAGGTCATCAGCTCCATCAGCGCCGGAGTCCGGTTCAGATCCAGGTCGACCAGGGTGCGCATCACCATGGCGCGGCAGCCCAGGGCCAAGGCCATCTGGGTCATCAGCATGCGCCTGACGTCGCCGTGACGGACGATGGGGTCGGGGCCATCGCCGCTGCCGCCGTCGGCACGACCCTGCCGGCGCTCGGCGGCGTAGGCCAGCGAGCGTTGCAGCGCCACCTCGGCGAGGCCGACGCCCTGGACGGCGACATCCAGGCGTTCGGCGTTCATCATGGTGAACATGCGCTTCAGCCCCTCGCCGGGGGCGCCGACGATGTCGGCGCGGGCGCCGTCGAAGGCCACCTGGCAGGTGGGTGACGCGTGCATGCCCATCTTTTCCTCCAGCCGCACCACCTGGATGGCGTTGCGGCTGTCATCGGGCAGATGCGAGGGGCAGATGAACAGTGACAGGCCTCTGACGCCGGCGGGGGCGCCGGGGGTACGGGCCAGCACCAGATGCATGATCCGGCCGTCGGTCAGGTTCTGATCGCCACCGGAAATGAAGATCTTGCCGCCGGACAGTCGCCACGAGCCATCCTCGGCAGGAGTGGCGGTGGTACGCACCTGGCCGAGATCCGACCCGGCCTGCGCCTCGGTCAGGCACATGGTGGCGAGGTATTCCCCCGAGGCCAGCCGTGGAATCCAAGTCCGGCGCTGGGTCTCGGAGCCGCTGGCCGCCAGGGTGCGCATGGCGCCATGGGCCAGTGACAGCACCATCTGGTAGGTGACGCAGGCGCCGCTCAGCATTTCCGACAGGGCCGAGGCCAGGATGTGGGGCAGTCCCTGGCCACCATCCTCCTCCGGTACCGCCAATCCCTGCCAGCCGCCGTCGGCGAACTGGCGGTAGGCGGCGACGAAGGCCGGCGGCATCCGCACCCGCCCATCCACCAGCCGGGTGCCCTCGATGTCGCCGATGGGGTCGAGGGGGGCGATGACCTCGTCCACCATCTGGGCGGCGTGGGTAAGCACGGTTTCAGCGGTCTCGTCATCCCAGTCCGCCAGCCGGTCGGCGCCGGCCCCGAAACGAAGGGCGAACATCAGGTCGGGCAGGGGGGTGCGGTAGTCGATCATCTGTCGCGTCTCACTCCTCAATCCAGGCGGACGACCTCGGGGTCCCGGTTCGCGGCGTACAGCCGTTCCACCTGCGCCGCCCGCTTGGTCAGCACCGCGCGCTGGTTGATGTAGCCCTTGTCGGTGATTTCGTTGGCATCGATGGAGGGCGGTTCGGCCATCAGCAGCGCCCGTGCCACCCGATGGGAACTGCCCTTGCCCTGGGCCGCCAGCGACTTCATCGCGGCGGCAAGGCGGTCGCGTACCTCGGGCCGGGCGATCAGGTCCTTGAGCGGGGTATCCGGGGCGGCATCGGGACACAGCCGCAGACAGCCGGGCTGGCTGGCGAAGCCCAGCAGGCCGACCTCTTCCCGGTCATGGCCGGTGATGACCGCATCCTGAAGGATGGGGGCGGCGGCGTCCAGCACCGCCAGACGCAGGGCGCCCACGCCAACCCAGGTGCCCGACATCAGCTTGAAATCCTCGGCGACACGGCCGTCGAACACGATGCCCTTGGCCGGATCGTTGGGATCGGCCAGCTTTCCGGCGTCGCCGATCATGTAGAAGCCGTCCTCGTCGAACGCCGCGCGGGTCAAATCATCGCGCTTGTAATAGCCCGGGGTGACGTTGGTACCGCGAATCCGCAGTTCCAGCTTGCCACCGTTGGGAATCATCTTGAGTTCGCAGCCGGGGACGGGCAGGCCGATGTTGCCGGCGCCCTCGATGTCGAAATGCACGTTGGTGACGGCGGGCGAGGTCTCGGTCGAGCCCCACGACGACACCATCCGCACCCGGTAGCCCAGCGCCCGGATCGACAGCGCTTCAAGCTTTTCCCACAGGTTCTGGGGCAGGGCGGCACCGGCGTAGAAGATCAGCTTCAGGTTACGGAAGAAGTTGGCCCGCAGTTCGTCGTCCTTGTCCAGCAGCGGAATCAGCATGTCGAAACCGCGCGGGACGTTGAAATAGAGGGTGGGCGAGATTTCGCGCAGATTGGCCACCGTCTTATCGACCAGGCCCGGCATCGGCTTGCCTTCGTCGATGTACAGCGTGCCGCCATGGCGCAGCACCATGTTGAAGTTATGGTTGCCGCCGAAGGTGTGGTTCCACGGCAGCCAGTCCACCAGCACCGGCGGCTCCTCGGCGAGGAACGGCCAGCACTGGCGAATGGCCTGTTGGTTCGAGCACAGCATGCGCTGGGTGTTCAGCACACCCTTGGGCAGGTCGGTCGAGCCCGAGGTGAACAGGATCTTGGCGATGGTGCCGGGACGCACCGCGGCGAAGGCGGCGTCCACCTCCGGACCGGGGGTGGTGGCCAGCAGCGAGTCGAACGTGGCGGCGCCGACGATGGGGTTGGTGCTGTTGACCACCTCGACCCGCGACAGCTCGGGGATCACCAGCGCATCGGCGAAGCGGGCGCCATCGGCGGCGTAGACCAGACCGGGGCGCAAAATCTCGGCGATGTACTTGAGTTTGGAGTGGTCCTGCGAAACCAGGGAATAGGCCTGGGAAATCGGTGCCGCCGGGATGCCCACATGCATGGCCGCCAGCGCCAGCAGGGCGTGATCGATGCTGTTGTCGGACAGGATCATCACCGGCCGGTGACGGTTGAGGCCCCGATCGAGCAGCCCCTGGGCGATGGACTCCACCGCCGCCAGCGCCTGCTTCCAGGTGACGCGCCGCCAGCCGTCACCGGCGCGCTGCGCCAGGAAGACGGAATCGGGGGTGCGGTCGGCCCAATGGTGCAGCAGGTCGCCGAGGCAGCGCGAATACGGCTTCAAGCTGTCGGGCGAGCGCAGAATCATGCCGCCGCCCGGCAGGTTCTCGACGGTGACGTGGGCCGGGGCGAAATTGATCGGCCCCCACGGATTGGTCTTCATGATTTCCTCCCCCGGTCGTTGCCGGAATTACTGTTTACAGTCCGAGATAGGCTTGGCGCACGCCGGGATCGTTCAGCAGTCCGGCGCCGGTACCCGACAGCACGATACGGCCGTTTTCCAGCACATAGCCGCGATCGGCCAGCTTCAGCGAGGCCGAAACGTTCTGTTCCACCAGGATCACCGTCATACCGGCGGCGTGAAGATCGCGGATGACCTTGAACATCTCGCCGACCACCGCCGGGGCCAACCCTAGCGACGGCTCGTCGAACATGATCAGCCGGGGCTGGCCCATCAGGCAGCGGCCGATGGCCAGCATCTGCTGTTCGCCGCCCGACAGGGTGCCGGCGGCCTGATCCGAGCGCACCCGCAGCTTGGGGAACATTTCGTAGCAGCGCTCGAGGGTCTGCTGGCGCAAGTGCCTGGCCCGGGGAATGACGGCCCCCATCTCCAGGTTCTCGCGCACGCTCAGGCTGGGGAAGATCTGGCGGCCCTCGGCCACCTGGGCGATTCCCAGGTCGCAGATGCGCGAGCTGGAGGCGCCGGCGATCTCGGCGCCCTCGAAGCGGATCGAGCCCCGCGCTGCCTTGGCCATGCCGGCGATGGCATGGATCAGCGAGGTCTTACCGGCACCGTTGGCGCCGACGATGGCGACGACTTCGTGCTCGGCCACGTCCAGCGAGACCCCGTCAAGTGCCTGGGCGTCACCGTAGAACAGGTCGAGGTCGCGGATTTCCAGCATCATCCGTGGTCCTCTCCCAGATAGCATTCCAGCACCTTGGGGTGGCTGGTGACCTCGGCGGGGGTACCCTCGGCGATCTTTTCGCCGTGGTGCAGCACCACCACATGGTCGGACAGCGCCATCACGGCGCGCATGACGTGTTCGATCAGCAAGATGGTCAGGCCGTGTTCCTTGTTGAGTCCGGTCAGAATCGCCACCATGCGGTCGCATTCCACCGGCCGCAAACCGGCCATCACCTCGTCGAGCAGCAGCAGCTTGGGCCGCGTCGCCAGCGCCTTGGCGACTTCCAGGCGTTTGCGGTCGGGCAGGGTCAGGGTCTGGGCCGGTTGCAAGGCCTTGTCGCCCAGTTCCAGCAGATCCAGGATGTCGTTGGCGGCCTTGCGGGCTTTTTCGACGTCGCCGCCGTCATGACGGAGCGCCCCGACCATGACGTTTTCCTCGACGGTCAGGCCGGCGAACGGCTTGACGATCTGGAAGGTCCGGCCGATGCCGGCGCGGCAGATGCGGGCCTGGTCCAGGCCGGTGATGTCGGCGCCGTCCAGCGTCACCCGCCCGTCGCTGGGCGGAAAGGCCCCGGCGATCAGGTTGAAGGTGGTGGTCTTGCCGGCGCCGTTGGGGCCGATCAGCGCGACGATATCTCCCCGGGGTACCTGGAATTCGACGGCGTTGACGGCGCGCAGTCCCCGGAAGCTTTTGCCCAGGTTCTCGACGGAAAGCATCGGCCCGCTCATCGCCGGCCTCCGTCGAGACGAAGGCGATGACGCAGCCATGGCCACAACCCGCCGGGCCTGAAGGCCAGGATTACCATCAGGCAGACGCCATAGGCGATCTGCTTGACGCCGTCGATGCCGATATGGGCGCCGATCACGGTCAGCGCTTCACCCAGCGCCGTCAGCGCCACCGCCCCCAGGATGGGACCGAACAGGGTGCCGATGCCGCCGATGATGGTTCCCAGCATGAGCTCGATGGAGCGATGCATGGAAAAGATGCTCTCGGGGTAGAGGTTGTTGTTGTAGAAGGCGATGAACAGGCCGCCCAGGCTGGTCATGGACGCCGAAATGATCACCGCCACCATCTTGGCGCGGAAAACGTCGATGCCCAAAGCATCGGCGGCGTCCTGGTCCTCGCGGATGGCCTGCCAGTAATAGCCGATGCGCCGCCCCAGCAGGGCGCGGCTGAACAGGAAGGCCGCCGCCGCCATGCCCAGGATGACGTAATAGAACATGGTGGCCGAGCCACGCAGGTTCCAGAAATCGTCGTTGACGCTGTGGCTCACCGGCAGGAACAGCCCACT
Source organism: uncultured Rhodospirillaceae bacterium (assembly GCA_903901915.1). Classification (GTDB taxonomy): domain Bacteria; phylum Pseudomonadota; class Alphaproteobacteria; order Rhodospirillales; family Magnetospirillaceae; genus Phaeospirillum. The sequence continues at coordinate 99,879 of CAIUSV010000066.1, read as the reverse complement.
TGACGCCCCCACCCAGTTCCAGTGGTCGAACAGCACCCGGGTGAACTCGGCGAAGGCGATGGTCAGCAGGGCGAAATAGACGCCCATGACCTTGAAGCGGAAGCCCAGCGTGCCGATGATGCTGCCCGCCACCGCCGAAACCACCATGCCGGCCAGGGCGCCCACCAGGGGGGGCGTGCCGAAATGGGCGAACAGCGCGCCACCGGCATAGGCGCCGAGGCCGACGTAGAGGGCGTGGCCCAGCGAGAACTGGCCGGCGAACCCCATCATCACGTTCCATGCCATGCCGAGATAAGCTTGCAGCAGCACGGTGATCAGGATCGACAGCGCGTAGTCGCCCGCCGCCAGTGGTGCCGCCGCCAGCGCGGCCAACAGGCCGAGCAGCAGGATGGCGCGGCGGTCGGAGAGCAGATTGGCGGCGGTCATGGCTTCTTCCCCAGAATGCCTTGCGGCCGAAGCAGTAGAACCAGAATCAGTAGCCCGAAGCTGAACATGGTTTTCAGCGAAGGCGCGATCAGAACGCCGGACAGCGCCTCGGACAGGCCGACCAGCACTCCGCCCAGCAGGGCGCCGCCCAGGCTGCCCAGTCCGCCCAGGATGACGATGATGAAGCCGAGCAGGGTATAGTCCGACGATAGGTGGGGATGCACATCCACCAGCAGCAGCAGCAGGCAGCCGGCGGCCCCGACGCAGGCGGAGCCGACCCCGAAGGTGACGGCGTAGAGCTTTTCCACGTCCAGCCCCACCACCCGCGCCCCGACCGGATTGTCGGCGCAGGCGCGGATGGCGGTGCCGGTGGTGGTGTAGCGGAAGAATGCCCACAGCAGCGCCGCGACGCAGCCCGCGCCCACCGCGGCGATGACCCGGACCTTGTCCAGCACCAGCGGCCCGAGGCTGTAGCTCTCGAAGCTGGCGTCAAGCTGGATGTTGCGGGCGTCGGGGCCGAATACCATCAGCACCACGTTGGTGATGATGATGGCCACCGACAGCAGCAGCAGGAACTGGATGTGTTCGGTGACGCCGAGGAAGCGGTTGATGAGCACCCGCTGAAGGACGTAGCCGAAGACGAACAATGCCCCGGCCACCAGCGGCAGCGCCGCCAGTGGCTGGAGCCCCAGTTTGGTGTACAGAAGGTAGGTGGCGTACATCGCCACCACCATCATGTCGCCGTGGGCGAAGTTGACCACGCGCATGACGCCGAAGATGACCGACAGCCCAAGCGCCATCAGGCCGTAGACCAGGCCGGTCAGAAGACCGGCGCTGATCACGTTCATGAAGAATGTCGCGTCCATCCCGGACCCCCCGACTGTTGGGTGTCAGATCAGGTACGGTTCTTGAAGCCGGGCATCGGGAAGGCCAGTTTGGCCTCCGCCGACTGGCTGGGCAGCACCACCGTCGGCTTGCCACCCAGGTTTTGCACCACCGCCGACGGCAGGTTGACGTTCTGGCCCTTGGCGTCGAAGGTGATGGCTCCGCCCAGATTGGCCCGCTTGGTGATGTTGGTGGTCCGCAACGCCTCGGTCAGGGCCTGGGGATCGGTGCTGCCGGCACGCTTATGGGCGTCGGCGGCGATCAGTGCCGCCTCGAAGCTGAAGCTGACGTTGATGTCGCAGCTTTCCTCGGGGAACGCCTTCTCGAAGGCGTGGATGAGCTGGTTGCCGACCTCCTGCTTGGGGTCGAACCACGGCACGTTGGTGGTGCAGAACTCGGCATACTTGCCCAACGCCTTGAAGAACTGCTTCTCGTACATGCCTGGGCTGCCGGGGGTGGTGATCCCCATGGTCTCGACCTGCTGCTTGACCATTTCGCGCACCAGCAGGATGGCGTCGTTGAGCCGCGTCACCACCATGGTGAAATCGGCCTTGGCGGCCTTGGCCTTCGCCACCTCGATGGACAGGTCGCGGGCCTTGGGATCGTAGCCGATGGTCTCGACGATGGTGAAGGGCAGGTCCAGCTTGGGCATCAGCGCGTTGATGCCGCCCAGCATGCCCATGCCGAAGCTGTCGTTGATGTGCAGCAGCACCGCAGTCTTCGGGGTGACGCCGCTGGCGGCGAACATGTCCTTGTAAAGCATCAGCCCCTGGCGGCCCAGGGTGGGGGCGCTGGGGAAGTTGCGGAAGACGTATTTGAAGCCCTGCTCGGTGATCTTGGGTTCCGAGCCGATGTTGACGACGTGGGGAATTCCCTTTTGCTCGGCGACGCCGGCGACTGCCAGGGTGGTGGCCGAATCGAAGCAGCCCAACAGCATGTGGGCGCCTTCGCGGATCAGCTTTTCCGCCTGGGTGCGGCCGACGTCGGGGTTGGACTCGGTGTCGGCATTCATCAGCTCGATCGAATAACCCATGTCGCGCAGGATCGGCATGCCGACATCGATGCCGCGCTGGCAGGCCTGGCCGATCAGGGCGAGGTGGCCGGAGCGGGGCAGCAGCACGCCGAGTTTCAGCGGGGTGGCTGCGCGGGCCGAACGGATCGGCAGGCCACCGGCGGTGACCAGGGCGCCGGCCGCCACGGTGGTGGCGAACTGGCGCCGGTTGATGCCCTTGGAAGTAGACGGATTCTGGGTGTGATCAGACATTGGACGTCCCTTTCGCGGATCGGTAGCCTCCTGGAGTCGCTCTAGCGGCGACTTGGTGCCAACACTCTGATCCGCCCGGAGGAATTCGTCAAGGGCATTGTTGGAGACAAAAACTGTTGTGCATCACAACAAAATACCGCCGAAAAAAATGAGACCCGAGGCCGAAGCCGCCGGGTCTCAAGGGTCATCCGGGAGGATGATCGTGTCGGGTCGTCGGGATCAACCGGTCACTTGCGGTTTCCGGCGTCCCAGGCGGCGAAGGTCGAGCCCTTCAGCGCCAGCTCTTCCAGCAGCGGCGCGGGGGTCCAGTACTGCGGGTCGAGGGTCTTCTTGAATTCCAAGATACGGTCGTAGATGACCTTCAACCCGACGGTATCGGCGTAGAACATCGGCCCGCCGCGATAGCGGGGATAGCCGTAGCCGGCGGTGTAGACCACGTCGATGTCGCTGGCCCGAAGCGCAATGCCTTCCTGAAGCAGCTTCGCCCCCTCGTTGATCATGGAATAGAGGCAGCGTTCCTGGATTTCCTGCTTGGACGGAGCGCGCGGGCTGATGCCCAGGCGCTTGCCTTCCTCGTGCATGATGGCGATGACCTCGGGGTCCGAGGCCCGCTTGCGGTCCGGCGAGTCATAGCGGTAATAGCCGCGGCCGCTCTTCTGGCCCAGCCAGCCGCGCTCGGTCAGGATGGTCGAGCAGCGGTAGAAACCGGCATCGTCGGGGACCATGTGCGGGTTGGCGAGGCGGGTGTTGTGCCCGACCTCAATGCCGGCCATGTCATAGACGGCAAGAATGCCCATGGCCATGCCGAACTCTTCCAGGGCGCCGTCCACCTGCTCGGGGGTGGCGCCTTCCAGCACCATATGCTCGGCCTCGCGGCCATAGGGGTCCATCATGCGGTTGCCGATGAAGCCGTAGCAGACCTTCGAGACCACGCCGGTCTTCTTGATCGCCTTGGCCATGTCGAGCGCGGTCAGCAGCACGTCGGGCGCCGTCTTGGCCGCCTGGACGATCTCCAGCAGCGGCATGACGTTGGCTGGGCTGAAGAAGTGCAGGCCGATGACGTCGGCGGGCCGCTTGGTCACCTTGGCGATCTCGTCGATGTCCAGCGTCGAGGTGTTGGTGCCGAGGATGGCGCCGGCGGGCAGAACCGCGTCCAGCTTGGCGAAGATTTCCTTCTTCAGTTCCATCTTCTCGAAGACCGCCTCGATCACCAGATCGACGTCGGACAGCGAGGCGTAGTCCAGGCTGGCGCCGATGAGGCCCACGCGCTGTTCCAGCTGCTCGGCGGTCATGCTGCCGCGCGATACCGACCGCTCGTAGTTCTTGCGGATGACCCCCAGGCCGCGATCCAGGTTGGCCTGGGCGGTATCGACGATGGTCACCGGGGTGCCGATATTGGCGAAGCACATGGCGATGCCGCCGCCCATGGTGCCGGCGCCGATGATGCCGACCTTGCGGATCGGCCGGGCCTTCAGATCGGGGCCGATACCGGGAATCTTGCGGACCTCGCGGTCGGCGAAGAACAGGTGTCGCAGCGCGCGCGCCTCGGTGGCCTGCTCCAACTGCTTGGAGATGTCGGATTCCAGCTTCAGGCCTTCCTCGAACGACAGCGAGGCCGAGCCGGCCAGGGCCTCCAGCAGCTTCACCGGCGAAGTGCGGTTCCTCATGGTCTTGGCCACCTGGGCCCGTCTGGCGGCAATGATCTCGGCCGCCTTGCCGCCATCCTTGACCGCCATGTCACGGGTGCGGCGGGGGCCGGCGCCCTCGGCCGCCAGCTTCCTGGCCAGGGCCAGGGCGGCGGCGGCGACGTCGCCGTCGGCGATCTCGTCAACCAAGCCCAGCTCCAGGGCCTTGGCGGCGGGCAGCGGCTTGGACGAGAGGATCAGATCGGCGGCGGCGTCCAGGCCGATCAGGCGGGGCATGCGCTGGCTGCCGCCGGCACCGGGGATGATGCCGAGGGTCAGCTCGGGCAGGCCGATGCGGGCGCCCTTGTCGGCGACGCGGTAGTGGCAGGCGATGGCCAGTTCGGTGCCGGCGCCCAGCGCGGTACCGTGCAGCGCGGCGACCACCGGCTTGGCGCAGCTTTCCACCAGATTGAACAGGTCCTGATGGTGGGGAGCGGCAATCCCGGTGTCGAACTCGCCGATATCGGCGCCGGCCATGAAGGTGCGCCCGGCGCAAAGCACCACCACGGCATCGAAATCAGTGCGGCCGGCCAAGCCGGTGAAGGCCTTTTGCAGGCCCAGGCGCACCGGATGATCGGCGGCGTTGACGGGAGGGGAATTGATGGTGACGGTGGCGATGCGATCGCTGACGGACAGGGTGACGACGTCGCTCATGATGTCGGTTCCTCGAATGAATTCGGTTCGGTTGGCGGGGCTCAGGCGTCGGAGACCTGGATGACCACGGCCATGGCGCTGTCACCGGCGGCGCAGCCGCTGAACAGGCCGTAGCCGCCGCCACGGATGGCGAGCTCCTCGATGATCTCGATGATGCCGCGGGTTCCCATCGGCGCCTGCGGATGGCCCCACAGCAGCGACGAACCGTAATTGTTGAAGCTTTTGACGTCGATCCCCAGCGCGCCGGCGAAGGCGAAGTCGTTGGCGGTGAAGGGATTGTGCAGCTTGATCGCGTCAACCTGGGAAATGGTGATGCCGGCCTGGTTCAACGCCATTTGGGCGGCCGGGGCCGGAGCCTTGGGCATGAAGGCCGGTTCGACCCGCTTCTGGCCGAAGCCGAGAATGCGGACACGGATGGCGGGGTTCTTCGACAGTTCACGCGCCCGGTCGGGGGCGGCGACGATGATGGCGGCGTTGCCGTCGGCCGGATGGGTCTGACAGCCGAAGGTGATGGTGCCGCCCGGCGTTACCGGCTTCAGCTTGGCCAGCCCCTCGGCGGTGGAGATGGTGACGCCCTCGTCGCCGGCCATGGTGCCCGCCACCTTCTTGAAGTTGCCGTTCGGCACCTCGAAGGGCAGGGTCATGAAGCGCTTGAGAAAGGCGCTGTCATTGGCCAGGGCGGCGGCATACTGCTCCTGGCGGTACAGCACCAGATCATGCTGCTGCTGGGTATCGAGCTTGAACTCGGCGGCGGTGTTCTCGGCGGTCACCAGCATGGATTTGGTGGTGTAGGGATCATAGCCGAAATTGTCCATCACCCAATTCTCGGCGGCGCCGGTGCCGCCGGGGCCGGCGGGGTTGGGGTAGAAGACATGCGGACCGTTGGAGGTGCGATCGCAGGTCATCATCAGCGAAACCGAGGACAGGCCGGAGCTCACCTCCTGGGCCGCCGCCAGCAGGCAGCGGACGCCGGTGGCGCACGCCTGGGAAATGGTCGGGCCGCCGACGCGGTCGGCGCCGATCAGGGCGGTCAGCCACGGCGTGCCGAAGAACGAGTGCTTTTGCGGCACCGAGATGCCCATGACGGCGGCGTCGAACACCGACGCCGGGATCTGGCGCTTGGCCAGTTCGTTTCGCGCCACGTAGGCGGCGAACTCCATGGAATGCAGATTGGCGAAGCTGCCCTGCCAACGCGCGAACGGCGTGGACCAGTAGCAACCATAGGGAATCTCGACATTATAGGTCATGACCGCATTTCCTTCCCCTGGAACCACGTTTCATTTCGGCGACGTGGATATCCGATTGCGGTCAATCTACCGCGCTTCGGAATTGCGGTAAAGGCAAATATTTGCTCCACACAACAGTTTACTAGGTAAACAATATCGGCGTGCCCCGGTCTCAAGGCAGCCCAGGGCTGCCGGGGGCCGTCAGGCCTGGGGCGGGGTGCTGTACAGGCGCTGGAGCAGGCTTTTAAGCTGGATGCGCTCTTCGTCGCTCAGCATCGAGGTGGATCGGCGGTCGTGGTCGGCCACCAGCCGCTTGAGTTCGTCCAGGGTGGTCTGCCCGGCGGCGGTCAGCATGATGGCATAGGTGCGACGGTCCACCGGAGACGGAATCCGCTGAGCCAGCTCCTTGGCCTCCAGCGCGTCGATCAGGATGACGGCGCCCGAACGGTCGATGCCCATGGTGGCCGCCAGGGTGGTCTGGCTAAGGCCGGGGTTGGCGCCGATGATGGTCATGGCGGCGAATTGCGACGGCCGGATATCCATCGATCCGACGGTGCGGACGTAGCTATGGTAGACCACCACCTGGGCGCGGCGCAGCCGGTAGCCGATAATGTCGTCGAGCATGCCGAGGCTGATGCCGGTGGTCGGCGGGTGCGGCGGCAGATCACCGGCCGCCGGCACGCGCGTGGCGCTCTTCCTGGATCTTCTGGTTGGCAAGGCGGTCCCCCAAACTGTCTGCGGTTAACATGTATTGGTTTCCGCGTTGGCGCACAACTGCAATAGGTCGCATCTGTTGAGATAGTCAACAGTTGTGGTCGAGCGGGTTTGACGCGGCGGCCGGGCGGACGCGGGTGTCACAGCAAGTCACAACGCCTTTCCTTTCGTGGGTGGAGAAACGGGGCGAGCCGTCGCATCATGCCGCATATTCAATTTGCTGACCCCACGGGGGGCGATGCCCATGGACCCATCATTGATCGAAATCATCACTACGGCGGTGCGAACCTCGCGAAGGGCGGGGCTGAGCGCGGGCGAGCAACGCGACGCGGCCCAGGCGGTTCTGGTGGCGATGGTGCCGTCGCTGGCCCCGGCTATCGCCCAGCTGATCGTCGATCAGCTCTATCCGTTCGTCCCCGAGGCGGAAATCGCCGCCTGATCCGGTTCGCCTATCAGACCTCGACGATCTTGCCGGGATTCATGATGCCCTGCGGGTCGATGGCGCGCTTGAGCGTTCGCATCACCTCCAGGGCTTCGCCGAACTCCTCGGCCAGGAATTCCATCTTGCCGTGACCGACGCCGTGCTCGCCGGTGCAGGTGCCGTCCATGGCCAATGCCCGGCGGACGATGCGGCGGTTGAGGCGTTCGGCTTCGGCGATATCTTCCGGCCGGTTGGGATCGACCAGCAGCATGACATGGAAATTGCCGTCGCCGACATGGCCGACCACCGCCGAGGTCAGCCGAGAGGCCGCCAGATCGTCCTTGGTTTCCAGCAGGCACTCGGCCAGCCGTGAAATCGGCACGCAGGTATCGGTGGTCCAGGCGCGGCAGCCCGGCTGCAACGCCACTCCGGCGTAATAGGCGTTGTGGCGCGCCGCCCACAATCGCGAGCGGTCCTCCGGGCTGGTGGCCCATTGGAAATGGTGGGCGCCGAACTCGCCGGCGATGGCTTGGACCTTTTCCGCCTGTTCGCGGACACCGGCCTCACTGCCGTGGAACTCGAAGAACAGGGTGGGCGCCACCGCGTGGCTGGTCTTGGCATAGCGGTTGACGGCATCGACCATGGCTTCGTCCATGAACTCGATGCGTGCCACCGGAATCCCCGACTGGATGGTCAGGATGACGGCGTTCACCGCCGCCTCGACCGAGGGGAAGGGGCAGACCGCGGCCGAAATCGCCTCGGGGATGCCATGCAGGCGAAGCGTCAGTTCGGTGATGATGCCCAGCGTTCCCTCCGAGCCGACGAACAACCGGGTGAGGTCATAGCCGGCGGACGACTTGCGGGCGCGGCCGGCGGTGCGGATCACCCTGCCGTCGGGCAGCACCACCTCCAACGACAACACGTTCTCGCGCATGGTGCCGTAGCGTACCGCGTTGGTGCCCGACGCCCGCGTCGCCGCCATGCCGCCCAGCGAGGCGTCGGCGCCGGGGTCGATGGGGAAGAACAGGCCGGTGTCGCGTAGATAGTCGTTGAGCTGCTTGCGCCGGACCCCCGGCTGGATGGTGACGTCCATGTCCTCGGGCCGCACCGTCAGGATGGCGTCCATCCCGCTTACGTCGACGCAGACCCCGCCTCTCAGCGCCGCAACGTGCCCCTCCAGCGAGGTGCCGGTGCCGAAGGCGATCACCGGTACGCCGTGGGCGGCGCACGCCTTCACCGCGGCGGCGACCTCGGCGGTCGAGCGGGCGAACACCACCGCGTCGGGCGGGCAGGGGGGGAAGTGGGATTCGTCCTTGCCGTGCTGCTCGCGCATTGCGGCGGTGGTGGACAGGCGATCGCCGAAAAGGGCGCCGAGTTGGTCGAGCAGGGGGGATGGCAGTGTCATGGTGCCGCCAGACTAAGACTTGTGGGGTATCCGGCGCAAGGCCAGCGCCAGCCCAACCCCGATCAGAGTCGCCGGTACCAGCACCAGCGATGCCGCCGGCCAGCCCCAGGCGGCGACTGCGGCCCCGACCACCACCGGCCCCAGCAACTGGCCGAGATTGCTTCCCTGCATCAACAGGCCCAGGGTCACCGGCACCAGCCGCCGTTCGGGAGCGTAGATCGAGGCCCCGCCCAGGATGCAGCCGGGCAGCAGGCCGCCGGTGGCGGCGAACACCAGGAACAGGCCATAGGCCAGCGGAGCCGGGGTGCCGGGCAGGAAGATCCCGAGGCAGGTGGCGGCGATCACCGCGCTGGCGGCGGCCATGATGGTCGGACGGGTGAGCCCGAACCGCAATGCCGGACCGGATGCCAGATTGCCGATGATGTTGCTGCCGGCCACCGCCGCCGCCATCATTCCGGCGACGCCGGGCGACACCCCCATGCGTTCGATCAGCAGGGTGGGCAGAAATCCGGTCAGGGCGGCATAGGCGGCGGAATAGGGGATGAAGGCGGCGGCCAGCAACAGCGGTCCCGGCGTCTTGACGGTGGTGGCGATATCGCGCAGCACATGGTCCGAGGCGGTCGCGGCCGGGACGTTCGGCCGCGGCATCCTCCATTGGATCACCATGGCGTAAACCGCCAGCAGCACGGCCATCGCCTGCCACAACCCGCGCCAGCCGATCAGGGGAAGCCCGGGGGCCGCCATCATGGAGACGGCGACGCCAAACGGCATGAAGCTGCCCCACAGGCCGAACGCCATCTGACGTCCGTCGGGACGGGTCAGCAGGGTGATCAGCGCCGGAGCCGAGATCACCACCAGCATGAAGCCCGCGCCTTCGAGCGCGCGACTTGCCAACAGACCGGCGAGATCGGGCGACAGGCTGCCGAGCAGGCTGGCGATGGCCAATAGGCCAAGCCCGACCGGCAGCAGGCGACGGGCGCCCAGGCGGGTGACGACGCTGCCCATGGCGCCGCCGGCGGTGGCGCCCAGCAGCGCCAGAACCGACAGCACCCAGGACGCCGCCGCCAGATCAAGGCCCATCTCGGCACGGATGAAAGGCAAGGCGATGGGCGCCTTGCCCACCTGGAAGGCGGCGGCCACCCCGGCCCCCACCGCCAGGAAGACGGCGGGCCAATCGGTGCGGGCCGGCTCGGTCACGGCCGGGCCTGTGCCCGCGGGGTCGTCATCAGCTCTTGATGGTCTTGCGACAGGCGGTTGCGGCGCGGCGGCAAGCCTCGGCGCATTCCTTGAGGCGGAGATCCTCCTTGGCCAGCCGCTCGCAGGCGCTGGCGCAACGGTCGGCGACCTCGGCCGCGACCTGGCAGGTCAGGTGATGCAGGCGCGACGACCGCAGCATGAAGTCGGCGGCGGTCTCGTTGATATCGGCGCAATCGAGCAGCAGTTGGATCAGTTCCCATTCGGCGGCGGGGCCGCCTTGCTGCATTCCATGGATCACGGATTCGGTGCAGGCGCGATGGGCCCGCTCGCAGGCATCGATACAGTCGGTCAAAGGCATAGGGCATCTCTTCCGGAAGGGGGGGGAGGCCGCCGGACCATCGTCCGGCGGCGTGATCGGTTCTTAGTCGGCGTAGTCGTACTTGCCGTTCTTCCAGACATACATGACATAGCCGGGGGCGGCGACATCGCCCTTGGCGTCGAAACCAATGTGGCCCAACGCGGTATCGAATTTTTCGGCCTTGAGCGTCGCCGCCACCTTTTTCCAGTCGGTGGTCTTGGCCCGCTCGACCGCCTGGGCCCAGGCCTGGATGGTGCCATAGGTGTACAAGGTATAGGCTTCCGGCTCGTAGTTCTGGGCACGGTAGAACTTCACCAGATCGGCGTTGGCCGGGTTCTTGCGCGGGTCGGGGCTGAAGGTCATCATGGTGCCCTCACCGGCGGCGCCGGTGATCGCCCAGTATTCCTCGGTCACCAGGGCGTCGCCGCCCATCAGGGCGGTCTTCAACCCCTGGTCGCGCAACTGGCGCACGATCAGCCCGGCCTCGGTCTTGTAGCCGCCGAAATAGATCAGATCGACCTTGGCCGCCTTCAGCTTGGACACCAGGGCGGAATAGTCCTTCTCGCCGGCGGTGATGGCCTCGTAGACGGCCTCCTTCAGTCCGAGCTTGTTGAGCGAGTCGCGGGTCTGATCGGCCAGTCCCTTGCCGTAGGCCGATTTGTCGTGGATGACCGCGACCACCTTGCCCTTCATGTGCTTGGCGATGTATTCGGCGGCGATCACGCCTTGCTGGTCGTCACGGCCGCAGGTGCGGAACACGTTGGGCAGGCCGCGCTCGGTGAATTTGGGATTGGTCGAGGCCGGCGAAATCTGAAGGATACCGGTCTCAGCATAGACTTCCGAGGCCGGGATCGACGACCCCGAGCAGAAATGTCCGGCAACGAACGGCACCTTCTTGGAGGCCATTTCGTTGGCCACCGCCACCGCCTGCTTGGGGTCGCAGGCATCGTCGCCCATGGTGACAACCAGTCTCTGGCCGAGGACGCCGCCCTTGGCGTTGATGTCGTCCACCACCTTGGCGGCGCCGCGCCTGAACTGTTCACCGAACGCCGCCTCGCTGCCCGACATCGGGCCGGCGATGCCGATGGTGATGTCGGCGCGGGCGGCCCCGGCCGCCAACAGGGCCGCGGTCATGGCCAGCACCGGAAGTCTCGACCTGCTCATGGTGCGCTCCTCGGATGGGATGAAAGGTGGCGACAGTGTAGCAGGGCGGCCAGGGGACGCCACGCCAGAATGCGGCTCGGCGTTTCTGCTTGAAAAGCGATATCGTTCCGATATATAAAATATCAGCTGGCAAGTGCCGGCTCCATTCATCGGATCCCATCCGGGAGCAGCTTAAAATGACATCCGAAATCAAGACGAAAGCTTCGGGCGAGGTCATCGCCGCCCAGCCCGAAGCCAAGCCGGCCAAGGCCGAGAGGAAGGTCAAGGCCCCCAAGCCGGCCAAGCCGGTGGTCGCTCCGGTCGAGGCGGTGACGGACGACAAGGCCGCCGATAAGAAGGCCCGTAAGGACAGAAAGAAGGCCAAGAAGAAGGAAAAGAAGAACAAGGAGGCGGTGATCATCCGCTTCGACGACGAGCAGATCCCGCAGGTCGATGCCCGTGCCGAGGCGCTGGGGCTGTCGCGGGCGGCCTGGGTGCGCATGGTGGTGGCGCAGGCCCTGGCCAAGGGCTGATTGCCGGGCGCTACGACGCGCCGCCGTCCAGGTAGTGGGCGCGGATCTCGGGGTTGGCCAGCAGATCCGCGCCACTGCCCGACAGGGTGATGCGGCCGTTGACCATGACGTGGCCGCGATGGGCCAGCTTGAGGGCGTGGAAGGCGTTCTGCTCCACCAGAAAGACGGTGACGCCCTGATCGCGGTTGATGGCGGCGATGATCTCGAAGATCTGGCGCACCACCAGCGGCGCCAGCCCCAGCGACGGCTCGTCCAGCAGCAGCACCTTGGGCCGGCTCATCAGGGCGCGGCCGATGGCCAGCATCTGCTGTTCGCCGCCCGACAGGGTGCCGCCGCGTTGGTGCAGGCGTTCCTTGAGCCGGGGGAACAGCTCCAGCACCCGTTCCAGGTCCTGGTCGAAATGGGCGGGGTCACCGGTGGCGGCGCCCATCTGTAGGTTCTCCAGCACGGTCATGCGCGGAAAGATCCGCCGTCCCTCGGGGCAATGGGCAAGGCCACGGCGGATGATGTGGTGGGTGGCAAGCCCGGTGATGTCCTCGCCGGCCAGCCACACCTTGCCGGCGCTGGCGCGGGGATTGCCGCAGATGGTCATCAGCAGGGTGGTCTTGCCGGCACCGTTGGCGCCGACCAGGGCGACGATCTCGCCCTGACGCACCTCCAGATCGACGCCATGCAGCGCCCGGATGCGGCCATAGCCGGAATGAAGCCCTTCGACCTTCAGCATGTCAGCCGGTCTCCGCTTCGTCGGGTTCGCCGAGATAGGCGCGGATCACCGCCGGATCACCCCTGACCTCGGCCGGGGTGCCCTCGGCGATCTTCTTGCCGTAATCCAGCACTACCACCCGGTCGGAAATGCCCATCACCACGCTCATGTCGTGCTCGATCAGCAGCAGGCCGATACCTTCGTCGGCGCGAATGTCCAGAAGCAGGCGGTTGAGCTCGGCCGACTCGCGGGGGTTCAGTCCAGCCGCCGGCTCGTCCAGGCACAGCAGACGCGGTTCGGTACACATCGCCCGCGCGATCTCCAGCCGGCGCTGGTGGCCATAGGGCAGGCTGCCGGCCTCGTCGTCGGCGAATCGGGTCAGGGCGGTGCGGTCCAACCAGTGCCGCGCCCGCTCCACCGCCGCCGCCTCGGCCCGGCGGTAGCGTCGCAATCCCAGCAGCCCGGCCAGCGAGAACATCGAGGCCCGCATCAGCCGCGTGTGCTGGGCGACGATCAGGTTCTCCAGCACGCTCATGCGCGGGAACAGGCGGATGTTCTGGAAGGTGCGCGCCACCCCGGCCCGGCGGGCGATGGCATGGTCGTCGAGCCGCTCCAGCGCCATCCGTCCGTCGGGATGGTTGAGGGCGATACGGCCTTCCTGCGGCTTGTAGAAGCCGGTGATGCAGTTGAACAGGGTCGTCTTGCCGGCGCCGTTGGGGCCGATCACCGCCGTGATCTCGCCGTTGCCGGCGGTGAACGACAGGTCGTTGACGGCGAACAGGCCGCCAAAACGCATGGTCAGGTGTTCGACGTCGAGGAGAGAGGGGGTCATGGCTGGCCGTCCAGCCGGATTGTCGGCTCGCGATGGGACAGCAGGCCGGCGGGTTTCCACAGCATGATCAGCACCATGGCGCCGCCGAAGGCGAGCATGCGGTATTGTTGCAACTCGCGGAACCATTCGGGCAGTCCGACCAGCAGCAGGGCGGCCAGCACGATGCCGATCTGGCTGCCCATGCCGCCCAGCACGACGATGGCCAGGATCACCGCCGATTCCATGAAGGTGAAGCTTTCCGGGCTGATGAAGCCCTGGCGGGTGGCGAAGAACGATCCGGCGAAACCGGCGAACATGGCGCCGATGCCGAATGCCGACAGCTTGACGGTGGTGGGGTTGATGCCGAGCGATCGGCAGGCGATCTCGTCTTCGCGCAGCGCCTCCCAGGCGCGGCCAACCGGCAGCCGGCGGATGCGCAAGGTGAACAGGTTGGTCGCCAGCGCCAGGATCAGGATGAGGAAGTAAAGGAAGATCACCCGGTGGTCGCCGGAATAGTCCAGGCCGAAGAACTCGGCGAAGCTCCGCTGGCCCTCGGGCGGCACCGCCTTGAACGACAGGCCGAACAGGCTGGGACGCTCGATGCCGGAAATGCCGTTGGGGCCGCCGGTGAGCTCCTGCCAGTTTTGCAGGATGACCCGGACGATTTCGCCCAGCCCCATGGTGACGATGGCGATGTAGTCGCCCCGCAGGCGCAGTACCGGGAAACCCAGCAGCAGCCCGAAGCTGGCCGACAGCACCCCCGCCAGCGGCAGGCACACCCAGAACGACAGGCCGAAGCTCTGCGACAGCAAGGCGTAGGAATAGGCCCCGACGGCATAAAAGGCGACGAAGCCCAGATCCAAAAGCCCGGCCAGCCCGACCACGATGTTCAAGCCCCAACCCAGCATGATGTAGATCAGCACCAGGGTTGCCTTGTCCACCACGTTGCGGTCGGCGAAGGGCAGGAACGGCAGCAGCACGGCGAAAGCGGCCATGGCCCAGCCGGCGGCCGGGCGCAGGTTGCCGAAACCGGCGGGCAATACCGGCATGGCGGGCAGGGGAGGAATCAAGCGCAGCAGCAGCCGGCCGCCGAACACCAGTCCCGCCGCCCACGCCACCAGATCGAACCGTCCGGCCAGGGACAGGCCGGTGGCGCTGTCCACCAGCCGGACGCCCAACATGGGCAGCGCCAGGGCGGCGGCCACTAGCCCCGCCAGCAACGAGTCGCGAAGGGCGGCGGGCATGTCAGATCTTCTCCACGTCCGGCCGCCCCAGCAGGCCGGTGGGCCGGAACACCAGCACCAGCACCAGGATGCCGAAAGTGGCGACATCCTTGTATTCGATGGAGAAATAGGCCGACCAGAACGCCTCGATCAGGCCGATCAGCAAGCCGCCCAGCATGGCGCCGGGCAGCGAGCCGATACCGCCCAGTACCGCCGCGGTGAACGCCTTGATCCCGGCGAGAAAGCCGATATAGAAGTCGATGACGCCGTAATACAGCGTCACCATCAGCCCGGCGACGCCCGCCAGCGCGGCGCCGATGACGAAGGTGGCCGAGACCACCCGATCGACGTCGATGCCCAGCAGCGCCGCCATCTTCATGTCCTGCTCGGTGGCGCGTTGGGCGCGGCCCAACGAGGTGCGGGTGATCATCCAGGTGAAACCGGCCATCAGCGTCACGGTCATGACGAAGACAATGATCTGCATCCAGCTAAGGCTGACGGGGAAGTCGTCGCTGTTGATCAGGGTGAAGCCGCCCCGGATCACCGGCGGCAGCGGCTTGGCCCGGGTGCCTTGGGCCAGGGCGGCGAAGTTCTGCAAGATGATCGAAACGCCGATGGCCGATATCAGCGGCGCCAGCCGTGGCGCCTTGCGCAGCGGCCGATAGGCCACCCGCTCGATGGTCCAGCCCCACAACGCGGTGAAGGCCATGGTGGCGAACAATGCCAGCAGCAGCGCCAAGGTGACCGGGGCACCGCCGACGGTGGTGGCGGCGAGATAGCCGATCAGGGAAATGAAGGCGCCCAGCATGTAGATGGTGCCATGGGCGAAATTGATCATGCCGAGGATGCCGTACACCATGGTGTAGCCCAGGGCGATCAGTCCATAGATCGCCCCCAGCGTCAGGCCGTTGATCAATTGCTGGAGGAAATACTCCATCCGCCCACCCTGCTTGCCCGGACCATTCCGGCCCCTTGGCATGAAAGCTACTCGCGGGGGCGGGCGTGTCAACCAGGAAGGCGGGCGGTAACGCTGGTGGCGGTGCGGCGGCGGCGGGCTATAATGCGTCCAGGAGGCACCATCATGACCCATCAGGAACCACCGGCCAATCTGTCGCTGCCGATCAAGGGCATGACCTGTGCCGCCTGCTCCACCCGGCTGGAGCGGGTGCTGGGCAAGGTCGAGGGAGTGGAAGCCGCCCTGGTCAGTTTGGCGGCCGAGCGCGCCGATATCCGCTTCGATCCGGCCCGGGTCGAGCCGGCGCAACTGGTCGAGGCCATCACCCGGGCGGGGTTTTCCGCCAACCTGGAGCAGGCCGGCGATGAGGACCTGGATCGCGCCGAGGCCGAGCACGCCGCCCAGTCCCGCCGCCAATTGCGGCTGCTGGCGCTGTCGGCGGTGCTGACCCTGCCGCTGGTGGGGCAGATGATCTTCGACCTCTCCGGGCTGCACGTCATGATCTGGCCGTGGTTGCAGCTGGCCTTGGCGGCGGTGGTGCAGTTCTGGATCGGTGGGCGCTTCTATGGCGGGGCTTGGACGTCGCTGAAGGGTGGTGCCGGAAACATGGATGTGCTGGTGGTGCTGGGCACGTCGGCGGCATTCTTCCTGTCGGCGTGGCATGTGGTGGTCGGCGACGCCCATCACGGCAACCTCTATTTCGAGGGCGCCGCCGTGGTCATTACCCTGGTGCTGCTGGGTAAATGGCTGGAATCCCGCGCCAAGCGCTCTGCCGCCGGCGCCATCCGGGCGCTGATGCGGCTGCGGCCGGACAGTGCGGCGGTCGAGCGTGACGGCGTGGTCATCCAGGTTCCCGCCGGGCTGGTGGCGGTGGGGGAAACCGTGCTGGTGCGGCCGGGCGAGCGGGTGCCGGTGGACGGCGAGGTGATCGACGGCACCAGTCAACTGGATGAATCGCTGATCACCGGCGAAAGCCTGCCGGTGGCGCGGGGGCCGGGTGAAGCGGTGGTGGCCGGCGCCGTCAACGGCGACGGTCTGCTGCGCATCCGGGCGATGCGGGTGGGGGCGGAATCGACCATCGGCCGCATCATCCGCATGGTCCAAGGCGCCCAGGCCAGCAAGGCCCCGGTGCAAAGGTTGGTGGACCGGATCTCGGCGGTGTTCGTGCCGGTGGTGGCGCTGCTGGCCGCCGCAACCTTCCTCGGCTGGTGGCTGCTGGCCGGTGAGCTTCAGACCGCTTTCGTCGCCGCTGTATCGGTGCTGGTGATCGCCTGTCCCTGCGCCCTGGGGTTGGCGACGCCCACCGGCATCATGGTGGGAACCGGCGTGGCGGCGCGGCACGGCATCCTGATCAAGGACGCGGTGGCCCTGGAGCGCGCCCACCGGGTCACGGTGATGGTGTTCGACAAGACCGGCACCTTGACCGAGGGGCGGCCGGCGGTGGCGGCGGTGGCGGCGGCCGACGGCGACGAGGCCGGATTGTTGCGCCTTGTCGCCGCGGCCCAGCAGGGCAGCGAGCATCCGCTTGGTCGGGCGGTGGCGGCGGCGGTGGCGACCTCCGAGGCGTTGCCGCCGGTGTTGGACTTTCGCGCCCTGCCGGGACGCGGCCTCGCCGCAGTGGTGGCGGGGCGGTCGCTGCTGATCGGCAGCGGCCGGCTGATGGTCGAGCAGGGTGTCAATCCCGGTTCCCTGGCCGGGCAGGCCGAGTTCGAGGAAGCGCTGGGGCGAAGCCTGATGTGGGTGGCCGAGGACGGCCGGACCCTGGGGTTCATCGCGGTGGCCGATACGGTCAAGCCAAGCGCGGTGGCGGCGGTGGCGGCGTTGCGGGCCATGGGGATCGAAACGGTGATGCTGACCGGCGACAATGCCCGTGCCGCCAGGGTGGTGGGCGACGCTGTCGGTATCGATCGGGTGCTGGCCGAGGTGCTGCCCGAGGACAAGGCGGCCGAGGTGTCGCGGCTGAAGGGCGAAGGTCGGGTGGTGGCCATGGTCGGCGACGGCATCAACGACGCCCCCGCCCTGGCCGCAGCCGACATCGGCATCGCCATGGGCACCGGCACCGATGCCGCCATGCAGGCCGCCGGTATCACCCTGGTGCGGGGAGATCCCGGACTGCTGGCGCCGGCGCTGGCGATCTCGCGCGCCACCACCATCAAGATTCGCCAGAACCTGTTCTGGGCCTTCGCCTACAATGTCGTGGCCATTCCGGCGGCGGCGCTGGGACTGTTGACCCCGGTGATCGCCGGGGCGGCGATGGCGATGTCTTCGGTATCGGTGGTGTCCAATTCCCTGCTGCTGAAGCGCTGGCGGATGCTATAACCGCGCCGGCGGACAATCGGAGAATCCATAGGTGGGGCGGCGGGACGTCAGGAAGATGCTGATGGGGCAGAGAAAGCCCCTGTGGGAGCGCCCCTGGGTGCTGGTGTCCGCCATGGCCGCGGTGCTGGTGGTGGGGCTGGCGATCGGCATCGGCCTTGGTCGCTGGTCCGGACCCAAACCGGCGTTGCCGGTGGCGATAGAGCAGGCTCCGGCGCCGGTGGTGATGCCGGCGACTCCGGCGGTCCGCCCCGAACCTGCCGCCGAGGACAACGATGACGCGACCCGGCCGCTGATCCAGCCGCCGCCGCCCCGGCCCGAGCCGGGCTCGTCCGAGGCCTTGGAATTCGGCCATGCCTCCGAGGTGGTGTCGCTGCTGCCGGTACCACCGCCGTCCGCTTCGGCCACCGCGAAACTTCCGCCGGCCGGTGCCGCGGTGTGGCTGAGGAACGCGGTGCCGCCGCCCCGGATCGGCGGCCGGCCGATGATAGCCATCATCATCGACGACCTGGGGGTGGACCGCAAACGCAGCGAGCGGGTGGCGGCGCTGCACGGCCCCCTGACACTGTCCTACATGACCTATGCCGAGGATCTGCCGCGCCAGACCCACGAGGCCCGCGCCCATGGCCATGAATTGATGGTCCATGTGCCGATGCAGCCGCAAAGTCCCACCTACGACCCCGGTCCCGAGGTGCTGGAGGCCGCCGCCCCGGCGGACGAGATCCGCCGCCGGCTGGAGTGGGGGCTGGCCCGCTTTGACGGCTTTATCGGCATCAACAACCACATGGGCAGCCGATTTACCTCCGACGCCGCCGGCATGCGGGTGGTGATGGCCGAATTGCGGCGGCGCGGCCTGGCCTTTATCGATTCGGTGACGTCGGAAAAGACGGTGGGCGCCGAAACGGCACGGCAATTCGGCGTTCCCTTCGCCGCCCGTCACGTCTTCCTCGACAACGAGCAGGGCGTGGCCCATGTGCGGGCGCAATTGGCCAAGACCGAGGCCTATGCCCGCCGCCACGGCTTCGCCATCGCCATCGGCCATCCCCATGACGGCACTATCGAGGCGCTGGCCGGCTGGTTGCCGACCCTGGAGGGCAAGGCGCTGGTGCTGGTGCCGGTCAGTACCATCGTTCGCGCCAGTCCGAATGGCTGACGGGGCTTGACCTGCCCACGGCAGGGTTCACACTGTCCGTAACAATGTTCAACCGGAGAGTTCCCATGGCGACCACCTATCGCGTTACCGGCATGACCTGCGGCGGCTGCGCCCGCTCGGTGACCTCGGCCATCCAGGCGGCGGCGCCCGCTGCCAAAGTCGAAATCGATCTCGCCAAGCAGGCGGTCACCGTTGACGGTGCCACCGAGGCCCAGGTCAAACAGGCGGTCGATGGCGCCGGCTTCGGCTACGAGGGCCGCGCCTGATCCGACAACAAGGAGCTTCGCCATGCCCATTACCTTCGCCGTCTGGCTGGTTGTCGCGGTTTTCGTCCTTATCGTCTTAGGGAAATCCATCTGCGTCGTGCCGCAGACCCAGCGCGGCGTAGTTCTGACCCTGGGGCGTTACACCGGTACTCGCGAACCGGGGCTGCGGCTGGTGATTCCGTTCGTCCAGACCGTGATCCCGGTGGACGTGCGCCTTGCGGTGATGGAGGTTCCCGACCAGGATGTCATCAGCAAGGACAACGTCGCGGTCAAGGTGACGGCGGTGGTCTACTACCGCGTCGACAACGCCATGAAGGCGGTGTTGGAGGTGGCCAACTACCGGGAGGCGGTCAGCCAACTGGCCCAGATCACCACCCGTTCGACCCTGGGCGCCCACACCCTCGACCAACTGCTGGGGCAGCAGGAGGCGTTGAAGCAGTCGATCCGTAAGATCCTTGACGAGCGGACCGAATCCTGGGGCGTCGAGGTGCAGAATGTCGAGATCCGCAGTGTCGATCTCGACCCCAACATGATCCGTGCCATGGGTCAGGAAGCCGAAGCCGAGCGTGGTCGCCGCGCCCGCATCATCACCGCCCAGGGCGAGTTCGAGGCCGCCACCAAGCTGGCCGAGGCCGCCCAGTTGATGGAGGGCAAACCCGGCGCCATGTTGCTGCGCTATCTGGCGACGCTGAAGGACATCGCCGTCGAGCACAACTCGACCATCATCTTTCCGATTCCATCCGACATCATGGCCCCGGCGGCCCAAGGCCTCAACGCCGTGGTCAACAGGCTGGTGGCCGACGCGGTGAAGACGGAGGGGTGACGCCGGCTACTGCTTGACCAGGGTGTAGTCGATGGCGTCCTCGGCGGCGCGGACCAGGGCGCGGGCCTTGTTCATGCATTCCTCGTGTTCGCTCATCGGCACCGAGTCGGCGACGATGCCTGCGCCCGCCTGGACATACATGGTGCCGTCCTTGACCAGGGTGGTCCGAAGCGCGATGCAGGTGTCCATGTTGCCGTTGCCGTCGAAATAGCCGATGGCGCCGGCGTAGAACGAGCGGCGCTCGGTCTCCAACTCGTCGATGATCTCCATGGCGCGGATCTTGGGCGCCCCCGAGGTGGTGCCGGCGGGGAAGCCGGCCATCAGCGCGTCCATGGCGTCGCATTCCGGACGGATGCGGCCCTCGACGTTGGAGACGATGTGCATGACGTGGGAATAGTACTCCACCGCCATCTTCTTGGTGACCCCGACCGAGCCGATGGCGGCGACCCGGCCGACGTCGTTGCGGCCAAGATCCAATAGCATCAGGTGCTCGGCCAGTTCCTTGGGGTCGGCCAACAGGTCGGCGGCCAGTTCCTCGTCCTCGGCGGCGGTCTTGCCACGTCTGCGGGTGCCGGCAATGGGGCGGATGGTGATCTTGTCATCGCGGAGGCGGACCAGAATTTCCGGGCTGGACCCCACCAGCTGGAAGCCGCCGAAATCCAGGTAGAACAGGAATGGGCTGGGATTCAGCCGCCGAAGCGAGCGATAGAGCGAGAATGGTGGCAGCCGGAACGGCACCGCCAGACGTTGCGACAGTACCACTTGGAAAATGTCGCCGGCGGCGATGTACTCCTGTGCCTTTTCAACCATATGGCAGTAATGCTCGGCCGAAACACCGGGGACAGGAATTGGCAGGTGATCTTCGCGGGATTCGCCGGAATAGCTGTGAGGCAGCGGGCTTTCCAGCGCCTCGACCAGATGATCCAGACGCTCTCCCGCCAGATCCCAGGCCGCCTGGGCGTCCATGCCGGGGCGGGGCCAGATCGGCGCTACCGCGGTCAAGGTGCCGTTGACGTTGTCGAACACCGCCATCATGGTCGGACGCATGAAGATGCCATCGGGCACGCCGATGGGGTCGGGATTGTCATCGGGCAGCTTTTCAACCAGCCGCACCATGTCGTAGCTCATATAGCCGATCAGACCGGCTGACATGGGCGGAAGGTGATCGGGGATCTCGATCCGGCTTTCCGCCACCAGCGCCCGCAGGCTGTCCAGCGCCCCCGAGGTCTCGGCCACCGGGCAAGGCTCGAAGGCGCCGGTCTTGGCCCGGGCGTTACGGTTGATCCAGGCGCGGTTGCCCTCGCATTTCCAGATCAGGTCGGGCTTCATGCCGAGTATGGAGTAGCGGCCGCGCACGGCACCGCCTTCGACCGACTCCAGCAAGAAGGCGTTGCTTTGGCCGTTGCCCAGCTTGAGGAAGGCCGAGACCGGTGTTTCCAGATCGGCAACCAGAACCCGCCACACCACCTGCGCCCGACCGGATGCGTAGGTCGCGGCGAAGGCGGCGAAGTCAGTTTGCGAGGTCATTCGTCGCGGGCCAACTGGGACTTGTCCACCTTGACTCCGAACGAGGCGTTGAGCGCGGCGACGAACTGGTCGGCGACGTCGCCGCCCAATGTTTGCGCCACATGGCGGATCGCCGCCTCGGTGGTGGCCTGATTGGTGGTGGGGACGAAAGGCACCACGGCGGACAGACGGGCGATCACGGTTCCCGACGCCTGGCTTCCGACCACGACCCCACCGGGTTGGGCGCGGAACAGTTCGGCCACCATGGCGGCAGGCAGGCTGGTGCCCTCGGTGGATTCGCGGCCGAAGGGCTTGGACACCTCGACCTTGACGCCGGCCGATTGGGCCACGGCGGCGGCGGTTTCACCGGCCTTGAGGCGGTCGGCCAGCTTGCCGGCCTTTTGCCGGGCCAGTTCGTGGCGCTGTTCGGCCTGCCAAGTGGCGACGACCTCGGCCTTGATGTCGGCGAGCGGCTTCGGCGCCGGCGGGGTCACGCTATCGACGCGCAGCAGGAAATAACCGTTGTTCTCGACCTCGGTCAGCGGGCTTTCGGTATTGGGGTCGGTGTGGAATGCCACGTCGAGGAACTGGTCGGACTTGGGCAACTCGGCGATCGCCTTGCCGTTGGCGCCACGTCCCTGGGCATCGACGGCGGCGAAGCGGTTGAGTTTGAGATCGAAACGCTTGGCCGCTTCTTCCAGGGTGGCGCCGCCCGCCAGGGCGTCCTCCACCTTGTTGGCGAGGTCGGACAGGGCATCGATCGCCTTCTCGCGCCGCAGATCCTGTTCGATCTGCGCCTTGACTTCGGAGAACGGACGGACGCGGCCGGGCTGGATGGCGCCGATCTTGACCACATGCCACCCCAACGGGGTCTTCACTGGCTGGCCGGTGCCGCCGGCCGGCAGCTTGAATACCGCTTCGGCCAATCCTTCGGGCAGATCACGCTTTTCGACGGTGCCGAGGTCGATGATCTGACCCCCTAGTTCCTTGGCAATGGCGGCGAGGTCCCTGCCCTGGGTGACCAGATCGGCGGCCTTGGCGACGGCCGATTGTTCGTCGAGGACGATCTGCGAGACCTGCCGGCGCTCCGGGGTGTTGAACTCGTCCTGACGCTGCTGATAGGCATCGCGGACCATCATCTCGTCCACG
Organism: uncultured Rhodospirillaceae bacterium; assembly: GCA_903901915.1. GTDB lineage: Bacteria > Pseudomonadota > Alphaproteobacteria > Rhodospirillales > Magnetospirillaceae > Phaeospirillum. The sequence continues at coordinate 77,063 of CAIUSV010000066.1, read as the reverse complement.
TCGACAACGGCGGCCACATCGGCCGGACGCAGCAGCAGCACGGCAAGAGCGCGGAACTCCGGCGCCATGAAGCGGCTGGTATTGTCCTTATAGTAGGTATCCAGCGTCGCGGCATCGGGGGCGGCGGGCAGCGCCATTTGATCGTCGCGGATCAGGATGGTTTCCGCCACCCGGCGCTCTTCGCGCCAACGCAGCAGCGGATCGACCAGGGTGCGGGGGGGATTCACGGCTTCGCCCATGGCCGATGCCATCTGGCTGCGGATCATGTTGCCGCGTTCGGACCGCATGAAGCCGTCTTCGTTGAAACCGGCGCGGTTCAGCCGGGCGCGAAAGGCCTCGCGGTCGAATTGTCCGCCCAGGCCGCGGAAGGCGGGATTGGCCGCCACCTTGCGCAAGATGATGTCGTCGCTGGCCGCCAGGCCGAGCGCGCGAGCGGATTCGTCGATCAGCGACCGGGTGATGATGGAATCGACGGTGCGGTCCAGCATGCCCATCTTGCGAGCGTCATCGACGGTCAGCTTGTTGCCGAACAGCGGCTGCATCCGCTCGACCTCGCGCTTGAACTCGGCCATTACCTCGGCGGCGGAGACGCTGGTGCGGCCCACCTCGACGGCGGGGCCGCGGTTACCGCCACCGCGGATGACGTCGCCGACACCCCAAGCGACGAAGCTGAGGGCGAGCAGGGCAAACAGCAGTTTGACCACCCAGGTCTTGGAAGCTTTGCGAAATACATCCAGCATTGGCGTCGACGAGGTCCCGGGAATTAAGGGAAGCGGCCATTTTCGGCAGCGCGCATAATAAGGACGGGGCAGGGGGGCCGCAACATGGAAGTGGTCTTCATCGCCGTCGGGATTTGGTGTTATACCGCTTTCGGACCCACAAGGGAGAAAAGTCAATATGTCCGCACGTCGCAAACTGATCGCCGGAAACTGGAAAATGAACGGTCTCAGGGCCGATGGAACCGCCCTGGCCAAGGGCTTGGCCGCCAAACTGGCGGCTGGGCCGGCGCCGGCGTGCGACCTGCTGGTTTGCCCGCCTTTCACCCTGATCGTCCCGGTGGTCGAGGCGGTAGCCGGCTCGGCGTTGGCGGTCGGCGGGCAGGATTGTCATGCCAAGACCAGCGGTGCCCATACCGGCGACACCTCGCCCGCCATGCTGGCGGATCTTGGCTGCCGTTACGCCATCGTCGGACATTCCGAGCGCCGCACCGATCACGCCGAGATCGACGCACAGGTCAAGGCCAAGGCCGAAGCGGCCCTGGCCGCCGGATTGATCGCCATCGTCTGCATCGGCGAAACCCTGGCCCAGCGTGACGCCGGCCAGACGCTGGAGGTCAACCGCTCGCAACTGGTGGGGTCGTTGCCCGATGGCGCCACTCCGGAAAATACCGTTGTCGCCTATGAACCGGTTTGGGCCATCGGTACCGGCCGGGTCGCCACTCCCGCCCAGGCCCAGGAGGTGCATGCCGCCATCCGTGCCGAACTGGTGAAAAAGCTGGGCGCCGCCGCCGCCGCCGGCATGCGGATCCTGTACGGTGGTTCGATGAAGCCCGACAACGCCCGCGAGCTGCTGGCGCTGCCGGACGTCGATGGCGGCCTGATCGGCGGCGCCAGCCTCAAGGTCGCCGACTTCTGGGCGATCGCCGAGAGCTGTTGAATCCAACCGGCGGCGGAAGATTGCACTAGCCATCCTCCGCCGCCGGGGATAAAACCTGCGGCAACATTCTCTCTATCGCTCGGGCGCGGTTCCGACGGGAACCCGCCGCCGGGCGATCAATTGTTTGCGGTGGCTTACACATGGACGTCTTTCCGATCATTCTCGTTATTCACCTGATCCTGGCCATTGCGCTGGTGGGGGTGATTCTGCTGCAGCGGAGCGAAGGTGGTGCCCTGGGTATCGGCGGCGGCGGTGGCGGCGGGCTGATGTCCGGCCGGGCGGCAGGCAACCTGCTGACCCGTACCACCGCCATCCTGGCGGGGTCGTTTTTCGTCACCAGCATGGGGTTGGCGCTGATCGCCAATATCCGCACCGGCGGTGGTTCGCCGTTCGAGCGGATCAACGATGTCGCGCCGGTTTCGGCACCGGCCGAGCCGGTGGCGCCGACCGGACCCAGCGCGCCGCTGACGCGCTAGGTGGTCCTGGCCGGCTCTGGGGGCAGGGGGCCGGTCGAAAATGATTGGCAAAGCTTGAGAACGGGGACGAGGGACCGATGACGCGCTTCATCTTCATCACCGGCGGGGTGGTGTCCTCACTCGGCAAGGGGCTGGCGTCGGCGGCGCTGGGGGCGCTGTTGCAGGCGCGCGGCTTCAAGGTCAGGCTGCGCAAGCTCGACCCCTATCTCAACGTCGATCCCGGCACCATGAGCCCCTATCAGCATGGCGAGGTCTACGTCACCGACGACGGTGCCGAGACCGATCTCGACCTCGGGCACTACGAACGCTTCACCGGCGTGGCGTCGCGCAAAAGCGACAACATCACCACCGGGCGAATCTATTCCAACGTCATCGCCAAGGAACGGCGCGGCGACTATCTCGGCGCCACCGTCCAGGTGATTCCTCATGTCACCGACGCCATCAAGGAATTCATCCGGGGTGACCTGACCGACGAGGATTTCTGCCTGTGCGAGATCGGCGGCACGGTGGGCGATATCGAAAGCCTGCCATTCCTGGAGGCGATCCGCCAGTTGGGCAACGAACTGGGTCGCCGCCGGGCGATGTTCGTTCATCTGACCCTGGTGCCTTACATTCCTTCGGCGGGCGAGCTCAAGACCAAGCCGACCCAGCATTCGGTCAAGGAATTGCTGAGTGTCGGCATTCAGCCCGACATGCTGATGTGCCGTTGCGATCGCGAGATTCCGGAAGGCGAGCGCCGCAAGATCGCCCTGTTCTGCAACGTCGCTCCCGACGCGGTCATTCCCGCTCTCGACGTCGATACCATCTATCAGGTGCCGATCAGCTATCACGACCAGGGCATGGACGACGTGGTCTGCCGCCATTTCGGGCTCGACGCTCCGGCGCCCGAGCTCAAGCGGTGGAGCACCATCGTCGATCGCATCCGCCAGCCCGAGGGCGAAGTGACCATTGCCGTGGTCGGAAAATACATCAGCCTGCTGGACAGCTATAAGTCTCTGGCCGAGGCGCTGCATCACGGCGGTATCGCCAATAACGTCCGTGTCCGGCTCAACTGGATCGACAGCCAGATCTTCGAGCAGGGCGACGTGGTCCAGCATCTGGAACCCTGTCACGGTATTCTGGTGCCGGGTGGCTTTGGCGAGCGCGGTGCCCAGGGCAAGGTCGAGGCGGTGAAATTCGCCCGCGAACGCCGGGTACCGTATTTCGGCATCTGTTTTGGCATGCAGATGGCGGTGATCGAGGCGGCCCGTAATCTTGCCGGTATCAAGGATGCCAGTTCCACCGAGTTCGGTCCCTGCGACAGCCCGGTGGTTGGCCTGATGACCGAGTGGATGAAGGGCAACATGCGGGAAAAGCGTGCGGCCGGTGGCGATCTCGGCGGCTCCATGCGGCTTGGCGCCTACGAGTGCGACCTCAAGCAGGGCTCGCGCGTCCGCCAGATTTACGGCGTGCAGCGTATCTCCGAACGCCATCGCCACCGTTACGAAGTCAACCTGGACTACAAGGGCGCTCTCGAAAAGACCGGGCTGTCGTTCTGCGGCATGTCGCCCGATGGCGTGCTGCCCGAGATGGTCGAGTTCCCCGACCATCCCTGGTTCGTCGGCGTCCAGTTCCATCCGGAACTGAAGTCCAAGCCGTTCGATCCCCATCCGCTGTTCACCAGCTTCATCGCGGCGGCGGTGCGGCAATCCCGTCTGGTGTGAGGTCGTCATGACCAACCGTCACCACGTCGCCATCGGCAAGGTCATCGTCGGCAACGACCTGCCGCTGGTTCTGATCGCCGGGCCGTGCCAGATGGAAAGCCGCGCCCACGCCCTGGAATGCGCCAGCGCGCTGAAGACCGTGGCGGACGAGGCCGGCATCGACCTGATCTACAAGTCGTCGTTCGACAAGGCCAATCGCACCAGTCTGGCGGGCAAGCGCGGCGTCGGACTGGAAAAGGCGCTGCCCATCTTCGCCGAGATCCGCGAAAGCCTGGGGGTGCCGGTACTGACCGACGTCCACACCGAGGAGCAATGCATCATCGCGGCCAAAGCGGTGGACGTGCTTCAGATTCCCGCCTTCCTCTGCCGCCAGACCGACCTGCTGGTCGCCGCCGGCCGCTCCGGCGTTGCCGTCAACGTCAAGAAGGGGCAGTTCCTGGCCCCCTGGGATATGGCCAACGTCGCCGCCAAGGTCGAAAGTACCGGTAATTCCCGAATCATGCTGACCGAGCGCGGCGCCTCGTTCGGCTACAACACCCTGGTCACCGACATGCGCGCCCTGCCGATCATGGCGCGCACCGGCTGGCCGGTGATCATGGACGCCACCCACGCGGTGCAGTCGCCGGGCGGCCAGGGCAATTCCTCGGGCGGCGACCGCCGCTTTGCCCCGGTGCTGGCCCGTGCCGCCGTCGCCGTCGGTGTCGCCGGGGTGTTCATCGAATGCCATCCCGACCCCGACAAGGCGCCTTCCGACGGTCCGAACATGATCCGGCTGGCCGATATGCCGGCGCTGATCGAGGTGCTGATGAAGCTCGACGCCACTGCCAAGTGCCATCCCGTCGCAATCGATTGATCCCACCGTCATCCGTTACAGGGGAGAGTTCCGATGACCGCCATTATCGACATTCACGCCCGCGAAATTCTTGATTCCCGCGGCAATCCCACCGTCGAGGTCGACGTGGTGCTGGAGACCGGCATCATCGGCCGCGCCGCGGTGCCGTCGGGCGCCTCGACCGGCGTCCACGAGGCCGTCGAGCTGCGTGACGGCGACAAGCGGCGCTATGGCGGCAAGGGCGTTCAAAAGGCGGTGGAGTCGGTCAACGGCGAGATCTATGACGCCCTGTCCGGCATGGACGCCGAGGATCAGGTGGTGCTCGACCGGACCATGATCGACCTGGATGGCACCGCCAACAAGAGCCGGCTGGGTGCCAACGCCATTCTCGGCGTGTCGCTGGCCGCCGCCAAGGCCGCGGCGGAAGAGGCCGGCCTGCCGCTCTATCGCTATGTCGGCGGCGCCTTCGCGTCGCTGTTGCCGGTGCCGATGATGAACATCATCAACGGCGGCGCCCACGCCGACAATCCCATCGACATCCAGGAATTCATGATCATGCCGGTGGGGGCGTCGTCGGTGGCCGAGGCCATCCGGACCGGTGCCGAGGTGTTCCACGCCCTGAAGAAGACCTTGAAGGACGCCGGCCACAACACCAATGTCGGCGACGAAGGCGGTTTCGCCCCCAATCTGAAAAGCGCCGAGCAGGCACTGGACTTCATCGTCAAATCCATCGAGACGGCCGGCTTCAAGCCGGGCGACGACGTGATGCTGGCGCTGGACTGCGCCTCGTCCGAGTTCTTCAAGGACGGCAAGTACGTCATGGCCGGCGCCAAGAAGACCTATGACCAGAAGGGTCTGGTCAAGTTCTACGCCAAGCTGGTCAATTCCTATCCCATCATCTCGATCGAGGATGGTTGCGCCGAGGACGATTGGGAGGGCTGGGCGCTGCTGACCGAGGCGCTGGGGGCCAAGGTGCAGTTGGTGGGTGACGACCTGTTCGTCACCAATCCCGAGCGCCTCGCCCGTGGCATCGAGGACGGTATCGGCAATTCGATTCTGGTCAAGGTCAACCAGATCGGCACCCTGTCCGAGACCCTGGAGACCGTCGATATGGCCCACAAGGCGGGCTATACGGCGGTGATGAGCCATCGCTCCGGCGAGACCGAGGATTCCACCATCGCCGATCTGGCGGTGGCGACCAATTGCGGCCAGATCAAGACCGGCTCGATGTCGCGGTCCGACCGTATCGCCAAATACAATCAGCTGATCCGTATCGAGGAACTGCTGGGCTCGGCCGCCCGCTATGCCGGCCAGGGCATCATGCGGCGCTGATCCGTCGGTATCGGATTCCCGTCGAGACGGCCGGGGAGGTGACTTCCCGGCCGTTTTGTTTTGACTGTCGCCCTTCTGTTCCCGTCTCATCGGCCAAAAGTGAGTCATTTCTGCAACAGCAATGACTCGCGGGTACAAAAAATGAATCAACGGACTCCGGGCATGTTGACGGCGGGAATCCGGGTGTGATTCCATCCTTCTCATGTTGCAGGAACTCAACCGCCGATTTCGTCATCTTGCCGGCCCATTGATCGGGCTGGGGGCGGTTACTTATTTCGCCTACCATACGGTGGAGGGCGATCGCGGGGTTCTTGCGTATCTGCGGCTGCACAACGAGATTCAGATTGCCGAGATGCGGCTGTCCAGGGTGTCGTCCGAGCGCCAGGAGATGGAGCACCGGGTGTTGCTGCTGCGCCCCGATCATCTCGATCCCGACATGCTGGAAGAGCGTGCCCGCATCATGCTCAACATGGGGCGCGACGGCGAAGTCGTCGTGTTCGACAAGAGGCGGTAGGTTCCGCAGTCGGCGCGTCTCTGCCATGCGTCTGGGGCTGGCTTTGCCGATTGTGGCGGACGGCTACGGCAGGTAGCATATTTCCCGGTGACAGGACGTCTTTCAGGTGTCTCCGGTGAACAGTCGCGCCAATTGCCTGCCAGACAGGGTCAAGCTTATTCTCGCCGCGATCGACCGGGGGGAAACCGATGTGCTGGTCCGCATGATCGATGAAAGCTCGGCCTGCATTTCCTCGGGTGATGGGTGCGGGATGAGGGAGGCCTGCCTGCGCCTTCACGCCGCTTTTCTGCCGCTTATTCCCAAACACTGAGGCGGCCCTTTCCAATCGCCGTGGGCATCCCCACATGCATGTCGCCTCCTCTCGCGGATAGGGGGTGGCGGCCCCGATTTGTGCTGCGGCGCACCATGTCCGGTGACAATTAACGACAATTAGGTTAATTGGTCATACCGCATTGCAAAATAACGGAATAGCCGGAATCGGCGCTTGCTAAATAGGGAAGTATGCGTTACCTATTGCGCCAGACGAACGATCGGTGTCCCAGGGAGGAACCATGGCTATCAAGAAAAAAGAGCGGGGAGCTTCCGAGGCTTCCGCCAAGGAGCTTGTCGGCTATTACCGCGAGATGTTGCTGGTCCGCCGCTTCGAGGAGAAGGCCGGCCAGCTTTACGGCATGGGGCTGATCAACGGCTTCTGCCATCTCTACATCGGTCAGGAAGCGGTGGTGATCGGCATGCAGGCGGCGGCCGGGGCGGCCGACTCCTGTATCACCAGCTATCGCGATCACGGACACATGCTGGCCTGCGGCATGGACCCCAAGGGGGTGATGGCCGAACTGACCGGGCGTGCCGGCGGCTATTCGCGCGGCAAGGGCGGTTCCATGCACATGTTTTCGCGTGAGAAGCGCTTTTACGGCGGCCACGGTATCGTCGGTGCCCAGGTGCCGTTGGGCGCCGGTCTCGGCTTCGCCCATAAGTACAGCAAGGATGGCGGTGTCGCCCACGTCTATTGCGGTGACGGCGCGGTCAATCAGGGCCAGGTCTATGAATCCTTCAACATGGCCTCGCTGTGGAAGCTGCCGGTGGTGTTCGTGATCGAGAACAACAAATATGCCATGGGCACCTCGTCCGAACGTCATGCCGCCGGGCAGGAGCTGTACAAGCGCGGTGCCGCCTATGGCATCCCCGGTGAGGCGGTCAACGGCATGAGCGTCCTTGCGGTGCGCGACGCCGCCATCCGGGCGCTGGCCCATGCCCGCTCGGGCCAGGGGCCTTATATCCTGGAGATGATGACCTATCGCTATCGCGGCCACTCCATGTCCGATCCGGCCAAGTACCGGAGCAAGGAGGAAGTCACCCGCATGCGCGAGCAGCACGACCCCATCGACCAGCTTAAGGAAAAGCTGCTGGCCGACGGCATCATCGATGAGGCCGGCCTCAAGGACATCGACCGCGAGGTCAAGGCCCTGGTCGGCGAAGCTGCCGATTTTTCGCAGTCCAGTCCCGAGCCGGACCCGTCCGAGCTGTGGACCGACGTGCTGATCGAAGCCTGAAGGCGAGGGGAATAGACCAATGCCGATTCAAGTTCTGATGCCGGCGCTGTCGCCGACCATGACCGAGGGCAAGTTGGCCAACTGGCTGAAGGCCGAGGGCGACGCCGTCAAGGCCGGCGATGTACTGGCCGAGATCGAGACCGATAAGGCCACCATGGAGATGGAGGCCGTCGAGGACGGGGTACTGGGCAAGATCCTGGTCGCCGCCGGGACCGAGGGGGTGGCGGTCAATACCCCCATCGCCCTGTTGCTGGGCGAGGGCGAGGATGCCGCGTCGCTGTCGGCCGCGCCCGCCGCGATTGCGGCGACGGCCGTCGCGCCGACGCCCGTCGCCGCCGCTCCGGCGGCGGTTGCGTTGCCGCCGGCCGCTCCCGACGAGAAGGTCTACGCCAGCTTCAAGCGCCAGACGGTGCGCGAAGCGTTGCGCGATGCCATGGCCGAGGAGATGAGGGCCGATCCCAAGGTGTTCCTGCTGGGCGAGGAGGTTGCCCAGTATCAGGGCGCCTACAAGGTCAGCCAGGGTCTGTTGGAGGAATTCGGGGCCGAACGGGTGATCGATACCCCCATCACCGAGATGGGCTTTGCCGGTCTGGCCTGCGGCGCCGGTTATGCCGGGCTGAAGCCGATCGTCGAATTCATGACCATGAACTTCTCGATGCAGGCCATCGACCACGTCATCAATTCGGCGGCCAAAACGCTGTATATGTCGGGTGGTCAGCAGCCCTGTTCCATCGTATTCCGCGGCCCCAACGGTGCCGCGTCCCGTGTCGGCGCCCAGCATAGCCAGGACTACGCCTCGTGGTATGCCCATTGTCCCGGCCTCAAGGTGGTGGCGCCGTGGAGTGCCGCCGACGCCAAGGGCCTGCTCAAGGCCGCCATCCGTGATCCCAATCCGGTGGTGTTCCTGGAAAACGAGCTGCTCTACGGCCAAAGCTTCGACGTGCCCGACGATCCCGATTTCGTCGTGCCCATCGGCCGGGCCAAGATCGAGCGTGCCGGGGCGCACGTCACCATCACCGCCTATTCCCGCATGGTGCAGGTGGCGCTGGATGCCGCCGAGCTGCTCAAGGCCGAGGGGATCGAGGCCGAGGTGATCAACCTGCGCTCGATCCGGCCGCTGGACGTGGCGACAATCGTCGCCTCGGTGAAAAAGACCAACCGCATCGTCAATGTGGAGGAGGGTTGGGCGGTGGCCGGCATCGGCTCGGAAATCGCCGCCCTGATGATGGAGCACGCTTTCGATTGGCTGGACGCGCCGGTGGTGCGGGTGGCGGGGGCCGACGTGCCCATGCCTTATGCCGCCAATCTGGAAAAGCTGGCCCTGCCGCAGCCGGATCAGGTGGCCGAGGCTGCCCGCGCCGTCTGTTATCGCCGCTGAGAGGGGGGACTTCACATGCCTGTCAATATTCTGATGCCCGCCCTGTCGCCGACCATGACCGAGGGCAATCTGGCCAAGTGGCTCAAGAATGAAGGGGACGCCGTCAAGTCCGGTGATATCCTCTGCGAGATCGAGACCGACAAGGCCACCATGGAGTTCGAGGCCGTCGACGAAGGCGTGCTGGGAAAGATCGTGGTTCCCGGAGGCAGCTCGGGCGTCGCGGTCAACGCCCTTATCGGCGTACTGTTGCTGGACGGCGAGGACGCCTCGGCGATCGCGGCGGCTCCGGTGATTGCCGCGGCTTGCGCTCCGGTCGCCGCTTCGGTCCCCGCGGTTTCCGCTCCCGCCGCCGCCGCCGCGCCATCGGCGCATGCCGTCGGTGACCGCGTTTTCGCCAGCCCGCTGGCCCGGCGCATCGCCAAGGATGGCGGCGTCGATCTGAAGGCGGTTCGAGGTTCCGGCCCCCATGGTCGTATCGTCAAGGCCGACGTCGAGGCTGCCCTATCAGCCGGCCCGGCCAAGGCCGCCGCCGCTCCCGCCGCCGCTCCCGCTCCCGCCGCCGCCGCCGCCAAGCCGGCTCCGGCCGCCGCCAGCCCGTTCGAGCCGGCGTTCGAGGAGATCCCCAACTCGTCCATGCGCAAGGTCATCGCCCGCCGCCTTACCGAGGCCAAGGCGACCATTCCCCATTTCTATCTGTCCATCGACTGCGAACTGGATGCCCTGTTGAAGGTGCGGGCCGACCTCAACGGCCGCTCCGACGCCTACAAGCTGTCGGTCAACGATTTCGTCGTCCGGGCCGTGGCGCTGGCCCTGAAGAAGGTGCCGGCGGCCAATGCCTCGTGGGGCGAGGACGCGATCAGGCGCTATACCGACATCGATATTTCGGTGGCGGTGGCGACGCCCTCGGGGCTTATCACCCCCATCGTTCACCATGCCGACCACAAGGGTTTGGCCGAAATTTCCAACGAGATGAAGGCCCTGGCCGCCAAGGCGCGCGACGGCAAGCTGAAGCCCGAGGAATTCCAGGGCGGCGGCTTCACCATTTCCAACCTGGGGATGTTCGGCATCAAGGATTTCGCCGCCATCATCAACCCGCCGCAGGGGTGTATCCTGGCGGTGGGTGCGGGCGAGCAGCGGCCGGTGGTCAAGGCCGGCGCGCTGGCGGTGGCGACGGTGATGACCTGCACCCTGTCGGTGGATCATCGTGTCGTCGATGGCGCCGTCGGGGCAGAATTCCTTGCCGCCTTCCGCAAGCTGATCGAAGATCCGCTGTCCATGCTGCTGTAGGGGGCCGTGATCGTGGTCGCCGCCGTCCGGGCCGCCTTCGAGAATCTCAAGGCCGACTTCATGGATGCTCGCTTCCCGCTGATCGCCGGGCGGGTGGCGGGCGGGTCCCTGGCCTGGGGCGAAACGTTGCTGGGGCTTTACCAGGCGGGCGGGCGGGCTGAACTGGACGGAATCGATGCCCTGGCGCGGTTCTGGATCCTGCGCTATCGCGGCATGCCGGTTCCCGCCGACATGACCGGCGCTCCGCCCGGTGCGGCCTTTGTCCTGGCGTTTACCGCCTTTCCCTATCTCGATGTCATGATCGAGGCGTGGGAACTCGGTGGGCTGGTGGGCGAGGGCGAAGATTCCGACCGGCCACGCCTCCATCTGCTGTTCGACGGCAATGACGAGGGCGAGGTGGTGACGGCGGAGCGGTCGGGCGGGTCGTGGCGATTCGACCTGATGCCGCTCTACCGTGGCAAGGCCCGGGCGCTGCAAACCTTTATCGATGCTCGGTTCGGCGGTGATTTCGACGCCTTCGTCGAGCACTACGTCGCCGAGCATGACCTGGAATTCGACTTCAAGCAGGCGTGGACGCCGCTGAACCTGGAGAACAATCATGGCCGATAACAGCTTCGACCTCATCGTCATCGGCGGCGGGCCGGGCGGCTATGTTGCCGCCATCCGTGCCGCCCAGTTGGGACTAAGGACTGCGCTGGTGGAACGCGAGCACCTGGGCGGCATTTGCCTCAACTGGGGCTGTATTCCGACCAAGGCGCTGCTGCGCTCGGCCGAGATCTACCGCAACATGCAGCATGCGGCGTCCTATGGCCTGTCGGCGGGGCAGATCGGCTTCGACCTGCCCAAGGTGGTGGCACGGTCGCGCGGGGTTTCCGCCCAGCTTCAGGGCGGCGTCAAGCATCTGCTGAAAAAGAACAAGGTTACGGTGATCGAGGGCAATGCCAAGCTGGCAGGCGGCGGCAAGGTCGCGGTCGAGGGCAAGGATACCCTTTCGGCCCCCCATATCATCCTGGCCACCGGCGCCCGTGCCCGGGTGCTGCCCGGCTTCGAGCCCGACGGCAAGTTCATCTGGACCTACAAGGAAGCCCTGGTGCCCGACACCATGCCGAAGCGCTTGCTGGTGATCGGATCCGGCGCTATCGGCATCGAATTCGCCAGCTTCTTCAATGCCCTCGGTGCCGATGTCACCGTGGTTGAGATGATGGATCGGGTACTTCCGGTGGAAGACGAGGAAATCTCCGCCATGGCCCGGAAATCATTCGAGAAACAAGGCATGAAGATCCTGACCGGCGCTGCCATCAAGGGGATCAGGAAGGCCGCCGCCGACGTCACCGTTTCCGTCGAAGCCGGTGGCAAGGCCCACGAGATCTCCGTTGACCGGGTCATCACCGCCATCGGTATCGTCGGCAACGTCGAAGGCATCGGCCTGGAGGGCACAAGGATCAAGGTCGAAAAGACCCACGTCGTCACCGATGAGTATTGCCGTACCGGCGAGTCCGGCATCTACGCCATCGGCGACATCGCCGGCGCCCCCTGGCTGGCGCACAAGGCCAGCCACGAAGCCATCATCTGCGTCGAGAAGATCAAGGGGCTGCCCGACGTGCATCCCCTCGACATGGGCAAGATTCCCGGCTGCACCTACTGCCATCCCCAGGTGGCGTCGGTGGGGCTGAGCGAGGCCAAGGCCAAGGCCAAGGGCTATCAGGTCAAGGTCGGCCGCTTCCCCTTCATGGCCAACGGCAAGGCCATCGCGCTGGGTGAGACCGAGGGCATGATCAAGACGGTGTTCGACGCCAAGACCGGCGAACTGCTGGGCGCCCATATGATCGGCGCCGAGGTCACCGAGATGATACAAGGCTATGTGGTCGCCAAGACCCTGGAAACCACCGAGGCCGAGCTGATGCACACCATATTCCCCCATCCGACTCTGTCGGAAATGATGCATGAGTCGGTGCTTGACGCCTATGGGCGGGCGGTGCACGTCTAGTCGGAACGCGGGCGTATCGCCCGCGTTTTTGATTCCGGGCTTGACCTCGGTTCATCGGGAGGCGAAATCTAGCCTATGACCGATTCACCCCCCCTCCGCCATCCCGAGAAGGCCAGGAAGCCGGACAACCCCAGCCCGCGCAAGCCGGCGTGGATTCGGGTCAAGGCGCCGACCTCGGAAGAGGCCGCCGAAGTACGCCGGTTGATGCGCCAGAAGAATCTGCACACCGTGTGCGAGGAAGCCGCCTGCCCCAATATCGGCGAGTGCTGGAAGCACCGGCACGCCACCTTCATGATCCTGGGCGACACCTGTACCCGCGCCTGCGCCTTCTGCAACGTCAAGACCGGCAAGCCCGGCGCGGTGGACCCGGCCGAGCCCGAACACTTGGCCGAGTCGGTCAAGGCCATGGGACTGCGGCATGTGGTCATCACCTCGGTGGATCGCGACGACCTTGCCGATGGTGGTGCCTTCCAGTTCGTCGCCTGTATCGAGCGCATCCGCTCCCAGTCGGCCGAGTGCAGCATCGAGGTGCTGACCCCCGATTTCCGCGACAAGGGCGACGCGGTGGAGCGGGTCGCCCGTGCCCGGCCCGACGTGTTCAATCACAATCTGGAAACGGTGCCACGACTTTATCCCGGCATCCGCCCCGGCGCGCGCTATTTCGAGTCGCTGCGCCTGCTGCAAAGGGTCAAGGATATTGACCCATCTATCTTCACCAAATCCGGTATCATGGTCGGGCTGGGTGAGACGCGGCCCGAGGTGCTTCAGGTGATGGACGACATGCGCTCGGCCGGAGTCGAATTCATTACCATCGGCCAGTACTTGCAGCCCACCCCCAAGCATGCCGCCGTCGAGCGGTTCATTCCGCCCGAGGAATTCGACGATTACCGCGCCATGGCGATCTCGAAGGGGTTCCTGATGGTGGCGGCGACGCCGTTGACGCGCTCATCGCATCACGCCGACCGGGATTTCGAGGCGTTGCGGGCGGAACGCCGGCGTCGGCAGGGGGCATCCTGATGCCGACCCATGCCGAGCAGCGGCTGCTGCCCTATACCCCGGATCAGCTGTTCGATCTGGTCGCGGACGTGGAGCGCTATCCCGATTTTTTACCGTGGTGCGTGGCGGCACGGGTCCGTAGCCGTGACGGCGACGTGGTGATCGCCGATCTGATGATCGGCTTCAAGATGGTGCGTGAACGCTTCACCTCGCGGGTGACGTTAAACCGGCCGGATCGGCTGGATGTCGCCTATACCGAAGGGCCGTTTCATCATCTCAATAATCATTGGGTTTTCCGGGCTTTGCCCGATGGCGGCACCGAAATCGACTTTTTCGTCGATTTCGAGTTCAGGTCCAAGATGCTGCAAAAGCTGATCGGCGCGTTATTCAACGAGGCGGTGCAGGTCATGGTCTCGGCCTTCGAGAAGCGGGCCCGCCAGCTCTACGGCCAGGATGGACGGGTAACGGTTCCCAGCCGGACGTGAAGAAAAGCCCCCGGCGCCGGTTCAGGCGTCGGGGGCTTTCCGCCCAGAGGTAATGCCCCAAGCCATCCTCGGGCCCGTCTTGCGTCCCGTTCGTTCGTTCAGAGGAGGGGACGGACACCGCAGAAGTCGTGATCTGGGGCAAGACTACGTCGGATCGCCGATGCCGTCTGTGAACGTCGTCACACAAGCGTCAGGGTGGAGTGACGAATTCTTCCAGCGCGCCGGTACGGTTCAGGGTGATCTGGCCGCGCCCCAGGGTGACGATGCCCGCCTGTTCCCATTTGGACAGCACCTTGTTGACGCTTTCGCGGCTGATGCCGAGGTGGTCGGCCACCTCCTGTTGCGACAGGCGGATGGTGGCGGGGCCTTGCGGCCGTTCGCGGGTGCCGAAGGTGGCGTCGAGCACCAGCAGATGCTTGGCCAGCCGTCCGGGCAGCGATAGGAAAACGATGTCCTCCAGCAGGTCGTCGGCGCGGCGTACCCGGTCGCACAGTACCTTGAGCAGGTGTAGGGCTTGGTTGGGGTGGCGCTGGAGAAAGCCGGTGACGTCCTTGCGTTCCAGCGCCAGAAGGTCGGTCGCCTCCATGGCGGTGGCGTCGGCGGAGCGGGCGCCGCCGTCCAGAACCGCGATCTCGCCGAACAGTTCACCGACCCGGATCATGCCATAGGTGACCTCGCGGCCCTCGGCCGACAGGACGCCGATGCGCACCAGCCCCTTGGTGACCAGATACAACCGGTCACCTGGATCGCCCTTGGAAAAAATGGTCTCGCGGGCATCCAGCCTGATGGTCTTGGCCTTGACCGCCAGTTCGTCCAGCAGCGTCGCCGGAATCGAGCCGAACAGCGGCGTGCTCGCCAGCAGTTCTCGGCGACGTTGCACGGATTCGGTCATGTCCGGGAGCGCTCCCTCATCCGGTAAGACCGCGCCGCTTCAGCCACGGCGCCAGCACCCCGATCATACCGCTGCGGAACAGCAGGACGCAAACGACGAAGATCATGCCCTGAATGATGGTCACCCACGATCCGGCCTCGGAGAAATAGTTCTGGATCGCCACCACCAGGAACGCTCCGGCGGTGGGGCCGAAGATGGTGCCGACGCCACCCAGCAGGGTCATCAGCACCACCTCGCCCGAGGCGTGCCAGTGAACATCGGCCAGCGACGCCAGCTGGAACACCAGCGACTTCAGTGATCCCGCCAATCCCGCCAGTCCCGCCGACAGGGTAAAGGCCAGCAGCTTGTAGCGATCGACCTGATACCCCAGAGATATGGCGCGCGGCTCGTTGTCGCGGATGGCTTTCAGCACCTGGCCGAACGGCGAGGTGACCACCCGGTTGATGAATAATAGCGAGGCCACGAATACCGCGAGGACGAAATAGTACATGGCGAAGGTGTCGGACAGGTCGATCAGGCCGAACAGATGGCCGCGCGGCACGCCCTGGATGCCATCCTCACCATGGGTGAAGGGGGCTTGCACCGCGACGAAATACATCATCTGCGAGAAGGCCAGGGTCACCATGGCGAAATAGATGCCCGACCGGCGGATGGCCAGCCAGCCGGCGGCGGCGCCCAGGAGGGTGGCGACGGCGACGCCGGCCAGGATGGCCAGTTCCGGCGTCAGGCCCCATTCCTTCGCGGTGTGGGCGGTGATGTAGGCGGAAAAGCCGAAAAACATGGCGTGGCCGAACGACAGCAGGCCGACATAGCCCAGCAGCAGGTTGAAGGCGGCGGCGAACAGGCCGAAGCACAGTCCCTTCATCAGGAAGATGGGGTAGACGCCGAAGGGGGCGACGATCGCCGCGGCGATGAGCGCGAGGACCAAGATGACCTGCGGAGTGAGACGGTTCATGTTATCAGCTCCGCTTTCCGAACAGCCCGGCCGGTTTGATCAGCAGCACGATGGCCATCACGACGAAGATCACCGTGCTGGCGGCTTCGGGGTAGAACACCTTGGTCAACCCCTCCACCAGCCCCAGCAGGAATCCGGTGATGACCGCGCCCAGGATCGAGCCCATGCCGCCGATCACCACCACCGCGAACACCACGATGATCAGGTTCGAGCCCATCAGCGGATTGACCGAATAGATCGGCGCCGCCAGTACCCCGGCGATGGCCGCCAGGGCGACGCCGAACCCATAGGTCAGCGTCACCATCATCGGCACGTTGATGCCGAATGCCTGTACCAGGGTGGCGTTCTCGGTGGCGGCGCGCAGATAGGCGCCCAGCTTGGTTTTCTCGATCAGCAGCCACGAGCCCAGGCACAGCACCAGCGATGCCACCACCACCCAGCCGCGATAAATGGGCAGATACATGAAACCCAGGTTCCAGCCGCCCTGCAATTCCTTGGGCACGGCGTAAGGCATGCCGGAAATGCCATAGAGCTGGCGGAACAGTCCTTCGATTACCAGCGCCAGCCCGAAGGTCAGCAGCAGGCCGTAAAGGTGGTCAAGCTTGTAAAGGCGGCTCAGCAGGAACCGTTCGCAGATGATGCCGAACACGGCCACGGCCAGCGGCGCGATGATCAGCGCCAGCCAGTAACCGGCTCCCAGATAGGTCAGCAGCAGCCAGGCGACGAAGGCTCCCATCATATAGAGCGCGCCGTGGCTGAAATTGACGATGTTGAGCAGGCCGAAAATCAGCGCCAGCCCCAGGCTGAGCATGGCGTAGAACGCGCCATTGATGAGGCCCAGCAGCAGCTGCCCGAACAGGGCCTGGGTCGGAATGCCGAATATGGTCATCATGGCGTCGTGGTCCCCCCTCGGCCGATGGGACGCCGGTTACCCGGCGTCCCGGCCGTATCCTACTTCTTCACCAGCGGGCAGGTGCTCTCGGCGAGGGGCTGGAAGGCCTCGTCGCCGGGGATGGTACGCATGATCTTATAATAGTCCCACGGCCCCTTGGACTCGGCCGGGGCCTTGACCTGGGCCAGATACATGTCGTGAACCATGCGGCCGTCGGCGCGGATCTTGCCGTTCTTGGCGAAGAAGTCCTGGATCGGCAGTTCGCGCATCTTGTCGGCGACCTTGATGCCTTCGTCGGTCTTGGCGGCGGCGGCGGCCTTCAGGTAATGGGTCACCTGGGAATAGACGCCCGCCTGCACCATGGACGGCATCTTGCCGTTCATGCGCTCGGCGAACCGCTTGGAGAAGGCGCGGGTGCCCTCGTCCATATCCCAGTAGAACCCGGTGGTCAGCACCATGCCCTGGGCGGTCTCCAGCCCGAGCGAGTTGACGTCGGTGATGAACACCAGCAGGCCGGCCAGCTTCTGGCCACCCTGGGTGATGCCGAATTCCTTGGCCTGCTTGATGGCGTTGATGGTATCGGCGCCGGCGTTGGCGAGGCCGATGATCTGGGCGCCCGAGGACTGGGCCTGCAACAGGAACGAGGAGAAGTCGGCGTTGGGGAACGGGTGGCGGACCGAGCCCTTGACCTCGCCGCCGTTGGCCTTGACCACGCGTTCGGTCTGGGCCTGGAGATTATGGCCGAAGGCGTAGTCGGCGGTCAGGAAGAACCAGGACTTGCCGCCGCTCTTGACCACGGCGTTGGCGGTGCCGGCGGCCATGGCGTAGGTGTCGTAGGTCCAGTGGAAGCCGGTGGGCGAGCACTTGTCGTTGGTCAGCGGTGTCGAGGCGGCACCGGAATTGAGATCGATCTTGCCCTTTTCCTTGGCGACCTCGCGTACCGCGATGGCGGCGGCGGTGGTCACCAGTTCGGCGATGGCGTCGACACCCTCGGTATCGTACCACTTGCGCGCGATGGACGAGGCGATGTCGGCCTTGTTCTGGTGATCGGCCGAGACCAGTTCGATGGGCAGGCCATTGACCTTGCCGCCGAAGTCTTCGATGGCCATCTGGGCGGCGACGATGGTGCCCTTGCCGGCCAGATCGGAATAGGTGCCCGACAGGTCGGTGAGAATGCCGATCTTCACCTTGTTGTCGCTGTACTGGGCCTGCGCCACGCCGGCGGACAGGGCAAGCGCCGCGGCGCTCAACATTAGCCTTTTCATGATCATGGTGACGATTCTCCCGATTGTTTTTTCGTTTTGATCAAACGCCAAGATAGGTCTTCAGCTTGTCCATGTTGGCCGCCAGATCCGCGTTAGGGATCATGTCGATCACTTGGCCGTGCTCGACCACATAGTGGCGGTCGGCGACGGTGGCGGCGAAGTGAAAGTTCTGTTCCACCAGCAAAATGGTGAAGCCCCGCTGGCGCAGTTGCCGGATGATATCGCCGATATGCTGGACGATGACCGGGGCCAGCCCCTCGGTCGGCTCGTCGAGCAGCAGCATCTCGGCGCCGGTGCGCAGGATGCGGGCGATGGCCAGCATCTGCTGTTCGCCGCCCGACAGCTTGGTGCCCTGGCTGCCGGCTCGCTCCAGCAGGCGGGGGAAAAGTTCGTAGACTTCCTCCAGCGACAGTCCGCCGGGCTTGATCACCGGCGGCAACACCAGATTCTCCCGCACCGACAGCGACGAGAAGATGCCTCGCTCCTCGGGGCAATAGGCGATGCCCAGCCGGGCGATACGGTTCGATGGCAGCCCCACCGTCTCGGTGCCGTTGTAACGGATCGATCCCGCGCGCTTGGCGACGATGCCCATGATCGACCGCATGGTGGTGGTCTTGCCGACGCCGTTGCGGCCCAGCAGGGTCACCACCTCGCCCTTGGGGACGTCGAAGGTCATGCCGTGCAGCACGTGGGACTCGCCGTAGTGGGCGTGCAGGTCCTTGACCGAGAGAAGAATGCTTGGCTCAGGCATGACCGGCGGCCCCATGGCTCGTGTCGGCGTGGCCGGAACCCATGTAGGCTTCCACCACTTCGGGATTGGTCGAGATTTCGGCATAGCTGCCTTCGGCCAGCACCTTGCCCAGTTTCAGCACCGTGATGGTGTCGGACAGGTCGGCGACCACCGACAGGTTATGCTCGACCATCAGCACGGTGCGTTTGGCCGCCACCCGGCGGATCAGTTCGGCGGTCCGCTTGACGTCCTCGGTCCCCATGCCGGCCATGGGTTCGTCCAGCAACAGCATCTCGGGGTCGAGCGCCAGTGTGGTGGCGATCTCCAGCGCGCGCTTGCGGCCGTAGGACAGCTCGCCGGCGGGGGTGTCGCGATACTCGGCGATGCCCACCGCCTCGATCAGTTCGTCGGCGCGCTGGTTCAGCGAGTCAAGGCAGGCGCCCGAGCGCCAGAAGTGGAACGAGGTGCCTTGCACCCGTTGCAGCGCCACCCGCACATTCTCCAGCACCGTCAGATGGCCGAACACCGCCGAGATCTGGAATGACCGCACCATGCCCTGGCGGGCGATGGCCGCCGGCTCGGTATTGGTGATGTCGCGGCCGTTGAACAGGATTTGGCCGCGCGTCGGGATCAGGAATTTGGTGACCAGATTGAAGCAGGTGGTCTTCCCCGCGCCGTTCGGCCCGATCAGGGCGTGAATGGTGTGGCGCCTTACTCGAAGGTTGACGTCGGAAACCGCGACGAATCCCTTGAATTCCTTGGTTAAGGATCTTGTTTCGACGATGAAGTCATCGCCCATGGGCACTCTCCCGCGGTGTCCTTCCGGGGCATATGCGCCGGGGGCATTTCCCGCCGCCGCGCCTGCTCCGTTGTCTTTATGGCCACCAAATAAGGCCATCAATTTTGTACGCTGTCAAAGCATGGTGATGGCCCGGAGGACGCCTGCGGGATAACCCCTATATCCCGCAGAGGGGGGCGACGTGGTTCGGTGGCGATTTCCTGGACTTGGCGAAGCTGGCGGAATGCCGTATGAAGGACCGCTTTGGCTGATCGCGGGCGCGCGATCGGGCAGGGGTGCGGTCGTGCCCGCATCTCTTCGATGTCGAAAACCGGTTATCGCCCCCGGTTCCCCTAGCGGGGCGGGCGGCGGCGAATAAGGAAGCGTTGTGAAGATGAGCGGACTGCCAGAGGCTCAGGGACTCTACGACCCGCGGCACGAACATGATGCGTGCGGTGTCGGATTCATTGTCGACATCAAGAATCGCAAATCGCACGACATCATTCGCGATGGATTGGAGATTCTGGTCAATCTCACCCATCGCGGTGCGGTTGGGGCCGACCCCAAGGCCGGTGACGGCGCCGGCATCCTGATTCAGTTGCCCGACGCCTTCCTGCGGGCCGAGGCCGCCAAGGTGGGGATCACCCTTCCGGGCGAGGGCGACTACGCCGCCGGCTGCGTGTTCCTGCCGCAGGATCCCGCCCTGCGCCATGCCTGCGAAGCCCATATCGGCGAACAGGTGAGGAGCGAGGGGCAGATCCTGCTCGGCTGGCGCGACGTGCCCACCGATTCGTCCAGCCTGGGCTATTCGGTGCTGCCGACGGTTCCGGTGGTGCGGATGGTGTTCGTCGGCCGCGGCGCCTCCACCCAGGGCCGCGACGCGTTCGAGCGCAAGCTGTTCCTGATCCGCAAGCAGGTGTTCCACCGCGCCACCCCAGGGTCCGAACGTGATTTCTACATCCCGTCCTTGTCCACCCGCACCCTGATCTATAAGGGCATGCTGCTGGCCGATCAGGTCGATGTGTTCTATCCCGAACTGCGGGACGAGCGGATGGTCAGTGCCCTGGCCATGGTGCATCAGCGCTTTTCCACCAACACCTTTCCGAGCTGGCGGCTGGCGCATCCGTTCCGCATGATCTGCCACAACGGCGAGATCAACACGCTGCGCGGCAACCTCAACTGGATGAACGCCCGGCGCCAGACCATGTCGTCGCCGGTGTTCGGCGACGATCTTGCCAAGCTGTGGCCGCTGATTCCGGAAGGCCAGTCGGATTCCGCCTGTTTCGACAACGCATTGGAACTGCTGGTGATGGGCGGTTATTCCCTGGCCCATGCCATGATGATGCTCATTCCCGAGGCGTGGTCGGGCAACCCGCTGATGGACGAGAAGCGCAAGGCGTTCTACGAGTACCACGCCGCCCTGATGGAGCCGTGGGATGGGCCGGCGGCGGTGTGTTTCACCGATGGCCGCCAGATTGGCGCCACCCTGGATCGCAACGGCCTGCGACCGGCGCGCTATCTAGTAACCGACGACGACAAGCTGCTGATGGCGTCCGAGATGGGCGTTCTTCACATCCCCGAGGAGCGGATCAAGAAGAAGTGGCGGTTGCAGCCGGGTAAGATGCTGCTGATCGACCTGGAACAAGGCCGTATCATCGACGATTCCGAGATCAAGGCCAGTCTGGCCGGGGCCAAGCCCTACGCCCAATGGCTGTCCGAGGCCCAATTGATCCTGGAAGACCTCGACATTCCGGTCGAGCCGGCCAAGCCCGACCCGGCCACCCTGCTGGACCGGCAACAGGCCTTCGGCTACACCCAGGAAGACATCAAGTTCCTGCTCCAGCCCATGGCGGTCACGGGACAGGAGGCGGTGGGGTCCATGGGCACCGACACCCCCATCGCGGTGTTGTCGTCCAAGCCCAAGCTGCTGTTCAACTACTTCAAGCAGTGCTTCGCCCAGGTGACCAACCCGCCGATCGATTCCATCCGCGAGGAATCGGTGATGAGTCTGGTGTCACTGATCGGTCCCAGGCCCAACCTGCTTGAACTGAACGATGACGCCCCCGAGGGCAAGCGCCTGGAAGTGCGGCAGCCGATCCTCAGCAACGAGGATCTGGAGAAGATCCGCCGCATCGAGAAGCTGCCCGGTTCGGGATTCCGTTCCGTCACCCTCGACATCACCTGGCCGCTCGCCGATGGCCCCGAGGGACTGGAAATGGCCATCGTCGGCATCTGTCGCCAAGCCAAGGGCAAGGTGGCCGAAGGCGCCAACATCATCATCCTGTCCGACCGCGCGGTGGGACCGGACCGGGTGCCGATTCCGTCGCTGCTGGCGGTTTCCGCCGTGCATCACTTCCTGATCCGCGAGGGCCTGCGTACCCGTTCCGGCCTGGTGGTCGAGACCGGCGAGGCGCGCGAGATCCATCATATGTGCGTCCTGGCCGGCTATGGCGCCGAGGCGATCAATCCCTATCTGGCGTTCGAGACCCTGGAGGCGATCCGGCCGAACCTGCCGGAGGAGCTGTCGGCCGAGAAGGTGCAGAAGCGCTACATCAAGGCGCTGGACAAGGCCATTCTCAAGGTCATGGCCAAGATGGGCATCTCGACCTATCAGTCCTATTGCGGCGCCCAGATTTTCGACGCCATCGGACTGTCCAGCCAGTTCCTCGCCACGTATTTCGCCGGCACCGCCAGCCGGGTCGAGGGAGTTTCCCTGCTGGATGTGGCCGAGGAGACCCTGCGCCGCCACGCCAGCGCCTATTCCGACGCTCCCATCTATCGCGATGCGCTGGATGTGGGCGGCGAATACGCCGTGCGTCTGCGGGGCGAGGACCATGCCTGGACCAGCGAGACCATCGCCGCCATGCAGCACGCGGTCCGTTCCAACTCATTCGAGAAATTCCGCGAGTTCAGCCGCGTCATCGATGATCAGAGCCGCCGTCTGCTGACGTTGCGCGGTCTGTTCGAGATCACGCCGCAGGGCAATGGCGTTCCGCTCGACGAGGTCGAATCGGCCAAGGACATCGTCAAGCGTTTCGCCACCGGCGCCATGTCGTTCGGCTCGATCTCGTACGAGGCCCATTCGACCCTGGCGGTCGCCATGAACCGTATCGGCGGCAAGTCCAACACCGGCGAGGGCGGCGAGGAGGCCGAGCGCTTCGTGGCGCTGCCCAATGGCGATTCCAAGCGGTCCGCCATCAAGCAGGTGGCGTCGGGCCGTTTCGGCGTTACCGCCGAATATCTGGTCAACGCCGACGACATTCAGATCAAGATGGCCCAGGGCGCCAAGCCGGGCGAGGGCGGTCAGCTTCCCGGCCACAAGGTGGATAAGACCATCGCCCGGGTGCGCCATTCCACCCCCGGCGTCGGCCTGATCAGCCCGCCGCCGCATCACGACATCTATTCCATCGAGGATCTGGCCCAGCTGATCTTCGACCTGAAGAACGTCAATCCCCGGGCGCGGATTTCGGTGAAGCTGGTGTCGGAAATCGGCGTCGGCACCGTTGCCGCCGGGGTGTCCAAGGCCAGGGCCGATCACGTCACCATCTCGGGCTTCGACGGTGGCACCGGCGCTTCGCCGCTGACCTCGATCAAGCACGCCGGCAGCCCGTGGGAGATCGGCTTGGCCGAGACTCACCAGACCCTGGTGCTCAACCAGTTGCGCGGTCGCATTTCCGTGCAGTGCGACGGTGGCCTGCGGACCGGCCGCGACGTGGTGATCGCCGCGCTGCTGGGGGCCGATGAATTCGGCTTCGCCACCGCGCCGCTGATCGCCGCCGGCTGCATCATGATGCGCAAGTGCCACCTCAACACCTGTCCGGTGGGGGTGGCGACCCAGGACCCCGAACTGCGCAAGCGTTTCGCCGGCCAGCCCGAACACGTCATCAACTTCTTCTTCTTCGTCGCCGAGGAAGTGCGCGAGCTGATGGCGAAGCTGGGCTTCCGCAAGGTCGAGGAGATGATCGGCCGTACCGATCTGCTCGATGTCAATCAGGCGATCGATCACTGGAAGGCCAAGGGGCTGGATTTCTCGCGGCTGTTCCATCGCTCTCCCGCCGTTCCCGGCGTCGCCGTGCGCAAGGTCGAGGAACAGGATCACGGGGTCGACGACGTACTGGATCGCCAGTTGATCGCCGAGGCCAAGCCGGCGCTTGATGACCGGGTTTCGGTGCGGATATCCAAGCCGGTCCGCAACGTCAACCGTACCGTCGGCGCCATGCTGTCGGGCGAGGTCGCCAAGCGTTTCGGCCATGCCGGCCTGCCGGGTGATACCATCAACATCAAGATGAACGGTACCGCCGGCCAAAGCTTCGGCGCCTTCCTGGCGCGCGGCATCACCCTCGAACTGGAGGGCGAGGCCAACGACTATGTCGGCAAGGGCCTGTCGGGCGGCCGGGTGGTGGTCTATCCGCCCAAGGTGTCGCGCATCGTTGCCGAGGACAACATCATCGTCGGCAACACCGTGCTTTACGGCGCCATCGAAGGCGAGTGCTATTTCCGCGGCGTCGCCGGCGAACGCTTTGCCGTCAGGAATTCCGGCGCTATCGCGGTGGTGGAAGGCGTCGGCGATCATGGCTGCGAGTATATGACCGGCGGCTGCGTCCTGGTTCTTGGCGGCACCGGCCGCAACTTCGCCGCCGGCATGTCGGGCGGCGTCGCCTATGTGCTGGACGAGGCCGGTGATTTCGCCCGGCGCTGCAATCTGTCCATGGTCGAGCTGGAGCCGGTGGCGGCCGAGGAGGACGCCAACGTCAAGTACGAGAATCAGGCCGGCGACCTGGAAGGCCACGGTCTGGTCGAAGTGATGAGCGACATGAGCCGTGACGATTCCTCGCGCATCCGCGCCATGCTGCGCAATCATCATCATTTCACCGGCAGCCGGCGGGCCCACGATATCCTGCTGCATTGGGAGTATTACATGCCCAAGTTCGTCAAGGTGATGCCGGTGGACTATCGCCGCGCCCTCAACGAAATGCAGAAGGCCGAAGGGGCGTCTGCCGCCGTGGCGGGAGGGCACTGACATGGGCAAGGCGACGGGTTTCAGGGAATTCGCCCGCCGGACTCCCGGCTATGAGGAGCCGGCGGCACGGATCAGGCATTATCGCGAGTTCACGACGCCGCTGACCGATGACGAGTTGGCTTGCCAAGGCGCACGCTGCATGGATTGCGGCGTACCGTTCTGCCACCAGGGCTGTCCGGTCAACAACATCATCCCCGACTGGAACGATCTGGTCTATCGCAACCGCTGGCGCGAGGCGCTGGAGGTGCTGCACTCCACCAACAATTTCCCGGAATTCACCGGCCGGATCTGCCCGGCGCCGTGCGAGGCGTCCTGCACACTGAACCTCACCGACGAGCCGGTGGCGATCAAGACCATCGAACACGCCATCGTCGAGCGCGGCTGGGCGGAGGGATGGATCAAGCCGGATACCGCACCGGCGCGCACCGGCAAGCGGGTGGCGGTGGTGGGCGGTGGTCCCGCCGGTATGGCGGCGGCGCAGCAACTGGCCCGTGCCGGTCATTCGGTGGTGCTGTTCGAGAAGAACGCCAAGGTCGGCGGGTTGCTGCGCTATGGCATTCCCGACTTCAAGCTGGATAAGTCGGTGATCGACCGCCGCATGGCCCAGATGGCGGCCGAGGGGGTCGAGTTCCGCCCCAACACCCATGTGGGCGTCACCATGCCGGCAAAGGAGCTGCTCGACGGTTTCGACGCGGTGCTGCTGACCGGTGGCTCGGAAAAGCCGCGCGACCTGACTGTCCCCGGCCGCGAGTTGGCCGGCATTCACTTCGCCATGGATTTCCTGACCCAGCAGAACCGGCGGGTGTCGGGCGAGGCGGTGGGTGTCGCCGATATCCTGGCGACGGGTAAGAGGGTGGTGGTGATCGGCGGCGGCGATACCGGTTCGGACTGCGTCGGCACCTCGATCCGCCACGGCGCCGTATCGGTGACCCAGATCGAAATCATGCCCCGGCCGCCCGAGCGTGAAAACAAGGCCCTGTCCTGGCCGTTGTGGCCCAACCGCCTGCGCACCTCCAGCTCCCATGACGAGGGCTGCGAGCGCCGCTGGTCGGTTTCCACCGGTGCCTTCCGGGGCGAGAATGGCAAGGTGGCGGGCCTGGACTGTTTCGAGGTCGACGCCAAGTTCCAGAAGGTGGCCGGCAGCGAATTCTCGCTTGATGCCGATCTGGTGTTGCTGGCCATGGGCTTCGTCCATCCCGTTCATGACGGCTTGGTCGATGGTCTGGGGATCGACAAGGACGCGCGCGGCAACGTCAAGGCCGACACCTTGTCCTACCTGACCTCGAACCCCAAGGTGTTCGCCGCCGGCGATATCCGGCGCGGCCAAAGCCTGGTGGTGTGGGCGATCCGCGAAGGCCGTCACGCCGCCCGTGCCGTTGATGCCTTCCTGATGGGATCGAGCGATCTGCCGGCGGTGTGAGGACGGCATCCGACCAGCTTGACCGTCCTCAAGGCCGAGGGCGGGGCGGAGGGTCATGGTCTTTGCATCGTTTTCAAGAGGATGCGCGCCATGGCCACCATTCCGTTACAGGAACCCGTCTACCGAGGGGCTGACGGGCCTGTGTTTTTCGCCGCCGGATTCCGTCCGTTCTTTCTGTTCGCGGCACTTCAGGCCGCGGTGATGCTGCCGGCGTGGCTGGCGGTGTTCTTCGGTGTCCTGCCGGTGCCGGGGCAATGGAACCCGGTGGTGTGGCACGCCCACGCCATGGTGTTCGGCTTTGCCGGCGCGGCGGTGGCGGGTTTTCTGCTGACGGCGGTGCCCAGTTGGACCAACACCCCCTATGTCTCCGGGCGGCCGCTGATGACGCTGTTCGCCCTCTGGCTGGCTGGGCGGGTGACGGTGGCGGCGGCGGCGGTGCTGCCCCCGCTGGTGGTGGCGGTGGCCGATCTGTCCTTTCTGCCGCTGCTGGCGGTGTTGGCCGCCCGGCCGCTGATCCAGGCGGGCAAGGGGCGCAATATCATCTTTTTACCCATCCTCGGCCTGCTGTGGCTGGCCGACTTGTGCGTCCATGTGGAAGCGATGGGCGGGCCGGACATCGGATTGCGGGGCATTTATCTCGGCATCTTCATCGTGTTGCTGTTGATCGCGGTGATCGGCGGCCGGATCATTCCGTCCTTCACCCAGAACTGGCTGCGGATGCAAGGCTCTCCGGTCGAAATGGCGGCGGTGGGGTGGATCGAGAAGGGCGGCGCCCCGGCCAGCGTGGCGCTGGCGGCGGCGGCGCATCTGGTGCTGCCGTCCTCTCCCGTGGCCGGCGGTGCGCTTCTGGTGGCGGCTGGAGTTCATTTCTATCGGCTGTCGGGCTGGCACGGTCTTGCCACCCTGGGCAATCCGATCCTGGCGGTGCTGCATGTCGGCTATTTCTGGATGGTGTTGGGCTTCGCCTTGCTGGGGCTGTCGTCGTTCGTCGAGGCGTTGCCGGCATCGGCGGCGATCCATGCCCTGACGGCGGGCTGCATCGGCACCATGGTGATCGGGGTGATGAGCCGGGCGGCGCTGGGTCATTCCGGCCGGCCGTTGCAACTGGCCCCCGCCACCGTGGTGGCCTATGTCTTGATTTCCGTCGGTGCGATCCTCAGAGTCGTGGCTCCGGTGGTCCCCGGCGCCATGGTCGTGCTGACCCTGGCCGGCGGTGTGGCCTGGACGGCGGGGTGGCTGGTCTATATCGCCGTCTATCTGCCGATCGTGACGCGGCCGCGCGCGGATGGCCGCCCCGGTTGAGGAAATCCGGGCGATGATCGTCACCTTCACCGATTTCGGCGCCGTCGGCCCCTATCTCGGGCAGATGGAAATGGCGATCCGGCGATCGTTCCCCGCAGTGCCGGTGATTACCCTGATGGCGGATGCGCCGGCGTTTGATCCGCGCACTTCGGCCTATCTGCTGGCGGCGTTGGTGGCGGACGTTCCGGCCGGGGCGGTGGTGCTGGCCGTGGTCGACCCCGGTGTCGGCGGCGAGCGGCCGCCGCTGGTCGCCAGGATCGACGGGCGCTGGTTCGTCGGTCCCGGCAACGGCCTGTTCGAGCCGTTGCTGCGGCGGGCGGATTCCGCCGAGACCTGGGAGATCGTGTGGCGCCCCGACACGCTGTCGGCGTCGTTTCACGGCCGAGACCTTTTCGCCCCGGTGGCGGCGAGGCTGGCCGCTGGCAACGCACCCGAAGCCATCGGCTGCCGGTCGGCGATACCTCGCCGCTTTCCCGACTGGCCCGACGATCTTGCCGAGGTGATCTATCTTGATCATTACGGCAATGCCTGGACCGGATTACGGGCCGCCGGTCTGGCGGCTGATACCACAGCCGAGCTGGCGGGCCGGCGGTTCCGTCGTGGCCGTACCTTCGGCGACGTGCCGAAAGGGACCGGGTTCTGGTACGAAAACTCCAGCGGATTGGTGGAGATCGCCATCAATGGCGGTCGCGCCGCCGAGATGGACGGGGTGGCTCCGGGAGCGGTTGTCACGCTTCGCTGAGGAAAATCACAAGTTTTTCCGCGGCAATGTGAGCAAATCCATACTCAATCCAGATGAAAGTATGTATTTTGATTCGGGGAAGACGACAGCGGGGAGCGATTGATGGGCTACAAGGTGAAGTTTTGGGGGGTGCGCGGAAGCATCGCCTGTTCTTCGCCTGAGCACGTCGTTTATGGCGGCAATACCAGTTGCGTTTCGTTTGACCTGGGCGGCCGGTTGGTCGTTTTTGACGCGGGGACCGGGATTCGCGGTTTCGGCCGCGAAGTGATCGCTCGCGGTATTGGCGAGGCGCATCTGTTCTTCACCCATACCCACTGGGATCATATCAGCGGCTATCCGTTTTTCGCCCCGGCGTTCGATCCCCGGTTCAAGCTGTATGTTCGCGGAGCCCGGCTGGTGGGCAATCCCAACGGCATTCGCCATGTCCTGGCCAACCAGATGGAAAATCCCAACTTTCCGGTGCCGCTGACCGCCATGCGCGGCGTGGTTTCCTATGATGACTTCGACATCGGCGCGGTGTTCCAACCCTATCCCGACGTCACCGTCCGCACCGGAGCGCTGCGCCATCCCAACGGCGCCTGCGGCTTTCGGGTCGAACACGCCGGAATCGCCGCCTGCTATGTCACCGATACCGAGCATGAACCGGGGCAGCCCGACCCCAGCGTGCTTGCGCTGATCGAAGGCGCCGATCTGGTGATCTACGACAGCACCTATGCCGACGAGACCTTCGCCGCCAAGGTCGGCTGGGGCCATTCCACCTGGCAGGAGGGCATCCGGCTGGCCCGCGCCGCCGGGGTCAAGCGTCTGGCCATTTTTCACCATGATCCCGACAATACCGACGAGGTCATGGCCGGCATCGAGGCCCGCGCCATCGAGCAGTGGGACGGCGCGCTGGTGGCGCGCGACGGCATGGAACTGACTCTGGCCTGACTCGGGCGGCGGGCTATCGCGGAAAGACGTGGATTTCCACCCGCCGGTTGATGGCCTGGTTTTCGGGATAGGGGGTGCCGGCCTCGCTGTGGTTGGGCACGCGGGGCGCGGTGTCGGCCAGGGCGGCAAGCTTCATGCGCGACTGGTTTATTCCCAGGCTGGTGAACAGCTTGAGGGTGGCAAGCGCGCGGGCCGACGACAGGTCCCAGTTGGTGGGGAACTGCTGGGTGCGGACCGGAGTGTCGTCGGTATGGCCCTGGATCTCGATCTGATAGTTCAGGAAACGCGGCTGCGACAGGGTGCCGGCGATTTCCTTCATCAGCGGCAGGATCTCGGGGCGGATCTCGGCCGAGGCCGGCTTGAACATGGTGCCGCTGGCAAGGTTGAGGACGATGCCCTTGTCGTCCTTGCCGATATCCACCGAATCCTCGACCCCGGCACCGGCGACTTGGCCCAGCAGCTCGCTTTTCAAGTCCTGCAACGGCTTGGTGACCTCGCGCATGCCGATGTCCTTGGCCATGCCGGATTGGACCTCCTCGTACTTGTTGGGGTCGATCTTGGACATGGAAACCAGGATAATGAAGAAGGCCATGATCAGCGTGATCATGTCGGCGTAGGACAGCAGCCAGTCCTCCATCGCCTCCTTGTTTTCCTTGTGGAACTTGCCGCTCATCGCCGGGTTTCCTCTATTTCTTCGGCGCTTTGTCGATGTCGAAGTGGATGGCGGGATCGAGATAGCTGTTCATGGCATCTTGGATGAAGCGCGGATTGCGGCGGTCGGCCAGCAGGGCCAGCCCCTCGGCCACCAGCATGTTGCGGAAGCGGATGATGGATTCGCGCTGGTGCGCCTTTTCCGCCGCCGGCATCAGGATCAGGCGGGCGAACAGCACACCGTAGAGGGTACCGAGCAGACCGACCGCCATGCCGGGACCCAGCTTGGACGGGTCGCTGCCCATGTTGTCGAGCATGATCACCAGACCGACCAGGGTCGCCATCATGCCGAAGGCGGGGGCGTTGCTGGCCATGTATTTCAGAATCTCGACCGGCACGGTGTGGCGCTGGAAGGTGGTTTCGATCTGGTTTTCCAGCAGTTGGCGCACCTCGGCGCCGGTATAGCCGGAAATCACCAGATTGACGCCGAAGGCTAGGAAGGCATCCTGGCTTTTCAGGCTTTTGGAGTCGGATTCCAGCGCGGGAATACCGCTTTTCTGCACCATGTAGCCCCAGCGGATGACGCGGGCGACCTCGTTGGTCAGCATGCCGCGCGCCATCTTGGGTGAAAAGAAGATGGCCTTGATGTTGCCCAGCGCCTGCTTGACGTAGCGTGCCTCGAAGCCGACGTGGGTTGCTGCCAGGGTGCCGCCCACCACCATCAGGAAGCCGGTGAGATGCAGGAAGATCTTGAAGTTGGTGGTCGACTCGACGATCGAGCCGAGGAACAACATAAGACTGAGCGAAAACGCGATGATGGTAGGAAGCGACATGTCGACCTTGTCCCCGATCGCCGCAAGCAGCGGTACGGCCCCCCGGGCCGCCCGTGCGTCATCTTGGGCCAAGTCGCGTTGGCGGGCAACTGGTTAGCGTGTCACCCCGTCGGACCGGGTCCCGAGGGTGGCTCTTTCCGCAAGTCCAGCTCGACCTCGACGATGTCGCCGTCCACCGTACGGATCGGCAGGAAGCCGAGATGCTGGATGAACGACAGCATGCGCGGATTGTCGCGCAGCACCTGGCCGACGATGGCCCTGGTGCCCCGCGCCCGGCAATAGTCGATCATCTTGACCAGCAGGCGCTTGCCCAGGCCCGAACCCTTGAGGTCCGAGCGCACGACGATGGCGAATTCCGCCGAGTCGTTGTCGGGATCGGTAACGGTACGCACCACACCCAAGGTCTCCTTGGTACCGTCTTCGCCGTCGATTTCGGCGATGAAGGCCATCTCGCGGTCGTAGTCGATCTGGGTCAGCCGCGCCATTTCCGTATGGGGCAGTTCGTGGACCAGGCCGAAGAAGCGGAAGCGGATGTCCTCGGGCGTCAGCTTGGAGACGAAGACGTGGTGATTGGGTTCGTCCTCGGGGCGGATGGGACGCAACAGCGTCTTGCGCCCGTCGGTCATGGTGAACCATTCCTCCAGCGCCTTTGGGTAGGGCCGGATAGCCAGCCTGGACGAGTCCGTCGCCGCGGCCGGGGACACCACGATACGGGCGTCCAGCGCCAGCACTCCGCCGGAATCGGCGAACAGCGGGTTGATGTCCAGTTCGACGATTTCGGGGAAGTCGATTACCAACTGTGACAATTGCACCAGCGTCAGCGCGATGGCCTCACGGTTCACCGGCGGTCGGCCGCGATAGCCCTCCAGCAGCCGCGATACCCGGGTGCGCGAGATCAACTCGGCGGCGAGGTTCATGTTGAGCGGCGGCAGGGCCATGGCGCGGTCGGCGATGATCTCGGCGGCGATACCGCCCTGGCCGAACATGATCACCGGGCCGAATACCGGATCGGTGGCGACGCCGACGATCAATTCCAGGGCACCGGCGCGGCGGGCCATGGTCTGGACGGTGAACCCGCCCAGGCGGGCATCGGGGTAGACCGCCTTGACCCGTGTCAGCATGGCCGACGCCGCCCGTTCAACCTCGATGGGGCCTTCCAGGTCGAGCACGACGCCGCCGACATCGGATTTGTGCGAGATGTCGGGCGACAGGATCTTCAGCGCCACCGGCGTTTTCATCGCCAAGGCGATGTGGCCGGCATTGCCCGGGGTAGCGGCAACATGGGTTTCGACGGTCGGGACGCCATAGGCTTCCAACACCGCCTTGGCCTCGGGTTCGTTCAAGGTGCCGCCGCCCTTGGCCAGCGCCTGGTCGATCAGGAACCGGGCGCGCCTGGTGTCGGGGATGAAGTCGGTGGGCGCCGAAGTCGGCACCTCCATCAGCAGTTCCTGATTCTTGCGGTATTCGATCAGGTGCATGAACGCCTGGATCGCCGCCTTGGGGGTGTCGTAGGTCGGGATGCCGGCGCCGCCGAACAGATGGCGGGCGCGGGCCACCGCCTCGTTGCCGACCCAGCAGGTCATGACGTTGGCCCGGGGGCGGTCCTTGGCGGTCTTGATGATCGCCACCGCCACATCGGTGGGGTCGGAAATCGCGGTCGGCGCGTGCATCACCAGTACCGCGTCCACCGCCCGGCATTCGCTGAGGATGTTCAGCGCCTTGACGTAGCGTTCGCCATCGGCGTCACCGACGATATCGACGGGATTGCCGCGCGACCAGTTGGGCGGCAGGAAGGCACCGAGCTTCTCCATGACCTCGTCGGGCAACTGGGCCAGTTCGCCGCCCAACTCGGAAAGGTCGTCGGCGGCGATGACGCCGATGCCGCCACCATTGGTCAGGATGGCCAGCCGCTTGCCCTTCATCGGCTTGGAGCGGGCGAGGGTCTCCACCGCGCCGAAAATCTCCTCGATGTCGTGCACCCGCAGCATGCCGGCCCGGCGCAGGGCCGCGTCGAACACCAGGTCCGACCCGGCCATGGCGCCGGTATGCGATGCCGCCGCCCGCGCGCCCTCCTTGGATCGCCCGGCCTTGATCGCCAGCACCGGCTTGTTGCGGGCGGCGGCGCGGGCCGCCGACATGAAGTTGCGGCGTTCGTGGATGGTCTCGATGTACAGCAAGATGGCCCGGGTCGAAGGATCGCTGCCGAGATAGTCGAGCACTTCGCCGAAATCGACGCCTTCGGTGTCGCCCAGGTGGATGAAGTGGGAAAAGCCGATCTCCTTGGCTCGCGCCCAATCCAGAACGGCGGTGCACAGCGCGCCGGACTGGGAGACGAAGGCCAGCTTGCCCGGCAGGGCCGCCGCGTGGGCATAACTGGCGTTGAGGCCGATGGCCGGAACCAGGATACCCATGCTGTTGGGACCCAGTATCCGCATGTCATAGCTGCGGGCCGCCGCCAAGGTCTCGGCCATGATCGAGGTTCCATCCTCGGTGGTCGCCTGGTTCAGTCCGGCGGTCATCACGCAGGCCGCCCTGGTGCCCCGCTCTCCCAAGGTGCGCAGCAATCCGGGCACGGTGGCGGGTGGCGTACAGATCACGGCAAGGTCGGGTGCCTTGGGCAGGCAGGCGACGTCGGGATAGGCCAGTACCCCCGCCACCGACGGGTGCTCGGTGGTCACC
The DNA here is from genome assembly GCA_903901915.1 of uncultured Rhodospirillaceae bacterium. Lineage (GTDB taxonomy): Bacteria > Pseudomonadota > Alphaproteobacteria > Rhodospirillales > Magnetospirillaceae > Phaeospirillum. The sequence continues at coordinate 43,778 of CAIUSV010000066.1, read as the reverse complement.
GGCATCACCGGGCCGGGAAATTCGCCCTGCAGCAGGTTGCGCATGACCACCGCCCCAATGCTCCGCGGCTTGGTCGAGGCTCCGATCACGGCAACCGACTGCGGGCGGAACAGGGCCTTGAGGTTTCTGGTGCTCATCGGGAAATCCTCGGCCGGGTGAAGTGAAACAGTAGCAGGAGAAGGATAGTCTTCCTTCGTGGTGCGCCGCAACATCCGGAGATAACCCAGGGCGTCCGGTCCAACCCTTATCATAAAGGCGTAATTGTATGGCGGGCGCAATGGGTTTACATTGCATTGCAGCATACAGCGGTCAACATGGTCGAGGGGTGGGGCGATGGTAGAGATGATGCACAACCGGACGTTCGACGAGATCAAGATCGGCGATTCGGCCACGCTTAGCCGGCTCTGCGACATGAAGGACCTTGAACTGTTCGGCGTCGCCACCGGCGATCTCAATCCCACCCATTACAGCGCCGAAAGCGCCGAACGCTTCGCCCATCATCGCAAGGTGGTCGCCCACAGCATGTGGGGCGGGGCGTTGATCTCGGCTTTGCTGGGCAATGAACTGCCGGGACCAGGGACGGTCTATCGTGGGCAGGAAATCGAGTTCAAGGGCCGCGTCGAGGTCGGCGATACCATCACCATCACCATCACCGTCACCGAGAAGACCCCACCCGATGACGTGGTGTTGGATTGTCTGGCCCAAAACCAGAAGGGCGAGGTCGTCTTTACCGGCCGGGCCAGGGTGGCGGCACCGTTGGAAAAGGTGGTTCAGCCGCGCATGGAGCTGAGCGAGGTGGCGTTGCGTCGCCGCCACCATGTCTTCGAGGACATCATTGCTCGTTGTGCCGGTCTGGAACCGGTTTCGGTGGCGGTATGCCATCCCTGTGATCAAGTCTCGCTGGAAGGTCCGATGGACGCCGCCCGTCTTGGCCTGATCCGTCCGATTCTGATCGGACCGGAAGGAAAGATCAGGGCGGTTGCCCAGGAGTTCGGCATCGATATTTCCGGTATTCAGGTGATCGACACCGCCCACAGTCACGAATCGGCCGAGAAGGCGGTGGCCCTGTGCCGCTCGGGCGAGGCCGAGGCGCTGATGAAGGGGTCGCTGCACACCGACGAGATGATGCATGAGGTGGCGTCGCGTGATAAAGGCCTGCGTACCAGCCGTCGCATCAGCCACGTCTTCGTCATGGACGTGCCGACCTATCCCCGTACGCTGCTGATCACTGACGCCGCCATCAACATCTATCCCACCCTTGAAGACAAGATGGATATCGTCCAGAACGCCATCGAACTGGCCCATGTGCTGGGGGTGGAACTGCCCAAGGTGGCGATTCTGTCGGCGGTCGAGACCGTTTATCCCAAGATCAACTCCACCATCGAGGCGGCGGCGCTGTGCAAGATGGCCGATCGCGGCCAGATCACCGGTGCCCTGCTCGACGGGCCGCTGGCATTCGACAACGCCATCAGCGAGGAAGCGGCGAAGATCAAGAAGATCAATTCGCCGGTGGCCGGGCGTGCCGACATTCTGCTGGTGCCTGACCTGGAGGCCGGCAACATGCTGGCCAAGCAACTGTCCTATCTGGCCGACGCCGATGCCGCCGGCATCGTGCTGGGAGCGCGGGTGCCGATCGTGCTGACCAGCCGGGCCGACAGTGCCAAGGCGCGGCTGGCGTCCTGCGCGGTGGCGGTGCTGTTCGCCCATGCCCGGCGCGCCAAGGGTGAAATCAAGGCCGGTTGATCGGGATAGGAAGGGGTAGTTTCATGCACGACGGTATCCTGGTCATCAACGCCGGTTCCTCCAGCATCAAGTTCTCGCTTTACCTGTCCGACGGGGACGACAAGCCGGTGTTGTCCTCCAAGGGACAGGTCGAGGGAATCAACGTCGCTCCGCATTTCATCGCCAAGGCGCCGCATGGCGCCGTGCTGACCGAGCAGCACTGGCCCGATCAGCCGAACATGAGCCACGAGGCGCTGTTCAAGTATCTGATCGAGTGGGTCGAAGACCATCTCGGCGATGCCGAGCTGAAGGCCGCCGGCCATCGGGTCGTCCATGGCGGGTCGCTCTACTCGCAGCCGCTGCTGATCAATGACGACTTGATGACGGAGCTGGAGGCGCTGGTGCCGCTGGCGCCGCTGCACCAGCCCCATAATCTGGCTCCCATCCGGGCCTTGGCCAAGGTCCATCCCGGCTTGGCCCAGGTGGCCTGCTTCGACACCGCGTTCCATCGCTCGAACCCCTGGATGGCGCAAAGCTTCGCCTTGCCGCGCAAGCTTACCGGCGAGGGGGTCAAGCGCTATGGCTTCCACGGCTTGTCCTATGAATATATCGCCCGTCAGTTGCGTCAGCTGTCACCGGCGACGGCGCGCGGTCGCGTGGTGGTGGCCCATCTTGGCTCGGGCGCGTCCATGTGCGCCATCCGCGAGGGCAAGAGCGTGGCCAGCACCATGGGTTTCACCGCTCTGGACGGCTTGCCCATGGGCACCCGCACCGGCTGCCTGGATGCCGGCGTTGTGCTCTATCTGTTGCAGCAGAAAGGCATGACGGCCAAGGAAATCGAGGACCTGCTGTACAAGCAGTCGGGTCTGATCGGCGTTTCCGGGGTCAGCAACGACATGCGGGTGCTGCTGGAAAGCTCGGAGCCCCATGCCGCCGAGGCGGTCGAGTTGTTCGTCTATCGCATCTCGCGCGAATTGGGGTCGCTGACGGCGGCGCTGGGGGGGATCGATGCCCTGGTGTTCACCGCCGGCATTGGCGAACGTTCCCCTCAGGTGCGCGAGCGGGTCTGCCGTCATGCCGAATGGCTAGGAATTCGGCTGGACGACGAGGCCAACGCCCGCGACGCGCAGCAGATCAGCGCCATCGACAGCCCGGTCTCGGTCTGGGTCATTCCCACCGACGAGGAAATGATGATCGCGCGGCATACCCGCGAGGTGCTGCACGCCCTTCGGTCGTCCGGGGCTTGACGGCGGGGGGGGAGTTCCCACATTCGGCGTTGAAGGTATCGGGTTCTGGTCAACCGCTTTCGTAACAGGCAGACTGGAGCCGGATCAGGATGGCGCAGGAACAGGTGACATGCCGAAGTTGAAGATCACGGTCGGGCATTGCGTCGTTCACGTCGAGGCTTTCGACACCTCGACCGCGAAGGCGGTTGCCGCCGCCGCGCCGTTCGAGTCTCGTGCCGCGACGTGGCAGGGCGAAGTTTATTTTCAGGTACCTGTCCCGGCGGTCGAGCGTGACGATGGCGCCCGCGACGTGGTCGAGCGGGGCGAGATCGCATTTCGCACCGAGGGCGAGATGGTGGTGATCGGCTACGCCCCGACGCCGTGTTCGGAGGGGGGCGAAATCCGTTTGGCCAGCCCGTCGAACATCTGGGGACGCACCGACGATGATCTGGCCGGTCTCTCCGAGGTAGAGGCGGGGCAGTTGGTCCGGGTGGAACTGGTTGAATAGGATGGTTTTGATGCGTTTCGTTTCCCTGGCGCTTCTGCTGGCGCTGGTTCCGTTGCTGGCCGGGTGTGGCGTGCCTGATCTGATCGCCCATACGGTCAAGGTGGTCGAGAAGCGGCAGCAGGGCGACTCGCCGTCATCGGGTCAGCCGCAATCGGGGGGGGCGTCGCCGTCGGGCCAGTCCGGGTCGGCGGCGATTCCGCCGGACGAGGATGCGCCGCCGTCCGCCCGTACACCCGCTCCGCCGCGCAGCGGTCCGGTCGTCGTCGAGGAGCTGCCGGCGCGGTGATTCGCATCCGCCGCCTCAATTCTGTTTGATGTCCGGGGGCAAACGCGATACATCGGCTGGTGCTCGATAACCGGGCGGCTTCGCACCTCCGCCGGACCGTCCCACGTTTCAGGTTGCGATATCACCGATGACAGATTTCGCCAATCGGGCGCTGCTGCCCGCCGGCCTGCGCGACATCCTGCCCCCCGATGCCGCCTTCGAGGCGGCGGTGGTCAATCATTTGATGACCCATTTCGCCGGCCAGGGATTCGAGCGGGTCAAGCCACCGCTGATCGAATTCGAGGAAAGCCTGCTCGACGGCGCCGGTGCCGCCACCTCGTCCCAGACATTCCGGGTAATGGACCCGCTGTCGCAGCGGATGATGGGACTGCGCGCCGACATGACCCCCCAGGTCGCCCGCATCGCCACCACCAGGTTGGCCCAGGTGCCCCGGCCGTTGCGGCTGTCCTATGCCGGCCAGGTGTTGCGGGTGAAGGGCAGTCAGTTGCGGCCCGAACGGCAGTTCGGCCAGGCGGGTATCGAACTGATCGGCAGCGATTCGCCGGTGGCCGATGCCGAGGTGGTGGTGCTGACCGCCGAGGCCCTGGGCGATCTCGGTGTGCCCGGGGTTACCGTCGATCTGGCGCTGCCGACGCTGGTGCCGGTGTTGTTCGGCGAGTTGGGGCTTGACGGTGCGGTGGCCGATCGGTTGCGCGCCGCGCTCGATCATCGCGATGCCGCGGTGGTCGCCGAGGTGGGGGGGAAGGCCGCCAAATTGCTTTCCGCGCTGATCGCTGCCGCCGGTCCCGCCGACCGGGCGCTGGCGGCACTGACCGAACTGGCGCTGCCGCCGGCGGCGGCGGCGGAGCGCGATCGCCTCGCCCGGGTCGTCGAATTGGTTCGTGCCGATCTGCCGGATCTGGCCCTGACCGTCGATCCCGTGGAAAATCGTGGGTTCGAGTATCATACCGGTGTCGCCTTTACACTGTTCGCGCGCAATATCGGTGCCGAACTGGGCCGCGGCGGGCGCTATCTCGCCGGTGGGACCGAACCGGCCACCGGGGCGACGTTGTTCATGGATTCGGTTCTGGCCGGTCTGGTCGAGCGTCGGCCGGCGAAACGGGTGTTCGTGCCCGCCGGAACTCCCCGCGCCTGGGCACAGGCGTTGCGGATTCAAGGTTGGGTGACGGTCGCCGGTCTTGACGCCGGGGTCGATCCCACGGCCGAGGCCAAGCGGCAGGGCTGTGGCCATCTGCTTGATGGCAGCGGCGGTGTGGTGGATGTTCAATAGGTAGTCTTAGGGGACGAGAATGGCGAATGTCGCGGTGGTCGGCGCCCAATGGGGCGACGAAGGCAAAGGCAAGGTGGTCGATTGGCTGTCGGAGCGCGCCGATGTGGTGGTGCGGTTCCAGGGCGGCCATAATGCCGGGCATACCCTGGTCGTCAATGGTGTGACCTACAAGCTGTCGTTGCTGCCGTCCGGGGTGGTGCGGGGCAAGCTCAGCATCATCGGCAACGGCGTGGTGGTTGATCCCTGGGCGCTGCTGGCCGAGATCGAGCGGATCGGCGCGCAGGGCATCACCATCACCCCCGATCTGCTGAAGATCGCCGAGAATGCCTGCCTGATCCTGCCGCTACACGGCCATCTCGACCGTGCCCGCGAGGAAGCCAGCGGTTCGGCCAAGATCGGCACCACCGGGCGCGGCATCGGTCCCGCCTATGAGGATCGGGTTGGGCGTCGCGCCATTCGCGTCTGCGATCTCGACGACAAGGCGGCCTTGGAATCCAAGATCGCCGCGTTGCTGGCCCATCACAACGCCGTGCTGCGTGGTCTTGGCGCCACCGAGATCGATGGCGGCGCGCTGCTGACCCAACTGCTGGAAATCGCACCCAAGATCCTGCCCTTCGCCGACGTGGTGTGGAAGCGGTTGGACGAGGTCCGCCATACCCGCAAGCGGGTGTTGTTCGAGGGCGCCCAGGGCGCCATGCTCGACGTCGATCACGGCACCTATCCCTTCGTCACCTCGTCCAATACCGTGTCCGGCAATGCCGGTACCGGCTCGGGTGTCGGGCCGGGGCAGGTCGGGTATGTGTTGGGGATTTGCAAGGCGTACACCACGCGCGTCGGCTCGGGTCCATTTCCCACCGAGCTGTTCGACGAGATCGGCGCCCGTATCGGCGAACGCGGCCACGAATTCGGCACCGTTACCGGCCGTGCCCGCCGTTGCGGCTGGTTCGATGCCGTCATGGTGCGCCAGGCGGTCAAGGTCGGCGGCATCGACGGTATCGCCCTGACCAAGCCGGATGTGCTTGACGGGTTCGACGAGCTGAAGATCTGCACCGGTTATCGTTGCCGTGGCGAGGTGTTGCAGCATTTCCCGGCTTCGATGTCGCGTCAGGCCGAGGTCGAGCCGATCTACGAGGTGATGCCCGGATGGTCTGAAAGCACTCGTGGCGCTCGCTCGTGGAAGGATCTGCCCGCCAGCGCCGTGAAATATATCCGCCGCATCGAGGAGTTGATCGAGGCGCCGGTGGCGCTGCTGTCCACCAGCCCCGAGCGCGAGGATACCATTCTGGTGCAAGATCCGTTCGCGAGGTGATTGTGGGGCGGCGCTCTCGCCTCTAAAGTGGAAGCGGCCGCCGACAGCGTGGGGCCGGCATACGGGTGGGGTCGATGGCGGAAGCCGAGCAAGCCGAGGCCGAGGGCGAAGAAGTCAAGGTGGAGGTCGCCAAGCCCGCCGGTCCACCCGGCATGCTTCGCGACCGCTACCTGATCCGCTCCAACCAGCCGCTGCCGGAACTTTCGACACCGTCCGCCGAGGCCTTCGCCGCCGAGGACAAGCGCGATCCCGGCCGTAGCCTCTATGCCCTGATCTGCAAGCCGGAGCTGCCGCCCCGCACCAACGTCATGCGGGCGCTGAAGGGTGTATCGTCGCCGGGCCTTCAGCAACTGGTCGAGTGGGGGCCGATGAACTGGCCGCCGGTCGGCCATCAGTGCATGACCGTGGTCTACGAGCGCCCGGGTGGCCGTCGGGTGATGACCAGCATGAGGGGCGAGATCGCCCGCATCGACGAGTACCAGATCCACAAGCGGGTGATCGAGCCGCTGACTTCGGCGATCAAGGAAATGAAGGGGCGGGGGATCACCCACCGCGCCATTCGCCCGACCAATCTGTTCTACATGGACGCAAGCGGCGAACGCCTGGCCTTTGGCGATTGCGTCAGCACCCCTCCGGCATTCGATCAGCCTTTGCTGTTCGAGACCATCGAATCGGGGATGTGCACCCCCATCGCGCGGGGTAGCGGCACTTTCGCCGATGATCTTTACGCCATGGGCGCCACCATCGCCTTTCTGATTCTTGGGCGTAATCCGATGGCCGGTCTAAGCGACGAGGCCATTCTCAGCGCCAAGATCCAGCAAGGCAGCTACAACACCCTGATCGGCGAGGAAAGGTTGCCGCTGGCGCTGATCGAGCTGATGCGCGGCCTGCTGTGCGATGACGGCGACCAGCGTTGGGATGCCGAGGACCTGGATCTGTGGCTGTCGGGTCGGCGGATGTCGCCGCTTCAGCCCCGGGGCGAGAAGCGTGCGGCCCGTGGCTTTCCATTCATGGGTAAGGAGTATTACAACGGCCGCGAGTTGTCGCAGGCCATGTCGAAGAATTGGGACCAGGCTATTCCGCCGGTGGTCGAGGGTAAGCTGGAACTGTGGCTGCGCCGGGCGGTGGAGGACAAGGAAAAGGCCAATGTCGTTGCCGATGTGGTGCGCGCCGCCCTCAACGGTACCACTGACAAAAAGGGCTCCACCGACCTGATGATGTGCAAGATCCTGATCCTGCTCGATCAGTCGGCGCCCATCCGTTACAAGGGCTTCAACGCCATGCCCGACGGCTTCGGCTCGGCCCTGGCGGCGGTGGTGGCCAATCACGGCGACACCCGGCTTCTGACCGAAATGATCCTGCGCGAGGTGCCTCGCCTGTGGTTCGAGCTGCGGGGCGAGTACCAGCCGGACAATTCGCTGATGGATGCCAACTTCCGCGAATTACGGCAATACCTCTCGCAGACCACCATGGGGTTCGGCCTCGAACGCTGCCTCTACGAGATGAACGACGCGCTGCCGTGCCAAAGCTCGTTGATCGGCGAAGAGTACGTGGTCGAGGTCAAGGAATTACTGCCTGCCCTTAATGCCAGCGCAAGCCGGCGCACCGATGGTAAGCAGGGGCCGATGGACCGCCATATCGCCGCTTTTCTCGGTGCCCGCATGCGCTCGGATATCGACCGCAATCTGGCCCAGCTCAATGACCCCAATTCCGGCGTCGCGATGATGGCAGTGTTGAATCTATATGCCGTGCTGCAATACCGCCTGGGTCCGGAATCGCTGCCCGGACTGGCCAGCTGGCTGGGGGCGGCGCTGGCACCGGTGATTGCGAGCTACCACGGTCGCGAGAAGCGCAAGGAGATGGAAAAGGAAATTCCAAAGATGGTGCGCCGGGGCTCCATCGTCGAAATCTACAACCTGCTGGAAAATCCCGAGGAACGCGTCAAGGACGAACACGAATTCACCTGGGCTCAGGCGCAGTACCACGCCGCCGAGGAAGAGATCAAACACATCATCACCGAGACCGAGGAGCGGGCGGTCGAAGCCGACAAGACCGGTCGCCAGACCGCGGCGGTCACCGGTATCGTCATCGCCATGCTTACCGCCACCATCGTGGTGATCCTGGCGGTGTTCTGACCGGCTTCGCTCCCCGGCAAGTGCTTCAGATTTAAGCTGAAGCGCTCCAGCGTTCTGGATGTACGAAGAAGCTCCGCTTTTTCAGGGCTCAAACGCCGCTCGGGCTTAAGAGCTTGATTCAGTATTACTGCATCAAGCTCTAAATCAATCCCATGGCCTTGAAGCTGGCATGGCCCTTGCGGCCGACGACCACATGGTCGTGAAGCGCGATTCCCACGGCTTCCAGGGCGTTTCTGACCAGGCGGGTGGTATCGACGTCACCACGTGACGGCTTGGGGTCGCCGGAGGGATGGTTGTGCACCATGAGAAGCTTTCCCACGCAAATTCAATATCTTGCAGTATGATCAATGGGTTGTTACCATCGGTCTCCCCCACAAACTCCCCCACATGGGGTAAGGGACGAGGCTATGGACTATCTCCGCAAGACCACCAAATCAGTCAATTGGTATTATCGCAGACGGGTTCCCCAGGACGTACAGCAGGACTTCGGGAAGGTCTGGGTGGAAGAGAGCCTGGGAACCTCCGACAAGCGAGAGGCCAAGAAGCGGGCGGTGATCCTATCCGCTCGGCTGGAAGAGACATGGGACACCATGCGAGGCCAGGGGTCTCCCCTTCAACGGTGGCAATCCGGTATCTCCTGGCTGGCTGAACAGGGGACATTCCGGGCCGTAGTGCCTGGGGGTGACGAGGAAGACGCCGACACCATTACCACCCTGGTAGCCTCCGAGATGTTCGAGGAGATGGAACAGGGCAAGGCGTCACTGCCCCCAGGTGCGACCAAGGAAGCCTTCTCGGCATGGCTCCGGGGGGAAGATCGGATCAGCACCCCTGATGTCACCTTCACCGATGCGTTGAAGTTGTGGGTGAGGGAACGACGCCCCACCTCTCAGGCAGAGCGGGGAGCAAGGCGGGTGGTCAAACAGTTTGATGTGCTGACCGGCGGCACCCCCCTTGCCCGTGTGACGAGGTTGCAGGCCAGGAAGTACCGTGATGCCCTGGTGTCCTCCGGGACTGCCCCCGGCTCCATACAGACATACATCAGCTACCTGCGAAGCGTCTTCAACATGGCGATCAAGGAAGAGATGCTGGACGACAAGAAGGCCAATCCCTTCGTGGAACTCCTGGTGGAGCGGGACAAGGCAGAGGTGGAGGACCGGGCACCCATCCCACGGACAGCCTGCCTGGAAGTTCTCCAACAGGCTCTTGCGGATGGCTATGATCAGGCTGACTGGTTCGCTGCTGTGCTGCTGACCACCGGCATGAGGCCCATTGAGGCGTACAAGGCCAAGATGGTGGTGGATGCCCCGGTGCCATATTGGGACGTTCCCAGGGCCAAGAAAAGCCCGCCCCGGCATGTCCCCATCCATCCCATGCTGATCGGCAAGAAGCCCGTCCCGTTCACCGTTCGAGCGGAGCAATTGAGGCGGGCCTTCATCGAACGGTACAAGCCGTACACGGGCTACCAGTGCCGCCATTCCTGGAAGGACGAGGCGGTGAAGATCAACATGCCAATGGAACTTAGGCTTCGTCTGATGGGCCATTCCCTCAAGCGGGCAATTGGGGTCAACAGCACATATGGCGGGGCGATGGTGGACCTTGAGCAGGCCAAGCCCTGGGTGGATGCCATGTGGAAGGGATCGTAAGCCACCCTCGAAAACCACAGATGACCCCCGCCAGTTTCCCGGCAGGGGCCACCTCAGTGGTCACCAGTTGACAACCACGCGGCTGTCTTCGGCATAGACGTTGCGCTTGCCACCCACGTAGAGGTTGGCAAGGCCCTTGGTGGGGTCAGCACCATCAATGCGGCCAATCTCTTCCTTCTCACCAGAGCCATCACGGATGGCCTCGAACAGCTTGTTCGCGGTGGGGCTGTCCATAGTCACCCGGTTGCCCGTGGTGTCGGTGAAGGAGACGGTGCCAAAGGCGGAACGGTGCAGGACGGTCTTGCCCGCAATGACGGTTTCAGGGTTGCTCATGGTGGGCCTCAGTAATCAATCTTGGTGATCCGGGCACCCTCGCCAACTTGCTCGACGTTGACGATGCGCTCGGGGTTACGGGACAGGATGGCGGGGTCGTTGGGTTCAGGGTTGCTCATCGGGTTCTTCCTCGAAGATGTCGGGATCATGGTTGAAGCGGCGGGCAATGGCCTTGAGGACCAAGACCTTGCCGGGGAATGGCATGGAGAAGTCACGGCGCGGGGTAACGCCAGGGGGGATTTCGTACAGCAGCAGTTCCCGCCTGGGGGGCCGTCCGTCCTCACTGGGGAGGGGGTGACGATGGACGAGCGGCCCCCAGTCTGCCGGGGGTTCCCAGGTGCAACGCAGAACCTTGGGAAACAGGTAGTCGGGATTGCGGAGCCGCCATGAGGCAAGCTCCGTCTTGTTCATGCGGATGGTCTGATTTTTCACCGGCCCACCTTCCGCTTCCGGGAGGGACGGCCCTTGTTGATGAACTGGAGGGCGGTTGCCCGCGCCTCCTTCTCTTCCAGATGACGGGCAAGACGGGCCTCACGATCCGCCTGATAGGCATCAAGCCGGGCCTGGGTGTCCTGATCCTTGGCAACGAGGTTGCCCCGCCTGAACTCGGTGAAGACCTGGGAGACATAGGCCAACTCGACATTGGCCCGTGCGGTCTCGGACTTCGCCAGGATGAACAGGGCCTGAGCCTCGGTCAGGTAGAAGGCGGTTGCCCTCCGTCCACCCTTGGGGCCGGGGTTTGTGACACGGTGGAACAAACCTCCATTGCCATCGGATTTTGCGCCACGGGGGGACAAATTGCCGATGGCTTCCAGGGCATCCTTGTGCCGCTTGACCAGCTTGCGGATCATACGGGGTTCAGCGAACCCCAGCCGGTCGGCAATGGTGGTGTCCAGCACCAGGACTTCCCCACCATCTTCGATCAGATCGGGAAGCGTGGCACCATGACACGCTATCGGATGGGTGGTGACGATGGCTGCCATGCTCACCCCCTCCCCACCGAGATAGCCCCCATGCGGAGCAACGAGGACCAACTGAAGTTGCCCTGCGGGGTGGTGACCATGATGGTGCCGTCATGCTGCTGGTGGGCGGTCATGCCGCTGGGCAGCTTGGCATTGAGGATGGTCTGAGGGCTGGACTTCTCCAGACCACCCAGATACGCCTTCACCACCCCGTCATAACCCTTGGTGGTCCGTTCGGTGGCCTGCTTGTAGATGGCCTGCTTCATCAGATCGGGGCGGTTCTCCCAGGCCCAGGCAACCACGTCCTGAGCCTCGAAGCCCGACTTGCTGATGGTGTTCAGGGCCTGGGTCTCGAACGCCGCCCGGATGGTCTCGGCGCGGTGCATGGCCTCCCCAGGCTCAAGGCCCATCTGGGAAGCGATACGGCCCACGGCAGTTTCCGGGATGCCTTCACCCTTGGACAGGGCATTGATGACCCCGACCACATCGGAGGCGGCAGCCTTGGTGGCAATCTCGGTGATGCTGGCTTCAACGGCATCGTCACCCAGGCTTTCCATGCCGTCGTTGGGGTCGGCCTGGGGCTGATCCTGCGGGGCCTGCTGACCACCAGCCACGGCATAGGAACCATCGGCGTTACGGGTCACCATACCGGCAGCCATCGCCGCCTTGATGGTGGTCTCGATGCCGCCAATGTTGACAATGCTGGCCTCGGTGATATCGGAGCCGGTCTTGACGGTGCCCCAGGAGGTGCGGGCCTCGGTGATGGTGCCGCTGTTCTGGACGCTGTTGCGGGGGGCTTGGATTTCCCGAGTTGCCATGCTGCTGGTGGTGGTCACCACGCCATTGGTCAGGGTCATGGAGACCCCGCCTTGACGGTTCACCTGAACACGGTCGGGGGAGACGTTGGCGGGGGTGTTGCCATTCGGAATGGAGAGGGCGGAATAGTCGGTCATGGGTAGTTGCCTTTGGAATTGAATGGGAAGTCGATGCCCTCAAGACGTTCCTGGGGGCGGGGTTGAGCCGCACTCGCCACCTCTCGACCCATGCGGAGGATCAGGGGGCCAAGGGCTGCATTGATGCGGGTAGACAGAAGGTCACGGGTGGGGCCGGTGATCCGGTCATAGACCTTCTTGGGCTTGCCCTCGGACCATCGCTCGGAGAACGGGGCCGGGGTCAGGCGAAGGACACGGATGGCAAGCTGATGGTCAAAGTGCCGATCAGACAGGAACCGCCTGGGGTTCCACTCTCGCAGGGCATAGATGGCCCCGATGGTGGCAAGCATGTCCTCTGGAGTGACACCCTCGGCTTGCATCTGGTGCAGCCATCGGCCAAGCCGATCAGCCGCACTGCTGCGGGCATGGATGGTGCCGGGGTCTCGACCATCAGCCATCATCCGCCCCAGCCATTCCAGACCAGCCCGGATGCCGGGGTGTTCCTTGTGGTGGGTGATGAACTGATGGGCCAGCAAGAACAGGGTCTTGTATTCCCCCCGCAGGACGTTGGTGCCTTCGGGGTGGCCGGTGTTGGTGGTCCTCTGGTCATGCCGCCTGCAATAGCGGCTGAAGGACCGGGCATGGTCCCGGCAATGTGGGACTTCACAAGCTCGCATGGCGGGCCTCTCGGTGGGCTTGGGTGGTGGGGTCAGTGCCGGTTCAGGACAGACCATCCCTGGTCAAAGTCGGGCACATCATCCAGAAGCTGGGACAGGCCATCACGGGTCTGCCGGGGATCATGGGCACCACCAACCACAATGCCATTGTCGGCAAGGAAGGCTCTGGCGACGTTGATCAGGGACGCCTTCACCTCCCCCGGCTGGGCAGTGTTCAGTTGATCCAGCAGGGTCTTCGCTACGGCCTGCCAGAGTGCCCATAGCTGGGCCTGGGAGGCTCGGTGGCTGGCGTTGGTCATGGCGACACCATCACCACATGGAACGCACCAAGGCGTCCTTCTCGGCATCACGGATGACTTCCGCAGGGTGGGCCTCAAGCTGGGCTTGGAGGTGACCGGCCAGCAGATCGAGGGCACGGCAGAAGGTGACCGACTGGGACACCTTGCGGTCCATCAGATCGGAATAGGTGGAGGTGACATAGGTCAGGCGCTGATGCTGGGCAGGGGTCAGGAACAGCTTCAGTTCATGGGTCTTGGAAGACCGGGGCTTGTACAGCTTCGGTTGGCTCATGGGGCATCTCGCAGTGTTGGGAATGATGGAGGGGGTGGATTATGAAAACAGAAGGGGCAAGGTGACTTGCACCCTGCCCACATCCGTTGATCCGAGAAGCCGTTACCGGCAGCTAGGAACCATAACCGCTTACCCGCCCTCCAAAGCGGGGAACACCACGACCATCAACCATGCTGACCGAGATCAGGGGGCATGGAGTTGGGGGTGTTCGATGGGGCAACCTAATCGTGAAACGCATCTGTGAAACAATTGGAGGGGGTCACAGAAAGCCATCAGCCTCCCCAAGACACCCAATGACCAACCCACCACCAATCTGAGTGGACCTGATGGGGAACCTTGAAGGGGACTTTGGTTGTTACTGATGGGGATGGTGATGGTGGGGATGAACTCCAAGGACCACTTCACAGGCCACCCAACCACCACACCCATGCACTCTAAGCACCCCCGCATATCGATGGGGCAACCTATTCGTGGAACGCATAGCAACCATGCGTGAAACGCGCCGTCCTTGCGGATGGCCAGGAGGACCACCTTGGTGACCCAGTCTTGGAAGGGCTTGGCCTGGGGCTTGTCGCTCCGCATGATCAGCTTGTAGAGGCCACTCTCGGAGATGACCGGGACAGCGGTGCCACCTTTGGTCAAACCAAAGATGGATCGGGTCAGGCGCTTCACCTCAACTTCATCCAGGGGAGCGACAGCGAAGGTGACGTTCACGATGCCGAGGACTTCGATTACGTCCTTCGCCATGAACCAGGGTTGGTCGTCGATGGTGACCACGCGGATGGTGGAGGTGTTGAAGGTGAAGGTGGTCAGCGGGCTTTCTGTATCCGATACAGAAACGACAAAGCCCCCACCGAGGAACCGGCAGGGGCTTGCATGTCCCAGGATCAGTTCCTGGGTGCCCTTTGTCAGGCAGGGCAGAAGGTCAGACGCTGTTCGCTCGGGTGCTGCTTGCGGAGGATCAGCAGGACTTCACACAGGCGGGCAACGCGGATGAAGAGGTGACCATAGGCAAGCTCAAGCTCGAACAGGCGGGTGTTGATCAGCATGGCAGAGGTTCCCCTGATGTGGTGTTGACGGGCCGGACAATGAGGACGGATGGTCGAGCGGTCAATGCTGAAAACACCAGCAAAACCAATGACATATAGTTACAGGTGACTAGATCAGGGGAACATGAAAGGGGGCTGAGGTGGTACGGAAAGGGGGGCTGATGTGCCCCACACAATCCCTCACAGCCCCAAATATCATTTGGTCATTCCCCCGCCTGGGTCTGCTTATCCAGCACCCGCTTGACGGTGGTGGCCTGCCACTCACCACCCCGCCGGGTCTTCACCCCCAGGTCATTCAGGTGGTGGGCAATCTCCCACATGCTCCAGCCCCTGGCCTTCATGTCGGCCACCTCCCGCCCTATGTCACCCTGTGCCCACTCCTTGGCCCTCTCGGCATTGGCCTGGGTGCCCTTGGCCTGATCAACAGACGGACCACCACGGAAGCCGCCCAGCACCTTCCCCCTGGCCTTGGCTGCTGCCAGGGCTGCCTTGGTGCGGGTGCTGATGGCCTCCCGTTCATGCTGGGCCATGGCAGCCATGATGTGCAGCACCAGCTTGTTGGCCTCGGGCATGTCCACAGCAACGAAGTCCGTTCCGGCCTCCATCAGGTTGGCGATGAAGGCCACGTTGCGGGCCAGCCGGTCCAGCTTGGCAATGACCAGGGTGGCCTTGTGCTTCCGACATGCGGCCAGCGCGGCGGCAAGCTGGGGCCTGTCGTCTCGCTTCCCGCTCTCCACCTCGGTGAACTCTGCCACCAACTCCCATGACCCACCATTGAGGTATTGGAGGACGGCTTGCTGTTGCGCCTCCAGCCCCAGGCCAGACTTGCCCTGCTTGTCGGTGCTGACACGGTAGTAGGCGATGAAGCGTTTCATGGTCGTTGCCCTGGTCTGTTACATGCCGTGATGATCGTTGTCTGGAGCGTAACACACCAGGGAGAGGGCCTGTCAATGGCCTTGAGCGGGCACCATGCGTCATGTTGTGGGTGCTGGTGGTGGGCCTTCAGTTCTTGCGAGGTGGCCCCTGCCGTCATGCTGATGGGGACCGAGGCCCCCTATGGGGGTAGTCGCCATTTTCCATAAGCCTGATACCCATTCAGATTTTTGCGCCGAAAATTTGGACACCACCAGTTGTTCTGGTGCCACATCTGAGCTAGAAAAGGGAGACCTGATTGCCTAAGGGATCCCCCATGTCGAGCCAAAACGAAGCAGCTATTGTCATGCTCAACACCTTGACTTCCAAGCTGGCTATAGCCGGATGGTTTGCGGGCTTGATCTACGCACTATGGTTCTCCAGTAATGGGCTGCCTCCAGGTGTATTGAAGATCGGGTTCGTCTATGGGGCGCTTCTCGTCGTCGTGGGGATGTTCGTGGCCTCTATTGTGATCGGCTCAGGAACGGCACTGGCACTTGGCGGGGTCTCAAAAGTACTGAGCGGGAGTATTACTGGCCGACCTGGGGTCTACATGCTAGGCCTGATCATCGTTCCCGTTCTATGCTTCATGGCAGCCACGGGGGCAGTCTACAAGCTTGCCACCTGGGACCCCTTTGGCTTCGTGAAGTACTCAGGACCCCCGCTGGAAGTTCAGTGTGCAAGCCCCAGGATCACCTTCACGCTCGGCTTCAATGACAAACTTGATGCTGGTCAACAGCAGGCCCTTTGTTCGTGCCTTGGAACCAAGCTGAGTGCCGACGATCAGGCCATATTGACTGGTGCTGTTCCCGAGCCGAGCGCCAAAGTCATGGAGCAAGTGAGTGCTTCATTCGGCGGTGCTATGCGCCAGTGTGGGGTGAAGTTCTAAAATCACGGGGAAAGCTGTATCGGGGAGCAAGTCCTGCACCCACGGGAAGCCCTGTCACAAGTGAGCCTGTGGCTTCCCCACAAAATTCCCCTCAAGCTACCCCACACGGGGGTCTGATCACGCCACTAGGGCGTTGATATTGCTTGCTTCTGTGTGGTTGCGGTGATCATGGACCATGATCACCGCCGAGGCATGGAGCGCCAGGGCGCGCTTGACTACTTCGCGCGGGTAGAGCGGCGTATGGTCGACGGTACCGGTCTGCTGAAGCTCGTCGGCGATCAGCACGTTCTTGCGGTCGAGGAACAGCAGGCGGAATTGTTCCTCGGGCAAGGTGGCCATGGCGGTGTGGCAATAGTCCAGCAGCACGTCCCAATTGGAGATCACCGCGCTGTTGATGATCGGGGCGCGGGCCAACCGGATGGCGGCCTGGCGCACCACCTTGAGAGCGGCGGCGGCGGCTTCGCCGATGCCGTCCACGCTTCGCAGATCGTCAACCTCGGCGGTGATGACGTCGGCGAAGCTACCGAAGCGCCGAATCAGTGCCTTGGCCAGCGGTTTGACATCCCTGCGGGGAATGGCGATGCCCAGCAGCATCTCCAGCAGTTCATAGTCGGGCAGGGAGTCGGGGGCATCGAGAAAGCGTCGGCGCAACCGTTCACGGTGGCCCTGATGGTCGGGCGAAGCCGGCGCGGCGGCCTCGTCGAGGCCGGGAGGGGCGGGGGTGGCCGTCACAGCCGGGCGCGGAAGTCTTCCAGCCACGCCAGCCGGCTTTCCAGCAGCGAAATGTCGTGGTCGAGCCAAGCGACCAAGGCACTGTCGGGGCCGTCCTCCTGGGCGTTGTTGCCACGCAGATCAAGCAGACGGGCCAATTCGGTTTCGACGCCCTCGATCAGCAGATCGGCCTGTCCCAGTCGTTCCGCCGGGCTGAGCAGGTCGAGAAAGCGGATCTTCAGTGCCACCACCAGTTTGGACAGGTCGCTGGCCGGGCGCAGACGGGCGGTCAGCAGGGTATGCAGTTCGCGTCGGCCAACGGCGGAAATGGTCAGCAGGGCGTCGTCTTCCATGCCCGTGCCATCAATGGCTTCGACCAGTCCCTCGTAACGCAACAACTCGATGGAGGTACCCATCAGTTCCAGCGACGGCCCCATGATGCGGCCGGTGAAATGGCGTACCGATCCCGCCAGTTCGCTGTAACGCATGGATTTGGTCGCGATGGTGCCCAGCGCGCACAGGCGCACCGCTTCCTTCGGAGTCAGGGTATTGTCGGCGAACATGGGACAAGCCTCGATCGGAACCCTACGGCTCCAAATATAGGGGGGGCCGCCGGTTTCGTCCACCAATACCACGGAAGAGGTTGCAAACCCTTTCGTATTGACGGAGCTTGTCGCCATGAAACGAGGCGACGACGGCATTTCCCCGGATGTGTGGGTACTGGCCGATGACCGTACCGGTAATGTCAGCCAGTGCCTGGGCGTTGCCGAGGCGCTGGGGTGGCCGTTCGAGGTCAAGACCATTCGCTATGGCCGTCTGGCGGCGTTGCCCAATGTCGTGCGCGGTGCCAGCCTGATCGGCCTTGATGCGTCCAGCCGGGCGACCCTGGCGCCACCGTGGCCAAGGGTGGTCATCGCCGCTGGCCGTCGCACCGCTCCGGTGGCGCGGTGGATCAAGCGGCGTTCGGGTGGTGCTTTCCTGGTACAGATCATGGACCCCGGCATGCCGGGCCGTGGCGATTTCGACCTGATCGCCAGCCCCGCCCACGACCGGCGGTCGCCGGGGGGCAACATCTTGGAAATTGTCGGCGCTCCCCACCGGGTGACGCCGGCGCGGCTGGCGGCCGAGGCGGAGCTGTGGGCGCCGCGTTTCGCTCATTTGCCGCGGCCGTGGGTGGCGGTGATTGTCGGCGGCGCCACCCGGCGGCGGCCGTTTTCGGTGGAGATGGCGGCCGGCTTGGGGGCGCAGGTGGCACATTTGGCCGCTGGTGCCGGTGGTTCGGTGCTGCTGACGACCAGTCGCCGCACCGGGGCGGAACAGGAAAAGGCGCTGGCGGCGGCGTTGCCCGAGCCGCGCTGGCTGCACCTGTTCGGCCAGGGTGGCGACAATCCCTATTTCGGCTTTCTCGCCCTGGCCGACGCCATCGTGGTCACCGGCGATTCGGTCAGCATGTGTTGCGAAGCCTGCGCCGCGCCGGCACCGGTGTTCCTCTGGGCGCCGACGGGGTGGGTGGCGGCCAAGCATGCCCGTCTGCACGCCCGCCTGTTCCAATTGGGGCTGGCCCGGCCGTTGGAGGGGGCGCAATCGCTGGCGGCGTGGCCACGTCCTCGGCTTGATGCGGCCGGCGATATCGCCCGAATCATCCGCGAGCGCCTGGGATGACCTACCGAGCCGTGGCGGTCGCCGTCTGCTGCCTGCTGGTGGCGGTGGCCTGGGCGGGGCCGGACCAGCGTTTCCAGCGCGAATTGCACGGCATCAAGGGGGCCGAGGATCAGCGGGTTCGCCTGGTGGCGACCGAATTTCCCTGGAGCGCGCTGGGGCGCCTGAACAACGGCCAGGGCGGCCATTGCAGCGGCACCCTGATCGGCCCACGGCTGGTGGCAACCGCTGCCCATTGCCTGTGGAACGACCGCACCCGGCGTCCGATGCCGGCCTCGGCCTTCACCTTCGTTGCCGGCTATGACCGGGGGGACTATCTCAGGGCTTCCAAGGTGACGGCGGTACATCCGTCGCCCGCCTGGGTATTCACCTCCGAGCGCCAGCCGCTGGCCAGCCGGGCCGATGATTGGGCCTTGCTGGAACTGACGGATGCGCTGGGCGACGAAATCGGCTGGATCGCCCCGGCCGAGCCTCGTACCGGCATGGCGGTGGCGGTGGCGGGGTATGGCCGGGACAAAGCCTTCGTACCGCTGGCCCATATCGGCTGCCATCTCACCGGGCAGGGCGCGGTCGGAGTGTTCTTTCACGATTGCGACGCGGTCCAGGGCGAGTCGGGTGGGCCGGTTCTCGCCTGGGTCGGTGGTCAGCCGCGTCTGGTGGCGGTGAACGTGGCGGTGATTCCGTCGCGGGGTGAACTGGGGGTGGCGGCCGGGGTCGCGCCACTGGCGGCGTTGGCCAAGACGCTGGGCGGGGCCGGATCAACCCGTTCCGGCCCGCTGTCCCGGCCGTCGTCCATCGATCTGGACGCGGTATTGGGCGGCCGTTAGGCCTCGCGCACGTCCTTGAGGAAGCGTTCCACCTCGCGTTCCAGCGTTTCGCTTTCGCCCAGCAGTTCGTTGGCCGACTGGAATACTCCCTGGGCCATCCGTCCGGTTTCGGCGGCGGCCTGGGAGACGCCGGAGATGTTGTTGGCGACCTCGCGAGTCCCCTGGGATGCCTGTTCGACGTTGCGGGCGATTTCCGCCGTGGCCGCGCCCTGTTCTTCCACGGCACCGGCGATGGTGGTTGCCAGCTCGTTGATCTGGGTGATGGTCTTTGCGATTTCGGCGATGGCGGAAACCGCGGCGCGGGTTTCCTCCTGTACCGTGGTGATCTGCTGGGCAATCTCTTCGGTGGCGCGGCCGGTCTGGCCGGCAAGATGCTTGACCTCGTTGGCGACCACCGCAAAGCCCTTGCCGGCTTCGCCGGCCCGCGCGCTTTCGATGGTGGCGTTCAGCGCCAGCAGATTGGTCTGGGACGCGATGTCATTGATCAGGCTGACCACTTCGCCGATCTTCTGGGCGGCCTCGGCCAATCCGCCGATCTTGCGGTTGGCTTCGCTGGCTTCGACCGCGGCGGTCTGGCTGATGGCGGCGGATTGCGACATCTGTCGCGAGATTTCGTGGATCGACGAAGTGAGTTCGCTGCCGGCCGACGACACGGTTTCGACATTGGCGCTGGCCTCGTCGGTGGCGGCGGCCACCGCCGTGCTTTGGCGCAGGGTCTGTTCCGCGTTGGCCGACAGGGCATCGGACGAGGTGTGCAGATGCTCGACCGCCGCCTTGATCCGCGACAGCATGGCGACGACGGTGGTATCGAACCGGGCGGTCGCCTCGTCGATTTTTTGCTGCCGGACCTCGCGCTGGGCCACGGCGGCGCGTTCGCGTTCGGCGAGACGGTGGCGTTCGAGCGCGTTTGCCTTGAACACCTCGACGGTGCGGGCCATGCCGCCCAGTTCATCGGCGCGGGCGACGCCGGGAACTTCGGCGTCAAGATCGTCGCGGCTGAAGCGTTCCATGACGACGCCCAGCGCCGCCAGCGGTCGGGTGATGCCCCGGCTGGCCATCCACAACGCCGCGGCGACCGCCAGGGTCAGGCCGATGGCCAGGGACAGCGCCGTGGTCACGATCACCTGATGGGTATTCCGGGTCAATTCGGCCGAACGGGCATCCATGTTCTGGTCGAGGCGAGTGTTGAGGTCGCTTAGGGGATTGCGGACCTGGTCCCGCATCGGCAGTTGGCATTTGTCCTTGGCCAACGCCGCGGCTTCCTCGTCGCGATTGTCGAGCGCCAGCCGGTTGGCCTCGATGCAGGCGGGGAGGATGGCGTTGAACCGTTGTTCGATGGCTTGGTAGTCGGCGGCCAGGGTGGGCATTGCCTTGCTGGCTTTGGCGAAACGATCGCGGAATTCCGCGACGCGCTCGTCGTAGCGTTTCGCCATTCTTGCCAGTTCACCCGCTTGCGATTCCACGATGATGCGGAAGGACAAGGCTTCCATGGCGAAGATCATTTCGTTGGCCTTGGCGCCCTCGAACGACGCCGTCTGCTCGTGGTCGAGCAGATCGCGGTAGCCGGCATCGATGGCCCGTATCTCCATGCCGGCGTAGCCGACGGCGGCGATGGCGATCAACGCCAGGACCGCCACCACGGCATTAATTTTGATGGAAATCTTGAGATCATCGATACGCATCGCGTGGTTCCCCAAAACGCACCCATCCCCAGTCAGGGCACGAAGTTCGGAAAACCTGGAACGAGACGTGTTCCAGGTTTCCCGAGCGGGCCAACCTACGCCGAGTCACAACTAATTGGTATCAGGGAGAAACCTTAAGGCGGATGGCATGGGAGGGTATGCCATTAGGCCGATGGTGCGGGCTCAGTCGCGGAGTTGCAGGGTGAATTCCGACAGGAATGGCGCATTGCGGCGCCGTTCGGAATCGGTGCGCCCGAAACTGGCGAGCAGGCGGCGCAGCCATTCGGAATCCAGGCGATCGAACTCGAAGTATGATTTCATCGCCAGATGCTCGCCGACATAGTCGGGCAGCTTGGCCGACCATTTCAGGATGCCGTCGCGGAATGCTCCTTCGCGGGCGCGCTCCTGGCGGCCGGAGGGGGCGAATTCCTGAGCATAAAGCTGGGTCAGCTCGCGCCAGCACTTGGCCAGCACGTCGGCCTCGAACCGGATAATGTCCTGTAGCAGGATGATGTGGTTCTCGGTGGGAGGATCGTAATTGTAGCGGGTGGCATCCTCGCGGAACAGCGGCCAGGGGTTGTCCTCGGGCTTGGGCGCCGGGGCTTTCTTACCCTTGGCGACCTTGGGCGGACGGAATGCCGCCCACCGGGCATCCCAGTTGTGAAGGATCGGGTTGTTGACCTCGCTGCCCTGGATGATCTCGATCAGCTTGTCGCCACCGACATCGACCCAGTTGTAGGTCTGCCCCAGCGCCTGCAACTGCCGGGTCGAGCGCATCGGCGGCAGAATGAATTTTTGCATCACCTCGCGATAGGCTTGGCTGAATTCCGGGGCCATCAGAAACGGCAGCCGCATTCCCCGCGTCGGGGCGTTGACGCGAAATACGTTCAGCGTCTTCTGGATATAGGTGCCCAAGGTATCGTCGAACAGCGTGGGGAAGTCGGTGAAGGTGCTTTCCTTGCCTTCTCCTCCTCCGTTGCCCTGGGCGACGGGAGCCATCAGCCTAGCTGCCGACATCTGCTTGCCGATACCCGGGCCAAGCTGGGCGGCGAACAGCGGCGGCGGTTCGCGGACCGGCGGTTGCAGGCGAACAGTGCGGGCCGGCGGTGTTTCGGCGCCGCGCGCCAGCAGCGCATGCAATCCGGCCTGTGCGCTTTCCGCCTCGGACATCTGGGGTGGGCCCAGCATCTGGGTGGCGATGTCGCCCAGTACCGTCAGGTCCTCGTCACGGCCATCACCTCCCGGCGGCAGCAGCGGCTCGAACCCGATATCGCGGGCGGCCTTGAGCTTGGCGATGCCGTGACGCTCGATCGATTTGCTGAGAATGACCGAGAAAATGACGTTGAGCTGCTTTTCGTTGGCCCACTTGCGGGCCTCGGGATCGCGCAGGGTCATACGGCGCAGAAGCAGGATATGGGGGATGGCGAGATGGCGTGTGGCCGCAATAAGGCTGGCAACCTTCGCCTCGAAGGTTTTTGCGGCCTCACGCGAAGCGGACTCGCTCATCCAGATCCTACCGACCCCTCGGGGTCGCCCCTCCCGTTCACGCGCGTCACCCTCGGGAAACATCGTATCCCGATCCGTCCCCACACACAGGGGATATCGCATGAGCGCCCAACGGCGCAAGTCCGATCCGCGCGCTATCTGACGTTCCGTAACAAATGCGAACAGCGCCTACAGGACCGACCCTAAGGGCGAACCACGATGACGTCACCATGCTGGACGCAGTCGGGCCGGCAAAGTGCAACGAAGGCGGCGGCAACATCGTCGGGCTGGGCAAGCTTATCTTGATCCTCGCCGGGAAAGGCGATGGCGCGCAGGCGGGTGGCAACCACGCCGGGATCGATCAGATTGATCCGCAGCCCGGTGGTGTTGGCGACCTCCGCCGCCCAGGTCTTGACCATGGTTTCCAGGGCGGCCTTGCTGGCGGCATAGGGCCCCCAATAGGGGTGGACGCCCCGTGTCACCCCGGAGGTGGTAAAGACGGCGCGGCCCGAGTCCGCCATGCGCAACAGCGGGTCGCAAGCGCGGATCAGCCGCCAGTTGGCGGTGACGTTGACGGCGAATGCCTCGTTCCAGTCGTCGGGGGCGTGGTGGGGTACCGGACTCAACCCCCCACCGATGACCCCGGCATTGCCGATCAATGCGTCCAGCCGTCCCCAGCGTTGGAAAATCGCCGCCGCGACCTTGTCGATCACATCGAAGTCGCGCAGGTCTTCCGGTACCAGCACCAAAGGCTTGCCGCCGGCGGCCCTGACCTCGTCATCCAGGTCTTCCAGGGCGCCCTGGGTGCGGGCGATGGCGACGATCTCTGCCCCCTCGGCGGCCAGCCGCCGTACCACGGCGGCACCGATGCCGCGCGAGGCGCCGGTGACCAGCGCCACGCGCCCCGTCATGGCTCCCTGCATCAGGGAGCATCCTCGGTCAG
Organism: uncultured Rhodospirillaceae bacterium; assembly: GCA_903901915.1. Lineage (GTDB taxonomy): Bacteria > Pseudomonadota > Alphaproteobacteria > Rhodospirillales > Magnetospirillaceae > Phaeospirillum. The sequence continues at coordinate 20,048 of CAIUSV010000066.1, read as the reverse complement.
CAGCGACAATTGCTTGGGATCCTCGCCACCGTGAAGATAATCGGTCGGCACCACCGGATAGTCGCCGGTGAAGCAGGCGTCGCAGAACTGGGGCTTATCGGCGTTGCGGCCGGCCTCGCCGACGGCGCGGTAGAGCCCGTCGAGGCTGATGAAGGCCAGCGAGTCGACGCCGATCAGCTTTGCCATGCCTTCGATGTCGTAGCGTGCCGCCAGCAGCTTGTCGCGCTCGGGGGTGTCGATGCCGAAATAGCAGGAATGGGTGGTCGGTGGGCTGGAGATGCGCATGTGTACCTCGGCGGCGCCGGCCTGGCGCACCATCTCGACGATCTTGCGCGATGTGGTGCCGCGGACGATGGAATCGTCAACCAGGATCACCCGCTTGCCGGCCAGCATGGCGCGGTTGGCGTTGTGCTTCATCTTGACGCCGGTGTTGCGGATGTTGTCGGTGGGCTGGATGAAGGTCCGGCCGACATAGTGGCTGCGGATGATGCCCAGCTCGAACGGGATGCCGGCTTCGGCGGCGAAGCCGATGGCGGCGGGCACGCCGGAATCGGGAACCGGCACCACCACGTCGGCATCAACCCGGCTTTCGCGGGCCAGTTCGGCCCCGATCCGCTTTCTGGCCTGATAGACGCTGGTGCCCTCCATCACCGAATCGGGGCGGGCGAAATAGATGTACTCGAAGATGCAGAACCGCCGTTCCCGCTTGGCGAACGGCTTGATCGAGCGAATGCCCTCGGCCGACAGGACGATGATCTCGCCCGGCTCGACATCGCGGACGAACTCGGCGCCGATGATGTCCAGCGCCGACGATTCCGACGCCAGGATCCAGCTTTTCGCCAGCTTGCCCAGCACCAGCGGCCGGATGCCCAGCGGGTCGCGCACGCCGATCACCGAATCCCGGGTGGCCGCCACCAGCGAGTAGGCGCCCTCGATCTGACGCAGGGCGTCGATCAGGCGATCCTCCACCGTCGAATACAGGCTGATGGCGACAAGGTGAATGATCACCTCGGTGTCGGTGGTGGACTGGAACAGGCAGCCGCGCCGTACCAACTGCCGGCGCAGCGCCATGGCGTTGGTGAGGTTGCCGTTGTGGCCCAGCGCGAAGCCGCCGAACTCCATCTCGGCGAACAGCGGCTGGACGTTGCGCAGCAAGGTCTCGCCGGTGGTGGAATAACGGACATGGCCGACCGCCATGGCGCCCTTCAGCTTGCGCATCACCGCTTCGCTGCCGAAATTTTCCTCGACGTGGCCGAGGCCGCGATGGTTGTGGAAGATCGATCCGTCGAACGAGACGATGCCGGCGGCTTCCTGGCCGCGATGCTGGAGCGCGTGCAGACCCAGCGCCGCGTGAGCCGCCGCTTCGGGATGGCCGAAAATGCCGAAGACGCCGCACTCTTCGTGAAGATGATCGTCGTCAAACGGGTTGGTGGTCAGCATGCCGGTCTGGTCCTACTGTTGGCTGCGGATCAACCGCTCCATCTGGGTACGGCTTTCCGTGTCGTAGCCCTGGGAGGGGTGGCCGCCGGTCTTACCGTCGGGCGCCGTTGTTGCCGGCGGCGATGCGGGCTGCGGCGAAATGAATTTCTGGAAGGTCTTTTCCGCCTCGATCAACTGTCGGGCCTCGGCGGAGGCTTCGCGCGCCCTGCTGTCGGCTTTGCCGAAACCAACCGGCGCCAGGCCCTGGAGCAGAGTGGCGCCGCGCTCCAGCCAGGGGCGCGACCGCGCCTCGGCCAGCCAGGACGGCTGGTGGTCGGGGCCGTCGAACAGCCATGCCGCCGACATGTAGGCCAGCGACAGCAGTACGGCACCCCGTGCCAGTCCGAACACGAATCCCAGCGACGAATCGACGCTGTTCAGCGCACTTTTGCGCACACTGTCCGAGACCCGCTTGGTCAGCAGGGACAGCACCAACAGCGTCACCAGGAACAGCGAGGCCCCGGTGGCGGCGTCGGCGGCCCAGGCGGCGCCGATATGGCTGCGAAAGAAGGGCTGGGCGTAGGGAAAGCCGTATAGGGCGGCGAAGGCGGCGCCGACCCACGATGTGATCGACAGCACTTCGTGAACGAATCCGCGCAGGAAGGCGAATCCGGCGGAGCCGAGCAGCACCACGGCGACAACCACGTCAACGGCGGTGATGTTGAGGTTTCCCATGGCCCCTTCCAGTTGAAAGGTCTAATCGCGCCGGAAGAGTTCCAGCACATCCTGTAAATGGCCGATGGAGCGGATCGCCAGTGGCGACCCGGCGCCTCCACCGGCGCCTCCCTTGTCCTTGCGCGGCCGCGCCGGCACCAGGGCCTGGGCGAAGCCGAGCTTGGCGGCTTCCTTGAGGCGGGTGTCGGCCTGAGCCACCGCCCGCACCTCGCCCGAAAGCCCGATCTCGCCGAACACCACCATGTCGGCGGCGACGGGTACATCGGAAGCCGACGACACCAGCGCCGCCGCGACGGCAAGGTCGGCGGCAGGCTCGGCGATCCGCAGGCCGCCAGCGACGTTCAAATAAACGTCATTGCCCGACAAAGCAAGCCCGCAGCGGGCATCGAGCACCGCCAGCACCATGGACAAACGGTTGGTGTCCCATCCAACCACCGCCCGGCGCGGAGAGGAAAGCGAGCTTGGCGCCACCAGCGCCTGGATCTCCACCAGCATGGGCCTGGTGCCCTCCATGCCGGCAAAGACGCAACTACCCGACACGTTGCCCCGCCGCTCGGCCAGGAACAGGGCGGACGGATTGGCCACCTCGGCCAGCCCTTTGTCGGTCATCTCGAACACGCCGATCTCGTCGGTGGCACCGAAGCGGTTCTTGACGGCGCGCAGGATCCGGAACTGATGGCCGCGGTCGCCCTCGAAATACAGCACGGTATCGACCATGTGTTCCAGCACCCGGGGGCCGGCGATCTGGCCGTCCTTGGTGACGTGACCGACCAGGAACAGCACGAAGCCCCGCCGTTTGGCCAGCCGGATCAATTCGGCGGCGCAGGCGCGCACCTGACTGACGGTGCCGGGGGCCGACTCGATGTTGTCGGCATAGACGGTTTGGATCGAATCGATCACCACCACCCGGGGGGCCTCGGGACCATCCAGCGAAGCCAGAATGTCACGCAACGACGTGGCGGTGGCCAGCGCCACCCGCGCCTTGGCGTGGCCCAGGCGGCCGGCGCGCATGCGCACCTGATCGACCGCTTCCTCGCCCGAGATGTAGGCCACCGCCTCCTTGGCGGACAGGCCGGCGGCGGCCTGGAGCAGCAGGGTGGACTTGCCGATGCCGGGGTCGCCGCCCACCAGCAGGCACGAGCCGGGCACCAGCCCGCCACCGCATACCCGGTCCAATTCGCCGATGCCGGTGGCCATGCGGGGCAGGGGGGCGCTCGACCCCTCCAGCCCGACGAACTCGATACGCTTGCCCTTGCCGCCCGACAGGCCCTTGGGAACCTCTTCCCGTGCCGCTTCCTCGGCGATGGAGTTCCAGGCGCCGCACGACTCGCACTTGCCCACCCAGCGGGTGGTGACGGCGCCGCAATCCTGACAGACGAAACGGGGTGAAACTTTGGCCAAGGGAGGTCTATTCCGCTGCCGCCGGAGGTTGGCCGAGCACCTGGGATCTCGCCGCGATGTTGACGTCCGTCATGACCGCCTCCGAACCACACCGGAACCATAGCACGAGAACATTACGGAAACAATGGGCGCCCTACGCCCGCAGTTCCATGGTGATCGGCCCCACGGCGCGGCCGTGGATGAACTGATCGACGAACTCGTTGCCGGAATGGTCGATGTCCTTGGCCGGGCCGACCCAGATCAGCCGACCCTTGTAGAGCATGGCGATGCGGTCGGCGATCTTGCGGGCGCTGGCCATATCGTGGGTGATGGACAGTGCGGTGGCGCCGACTTCCTTGCAACATTTGACGATCAGGTCGTTGATGACGTCGGCCATGATCGGGTCGAGGCCGGTGGTCGGCTCGTCGAAGAAGATGATTTCCGGGCTGGTGGCGATGGCGCGGGCCAGGCTGACACGCTTTTGCATGCCGCCGGAAAGCTCGGCCGGGAACAACTCGCCCGACGAGGCGGCAAGGCCGACCTGGGCCAGTTTCTCGATGGCGATGTCGCGGGCCGTGGCCCGGTCCATCTTCTGGCCCTGGATCAGGCCGAAGGCGACGTTCTCCCACACCTTCAGCGAGTCGAACAGGGCGCCGCCCTGGAACAACATGCCGAACTTGCGCATCACCCGGTCGCGGTCCTTGGCCTTCACGCCGACCACTTCCTCGCCGTCGATGCGGATCGACCCGGTTTCAGGTCGCAGCAGGCCGAGGATGCACTTCAGCATCACCGACTTGCCGGTTCCGGAACCGCCGATCACCACCACCGATTCGCCCCGGGCGACCGACAGGTCGATGCCGTCCAGCACCACCTTGGCGCCGAAGGCCTTGTGAACACCAGTCAGTTCGATTTTCGCGGGAGCCGTCATCCTACTTTCCGAAGAACATGGCGGTGATGACGTAGTTGAACACCAGGATCATGATCGCGGCCGATACAACCGCGTTGGTGGTGGCGGCACCGACACCCTGGGCGCCGCCCTTGGAATAATAGCCGTTGTAGCAGCCCATCAGGGTGATCAGGAAGCCGAACACCGACGCCTTGGTCAGCCCCGAAATCACGTCCAGCGGCATCAGATATTCCCAGGTCCGCGAGATGTAGGTGGCCGAATTGAAGCCCAGCTTGTAGACGCCGACGATATAACCGCCGAACACGCCGATGATGTCGGCGATCAACACCAGGAAGGGCAGCATCAGGGTACCGGCCAGGATGCGCGGCGCCACCAGATACTTGAACGGATTGGTCGACAGCGTGGTCAGGGCGTCGATCTGCTCGGTGACGCGCATGGTGCCGATCTCGGCCGCCATGGAGGCGCCGATGCGCCCCGCCACCATCAGCCCGGCCAGCACCGGTCCCAGCTCGCGGGTCATGGACAGCACCACCACGGTGGCCACCGCGCCCTCGGCCGAGAAGCGGGCAAAGCCGGTATAGCTTTGCAGCGCCAGTACCATGCCGGAGAAGATGGCGGTCAGCCCCACCACCGGCAGCGAGAAATAGCCGATCTCGACCATCTCGCGCAGGATCAGGCGAGGATAGAATGGTGGGCGCACCACATGCGACACCGCGGTGGCGGTGAACGCCGACAGCCGGCCGGTATGGGCGAGGAAGGCCAGCAACACGCGGCCGATACGGGCGAGAACGTCGGTCACGCGCCGGCCTCCCCGGCACTCAGCCAGCGGCGATGATGACGGCGGCCCAGCGCGGTGAGAATTTCATAGCCGATAGTACCGGCGTCGGCGGCGACGTCGTCGGCGGTGTGGGTGGGGCCGATCAAATCGACCAGGGCACCGGGATGGAGCAGCGCCGATGGCACCTCGGTGACGTCGAACGAGGTCAGGTCCATGGAAACACGACCGGCGACAGGCACCTTGATTCCCCCGATGACGCCATGGCCGCGATTGCCTAGCGACCGGAACCAGCCGTCGGCATAGCCGATGGCCACGGTCGCCAGCCGCCCCCGTCGGGCAACGCGATGGGTGGCACCATAGCCAACGGTCATGGGGCTGTCAACGTCACGGACCTGAAGGATTTTTCCTTGCAGACGAACCACTTGCGCCATCGGGTTGGGGTGGTCCGGGGTCGGGTTCAGCCCGTACAGCGCCGCGCCCGGACGGACCATGTCGAAATGAAAGGCCGGGCCGAGAAAGACACCCGACGAGGCGGCGAGGCTGCGCCGTATTGCCGCGAAGCCGCCGCACAGGCGGTGGAAGGCGGTCAGTTGCGCCTGGTTGACGGGCGATTGCGTCTCGTCGGCGCAGGCCAGATGCGACATGATCAGAACCGGCCGATTTGCCCCCAGCAGCTGCGGATCGGAGGTCAGACGCTCGAGCTCGCCTTGTTCCAGCCCCAGCCGGTTCATGGCGGTGTCGATGTGGATGACGCAGGCGGCCCCGCCGCCCGCCGTCCAGCCGGCGACCTGGGGTAACGAATTGAGTACCGGGATCAGGCGGTGGGCGGCGAAATCCGCTTCGGTTCCCGGCAATGGTCCGCTCAGGACATAGATCGCACCGTCGGGCAGATCCCGGCGCAACCGGATACCCTCGTCGATGGTGGCGACAAAGAAACTGCGGCACCCCGCCGCGAACAGGGCCGGGGCGATGTGGGCCGCGCCCAGGCCGTAGCAATCGGCCTTGACCACCGCGGCGGCCTCGGCCGGCGCCACCATCGCCGCGATCCGGCGCCAATTGGCGACGACGGCGGCGACGTCGATGGTCAACATGGTGGTGGCGCGGGCGGGAAAGGGCATCAGAACCCCGGTTCCTCGTAATGTCCGCTGCTGGCGAGGTTGCCGAACTTGGTGTACTCGCCGTGGAACGACAGGCGCACGGTGCCCACCGGGCCGTGGCGCTGCTTGGCGATGATCACTTCGGCGGTGTTCCATACCTCTTCGCAACGCTGCTGCCATTTGGTGTGGCGCTCGTTGAACTTTTCCTGGTTTTCCTCGGGGCGCTGGCCGGGTTCGGCCCGTTCCAGGTAGTACTGTTCGCGGAACACGAACATGACCACGTCGGCGTCCTGTTCGATCGAGCCGGATTCGCGCAGGTCGGCCAGTTGCGGCCGCTTGTCCTCGCGCTGCTCGACGGCGCGCGACAACTGGGACAGGGCGATTACCGGCACGCCCAATTCCTTGGCCAGCGCCTTGAGGCCGCGGGTGATCTCCGAGACTTCCTGCACCCGGTTCTCGGAATGGGTGGCGGCGCCGCGCAGCAATTGCAAGTAGTCGATGACGATGAGACCGAGGCCGTGCTGGCGTTTGAGCCGCCGGGCGCGGGTGCGTACCGCCGAGATGGACAGCGCCGGAGTGTCGTCGATGAACAGCGGCAGCCGATGGAGGTTCTGGGCGGCCATCACCAGACGCTCGAATTCCTCGTTGGACAGTTCGCCCTGGCGAATCTTGTGACTGGCGATTTCGGCCTGTTCGGCCAGGATGCGGGTGGCCAGCTGTTCCGACGACATTTCCAGCGAGAAGAAGGCGGTGATGGCGCCGTCCACTGCCTTCTTGCGTCCCAGGGCATCGACCTCCTCGCGGTAGGCATAGGCGGCGTTGAAGGCGATATTGGTCGCCAGCGCGGTCTTGCCCATGGACGGGCGCCCGGCCAGGATCAGCAGGTCGGAATCGTGCAGGCCGCCCAGCTTGCCGTCGAGGTCGATCAGGCCGGTGGGCACGCCGGACAGCTTGCCCTGGCGCTTGTGGGCGGCTTCGGCGGCGGTGATGGCATCCTTCAGCACGGCGTTGAAGGCCTCGAATCCCCCCTCGGTCTGGCCGGTGGTGGCGAGGTCGTAAAGCTTGGCTTCGGCGGTGCCGATCTGATCGACGGCGGTGGTGTCCAGGTCGGGGGCGAAGGCGTCGTTGACCAGATCCTCGCCCAGACCGATCAGGGCGCGGCGGAGATGCAGGTCGAACACCAGTTTGCCGTAATCCTCGGCGTTGACGACCGATACCACCGCGTTGGCCAGTTGGGCGAGATAGGCGGTTCCGCCGATCTCGGTCAGACCGCCGTCGGAATCGAAATAGGTCTTCAGCGTCACCGGATTGGCCATCTGGCCGCGCTCGATCAGCTTGCCGCAGGCAGCAAAGATACGGCCGTGGACCGGGTCGGCGAAGTGCTCGGGGCGCAGGAACTCCGAGACCTTCTCGTAGGCGCGGTTGCTCAGCAGGATGGCGCCCAGCAATGCCTGCTCCGCCTCGAAATTATGGGGCGGAACACGAAACCCGAGCCCTTCGGACGGGGCGGGCGACATCTGGGGCGGTAGGGAGGTCATGACGGCGGGAGTCTAACCGTCGGGCCCGACGGCGGCGAGTCATTTGACCTGTGAATCAGGTGGATAACGGGGAAAACGAAACGGCGGCCGGAATCGCTTCCGGCCGCCGTTCAAAGGCGAGTCCCGATTACTCGGCGGATTCGGCTTCGGCCGAAGGCTCCTCGGTGTCGACGGGCTCTTCGGTCTCCTCCGCGGGCGGAGCGGCGGCGGCCGCGGCTGCGGCCGCGGCGCGCTCGGCCTCTTCCTGGGAGCGGGCGACGTTGACGGTCACCGTCACCGCCACCTCGGGGTGGAGCGACAGGCGGACGGCGTAGGCGCCCAGCGTCTTGATCGGCTGGTCCAGGTTGACCTGCCGGCGCTCGATGGTGTAGCCGGCGGCCTTGACCGCGTCGGCGACGTCCTTGCCGGACACCGAGCCGTAAAGCTGGCCGGTCTCGCCGGCCTGGCGGACCATCAGAACCGAAAGGCCGCTCATCTTGTCGGCGACGGCCTGGGCCTCGTCACGGCGCTTGAGGTTGACCGCCTCAAGCTGGGCGCGCTGCTTCTCGAAGAAGGCCAGATTGTCCTTGGAGGCGCGCAGCGCCTTCTTCTCGGGCAGCAGGTAATTGCGGGCGAAGCCGGGCTTGACGTTGACCACGTCGCCCATCTGACCAAGCTTCTCGATTCTTTCGAGCAGGATCACTTCCATTTCATTCCTCCTGTCCGCCGCCATCCTTGGCGCGGCGGAATCGCATCACGAACCTTGCCAGTCCCAGGCCGGCCACGGGGACGAATGCCCATGCCGAGGCCAGGAACAGAACTCCATACACGACCGCGAGAACCGTTCTCGCGTTGGGCCGTCCGGCGGCCCATCCATGCACACCCGCCAGCCCGAGCAGGGCGAACGGAACCAGCGTCAACGCCGCCACGTTACGGCCGATGTAGCCGAGGTCGCCCCCCGCTACCGCGGCCATGGCCATGGCGGCCAACAGCACCGCACCAAGCCAGGTCGGAAGCATCAGCTCCCGATAGACCGGACTCGGCCGCCGGTTCCGGCCCAACCGCGTCAGCAGACCTTGTGCCGACACGGCGTTGGCCAGGGCCATCGCCAGCCACGACCCGGTCACCATGGCCGGGAAGAACGGCACCCACCAATCGACGGCGGCGCGCCGCTGTTCGATCGTGAGCGAGGGAGCCAGGACCTCGATGGTGCCGCCGATGGTGTCGGCGATCCAGGCCTGTACCCCTCCATTCTCCCCGCCGCCCAGCGGAGCCGGGACCAGGGCGGCGCCGAGCAGGATCAGCGCGATGCCCAAGCCGGTCAGCCAGCCCAGCAGCAGCCCGGGCGGATACCACTCGACGCCGCCTCCGGCGGCTTCCCGCCACAGCAACGACTGGCGGACCACCACCAGACTGGGCAACGCCACCGCCACCGCGAAGGGCAGGGCGGAAGGACCGCCCGCCACCGCGACCACGGCGGCCATCGCCACCAGACCGGCAACCACTGTTGCCGCCGTTCCCCGGTACAGTCCCGTCGCCATCAGGGGCAGCGGGGCCAGGTAGGACAGCAGCATGCCGACGGCATAGCCTTTGACCAGCGACAGGAACAGCAGCGAAGACAGCAGCCCCGTCGCCAGTGCGACGCTTAACGACCCGGTCACCGCGACCCGGCCGGTCCCGACCTCATTTCACCACGTATGGCAGCAGGCCGAGGAAGCGGGCGCGCTTGATGGCCTGGGCCAGTTCACGCTGCTTCTTGGCCGATACCGCGGTGATGCGCGACGGCACGATCTTGCCGCGCTCGGAAATGAAGCGGCTCAGCAGTTTGGTGTCCTTGTAGTCGATCTTCGGCGCACCTACGCCCGTGAACGGGCAAGTCTTGCGGCGGCGGAAGAACGGACGACGCGGGGCCGCACCGGCGGCGGGACGCGGACGCTCGGAAGTCTCGGTCATCACTCGCCTCCTTCGACACGGCGGGGTTCACGGTCGCGACGGGGCCGGTCTTCGCGGTCGTCGCGGCGGGGACGGTCGTCATCGCCACGGCGGGGACGGTCGTCACGGGTCTTGGACTGCATCATCGCCGACGGGCCTTCCTCAAGCTCTTCGACGCGGATGGTGAGAGTGCGCAGCACGTCCTCGTTGATGGACATCTGACGCTCCATCTCCTTGACGGCGGCGGACGGCGCATCGATGTTGAGCAGGACGTAATGGCCCTTCCGGTTCTTCTTAACCCGGTAGGAGATGTTGCGCAGGCCCCAGAATTCCTTCTTGGAGACGGTGCCACCACCTTGGACGATGATATTGGAGAGTTCCTCGGTCAGGGCTTCCACCTGGGGGGCGGAGATATCCTGACGCGCGATGAACACGCATTCGTACAACGACATATGAAAACCCCTTACGGCTTTTCTCTTCCCATATCGTCCCCAATGGACGAACGGGCATAGCCGGCCCCCCTCGAGGGGTCGGCAAGGGTTGAAGCGGCGGACTATACACGGATCGCCCGGCGATGCAAGGGCGGGGAATGGCACGGCTTTAAGCCGAAGCTTCCTTCAATCCTTACCCACGGAAACGGCATACGATATTCCGCCCTCCGGGTGTACCATGACGGTGGGGCTTAGTTGTCTGGTGGAGTGTGGGCAAATGTCCTCGGAGGAGGGGGTTCGTCCATTCCGGCTCTTGCACGTTTTCCTGGTGATCGGGATGACGGTGGCGGCGACGGGGCTTTTTGCCTACTCGTCCTGGTGCAATTATCGCGAGGTGCGTGGGCGCGCCATCGAGGATTCGATCGACCGGGGACAGAAGGCGTTGTTTGCCTTCGAGGACCATACCGAGCGCCTGTTTGAATTCGCCGACAGCCATCTGCGCTCGGTTCGCGCCTATTATCACGACCATGGCGCCGGCGAACATCTCAGGCGGCATCTGGTCGAAGTGAGGGCGCTTCGCCAGGCGGAGTTCGCCGGCATTCTGACCATCACCGACCGTGCCGGCAATGTCATCTTTCATTCCGAGCAGGCCGATCCACCCCAGGTCAATCTGTCCAGCTTGGCGTATTTCCAGTCGCTTCGTGACGGCGGTCGCGATGATCTGGTGATCGATCCCACGCGGCTTGGACGGGTGACGGGGCAATACCAGTTTCGCCTGGTGCGTCCGGTGTTCGCCGATTCCATGTTCGACGGCGTGATCATCCAGACCATGTTGCCCGCCCATATCGTCGACTTCCACCGGGCTCTCGATCTGGGGCGGGGAAGTTCGTTGACGGTGCTGACCATGGATCGTCGTCTGATCGCCCGCACCCCCGCCGTGGGGGATGCGACATTCGCTCAGGCCCAGGAGGGGCTGAAGATCTGGCGTGAGGTCGAGGCGGCGCCAAGCGGCGTCTATTTCGGCCAAAGCCCATTCGATGGGCTGACGCGTTATTATTTTTACAAGAAGATGTCGGACTACCCTGCGGTGATGGTGCTTGGCCTGCCCCATGACGAGATTTTGCTGCGGCTGGCCGGTACACGGGCCAATATTATCGAGCAAGTCGCATTGTTCGCCGCCGTCGCCGGCAGCTTCTGCGTCATGACCATCGCCATTCTGGTCAAGAACCACCGGCTTTCCGCCGCCGAGAAGTCCGCTCATGCCGCCGTCGAGGAGCTTCGGCGATCCAACGAGGATCTGGAGCGCTTCGCCTATGTCGTTTCCCATGATCTTCAGTCGCCGCTGCGAACCGTGTGCAGTTACGTCCAATTGCTCGACCGTCGCTGTCGCGACCATCTCGACGGCGATGCCAAGGAGTTCATGGGGTTCATCGTTGACGGCACCAGGCGGATGTCGCGGCTGATCACCGATCTGCTGGAATATGCCAGGGTCTCCAGCCGAGGCAAGCCCTTGGCCCCGGTGGAGGCGCGGGTTGCGGCGGATGCGGCCTTGGCCAATCTCGCCGCGATTGTCGAGGAAACCGGAGCCAGCGTATCGCTCGGCGATCTGCCGTCGGTTCTGGCGGATGAGAGCCAACTGACCTGTCTGTTCCAGAACCTGATCGGCAACGCCATCAGATACCGCCATCCCGATCGTCCTCCCCGGATCACGGTGGCGGCGCGGCGCGAGTCGGACACCCATTGGGGCTTTACCGTCTCGGATAACGGCATCGGCATCGAACGGCAGTATTTCAGCAAGATTTTCGAGATCTTCCAGCGCATCGATCCCGAGCGTCATCCCGAGGGAACCGGGGTGGGGCTGGCCATCTGCCAGCGGATCGTTCATCGCCTGGGAGGCGAAATCCGAGTGGATTCTGAACCGGGGCGGGGATCGACCTTCAGTTTCACCCTGCGCCGTGCCTGAGGCCTTGCCCACAGATCACTTGACAGGCGGGGGTGGTTTCCCTTTCCTCTCGCCAGCCAATTTCAAAGGGGGCATCCGCAATGAGCCGCGCGTTCGTTTTTCCCGGCCAGGGGTCGCAGGCCGTCGGCATGGGCCGCGAGCTGGCCGAGGCGTTTCCCGCCGCCCGCCACCTGATGCAGGAGGTGGATGACGCCCTGTCGCAAAAGCTTTCCGCCCTGATGTTCGAGGGGCCGGAAGACCAGTTGACCCTGACCGAAAATGCCCAACCGGCCCTGATGGCGGTGTCGCTGGCGGTGGTGCGGGTGCTGGAGAGCGAGGGTAAGCTGGATCTGGCCAAGGCGGCGGCCTTCGTCGCCGGTCATTCGCTGGGCGAGTATTCGGCGCTGGCCGCCGCCGGCACCTTTACCGTCGCCGACACGGCGCGGCTGTTGAAGATTCGCGGTCAGGCCATGCAGAAGGCGGTGCCGGTGGGCGTCGGCGCCATGGCTGCCCTGCTGGGGGCCGAGTTGGAGCAGGCCCGCGAGATCGCCGCCGCCGCCGCCGAGGGCGATGTCTGCGAGGCGGCCAATGACAACGGTGGGTCGCAGGTGGTGCTGTCCGGCCACAAGACCGCGGTTGACCGCGCCATCCGGATCGCCGGCGAGCGGGGCATCAAGCGCGCCATTCCGCTGCCGGTGTCCGCTCCCTTCCATTGCGCCCTGATGCAGCCCGCCGCCGACGCCATGGCCGAGGCGTTGACCAAGGTGGCGATGAAGGCGCCGCGCTTGCCGCTGGTGGCCAACGTCACCGCGTCCCGGGTGGTCGATCCCGACGAGATCCGCGACCTGCTGGTGCGTCAGGTCACCGGTACGGTGCGGTGGCGCGAAAGCGTCCTGTTCATGAAGGCCCAGGGGGTGGACTCCCTGGTCGAGCTTGGTGCCGGCAAGGTGCTGGGCGGACTGGCCAAGCGTATCGACAAGGAGGTCTCGGGCACCTCGGTCGGCACTCCGGCCGACATCGAGACGTTCTTGAAGAGCCTTTAAACGGAAGGGGGCCCCCTTATGTTCGATCTTACCGGCAAGACCGCGCTGGTGACCGGCGCTTCGGGCGGTATCGGCGGTGCCATCGCCAAGGCATTGCATGCCCGGGGGGCCACCGTCGCCCTGCACGGCACAAGGCGCGATGCGCTCGACGCCCTGGCCGCCGAGTTGAAGGACCGCGTCCACGTCCTGCCCGCCAACCTGGGCGATCCGGCGGCGGTGGAACAGTTGGCCAAGGATGCCGAGGCGGCCATGGGCTCGCTCGACATCGTGGTCAACAACGCCGGCGTCACCCGCGACGGCCTGGTGCTGCGCATGAAGGACGACGATTGGCAGACGGTGCTGGACGTCAACCTCACCGCCGCTTTCCGTCTGTGCCGCGCCGCCATGAAGGGACAGATGAAGCGGCGCTGGGGCCGGATGATCAACATCACCTCCATCGTCGGCGTTACCGGCAATCCCGGGCAGGTCAATTACGCCGCCTCCAAGGCGGGCATGATCGGCATGAGCAAGGCCCTGGCGCAGGAAGTCGCCAGCCGCAACATCACCGTCAATTGCGTCGCGCCGGGGTTCATCACCTCGGCGATGACCGACGTGCTGTCCGACGACCAGAAGGCCAAGCTGCTGACCGGCATTCCGGTCGGACGCATGGGCTCGGTCGATGAGATCGCCGCCGCCGTGGTTTACCTTGCCAGCGACGAAGCCGCCTATGTCACCGGTCAGACGCTGCACGTCAATGGCGGCATGGCGATGATATAAAAGGGGGCTTGAAGCCGGCCGCCAATGCTGGTCAAGCCGAAGAAAGTGTGCTACAGACGGGCACTTTCCGCCTGAAGGGGGCTGGGCCGCCTGGGGCTGGGAACCGAGTTTTTCACCAGATTTTCCAACAGATTAGACTTCCGAGGAATCGCAAATGAGTGACGTGGCCGAACGGGTTAAGAAGATCGTCGTCGAGCATCTGGGCGTCGAAGAGTCCAAGGTGACCGAGAACGCCAGCTTCATCGACGACCTGGGCGCCGACAGCCTCGATACCGTCGAGCTGGTGATGGCCTTCGAGGAGGAATTTTCCGTCGAGATTCCCGATGACGCCGCCGAGAAGATCCTTACGGTGAAGGACGCCATCGACTTCATCACGAAGAATTCCTAAGAACGGAATCGGGCGCCGGGCCGTTCTGACGGCCCGGCGCTCATCCATATCCCAGACACTTCGGAAAGCCAGGGTTTCATGAGACGTGTCGTCGTCACCGGCCTCGGCCTGACCACACCGCTCGGCAACGGGGTCGAAACCACCTGGAAGCGCCTGATTGGCGCCCAGTCGGGTATTCGCCGCATCGAGCATTTTGACGTATCCGATCTGGCCGCCCAGATCGCCGGCGTGATTCCACGCGGTACCAATCCGGGCGAGCTTGATCTTGACGCCGTGGCGTCCGCCAAGGACCGCCGCCGCATGGACGATTTCATCGTCTATGGCCTTGCCGCCGCCATGGAGGCGGTGCAGGATTCCGGCTGGCTGCCCGAGGACGAGGAATCGCGCGAACGAACCGGCGTGATGATCGGATCGGGTATCGGCGGGCTGCCCAATATCGCTGATGGTGCCCTGACCTTGGACAAATCCGGTCCGCGTCGCATCAGTCCCTTCTTCATTCCCGCCGCGCTGATCAATCTGGTGTCGGGCCATGTTTCCATCCGCTACGGCTTCAAGGGGCCGAATCACGCGGTGGTGACGGCTTGCGCCACAGGGGCGCACGCCATTGGCGATGCCGCTCGGCTCATCATGCTCGAGGATGCCGACGTCATGGTCGCCGGAGGCACCGAGGCAGCGGTATCGCGCCTGGGCATCGCCGGTTTCGCCGCCGCCAAGGCGCTGTCCACCGCGTTCAACGACCAGCCCACCCGGGCCTCGCGTCCGTGGGACAAGGACCGCGATGGCTTCGTCATGGGCGAGGGGGCCGGTATCGTCGTGCTGGAAGAGCTTGAGCACGCCAAGAAGCGCGGTGCCAAGATCTACGGCGAAATCATCGGTTACGGCATGTCGGGCGACGCCCACCATATCACCGCCCCGGCCGAGGACGGCAACGGCGCCTGCCGCGCCATGAGGGCCGCGCTGAAGCGCGCGGGTCTGGCGCCCGAGGACATCGACTATGTCAATGCCCACGGCACCGCCACCATGGGCGACGTCATCGAACTCGGCGCGGTCAAGCGCGTGTTCGGCGATCACGCCTACAAGCTCAGCATGTCCTCGACCAAGTCGGCCATCGGCCACCTTCTGGGGGCGGCCGGCGCCGTCGAGGCCATCTTCTCGCTGCTGGCCATTCGCGACCAGATCGCGCCGCCCACCCTCAACCTGGAGACTCCGGACGAGGGCTGCGACATCGATCTGGTGCCGCTCAAGGCCAAGGAGCGTAAGATCAAGGTGGCGCTGTCCAACTCGTTCGGGTTTGGCGGCACCAACGCCTCGCTGATCGTTCGGGGCGCGCCATAAGGCGGGCTTTGGGTCACGACGATTGGAAGGCCCCTGCGACGCGGGGGCCTTCTTCGTATCAGGGGGTGGGATGGGCAGGACGCTAATCATCAGGGTCGTGGCGGTCGGACTCCTGGTCCTGGCTCTTGCCGGAATCGGGCTGGGCTGGGAGGGGCATCGTCGCTTCCGCGCTCCGGGGCCGTCGGAGCAATCCATCACCGTGATCATCCCCAAGGGGGCCGGTACCGAGCAGATCGCCCATTCGCTGGAGGAGGCCGGGGTGGTGTCCAGCCGGCTGGTGTTCATGGCCGGCGCCAAGATCGCCCGTGCCACGCTGAAGGCCGGCGAGTACACCTTTCCCGCCCATCTTTCGCCGGAAGAGGCGATGCGCATCATCGCCGACGGCCGGGTGGTGGTTCACAAGCTTACCGTCGCCGAGGGGCTGACGGTACGCGAGGTTCTCGACATGGTGCGGGACGCCGATTTCCTTTTTGGACCGGTAAGCCGCAAGCCGTCCGAGGGCTGGCTGCTGCCGGAGACCTGGCACATGGTGCGCGACGAGGCTCGTGACGAGGTCCTTGGCCGCATGGAAAAGGCCATGCGTCAGACCGTCGAGGTGCTGTGGGTGGCGCGCGCGCGCGATCTGCCCCTGAAAAGCAAGGACGAAGCGGTGATCCTGGCCTCCATGGTCGAGCGCGAGACCGCCATCGATGCCGAGCGCCCCCGGGTGGCAGCGGTGTTCTACAACCGGTTGGCGCGGCATATGCGGCTGCAATCCGACCCGACCGTGATCTATGGCCTTGCCGAAGGGTACGGCTCGCTTGACCGGTTTCTGACCCGTGACGACCTGCTGACCCGGCATCCCTGGAATACCTACGTCATCGACGGCCTGCCCCAGACGCCCATCGCCAATCCCGGCCGCGCCTCGCTTGAGGCGGTGCTGCATCCGGCCCATACCGACGAACTCTATTTCGTCGCCGACGGCAGCGGCGGCCATGTCTTCGCCCGCACCCTGGAGGAGCACAACGCCAACGTGGCGAGGTGGCGGGCGTGGGAAAAACAGCACAAGGCGGAAAGCGAGTAGCGGCGGGTCAGGTCTGCAATGCCTTCAGCTTGGCGGCGGTGACCAGGGTGATGCCTTTCTCGGTGCGGTAGAAGCGCTGGGCATCGGCCACCGGGTCTTCGCCCACCACCAGGCCAGGGGGAACAACCGCCCCCTGATCGACGATGCAGCGCTTGAGGCGGGCGTGGCGGCCGATGTCGCAACCGGGCAGCAGGACCGCGTCCTCGACGAGACAATAACTGTTGACCCGCACGTTGGAGAACAGCATCGAGCGCCGTACGGTGGCGCCCGAGATGATGCAGCCGCCCGCCACCAGCGAATCCACGGCCGTGCCGCGGCGATGGTCGGAATCGAACACGAACTTGGCCGGCGGCGACTGGGCCTGATCGGTCCAGATCGTCCAGTTATCGTCATAGAAGTTCAGTGCCGGCGTCACCGTGGTGAGGTCCATGTTGGCCTCCCAATAGGCGTCGATGGTGCCGACATCGCGCCAATAGTGTTCGCGGGCGCCCTCGTGCATGACGCAGGAGTCCTGGAAGTGGTGGGCGATCACTCGGTGGGTCGGTACCAGCGAGGGAATCAGGTCCTTGCCGAAATCGTGGGATGATTTGGGGTCCGTGGCGTCGGCGGCCAGCAGGTCGAACAGCAACGCGGCGTTGAAAATATAGATGCCCATGCTGGCCAGCGCCAGATCGGGACGCCCCGGCATGGGGGTGGGGTTGGCCGGCTTTTCGTCAAACCGGTTGATGCGGCTGTCGTCGTCGGTGGCCATGACGCCGAAGCCCTTGGCCATTTCCAGCGGTACCTCGATGCAGGCCACGCTCACGTCCGCCCGGGCGGCCAGATGGTGGGCCAGCATCTTGCCGTAGTTCATCTTGTAGACGTGGTCGCCCGCCAGCACGAGAATATGCTCGGGCCGATGGGCGCGCACGATGTCCAGATTCTGGAACACCGCGTCGGCGGTGCCCTTGTACCAGTTCTCGCCGACGGTGCGCTGTTGTGCCGGCAGCAGTTCGACGAATTCGTTGAACTCGCCCCGGAGAAAGCCCCAGCCGCGCTGGATATGCTGAAGCAGCGAGTGGGCCTTGTACTGGGTCAGTACGCCGATGCGGCGGATGCCGGAATTGATGCAGTTGGACAGGGTAAAGTCGATGATGCGGAACTTACCGCCGAAGGGAATGGCCGGCTTGGCGTGCCAGTCGGTCAGGTCCATCAGCCGCGAGCCACGCCCGCCGGCAAGAATCAGCGCCAGGGTGCGGCGAAGTGCGTCGGTCACTTCGAGGTCGATGCCGCTGGTCCTGTCGGTCGGGTCGAACATCCGTCGCTCCTCTGTCGCTTGGCGGTGGTAAATCTTCCTGGCATGACGGTGCCATAATCCGGATTCCGGTACAATCATTGCCCGATCATGCGACGCCATCTCTCGACCGTGCGGCAAATACCGGATAGGCTTGTCGAGGGAAATGGTCAACGTCCGGGAAGGGCAATGTCCGGCAAGGACGACGTCCGCAATGGGGTCCGCGATGCGTGTGCTGTTCACATCCTCCGAGGTGTTTCCGCTGATCAAGACCGGCGGCCTCGCCGATGTCTCGGGTGCGTTACCCGCCGCCCTGGCCGAGGCCGGGGCGGATGTCCGGGTGCTGCTTCCCGGGTATCCCCAAGCCATCGAAGCGGCGGCGGCCAAGCGCGAGGTCGGCTTGCTGGGCGATCCGTTCGGCATCGGCGGCGAGACCCGGATCATCGCCGGCAAGTTGCCGGACTCCGGCGTGCCGGTGTGGCTGGTGGACTGCCCGGCGCTTTACGATCGCGGCGGCGGGCCGTACCAGGATGCCCAGGGCCGGGACTGGCCCGACAATGCCCTGCGGTTCGGCCTGTTGTCCTGGGCGGCCGCCCGTCTGTGCACCGATGGCAGCCCGGCCAAGTGGCGGCCTCGTATCCTGCATTGCAATGACTGGCAGACCGGTCTGGCGCCGGCCTATCTCCATGCCTGGGAGACAGCGGCGCGGCCCGGCACCGTGTTTACCATCCACAACATCGCCTATCAGGGGCAGTTCGGCGCCGAAATGGTGGGGCGGCTGGGTTTCCCACCCGAGATGTACGGTGTCGAGGGGCTAGAGTACTACGATACCCTGTCGTTTCTCAAGGCGGGGCTGTTCTACAGCGACCGTCTCACCACCGTCAGTCCGCGCTATGCCAAGGAGATCCAGACCGCCGCCTTCGGCTGTGGTATCGAGGGGCTGCTGGAACTGCGGTCCGATGATCTGGTGGGTATTCTCAACGGCGCCGATTATCAGGTGTGGAACCCGGCGACCGATAACTATCTCGCCCATCCCTACAAGCCCGGCGACCTTGTCGGCAAGGCGAGGAACAAGGCGGCGTTGCAGGCCGAGTTGGGGCTGACGCCTTCGCCCGATACGCCGCTGATGGTGGTGGTAAGCCGTCTCAGCGACCACAAGGGCATCGATCTGGTCTTGGCGGCGCTGCCCGCCCTGCTCAAACTGGGGGCGCAGCTGGCGCTGGTCGGCACCGGTGACCGTCAATTGGAGGATGGTTTCCGGGCCGTGGCCGCCTCGCATCCCTCGCAGGTGGCGGTTCGCATCGGCTATTCCGAGCCGCTGGCGCACCAGATGATGGCGGGCGGCGACATGCTGTTGATGCCGTCGCGGTTCGAGCCCTGCGGCCTGACCCAGTTCTATGCCTTCCGCTATGGTACGGTTCCGGTGGCCCACACCACCGGTGGCCTTGCCGACACCCTGGTTGATACCGGCTATGACACCCTGATGAACGGCACTGCCAACGGCTTCGTCTTCGAGCACTGCAACGCCGGTGCCTTTCAGTGGGCGATCGAGCGGGCGGTGGCGCTGTATGCCAAGAAGGATCCGTGGCGCAAGATCCTCAAGGCCGGCTTCGCCCAGGACTTCAGTTGGGGCCGTTCCGCCGCCCGCTATCTGGAGGTCTACAAATCGCTGACCGGTAACGGCAATGGCAACGGCAAGGGGAATGGCAAGGCGCGGGGCAAGGCATGAGCGCGGCGCAGCCGAGCGCGGCGCCGTTGAGGCGCCCGGAGCGAAGCGGAGGAGCCAAGCCTGCGGAGGCAGGCGCCCGGCGCCTGAGGGGGATGCCCAAATGAGCGCGGCGCAGCCGAGCGCGGCGCCGTTGAGGCGCCCGGAGCGAAGCGGAGGAGCCAAGCCTGCGGAGGCAGGTGCCCGGCGCCTGAGGGGGATGCCCAAATGAGCGCGGCGCAGCCGAGCGCGGCGCCGTTGAGGCGCCCGGAGCGAAGCGGAGGAGCCAAGCCTGCGGAGGCAGGCGCCCGGCGCCTGAGGGGGATGCCCAAATGAGCGCGGCGCAG
>CAIUSV010000065.1 GCA_903901915.1 uncultured Rhodospirillaceae bacterium | reverse complement strand
GGTGAAGTGGAAGGTGGCGCCCCGGCCTTCTTCCGACTCGACCCAGATGCGTCCGCCGTGCTGTTCGACGATGCCCTTGCAGACCGACAGGCCGATGCCGGTGCCGGGGTAGGCGGTGCCGGCGTGCAGGCGCTGGAAGATATCGAAGATGCGCTGATGATAGGCGGGGGCGATGCCGATGCCTTGGTCGGCGACCGTCAGGCGCCACATGTCGCCGTCGGGCCGCGCCGAAATCGTCACTTGGGGGCGGCGGTCGTAAGGGGTGAACTTGATGGCGTTGCCGATCAGGTTCTGGAACAGCTCGATCAGCAAGATGCGGTCGCCGGTAATCCGGGGCAGGGCGCCGAGGTCGAATTCGACCTCGCGCTCGTCGATCAGGCTGCGGAGATTGTCGCGGGCGTCGGCGACCACCGCGTCGAGATCGACGGCGAGATGGGCGGCCTGACGATTGCTCATCCGGGTGTAGGACAGCAGATCGTGGACCAGATCGCCCATGCGCCGGGCGCCGTTGACGATGAAGCCGAGATACTCGGTGGCGGTGGCGTCGAGACCGCCGCCCAGGTGGCGTTGCAGCATCTGCGAGAACGACACCACCGTGCGCACCGGTTCCTGAAGGTCGTGCGAGGTGATGTGGGCGAACCGTTCCAGTTCGGCATTCATGCGCGACAGGGTATCGACGCTCGCGCGCAATTGCCGCTCGGCCTCCTTGTGCTCGACGCGGGCGCGCAGCACCGTGATGCCGAATGCCAGATCGCGCGACAACTCTTCAAGCAGCCGTCTCTCGTCCGCCGTGAAGGCGTTGGCCTCCGATGAGCAGATGGTGAGCGCACCGAAGGTGGCATCGCTTTCATCCTTGAGCGGCAGGGCGATCGCCGAGCGGTTGCCGTGCCGCAGGGCACCGTCGCGCCACGGCGCCGACGGCGGCACCACCCCGAAATCCTGGATGCAGGCGGTCTCACCGCTGCGGATGGCGGTCGCGGTGGGGCTGGGCTGCCGCTCGGTGTCGGCCCAGCTTTGCCCGGCCTGTTCGAGATAGGCGGTTTCGGCTCCGGCCCTGGCGACCGGCCGTATGGTCTTGGCATCGTCGTGCTCGGCATAGCCCACCCAGGTCATGCGGTAGCCGGCCTCGTCGCAAATGATCCGGCAAATGGTGTCGAGCAGGGTCTGTTCGTCCTCGACCCGCATCAATGTCTGATTGCAGTCGCTGACGGCCCGCAGTTCCCGGTTCAGTCGATGCTGCGCTTCCTCCGACTGCTTGCGTGCGGTGATATCCTGGGCGAGTACCGCCACGCCGATCACCTCCTCGCCGCTGCGGATGGGGCTGTTCGAGACCTGGAAATACCGCCGCGATCGGAGTTCCTCGCCGGAATAGGCTTCCTCGACGATCATCTCGCCGGCCAGCGCCCGGTCGAGGTTGCGCTTGGCGGTGTCCCGATCCTCCGGCACCGTCATATAGTCCAGCAAGGTGGCGCCAAGCTCGATTCTGGCGCCGTAAAGCTCCTTCATCGCGGCGGCATGACCGGCGTTGAAGCTGGTGTATCGGTAGCGGCGGTCGATCGAGAATATCAGCGCGTTGGCGCTGTCGATGATCCCGCGCAAGGTCGAATGCTTTTCCGCCAGCAATTCCTCGGTACGCTTGCGCTTGGCAAGCTCGCCTCTCATGGTCATCAGCCAAACCAAGGCGATGACCAGGAGGAATATCATGGCGACGATCGCCGCCATGTAGTTCTCTCGCGATATCTGCTCGCGCGTCTGGAAAACGACTTCTGTCGGCTTCCAGCTGTTTATAATGTTCTGATAGGTTCCGTCGTGCTTCATTACGCTAAGGGCATTGTTTATATCATTGATAAGCGCGATATTTCCCTTCCTGACGGCGATCGACGAGTAAGAGTAGGCGATGGGTTCGCCGGAAACCTTTATGTTCTTGATCTTGTTCCGGGCGATGACGTAGGCCCCGACCCGGTAGTCGACGACGACGGCGTCAAGGGCGTGCACGCTCAGCAGTTTGAAGCCATCGATAAAGTTTGGAATAATGCGCAGCAGGATATGGGGGGTCTTTTCCAGTGTCTGGTGTGGAAGTCCCCCGGCCTCGACGCCGACCCGCAGCCCCCGAAGACTGGATACTCCGGATATGCCGATATTATCGGCGGCGGTAAATATCGAGAACTGCGATTCCAGTAACGTATCCGAGAAATCGTATATCTTCTCGCGTTCCGCGTTTCTGTTGATCTGAATCAGCGCGTCCGCTTCGCCACGGGCGACCAGCGCCTGTGCCTCCGGCCAATCCATCGCCCTGATTTCCACCGGGTGGCGCAGATATTTCTCCATCGCGCGGACGATATCGACGGCGACGCCGGACGGCGCGGACTCGTCAAGATATACTATCGGAGCGATGTTCTTGTTTCCGAGGAAGACGAGTTTCGTATCGTTCCGCGTCTGGGCCCGAGCGTCAAATGACGTCGCCGTTGCCACGACGGTGCAGACCATGGCCAGCGCAATCATTTTCATTGTGCGCACGAGTGATGCCATTGGGTTGGCCGCGATCTTTCCATGGTCATCGTGATTTGATGCGGCAACTCGCCGACGGGGCGTCCGGGTGCCGTGAAACGAAAAATTATAACGGCCTCGCCGCGAGGAATGAACCGAAACAGGCCGGGGCTATACTTATGTCTACTCCCGTCTCTCCGAACGCGCCTCTTTCGACGCGGCCCCAGTCCGCCCGATGACGGCGGGCTGTCGGCCGCAAGGTATCAAACGGTATTTCCATAATAGTGAAACAGAATAGCTGTGTTGCTCTTGCCCGGCATTGACTCACCGCTGTTCTTGGCGTGGCTGCCGACGTTGACATACCCCAGTGCCGCCCGTAACTTGGTTGTCCTGATGCCTATTCTTTCTCCCGCCGACCTTGCCGCCCATCTTGCCCGCGATCAGCGGCTGCTGGGGCTTGATCTTGGCTCCAAGACCATCGGTCTGGCGCTCAGCGATGTCAGCCGTACCATCGCCACGCCGTTCGATACCATTCGCCGTACCAAATTCACCCAGGACGCGGCGGCGCTGTTGGCGGTGGTTGACCGCCAAGGTGTCGGCGGGCTGGTGCTGGGGCTGCCGGTGGAGATGGACGGGGGGGAAGGGCCGCGCTGCCAGTCGGCACGGGCGTTCGCCGCCAACCTGCTGCGGTTGCGTGACCTGCCCGTGGTCTTCTGGGACGAGCGGCTGTCCACCGTCGCCGTCACCCGTACCCTGCTGGAGGCCGACTCGTCGCGCAAACGCCGGGCCGAGGTGGTGGACAAGATGGCCGCCGCCTACATCCTGCAAGGACTGCTGGACCGGCTTTACTCGACGAACTCGATCTTGCCGCCGGGCAGCAGGTAAAGCACCAGGGCGCGGCCGCCCTTGACGGTGGGGCGGTGGGCCGAGGCGGGACCATAGACGCACCAGCCACGGCCCTTGCCGTCGAATCTGGCGGTTTCGTCCACCGGCATCACCAAGCAGACCTCGCCGTCGGGATGGCGGTGCAGCGGACCGACGATCTCGGTGAGATCGACCACATCGACGCTGAGATCGTGTGTCGCCGGTGTCGGTGCGATCACCCGGCCGAAGCGGCGGCCGCCGTCCCCCTGGGAGCACATCCAGCCGGCCTTGATGGCGGCGTGGCAGGCGGTTTCCACCGCTCTCATCTCGTCGCCGTCGCCGGGGAAGCGCAGGTTGAGCGCGTCGGCCAACGTCCGGTCGATGGGCTTGCCGGCGATGAACTCGGCCACCGGAGTCATGAGGACGGCGAACTGGTCCTGGGTCATGTCAGAAGCCTCCCGATTGGGCGCGGAACCGTAACAGATGATCGGCCAGGGCGCAGGCCATCATGGCCTCGGCTACCGGCACGGCGCGGATGGCGACGCAAGGATCGTGGCGGCCCTTGGTCGAGACCTCGACCTCGTTGCCGTGGATGTCGATGCTGTGCCGGGGGGTAAGGATCGAGCTGGTGGGCTTGACCGCCAGACGGACGACGATGTCCTGGCCGGTGGAGATGCCGCCCAGGATGCCGCCGGCCCGGTTGGACAGAAACCGCGCCTTGCCGTCGTCGCCGATGCGCATCTCGTCGGCGTTGTCCTCGCCCGACAGCCTCGCCGCCTCGAAGCCGGCGCCGATTTCGACGCCCTTGACGGCGTTGATGCTCATCATCGCCTTGGCCAGGTCGGCATCCAGCTTGTCGTAGACCGGCGCCCCCAGGCCGACGGGCACGCCCGATGCCACCACTTCGACCACGCCGCCAATGGACGACCCCGCCTTGCGGACGCCGTCGAGGGTTTCCTCCCAGGTGGCGGCGGCGGCGGCGTCGGGGCACCAGAACGGGTTGGTCTCGACCATCGCCCAGTCCCAACGATCGCGATCGACCGGGTGTGATCCCAAGGCGACCATGGCGCCTCGGATGGCGAGGCCGGGCGCCAGCGCTTCCAGCACCTTGCGGGCGACGGCGCCGGCGGCGACCCGCATGGCGGTCTCGCGCGCCGAGGATCGCCCGCCACCGCGATAGTCGCGGATACCGTATTTCTGTTGGTAGACCCAGTCGGCATGGCCGGGACGGAAGGTGTCCTTGATCTCGCCGTAATCCTTGGACCGCTGGTCGGTGTTGTCGATCAGCAGACCGATGGGGGTGCCGGTGGTCCGTCCCTCGAACACCCCGGACAGGATGCGAACGCTGTCGGCTTCCTGGCGCTGGGTGGTGAAGCGGTTCTGGCCGGGCTTGCGGCGGTCGAGCCAGACCTGGATGTCGGGCTCGGCCAGCGCAATCCGCGACGGCACCCCGTCCACCACGCATCCGATCGCCGGCCCGTGGCTTTCGCCGAAGGTGGTGAAGCGGAACAGGTGGCCGAAGCCGTTGCCCGACAACCGATCAGTCCTTGGCGACGGTGATGTCGGGGGCGTCCACCGCCTTCATGCCGACGACGTGATAGCCGCAATCGACATGGTGGGTCTCGCCCGAGACGCCCGACGACAGGCCGCTCAGCAGATAAAGTCCGGCGCCGCCGATGTCTTCCAGGGTGACGTTGCGCTTCAAGGGGCTGTTGTACTGATTCCACTTCAGGATATAGCGGAAGTCGCCGATGCCCGATGCCGCCAGGGTCTTGATCGGCCCGGCCGACAGGGCGTTGACCCGGATGTTCTGGCCGCCCAGGTCCACCGCCAGATAGCGCACGCTGGCCTCCAGCGCCGCCTTGCACACGCCCATGACGTTGTAGTGGGGCATCACCCGCTCGGCGCCGTAATAGGTCAGCGTCAGCAGCGATCCGCCGTCCGGCATCATCGCCGAGGCCCGGCGCGCCACCGAGGTGAACGAGAACACCGAGATATGCATGGAGGTCAGGAAGTTCTGCAACGAGGTGTCGGCATAACGGCCGCGCAGTTCCTCCTTGTCGGAATAGCCGATGGCGTGGACGACGAAGTCGAGCTTGCCCCAGCTTTTTTGCAGCGTGTCGAAAACCGCGTCGATGGAGGATTCGTCGGAGACGTCGCAGGGCAGCACCAGCGTGGAGCCGACGCTTTCCGCCAGCGGACGGACCCGCTTTTCCAGCGCCTCGCCCTGGAAGGTGAAGGCTAGTTCAGCACCCTGGGCGCGCGCCGCCTGGGCGATGCCCCAGGCGATGGAGCGGTCGTTGGCGACGCCCATGATCAGGCCTTTCTTGCCGGCCATCAGGAGAGCGGGTGCGGTCATGCGGGTTCTCTTTCGCGAAGTGGTGTTGTCGCCGCCGGGACGGGCAGGCACCTCCTACATACACGAAAGACCGGAATCGGCAAAGGGATAGGGGCTTGCCCTCAGCCCAGAATTTCGCCCAACCCCTCCTTGGCGACCACTTCGCGCTCGAAGGTGCTGAGTTCCGAACCCAGCGCGTCGCGGATCGAGACCATGCCGACAGGCACGCCGCGCTCGACCACCGGTATGTGGCGAAAGCCGCTGTCGTGCATGATGTGGAGCGCATGGCCCAGCTTGCGGTCGGCGGTGATGGTCGAGGGATTGGCGGTCATCACCGCCGAAAGCGGGGTGGTATCGGGATCGAGGCCCGCGGCGAGGACGCGGAACAGGCCGTCGCGTTCGGTGAAGATTCCGACCAGAGCGCCGTCCTCGACCACCATGACGGCGCCGACGCGCGATCGCTGCATCTCGCGTGCGGCGGCCCGCACGGTGGCGGTGGGGGCCATGGTCAGGATGGTCTGGTTCCTGATGACGTCACGGATCAGACGAGGCGGCATCTCGGACTCTCCCTGTCCTGATGATTTGCCGTCCACTATGAACCCTCCCGCCCAGGCCAGCAATGCCGTCGCGCGGGCAACGAAAAAGGGGCGCAGCCAAGCCGCGCCCCTTCGTCGTCGTTACCGGCAGGACCGTTAGACGGCCTTGAGGTTCACGGCCGAGGACTTGCCCTTGCGCGGATCGCGCTCGGTCTCGAAGGAGAGCTTCTGGCCTTCCTTCAGGTTGCCCAGGCCGGCACGCTCGACCGCGGAAATGTGAACGAAAACGTCGGCAGAGCCATCCTCGGGCTGGATGAAACCATAACCCTTGGTGCTGTTGAACCACTTGACGGTGCCAGTCGGCATGGGAGTCTCCAAGATTAACAAAGTTTAGCCCCGCATGCCTTCATGCGGGGTTTCGATCGTTCGACCAGCGATGACACCTGTCTCGGCGCCGGAACCCAGTAAGGATTCGCACGTTAGGTAGAAAGACGGCAATACAATGGGCCGATGATGGCGGAATTACAAGCAAAACCGATCCTAGGGGCCCGTGCGATCGATGGTTTGGTAGCTGACGCCGTTCCAACGCAACCACTGCGACGGGGTCTCGATGGTGGCCCAGCCCTCCACCCGCTGGGCGGTGACGAAAACGCCGTCGGGGTCGCCGAAACCCCAGCCCACGGGACTCCAGCCCTTGGATGTCCACTGCGCCACCACCATGGGCTGCCCCTTGTCCGAGTGCCAGTCGGGGGTGTCGATCATCAGGAACAATTCGGCGCGGCCGTCCTCGTCGAGGTCGATGCGGCCGGCGCGGACCTGATCGCGAAAGAAGCCATAGCGGCCGCCGGCATTGAAGTACGGCCGCCAGTGGGTCTTCAGCAGGGCGTCGATGTCCGGCGTCGCGTTCTCGGGCAACGGCTGCAAGGCGACTTGCGCCGCCGGGCGTCCGTAATCCTGGGCGCCAGCCGGCAGGATGGCGGCGAGAAGGACGAGGGCGAAAAGGGCGAAGGGGCGCATGGACCGGCCGGTTGCTGGGGTGGCCGCGAATTTAGGGGGCGGCATCGGGCGCGTCAATGCGGACGCGGTGCTTTAGTCGCCCTTCCCTTTTGGTCGCGGGCGGACTACATCCGAAGGAGCCTGATCTTTCCTCGGAGTCCCCATGCGCCGTCTTGGTCGAATTCTGGTCGCCGTGTTCGCCGTCACCGGTCTGGTTGCCGTGGTGATGGTCGGCCTGGGGGTGTGGGCGGCGGTTCATGTCGCCGGCAAGACGGAAAAGGACGTGCCGGCGCGGGCGGTGGTTTCCCTCGATCTCGACGCCAAGTTCCGCGCGGCCCCCGACGGCGATCCGCTGGCGGCGCTGGCCGGCGAGCGGTCCTACGCGCTGCGCCAGGTGATCGAGGCGATCGATGCCGCGGCCGCCGACCGGCGGGTGGTCGGCCTGTTCGCCACCCTGGGTCATTCGTCGCTGGGATTTGCCGACGGCCAGGAGATCCGCGACGCCGTCGGCCGGTTTCGCGCCTCGGGCAAGCCGGCGGTGCTGTTTGCCGAGACCATGGGCGAGGGCGGTGCCGGCACGCTGGATTATTACCTTGCCTCCGCCTTCGGCCAGATCTGGCTGCAGCCGTCGGGTGACGTCGGCCTGACCGGGATGATGGCGGAAAGTCCGTTCATCAAGGGCACCCTCGATCTGCTGGGCATCAAGGCCCAGTTCTCGGCCCGGCATGAATACAAATCGGCCATCGACATGTTCACCGAGACCGGCTTTACCGCCGCCCACCGCGAGAATCTCGGGCGGCTGATGGATTCGTGGACAGGGCAGATGGCCGATGGAATCGCCCAGGGGCGGGGCCTGCCGGTCGAGACGGTGCGCGGGCTGCTGGGCAAGGGGCCGTTCCTGGCGGACGAGGCGCTGGCGGCGCGGCTGGTGGATCGTGTCGGCTACCGTGACGCGGCCTGGACCGCCGTCGCCGGCGACGGCAAGGATGCCGAGGACCTTGATGTCGCCGACTACGCCGCCCATCTCGACGACCCCAAGGGGGTCAAGGTGGCTCTGATCAGCGGCAGCGGCGCCATCCATCGCGGCGAGTCCCATCACGGTTTTGACGCCGATACCGATTTCGGCGCTCAGACCGTCGCCGAGGCGTTGCGTGACGCGGTGGACGACAAGCAGATCAAGGCCATTCTGTTCCGGGTGGACAGCCCCGGCGGGTCGTACACCGCCTCGGATACCGTCTGGCACGAGGTCAAACGCGCCCGCGAGGCGGGCAAGGCGGTGGTGGTCTCCATGGGCAACGTTGCCGCCTCGGGCGGCTATTTCGTCGCCATGGCCGCCGATCGCATCGTGGCGCAGCCCGGTACCATCACCGGGTCAATCGGCGTCTTTACCGGCAAGCTGGTGATGGAGGAGTTCTGGAAGAAGCTGGGGGTGAGCTGGGACGAGATGCATCGCGGCGACAACGCCGCCATGTGGAGCGCCAACCGGCCGTTCTCGCCCCAGGCCCAGGCCCGGATCGATGCCCTGCTCGATCATATCTACGCCGACTTCACCGCCAAGGCATCCGAGGGGCGCGGCATTCCGCCCGAGCGGATGGACACCCTGGCGCGCGGCCGGGTGTGGAGCGGCGCCGACGCCAAGGCGTTCGGATTGGTGGACGCCCTTGGCGGCTGGCATGAATCGCTGGCGGTGCTGCGCGAGGCGGCGGGGCTGAAACCCGACACGGCGATCCAACTGGTGGATTTCCCCCGTCCGCGCAAGCTGTGGGAGCTGTTGGCCGACGCCGCCGGCGGTTCGGTGGCCGAGCGGCGGCAGTTGGCTGTGGTGGCCAGGACCCTGGCCGCCGCCGAGCCGCTGTTGGCGCGGCTGTCGGTCCTGGCCGGGCCGGGTAATGCCAGCCTGCGGATGGTGGAACCGGAGAGGGTTGGGCCATGAGCGACGGCGTTCGCTCCGTCGTCGTCACCGGCGCCAGCCGGGGCATCGGCCACGCCATCGCCCGGCGCTTCCTGGCCGAGGGCTGGCGGGTGATCACCTGCGCGCGGGCCGAGGTTCCCGCCGCGTGCATGATCGACCCCAACTGGGCGCGGCACATCGTCACCGATCTGGCCGACCCGGCCAGCGCCGAGGCGTTCGTCATCCAGGCCAACGCCTTCCTCGGCGAGGCGCCGCTGCATGCGCTGATCAACAATGCCGGGATCAGCCTCAAGACTCCCTACCGCGAACGGCTGGGGGTGCTTAATGGTTCCATCGACGGCTGGAAGGATGTGTTCGAGCTGAACTTCTTCGCGCCCTTGCGGCTGGCGCGTGGCTTCGCCAGCGCGCTGCATCGCGGCAAGGGGGCCATCGTCAACATCACGTCGATCGCGGGGCATTACGTTCACCCCTTCGCCGGTTCGGCCTATTCCACCTCCAAGGCGGCGCTGTCGGGGCTGACGCGCGAGATGGCGGCGGAAATGGCGCAACTGGGGGTCAGGGTCAACGCGGTCGCCCCGGGCGAGATCCGCACCGCGATGATTTCGGCCGATTACGAGGCGCTGGTGCCGCGTATCCCGCTGGAGCGCATGGGCACCACCGACGATGTCGCGGGCACGGTGTTCCGCCTGTGCGGTGATGACTTCGCCTATGTCACCGGCACCGAAGTGTTCGTTACCGGCGGGCAGCACCTGTATTGAGGGCGGCTCAGATCACCACCGCCCGCGGTTTGGTCGGCGGCTTGGCGCCGCCGAAGGTCTTGCGGACGAAAGCGACGATCTCGGACAGCGGCGTCTCCTGGCCGATGCCGGCGGCCTTGGCCCGTTCGATGAACTTGCCGACCATGTCCAGATTGCCGGGAAGGCCGAACGAACGGCGGAACATGTCCTCGCTCATCTGGTCGTGCAGAACCAGTGCCAGAACCGCCATCTGATCCACCCGGAGCGCCAGTTCTCCCACCACCATCTTGGCCGCCAGACCGCCGAACTCGGTGAGCAGGCCGGAGATGCGCACCGTTTGTTCGGCGTTGGGCAGGACGCTGCGTACGGCGGGGTCCAGCAACACCATGGTGAAGGCCGCGGCCCGCAGTCGCTTGCCGTCGGGGGTCAGGATCTCGGCCAGACGGGCGCGCCGGTCGCTGGTGGGGGCCTGCGGCGCCTCGGCGGGAGGCGGGGCCATGGCCGGGGGAGAGGCCGAACCATCGCCGCCGGTGGGCGTTACCCCGATGGGCTTGTCCTTGGCGGTGGTCGCGCCGCTTCGGTCGGCGCGGGCCTGGGCCGGTCCCAGGAAGGCGGGAATGGCCTCGGGCAGGGTCGAGGGCGTCGGCAGCTCGGAGGGGTTCTCCTTCAACCGGCGGATGTCCTCGGGGACCTTGTAGTCCAGGATGCGGCTGCCCAGGCGGCGGACCAGCTGTGGCGACAAGGTGGAGTATTCGTGCACCAGCCCGACCTGCCAGTCGTGCCGCAGGTGCTCCTGGAAGGCGTCGTAGAGAATTTCGCCGCGCGACCGCTTGGGCACCGGCGTCGTCTCGGCGGCGGCGAACAGCCGCCCCAGGCGTTCCATCAGGCCGCCGTCGTGATGGGGTTTGGCCGGTGGCCGCCGGCCCCCCTTCAGCGGGCGGCTGTCACCGTCGAGACGCTTGCGGAAATGGCGCTTGGCACAGGTGCGGACCACCATGGCGACCACGTCTTCCAGGCTGCGGCCGCAGGCCAGCAGGGCGTCGGCCTGATCCACCGGCACGTTGTGCTGGTCCACCAGCAGGCTGCGGAACCTGTCGGTATTGGCGCGAAAGGCCTTGAAGCAGCGATCGAGAAGTTCGGGGTCGTCGAGGATATGCTCCAGCACGCCGCGGCGCGGCAGCTTCTTGAGGTCAGGCACCAGTTGCGCCATGACCTCCGCCACCGGCCCTTCAAGGGTCAGGTTGATCTGTCGGACGATCTGGGCGTGGGACTCTGAAGGAAGGCGCGGCATACCCTTGTCCGTTCGAATCTCGACCTCTCCAAAGGTAAGGCGAACGGGTGAAAAACCCAAGCTATACCGGTGTCAGTGGCCGCTCGTCCCGGCGTCAGTCGCGGCGTGAGCGGTGGCCGAAACGGGCAAACACGCCGCGCATGAAGATGGCGCAGTCGATCACGTCGGTTTCCGGCCCCAATCCCCGCATCCGGGCGCGATCGACGATACGGCCTACCAGTTCGGGGTCCGCCCGTGGTCCGAACAGGCGGCCGAATACGGTGCTGCCGATGCTGTCCTGTGCAACCATCAGCATCACCGCCAGCTGGTCGCGGCGCAGCCCCAGGCCCTCAACCAGGGCGGTCGCCGGTGCGCCGCCGACGCCCCGCAGCACGTCGCCGATCTTGACGATCTGGTCGGCGTTGGGCAGGGCGGCGCGAACCTCGGGGTCAAGCAGGGTCTGGGTGAATGCCTCGGCCCGCAGGCGCTGGCCGTCCGGGGTCAGAATGTCTTCCATGCGGACGGTGCGGGGATTGCCCCGTGCCACCGGCGGCTCGGTCTTGACCGACAGCGGGGCGAACAGGGACGGCATCACGGGAATTGACGTGGTGTCGATGGTCGTCGGGCGGACGACCGGGGCGTCGGGGTCGGCGATCAGTCGGGCCAGGGCTTCCGGTTCGCGGGCGTCGAGCAACTTGGCGCCGACCCGGCGCACCAACGCCGGTTCCATCTCGGCATAAGCGGGAACCAGCGGCACCTGCCAGTCGTGCAGCAGATAGGCCTTGATGGCGTCGTACAACTCGTCGGCCGAACTGTCGGGGGCCTCGTCCGCCGTTGCGGGGGTCAAGGTGCGGCGGAAATAGCGCTTGGCGGCGGTGCGCACCACCATGGCGATCACCTCCGCCAGGGTGCGGCCACACGATAGCGGCACATTGTCCTCGGTCACCGGGCGGCGGCGTTCGTCCACCAGGACATAGCGAAAACGCTGACGCTCCTTGCCGAAAATCTGGAAGCAGCGGCTCAGGAGGCCGAGGTCGTCGAGGGTGCGTTCATAGGCCTGCTCGCGCGGCAGTGCCTTCAATTCCGGCAGGAACTGGCCAAGAATATCCACGACCGGCCCCTGAAGGGTGCCGTTGATTCTGAATACCGCCGTGGCGGTATCGGTCATGGCGGTGGCATTCGCTACCATCGTCGGCTCCTTCAGGCCGATAACTCCAGGATCACCGGCCGAGCTGCCCATCAGGACAAGTCAGTCCAAGCGTTGAAGCTAAGATCATACCTCATTCGACCAGCCCGCTGTGTGACGACGTTCACATAGCGATGGAAAAAATGCGGGCACCCGGGCTAGACGTAGGGCGGGCAGTGGCGTCCGTCGGGAGAGCGGGTGAAGATCTCGCAGCCGGTGGCGGTTACGCCGACGGAATGCTCGAACTGGGCCGACAACGACTTGTCCTTGGTTACCGCCGTCCAGCCGTCGGCCAGGATCTTGGTGTCGGCGCGACCGGCGTTGATCATCGGCTCGATGGTGAAGATCATGCCTTCTTCCAGTGACAATCCCTCGCCGGGGCGGCCGTAATGCATGACGTTGGGCGGCTCGTGGAACACCCGGCCCAGGCCGTGGCCGCAAAAGTCGCGGACTACCGAGAAGCGATGCTTCTCGACGAAGCTTTGGATGGCGTGGCCGATATCGCCGAGGGTGGCGCCCGGCCGCACCACGTCGATGGCGCGCATCAGCGATTCGTAGGTGACCTCGACCAGTTTGGACGCCTTCACGCCCACCTTGCCGACGTAATACATGCGGCTGGCGTCGCCGTGCCAGCCATCGAGGATGGGGGTGACGTCGATATTGATGATATCGCCGTCGTCCAGCTTGCGGTCACCGGGGATACCGTGGCAGACCACATGGTTGACCGAGGTGCAGATCGACTTGGGATAGCCGCGATAGTTCAGCGGCGCGTTGACGGCGCCACGGTCGATGATGAAGCCGGCGCACAGCCGGTCCAGTTCACCGGTGGTGACGCCGGGGACGACATAGGGGGCGATGAAATCCAGGGTTTCCGCCGCCAGCCGCCCGGCCCGGCGCATACCCTCGAAATCGGCGGGGCCGTGCAAGCGGATATGAGAGGTTTCGCTATGTTCCCGTTCCATCAATCATTCAGATCCGTTCTGTCTGGCGTGCCGGCGGCATCACCGGCGAGGCGGTGTCATTGGCAGGGGAGCGCCGATAGTGATGCCGTCCAGGGTTAAGCGGCAACAATAACAGATCGCTTCGACGCCGTCGCCCATCGCTTCGGCCAGTGTCCGGGCATAGGTGGGGTCGATGTCCGCCGCCGGCCGGAAGCCGGTGCAATCGGCGCGTTGCACCAGATAGACCATCACCGCCCGGTCGCCGGCGGCGACCCGGTCGCGCAGTTCGCCGAGATGCTTGGTGCCGCGCAGGGTGACGGCATCGGGAAATTCCGCCCATTCGCCACGCTTGAGGTGGACGTTCTTGACCTCGACCCAGCAGGCGGGACGGCCGGCGGCTTCCAGCAGCAGGTCGACGCGCGAGTTGCGGCCATACTTGACCTCGCGGCGGATGCTGTCATAGCCCGCCAGTTCCGGGATGGCGCCGTCCCGGATCGCCTCGGCGACGATGCCGTTGGGGTGGGCGGTGTTGACGCCGACCAGATGGCCGCCGATCGTCACCAGTTCCCAGGTCCATTTCAGCTTGCGATCGGGATTGGCGGCCGGCGACAGCCAGACCTCCATGCCGGGCTCGGCGGTTCCCAGCATGGCACCGGAATTGGCGAGGTGGGCGGTGACCTCCTCGCCCGAGTCGAAGCGGACGTCGGCCAGGAACCGCTTGTAGCGGCGGATCAGCGTGGCGCGGACCAGGGGGAAGGGAAATCGCATGGGGCTATGTCTGCCCGGCGGCGGGGGCCCAACCGGTCATGGTCATCACCTGGAAGGTGGCGGGCAGGCGGCCGTCGCCACCGGCGAAGCCCGATTGATAGGCCTGTAACGCCTGCATCAGGGTGGCCCGCCGGGTGAGGCCCCTGCGTTGTTCGACACAAGCGTTGGCCTCGCCCATGCCGCGCAGGTCGGTCAGCAGCCGCAAGGGATCGCCATAGGTGACGGTGACGGCGTCGGCGTCCACCACCGGCAGGGCAAAGCCGGCGCGTTGCAACAGCGCCCCCAGGTCGCGCACGTCGGCGAAGGGCGAGACCCGGGGGCTGACGCCCCCCTCCTCGGCCAGTTCGGCGTCCATCAGCGACTGGCGCAGTTCCACCAGGGTGCCGGCGCCCAGCACCGCGGCGAGGAACAGGCCGTCGGGCTTCAGCGCCCGACGGATCTGCACCAGCGTGCCCGGCAGGTCGTTGACCCAGTGCAGCGACAGGCAGGAAATCACCAGATCGAAGCTGGCCGGGGCGAAGGGCAGCCATTCCTCGTCCACCGCCAGGGTGGGATGGCCGTTGACCGCCGCCCGCGCCGCCATGGCCGGCGACAGGTCGCACTGCACCAGTTGTTCGATGCCGCCGCGCCCGCCCAGGGTGGCGGCGATCTCGCCGGTGTGGCAACCAAGATCCAATGCCAGCGGAAACCGCCGGGTCACGTCATCCAGGCGGTCGGCAAGCCGCTCCGCCACCTCGCGGATCAGGAAGTCGTGGGCGGCGAAACCGGCGGCGGCGCGGTCCCGGTGCTTGCGCACCAGCGAGCGATCGAACACTTTCATGGGCGGTTATATGGCATGCCCGAGCCATGTCGGGAAAGGGGGGACGAATGCTGGCGCGTGTCGGTCGGCTCGTGGTGGATGCGCTGTTGCCGCCGCTGTGTCTGTCGTGCCACGCGGTGGTGGCCGAGCCGGGTACGTTGTGTCCGGCCTGCTGGTCGCAACTGGTGTTCCTGGCGCCGCCCCACTGCGCCGTCTGCGGCCAGCCGTTCGAGTTCGATGCCGGCGCCGACGCCCTGTGCGGCGATTGCATCGCCCTGCCGCCGCGATTTGGCCGCGCCCGCGCGGTATTTCGCTACGACGACGCCAGCCGGGGGTTGATCCTGCGCTTCAAGCACGGTGACCGCTTGGAAGGCGCCCCGGCCTTCGCCCGCTGGATGGCCCGTGCCGGCGCCGAACTGTTGGCCGGTGCCGATCTGCTGGTGCCGGTGCCGCTGCACCGCTGGCGGCTGCTGGCGCGGCGCTACAATCAGGCGGCGGTGCTGGCGCTGGCGCTGGGGCGCCTGTCCGGGGTTCCGGCGGCGCCCGACCTGCTGATTCGTCGCCGTCGCACCCGGCCGCAGGGACATCTCGGCCGCGAAGGACGCGAACGCAACGTCGCCGGCGCCTTCACGGTCAAGGGCGGGGTACGGCTGGAGGGGCGCCGGGTGGTGCTGGTGGACGACGTCCTGACCAGCGGCGCCACCGTCGGCGAGTGCGCCAGGGTGCTGCTGGGGGCCGGCGCCGGTCATGTCGATGTGTTGACCCTGGGCCGCGTGGTGCGGACGAGCTAGAAAATCGGTGGAGCTGCGCTATAAAGGGCACGACATCACAACCGGAGCCGGTCATGGCCGAGATCGAGATCTACACCACCGAAGTCTGCCCCTATTGCGTCCGCGCCAAGAAGTTGTTCGCCAAGAAGGGCGTGACCTATACCGAGATCGACGTCACCACCGACGACGGCCTGCGGCAGTACATGACCAACCGGGCCGGCGGCAAGCGCTCGGTGCCGCAGATCTTCATCGATGGCGTTCATGTCGGCGGCTGCGACGACCTTTATGAGCTCGATCGCGCCGGCAAGCTCGATCCCATGCTGGCGGGCGGCGAATGAAGACGTTCAAGGCGGCCTGCCTTCAGGTCAACGCCTCCAACGAGCTGATGGCCAATTGCGAGGCGGCGGCCCGCCTCGCCGTCGAGGCCCGCGCCGCCGGGGCCGACCTGATCTTGATGCCCGAGAACGTCGCCATGATGGAGTGGGGCCGCTCCAATATCGTGCTCAAGGCCATGCCGGAAGAAGACCATCTGGCATTGCGGTTCTTCCGCGATCTGGCACGCGAAATCGGGGCGTGGCTGCACATCGGCAGCCTGCATGTGCTGCTCGACGGCGGCATGGTCGCCAACCGCGGCTTCGTGCTGGCGCCTGACGGCGGCATCGCCGCCCGCTACGACAAGATCCACATGTTCGACGTCGATCTCGGTCTGGGCGAGGTCTATAAGGAATCCGCCACTTTCCAGCCCGGCGATCAGGCGGTGGCGGTGGATCTGCCGTGGGGCCGGCTGGGGCTGTCGATCTGCTACGATCTGCGTTTCCCCCACCTGTATCGCGCCCTGGCCAAGTCCGGCTGCGCCTTTCTGGCGGTGCCGGCGGCGTTCACCCGCACCACCGGCAAGGCCCACTGGCACAGTTTGCTGCGGGCGCGGGCGATCGAGACCGGCTGCTATGTCTTCGCCCCCGCCCAGTGCGGCGAGCATGTCAACAACCGCCAGACCTATGGCCATGCCCTGATCGTCAGCCCGTGGGGCGAGATCCTGGCCGATGCCCTGGAACAGCCGGGCTGGGTGATGGCCGACATCGATCCCGCCAAGGTCGGGGATGCCCGCAAGAAGATTCCCTGCC
This sequence comes from uncultured Rhodospirillaceae bacterium, assembly GCA_903901915.1. Taxonomy (GTDB): domain Bacteria; phylum Pseudomonadota; class Alphaproteobacteria; order Rhodospirillales; family Magnetospirillaceae; genus Phaeospirillum. Next base: position 48,589 of record CAIUSV010000065.1, on the reverse strand, counting down.
TGGAGCACGACCGGCCGTTCGCGGTGCCGAAGCGCTAGGGGCGGGCTAGCGCGGCAGCTCCGCCGGCCCCGGCCCGCTGACGGCGCAGACGCGCTGCACCACCTTGGCTCCGTCCAGGATGCCGTCCTCGTAGGCGACGATCGTCAGGTCGCCGATCAGGCGCAGAAGTTCGCCCCGGTCCAGCAGGTGGGCGGGATCGCGCGGGCGGCCGAACGCCTCGTTGCCCCGGGCGAAGGTCTCGATCAGCAGTATGCCGCCGGCTTCCAGCGTCGCCAGCAGGGCGGGAAACAGCGGGCGCCACAGATAGTTGGCCACCGCGACCGCCGCGAAGCGCCGGCCCGGCAGCGGCCAGGGCGAGCCGTCCTCCAGGTCTGCTTCGATCAGTTCGGCACCGTGGGCCAGTCTGGCCTGGGCGACATCGCGATCCACCGCGGTGACCGGATGGCCGCGGTCGAGGAACAGCCGGGCGTGGCGGCCGCCGCCACAGGCGAGGTCGAGCACGGCTCCTCCCGGCCGTACCAGCGGCGCGAAACGCACCATCCAGCCGGACGGATCGGTCCTGAACGGATCGGTTCCCATGATCACTTGCCCTCCCGCCCGTGGCCTGTTGTAAGATATCGCCCACGTTGAGACATCGCCCACGTTAAGACATCGCCCACGGGGAGCAACGGAAACTACCGACCATGATCCTGTTTGAATTGCGCTGTGCCCACCAGCACCATTTCGAGGCCTGGTTCAAGGACGGCGCCACCTTCGACGCCTTGGCCCCCGCCGGCGGCATCGTCTGCCCCGCCTGCGGCGATACCTGCATCGAGAAGGCCCCCATGGCTCCCCGCCTGGCCAAGGCGCGGGGCAAGACCCTCGACGCCGCCCAGGCGTTGGGCGAGATGCGCAAGGTGCTGGCCGACCTCAAGCGCAAGGTCGAGGACAGTTGCGACTATGTCGGCGAACGCTTCCCCGAAGAGGCCCGCCGCATCCATTACGGCGAAACCCAGGCCCGCCCCATCTACGGCGAAGCTACCGCCGAAGAAGCCCGCGACCTGGAAGACGAAGGCGTCGCCGTCAACCGCATCCCCTGGGTGAGTGAGGGGAACTAGGCTGATTCGACATTCAATCGTGTCAGGCCGACAATCAGTGTCGGTTTCAGGGATAAACGGGACTGCGGGCCAAGATTGAGGCCTATAGCCAGGATTGCGCGGCAGTCATAAATGGGGTCGATCCGAAAAATCAAGCTTTAGACCGGATCGATTGTTGCCCGATATCACCCTTCCTCCGCAGCCCGTTTGCGTAAACGCGCCTTGGCGGGCTTGGCTTCCTGGACGTCCTCTTGCGGCACGTCCACGATGTTGCCATCGTCGTCGAGCTTGATTCGACCGCTTGCGATATCACGAGCCAGCTTTTGACCGAGCATCCGAGCCAATTCCAAGATGGCCTCGCGAAAATCTGCCGTCGCTCAAACATTCCGATTCCGCCCAGGGGGTACCGGCCGGACCAGCGATGGAAGCGGTTGTAGATGGTGGTCGGCGGGCCATAGACCGCCGGGCAATCCTGCCAGCGGCACCCCGACTTGAGGACGTGGATGATGCCACTCAACACTCGGCGATCTTCGACACGATGGGTGCCAGGCCGATTACGCGGAAGGTGTGGCTCAATCGATGCCCACTGCTGATCGTTCAGCCAGAATTCGCCTGCTATGATCCAAGCTCCATCGTTTCTTAGCTTGAATCGCGGCAGGCATGTCAGATCAACAGGTTAATTGGGTTTTGTCCCTAGTTTTTCTGTTCCGCGGCGACTTAGACCCCTTAAACCAATCGGATCGGTGCGATTGAAAGTCAGCGGCGGCATGTCGGCACCCTCGCCGCATTTATCCGCCACGCATTGGCCCAGCCATCGGTATGAGTGGCCCCCTCGACGCGGACGACTTTGGCGCAATCGCCATTTCCCACAGCGCGAACGAAGGCCTCGGCGACGAAGGCGGGCACCACCTCATCCGCGCCGCCGACGAAATGCTCCTGTGGCAAGGTCGCCAGACCGGCGGCGAGGTTGATCGCGTTCAGCGAGCCGCGCATCGGCGAGACATCGTGGAAGCGATTGACCGCATCGTGATCCAGGTTTCCCGCCACCGTGCGCAGGCTGGCCACGTCGTTGCGGCGGGCGGCGATCAGCGCGGCGATGGCGCCACCGCCGGAATAGCCGACCAGATGCAGGCGGCGTCCGCGCGCAGCCAAATCGATGGCCTGGTTCATGCCGGTGACCACCTCCTCGGCGAAGCGGCGATCAGTCCAGTAGGTCTGGGCGCAGCGGGAATCGTTCCGGGTGAACTGGCAGGGGCGCGCCAGATACAGCACGTTGGGCGACGGATCGAGGGCGGCCAGCCGTAGGCCCATTGCCTCGGCGGGGGTCGGGTCCGCCGATGGCTCGGAGCGGGATTTCCAGGCGAGCCCGTCGCCCTCGATATAGACCACCACCGGTGCTGCGGTGTCCCGGTCACGGGAATAGGTGGTCAGCCGGAAGGTGGCGGTGCTGACTTCACGGCGGACCAGCCCGGCGGGCGCGGCGAGATGGTCGGCATTGGCAAGGCGATCAGCGCATCCTGCCGCCCATAACGTCGTCACCACCGCCAGAATTGCCCGCCTCACCCTCATCGCCCTTGCGTCTTGAGTGCGCGCAATTCCCCCGCAACCGCCGCCACCACCGTTCCCCAGTCGTTACGCTGGGGCTGGCGGAACAGGCGCAGCGAGGGATACCAAGGGGAATCGGCCCGGTCCGTCAGCCAGCGCCAATCGGCGACGTGGCCCAGCATGATCCAGGCGGGGCGCCCCAGGGCGCCGGCCAGATGGGCCGGGGCGCTGTCGATGGAGATCAGCAGGTCGGCGATGCTCATGATCGCCGCGGTGTCCTCGAAATCCTTGATCGCGTCATGCAGATTTATCAGGGTCATCCCCGGCGGCGGGGCGTTGGCCTCGGCCGCCTGGGGGCCTTTCTGGATGGACAGAAAGGTCACCCCCTCCATCGCCAGCGGCGCCAGGGTGGCGAGGCTGACGGCGCGGTTCTGGCCGTTGTACAGGACGTCGCGTCCGGCCCAGCACAGGGCCACCAGCGGAGGTTTCAGTTTGCCCAGGCGCTTCCGCCATTTCTGAAGCCGCGCCGGATCGGGGGTCAGGTAGGGCATCCGCCCCGGTAGTCGCGACAACTCGAAACCCATGGCCATGGGCAGGCTCATCATCTCGCAATGGACGTCGAAGGCGGGGGGAAGGCTGCCGCGCGCCACCAACTCGTCAAAGCCGAAACCTCGCGTGGCCAGGGACAACAGCGGCGGCGTCACCTCCAAGATCACGCGGGCCTGAGAGCGCTCCTTGGCCCACTCCACCATGCGGATGAACTGAAGGGTGTCGCCGAAGCCCTGTTCGTCGTGGATCAGCAGGGTCTGTCCGGGAATCGGTCGTCCGTCCCAGCGGGGCCGCTGCACCTTGCGGGCGATGCGGGCGGTGTGGTCGAGGCTGTAGCGATGATGGTACTCGCGCCAGCCCCGGTCAAACTGGCCGACCAGCAGCAGGGTTTCCGCCAGATCGAAGCGATAGCCCAGATTTCCCGGCAGGGCATTGGCCAGCATTTCCTGAATCGTCAGCGCCTCGCGGGGGCGGCCTTGATGGCGCAGGCTTTTGGCCAGAATCGCCCATAGCGGGATCGGCCCCGTCCCCCCGGCCAGCAAGGGCGCCACCAGTGCCTCGGCCTGTTCGGGATTGCCGGCTTCGATCAAGGCGTTGGCCTGGGCGACGATGGTCACGGCTCGATCCCCAGCGCCTCCAACAGCGGCGTCAGGTGGCGGGCATGTTTGCGCCAGCGCCCGGCCGAGGATTTGTAGATGGGTTGGCGCACCTGATTGACGCTGGCGGTACGCACCACCCGCTTGTTTTCGTGAAAGCGGACGCAGGCCTCGTCCCAGGGTAATCCCAAAAAGTCGATCAGCCGGCGGGCCTGGCCCTCCAGATCGTCCACCACCGCCTCGTAATCCACCTCGATGAAGCGGTCCTTGGGCGACGTCTTGCGCCAATGGGCGGTCAGATCCTGGTAGCCGCGATGGAAGCGGCCCAGTTCCGTCAGATCGTAGGCAAAGGCCTGCTCGGCGCTGAATAGCTTGGTGTAGCACGACAGGCAGGTATCGACCGGATCGCGCCGGCAATGGACGATGCGGGCGTTGGGCAGGATCAGCCGGATCAGCCCGGCATACAGGAAGTTGGCGGGCATCTTGTCCACCACATGGGGGCGCCCTTCGGCCAGCTTTACGACGCGGGCGACATAGTCCCTCCCCAGACGGGCGAAATCCTCGGCCCCCAGGCGGGCCGCGCAGCCGGGATAATCGCCAAGGCTGTCGATCAGGCGTTGCAGGGCGGACAACTCCCCCGCTCCATGAACCTCGGGATGAGAGGCCAGGATCTGTTCCACCAGGGTGGTGCCGGAACGGGGAATGCCGACCACGAAGATCGGCAGTGACGAATCGCATCCGGCGCTCTTGAACGTCTTGAGCAGGGCGGGCGAGAAGGTCTTGGCGATGCTTTTCATCCATTCGGCGGTGGCATCGGCGTCGAAGGCGATGGAGCTCCGCTTCATGCGGTTGCCCTCATTCAAATGCCGGAAGGCGCGGTCGTCGTCGCCCGCGTCCATATAGGCCTTGCCAAGCGCGAAGTGGATGGACATGCGGTCCTTGAACGATTGTCCGCTGTCGGGCCGCAACAGCTCCTCCATGCCGGCGATGTCGGGATCGCCGGGGCTGAATTTCTTGAGATCGGCCCGGTTGAACCAGCCGGAGGCGGAGTTCGGATAGGCGTCCAGTACCGCGTCGAAGGCGGCCATCGCCTGTTCTTTGCGGCCGGTCTCCATCAGCAGGGTGGCGCGGTTGACCTGGGCGCTTTCCGCCGCCGTGCCCGGCAGTCTCAAAGCCCGCTCGAAGCATTCCTCCGCCTCGTCGAAGCGGTTGAGCGCCTGGAGAATCTGGCCCAGAACATTGTGGACGTCGGCGTTTTCCGGCGAAGCCGCCACCCCGCGCCGCGCCGCGTCCAGCGCCTCGTCCAATTGGTCCAGATGTTTCAACGCCGTCGCCCGCGCGCTCAAGCCGCCGCCGTGGGCGGGGGCGAAGGCCAGCAGCGCGTCCAGCCAGCGCAGCGCCTCGGCGTACCGGTATCGGCTCATCTCGGCGGCGGCGAGGTTGATGTAGGCGTCGCCCAGTCGCGGATTGAGGTCGATGGCCAGCCGCGCCTCGGCCGCTGCCCGCTCGGTCTGGCCCTGTTCGGCGAGCAGATTGGAAAGGTTGCTGTGCGCCTCGGCATAGTTGGGGTTGAGCGACAGCGCCTTGCCGTAGAACGCTTCGGCCTTGTCCAACCGCCCCAGCCGCTTCCAGGTATTGCCCAGGTTATTGTTGGCTTCCGGGGAGTTGGGGTGCAGGGCGACCACCCGTTCCAGGCAGGTGACGCTTTCCCCCAGCTTGCCGGATTCTTGCAGCACGATGCCCAGGTTGTTCCACGCCGCCACCAGATCGGGACCGAGCGCGGTGGCGCGGCGCCCGGCCTGCTCGGCCTCCGCCAGCAGGCCCCTTTGGCGGCACATCTCGGCCAGATTGCTGAAATACAGCGCGGGCGCGCGGGGCGCCTGACAGGCCTGGCGCACATGCTGAAGGGCAAGGTCGAGATTGCCGTAGGCGTGAGCCATCAGCCCCATCAGATGCAGCGCGTCGGCTTGACCCGGCCACGCCGCCAGCACCCGCTGGCAGAACAGTTCGGCCTGATCGGCCTGCCCGGCGTTCCAGTGGGCATTAGCGCGGTTCAGAGCCTCCTCAATGCTCAGGTCCCCATCGGCGCCTTTTTGCTTTCGTGCCATGGAACGAGTCCCTACTTCGACAGCGAGGCCAAGGCATCGGCCAGCCCGTCCAGCTTGATGGGGATGTCCTGGGCCGCCTTGTCCGACACGGCGTAGCGCACCATCAGCGTCTTGCCTTTCTCGAATCTCGTTCGCGCCGTCTGGTCGAGCACCGCCGAGGCATCGCAGCCCTGGCGGCCACAACGCTCGAACGGCAGGACGATGGGCGCGGCTCCATCCACCGTCAATCGCAGGCCGGGCGCCAACAAAACCCCCAGCGGCGCGGTCAGCACCATCCGCGCCTTGCCATCGCCGCCCTGAAGGTCGAAGCCCACATGCAGCACCGGCACGTTCTTCGGCTGGGCGAGCGCGAATTGCTCGACAAAGCAGGCGCCATCCTTGGTGCAGGTCTTGTGCCACAGCGGTTCCGCCGCCCACGCCGTGAACGGCAACAGCGCAGCGACGCCCCCTCCAACCAAGCGTTTCAATGCGCTCTCCTCCGGATGTCGAGAAACAGCACAAAAGGGAGGCATTTTCAAGCCACCCTCCGCGCCCCCTCCCCTAGGGGATTGATACGGATCAGAACGTCTGGCGCAGCCGCAGCCGTCCGGTCTGGCCGACGAAGCGGTCGGCCAGTTCGACTTCGTACTTGGCCGACAGCGTCAGGTCGTCGCCACGGACCATGGTCAGACCGACACCGAGGATGGCGGAATCCTGGACCGGGCTCGGTCCCCGGGCGGTGAAGGCGGCGCTGCCGTTGTCGTCGGCGGTGTAGTCGGCGGCGGTCACCTGCTTGGTGTGGATGTATTCGTGTCGCCACAGCGCGCGCATGTCGGGAACAAACTCGCCAAATCCGGTGTGGAAACCGCGCTCGATCTTGGCGCCGAAGTCGCTTTTCACCGAATGGCTGGTGCTGTCGTTGACCTTGAGCGCCATGCCGTTGCCGGTGTCGGTTTCGGTATAGCCGTCCTGGTGCAGGCGGGAATAGCTCAGGGCCGCCAGCGGCGTCATGGTGGTGTTCCACTCCTTCGGGCCGACGGTCAGGGGATAGCCGCCCTCGACCTTGGCGATGAACTGCTGGCCATCGTGGCTGCCATTGGCGATTCCGGCGGCACCGGCCAGGTTGGAGAGGCGGGTGGTCTGGTATTTGTGCAGGATGCCGCCCGCCGACATGTCCACGTACCAGGGATTGCCGGTATAGCTGGCATAGCCGATCAGGCCGTAGGAATTAAGCCGGGTGGAACTGCCGGCGAGGTTGCCGGAATCCTCGACACGCGCCTGGGCATAGCTGAGCACGCCGCCGATCCGCCAGTTGTTGGCGACGGCGGTGTCGATACCGGCCAGCATGCCACCCGACAGCACGCTGAAGCCATCCGTGTCGGCGCGGCGGTCCTGGGTGGCGGTACTGCCGAACACCTCGCCCCACATGGCCAGGCCATGGCTGGAATCGCCGGTGGCGATGCCGCTTTGGCCGGCGTCGTTACGGGCCAGCCGGGTATTGTCGACATGCGCCGTCACCACCGCCAGCACCTCCATGGCCGGCTGCACGGCCGCCTGGGTGGTGGCGGCATGGGGCGTCGGCTTCAACTGCGCCGCCGCCTGGGCCTGCTGGGGTGCCGCCAGCGATTGGACGATGTTGGATAGGTTGACCAGCTTGCTGTCATTGCCGGTGTAGCTGCCCACCCCGTCGGTGGTGCCATTGCCGCTGCCGGCGCTGCAGGTGGCCCCGTTCCAGGTGCCGAGGCAGACCACCAGATTGTTGCCGAGCGCGGCAAGGCTGGCACTGATGCCCGCCGATCCGACCACGCTGGCGGTGTCGCCGGTATAGGTTCCCGACGTTCCGGAGCGCACGATGGTCATCGTGGTGCCCAGCCGCAGGCCGCTGCCGGAGATGGTGATGGTGGAATTGCTGACCGTGGCCGGGCCGGTGACGCTCATGGAGCCGTAGGAGGAGGAACTGGTGGCGGCGATCAGCAATCCGCCGCCGGTCTGGCTGTAGGTGCCGTCGATGGTGGGGGTGAAGGCCGGGGTCAGCTTCACCGTTGCCCCGGTGTTGGACAGGGTGCGGCCCGAGACATTGACGTAGTCTTGAAGCAGAATGTTTCCGGACGCGAACACCAGATTGGAATTGGTGTTGGTGATGGTGCCGCCGGTCAGGGTGCCGACGCTGGACCCGCTGCCGCCGTTGATCGTCAGGTTGTTGCCCGTCGTGTTCTGGATGTTGCCGTCGATCACCCCGCTGTTGGTGATAGGGCTGATGCTGCCGCCGCCGACATTGATGGCGTAAACGCTGCCGGAAATCGTGCCGCTGTTGGTCAGGGTGGAGATGGTGCCGCCGGACATGGAAAGGGCGGAATTGCCGGAAATGGTGCCGTTGTTGGTCAGGGTGGTGATCGTCCCCCCGTTCATGAAAATGCCGGAGCCTGAACCGGAAATGGTGCCGTTGTTGGTCACGGTACCGACCGATCCGGCCTTCACCTGAAGACCGGTTTTGGTGCCGGTGATGATGCCCCCCGATCTGTTGTCGATCAGGCCGATGGCACCGGTGCTGTATTGATAGGAGTCCACCTGGATGCCGATCTCGCCGCCGCCGATCCGGCCGAAATTGACGATGGTCCCGAAACCGGTGCCGGCGATTTCGACAGCGGTCCTGGTGCCGCCGGTGATCGACCCGCCGACATTGTTGATCAGGGTGCCGAAGCTGGCGGGGTTGCCATAGTGCAGGATGCCGATGTCGGTACCGCTGATCAGGCCGCTATTGGTGAGGGTTCCAATGGTGCCGCCCGCCCCCGAGAAGCCGCCGGTGCCGCTGACGACGCCGGCGATCCGGTTGTCGCTGCTATAGCCGGAATTGGTGCCGGTGGCGCGGATCGTCCCGCTGTTGGTGAGGTTGGTTATCGTGCCCCGGTCGAGGTATAGGCCGGCGAGGATGTCGGAGCCGGCCGAACTGGCGATACTGCCGCTGACGCTGATCAGCGCCGTATTGTTGATGGACGCGACCGTTCCCGAACTGCCCACGCTCAGGCCCGCGGCGAACTGAAAGCCGGTATTGTTGCCGAGGTGCGTACCCGCGGCCGCGGAGATGGTTCCGCTGTTGGTGAGGGTCGTCACATTGGCATTCGCGGTGATGCCGGTGATGGCGCCGCTGATGGTGCCGGAATTGCTGAGGGTTCCGCCGGTCCAGGAAAAGGGGCCGGTACAGGCGGTGGCGATGGACGAGCCGGAGCCGCTGCCGCAGGCGCCGGCCTCCGCCGGATGCTGCGGCAGCATCGCCAGGCCGATCCCCAGGGCCAGCAACGATGTTCCCGCCCGCAACCTGGCGCGGCGCGGCGACATGATCCCCTTGAACATCCTTATTCCCCCTCGTTTCAACATCCATCACCCCAAGAGGCGATCACCGCCCCGACACATCGCCATCTCCGTCCCGTCCCTCCGCCGTCAGGCGGACGATAGGGACGGGGGATTGGCGGCGAGATAGTCCCGGATGGCCGGCCGATCGACCTTGCCCGTGGCCGTTTGCGGCAGCCGATCCGAAAACAGGTAGCAGCGCGGCCGGCGCGCGGCCGGCAGCAGCGTCGCGCAATGGGCGGCGACGTCGGTACGGTGCGCATAGGACAGGCCGCCCACGATGGCCACCGCGACATCGGAACCGGCCCCGGGCGGCCGGTAGCCCACCACGGCGACCTCGGTGATTCCGGGATAGGAACTCAGGGCGGCCTCGATCTCGGTCGGATACAATTCCTCGTCGCCCTGCCGGATGCGATCCGCCGCCCGCCCGGCGATATGCAGGATGCCGTCGCCATCGATCCGGCCGACATCGCCGGTGCGATACCATCCGTCGTGAAAACCTTCGGTCTCGTTGCCGGGGGCGCGGTCGAGCAGGAACCGCGCGGCCATGCCGGGGCTGCGCACCTCCAGCCGGCCGAGCGAGCCGGCGGGCGACGGCGCCCCGTTCGCGCCACGGACACGCAATTCGACGCCGGGGGTAACCCGCCCGACGCTGGCCGCGTGGGCGGCCATGTCCTCCGGCGCCAGGAAGCTGATCGGGCCGCATCCGGCCGCGCCGAGGCTCTCGGTGAAGTTGGGGGTGACGCGGCGGAGGATCTCGCGCTTCTCGTGCTCGAACAAAGGCTGCCCAGTGCAATTGAGCAGCCGCAGGCCCGGCAGCAGCGGCCCGGACACGGAAGCGGCGCGAAGGAACAGCCGGCAGGCATTGGGCACCACGCGCAGGATGGCGTCGTCCCACTCCGCCACCGCCCGGACGAGATCGGCGGAATAGAGATACTGGGGCAGAAGCACGGTGCGCCCGCCCATGACCGTCTGTTGTATGAACCAGTGCAGAAACGCGCTGTGGCCAATGGGATTGGCCAGAAGGAAGGTGCCGGGACGCTCCGGCGACCACCAGCGGAAATACACCGTCTCGACCAGCCGCACGCGGTGGAACAGGGCACCCTGCGTCATCGGCACCGGCTTGGGAGCGCCGGTGCTTCCGGATGAAAGGATGAACAGTTCCAACAGGTCGGCGGGACGCCGGGCGTGGCGGCGCCGCCGTTCGGATCGGGAGGGCCGCCAATGGGGCGGGACGGGAACGATCACCGGAACGGAACATCCCGGGGGGCTGAACTCGCACAGCAGAACGCGAACGTTCATGCCGGTCAAAACCGGAGCCATCGCGTCCGGCGGCGTGTCCGGGGGAATCTCCAGCGGAGCCGCCCCCATGCGCAGCAGGGCCAGCAGCAGGATCACGTGTTCCACGCTGTTGCCGAGGGCGATGCCCACCGGCTCCCCCTCGCCGATGCCGTGACCGTCCAGAAAGGCCGTGGCGTCATCGACGCACAGGTCCAACTGCCCCCACGTGACCACATGGCGGCCGGACAGCAGCGCCTCACCATCCGGATCGCGTTCGGCGTTCCTGGTGATCACGTCCGATATGTTGGCAAGCCCCTTAACGTCGGCGCCCAAGACATTCTACTTCTGCGAGTGCATCGCCCGTGGGGGGCGGCGACGCCGGGATTTCCGCCGTGCGTTCAACGCGGCGGGATACAACGGATTTCATATCGTCGGAACCGACGAATGTATGTACTGGACGTTGCCGCATCGTCCGCAATCTCCCGGGCGCAACCATTGAGCAGCACTACTAGCAGACAGCGGTCAGCGCTTCCCCGGTGCCGCGATAGGAGAATTGGAAAAAGAATTAGGAGGATTGGATTTCAGCCCAGGCTTGGGGGCCTGCCGAACCGGCGCGCGTAGGCGTAGCTGAAGCTGCTGACATGGGCGTACCCCATCGCATGGGCGACCTGCTTCACCGACAATTCCCCCCGCGTCAGGAGGGTTTGGGCCTCGTCAAGCCGCAGATACGTCAGGTATTGGAGCGCGGAGGCGCCGAACAGATCCTTGAAGACCTCGTTGAGACGACGTTGCGACAGGCCGACCTGCTTGGCGATTTCTCCGATATGCGGGGGATCGGCCAGATTGGCGGCCATGATATCCCGCGCGGCCCAGGCGCGCCGATGGTCCACCGCCTCTACGCCGTCGGGCGGCGCCTCGGGCGTGGAGGGGCCGGCCAGAACCTCCACCATCAGCTCCAGAACCTTGCCCTGGACGTAGAGCGATGCGGCCGCCCCCCGGTAGGGCACGGATCGCGTGGCGTCCACGAACCGGCCCAGTGCCGAGGAAACGCGGTTCACCATGGCGGACACGTCGCTATCGCCGTCTTCCTCCATCACCCTTCTCCACCGTTCCTGTTCGCCCGCCATGCCCAAGGGCGAAGAGTGTCGGCCGGCGGAAGGTTGTGGAAGCCGCGTGCCTTTCGATGTTTGGAAAATATGTTAGGAGACTTGGCGGTCAGCGGCAGCTGGGAGGTTCGCCGAACCGGCGGGTGTAGGCGTAGCTGAAGCTGCTGACATGGGCGTAGCCCATCAGGTAGGCGACCTGCTTGACCGACAGGTCTCCCCGCGCCAACACGGTTCGGGCCGCGTCGAGCCGCCACATCGTCAGGCACTGCAGCGGGGTGGCGTCGAAGACGTCCTTGAACACGTCGTCCAATTGGCGCTGCGACAGGCCGACCTGCCGGGCGACGTCCGCGATGCGCGGGGGATTGGACAGGTCGGCGACCATGATATCCCGCGCGGCCATCGCCCGTCGGCGCGCCGACGACACCCGGTCGGCCGGCTCGTCCCTATCGGCAAGGATGCTCAACGCCTCGGCGAGGATTTCGCATGCCTTGGCCTCCGCATACAGCGAGGCCATCGCCCCCTGGTATGGATTGCATCTTACCTGTTCGGCGATACGGCCCATCGTGGCCGTCGTTCGCATCCCGGCCGCCATCGGCTCGCAACGGCCATCGGCGAACCGTTCGACGGCGGCGGGCAAACGCTGCCCCCGCGTCATGTCGCGCAGCCGGCGAGGCGTGACGATCATTTCCACGGACTCCATCTCTTCGCGGGGCCGATGGAAGAGGTCGGTATCCGGTTCGCGGAGCAGTGCCATCCAGGTCATTCCCGCCACGCCCTCACCCGACAGCCGGTGATGACGGAAGGCGCCTCGACCGGACAACACCACGGGAAGCCAGAAATACGGTTCGCCGGTCAGCACCCTGAACGAGAACGTTACCGGGGCCTCAAGCCGTGCCCGGTATACGAAAAGATCAAGGCCCGGCCGCAAGACGCTTCCCGCGTATGCCACGGTTCCCAGGTCGTCCGGCAACCCATCCATCGGCGACGGCATATCCCCGCTGCCGAATCCGTCGGCGCGGGTCCACACCTGCTCCACCGGCAGTCCCGGAGATTGCCCGGCGGCGCCATCGTGTGCCATAGCTTCACCACAGGTCACAGCGAGCGCACCATGGAGAACGCCAGGATGCCGCAATCTCTTTCGTCAGCCGTTCCGGATTGTGGATTGCGGCCACGATGCCTCCCGTTCATCGGGGTTCTCGCCGGGTCGCTGGGAACCATGGGGATTTCCGCATCCATCGTCGTCATGACACCACTCGTGTACGCCGATGCCGGCGATGGAACGTGTCTGGCCTTCGCCATTGCGACGGTGACCTATATCCTGGTGGCCATTCAGGTCAATGTTTTTGCCGGTCGGATCGCAACGCCGGGTTCGCTCCATACGTTCGTGACCGAGGCGCTCGGCCCCCGCGCCGGATCTGTCGCCGGCTGGATGCTGCTGCTGGGATATGTCTCTTTCCTGCCCGCCTATTTCGTCGGCATCCCATACTATGCCATCGCCGGGCTTCGCGGGATGTTCGGCGAGTCCACAGGCATCCTCGTCCCTACGGCCCCGGATATGGCCGTTCTCGGCGGCTTGGTCGCGGCGGCGGGAGGGTGGATTTCCCTCCGGGACATCAGGGTCTCGACGCGGGCGATCATGGCCGTCGAATTCGTGACGCTCGGCATGATCGCCGCAATGGCCGCGCGATATTTTCTCGGCGCCGGCATCCACGCCGACGCCCTCCAGTTTCAGCCCGTCGATGTCGGCGCCCGCCCCTTCGGCTCCGGCCTGATTCTGGCGATGTCGTGCTTTTTCGGCTTCGAGGCCTGTTCCGTTCTTGGGGTTGAGGCGAAATCGCCGCTGACGATGATTCCGCGGGCCAACATGATGACCGTCATCCTGACGGGAACCGCCATCGTCGCCTTTTCCTACGCCGTGGTTCAGGCTTTTCATGCGCATGGGCTGAACATGGCCGAAGCCGATCATCCCGTCATGGTGTTCGCGGATATGTTGGGTTTGGGGTCGGTCGTCCCCGCCATCCTCGGCGGAGTGGCGATCAGCGGTTTCGGCTGCATCCTCGGAACGTTGAACACCGGTGGGCGCCTGCTTTATTCACTCTCCCGGCAATGCTCGTTTCTCGGATTTGCCACCCTCACCCACCAACGCCATCGAACCCCTTATGTCGCCAGCGCCGTCCTCGCCGCCGTCGGACTGGCAGCCACCCTGCTCATGCTGGCGAACGACCTCCGCGTACCGGATATCATCGGGAGCTGTGCCACGTTCGGCGCATTCGGATTCATGACGGCCTATGTCATGTGCTCCGTGGGCGCTACCGTTCATCTCCTCCGGCACGGCACGCCCTAAGCGTGCCGACCATCGTTCTGATCGTCCATTCGGCCGGCCCTTGCCCGCAACCGACATGCGTCCTCCGCTTCGCCCCTGGGCTGACCGCTGGGGACTGCGCATTTGCGGCCATACGGAAATTCCGCGGCTGTCGCTGCGGTGAAGGACGGCGCCGCTCGTAGACGAACAGAATTCCATGGGGGCTAAGCCATTGAAATATAAGGGGTTGACTGGGGAACTGGGAATCAAGGAGTCCTGTCGCCAACCCTTTGAAATCACTGGACGTGGTCACTGTCCAGTTTCGAGGGCGGCCAAGTCAGAACCCTGCAGTTGGAAGCTCACCCCATCTTGCGTTCAAGCCGCTTACCCGCGAGGGCTGGCGGCGGTCAGCTCCGCGCACAACGCCCCCAGGCCGATGGCATCCACTCCGTGGCCCGCCGGGAAGGTTTCGGCGCCGGGATAGACCACGTACTTCCGTTCCGGCCCCAGGTCGGCGCAGGCGATGTGGAAGCCCTTTTCCGGCTTTGGCGAGAGGCTTCGCTTGACCTCTACCGCCCATGAGCGGCCTCCCGGCAGGCTCAGCAGCAGATCGATCTCGGCACCTGCCGATGTACGGTAGAAGGACGGCACGGTTCCCTCGGGCGCGGCGGCGATCAGCGCCTCGATGACAAAGCCTTCCCAGCTGGACACGCGGCCGCTTTCTACACAGGAACTTACGCTTTTCCTCGGTTTCTGTGGACCAGGCTTTGCACCCAGACAAGCGCCTGATCCAGCTCCTGGAACAGGTTCGAGATGCAGGCCGTTGTCTCAAATATCCGGCATTATGTAGTTGGTGAGTGAGCGCCCGAATCCGTCCGCCCTATGGCTGTCGCCGTCCGGATTAAAGGTGCGAAATCCGGTTTAAAGCCGAAGCCGACAGCAAGTCACTGATTTATAAGGAAAAAGTTGGCTGGGGGACTAGGATTCGAACCTAGACTGGCGGAGTCAGAGTTTGCTAGTGAAGCTGTAATACATTGTATTTCATAGCATATTTAAGCCAAAAATCAAACTGCTGACGAAACTGCTAATTTTTCTTGGTATTTCTCAATGTTTTCATCCTGTTAGGCCCAGTGCGGCTCGCTGCGGCGCAATGAGTTCGTTGTTTGTTCTTGGCGGCTCTTCGGTTGATAGCGTATGCTATAATGGGAAATCTGACTGGATGGTTCGGCCCAGGCGGTGCTCCAAACATACAGCAAGTATGTTCGTCGAGCCGATCCATGCTACTTGCCTCAGAATGGAAGGCCACGTAGCCTCATCCTGCCCATTGCGCGGAGGCGCTACGTACATACGATTTACTCCGACGTATTCAATCGGCTCAATCGCACCACATTCGAGTTGCACGATGGATATTTTCGACGCTGACCGGGACAATCCTCCTGACTACAGGCATTATCGCAAGGACAATGCGACGGTCATGCCCGCAATTCACAGCAGTTATATGCAATATTCCAGTAAGGATGACGTTCAAAACGTGCTTCTGAAGCACAACTTTAGCGGCTTCGGAGACTTCAACTTTCTCAGTCAAGACGGCGCATATGTCTATGATGCAGCCCTATACAGCGCAGGCGGCGCAGAACTGAATATCGAAAAATCAAAACAGAAAACGCCGGGCATATGGGACCGTCGCCCTGATACGACGTTGATGAGCGATAGCGGCGGGTTTCAGGTTTACAAGGGGCTTTGGTCCCCAAGGGAATACTACGACAAGCGGGAAAAAATCCTGAGATGGCAGGAGGAGATTTCGGACATCGGGATTGCGATGGATGTTCCGAGCGGTTCGGTCAGCAGCAAAAAAGCCAAGGCAATCCGCACATTTGACGATGCGCTTCACTGGTCAAAAATCAACTTTGATTGGCAGGTGAGGAACCGCAGACCGGAGAAGATGCGCCTTCTAAATGTCGTACAAGGGCTTAAGGCCGATGGCCCAACAGGCGTCATGCGTTGGTACGACGAAGTGAAGAGATATTGTAATCGCGACAAGCTTGGCGATCAGGCATTTGATGGCTGGTCATTTGGTGGATATGCCGCACGAAACACGAAGACGCTCTTGCGTGTAATCTCACGGATGCGTAATGACGGCTTGCTGGGAAAAAAAAGCAAACATCGCTGGATACATATTCTTGGCGTCACCAGCATAAAGCGCGTTGCGACATTCACCTTGCTACAGCGGGCTTTGCGGAAACTCCTGGATGATGACGAGTTCACGATCAGCTGCGACTCGTCAAACCCCTGCTTTGCAGTTGGGACGAAGGGCAATTATTACGGAGAGGGACCGCCAAACATTATTCAGCGGAAGGTGCTTCATGCGGCTTGGTTTGAGCCGTCTTGTGGGTTGGACTGTCGAGTTCACTGCACGCCAACCAATTCCGATTGCGGCCCGTGCGTTGAGGAAAGGCTCAAAGGAATGTTTGGGTTTCTCGGAACGTCAACGGTGAACATCCGTTTGTTCAAGCAGGGTGATGTGCTGGATTGGGTGCGGGCAATGTTTGATTTTGTGACCCTGGATGAAAAGGGACGACTATCGCCCACCGGCTACCTGTACTTTACCAATGTCAGCATGGAAATGTTTCTGCGCTACGTTTATCGCGCATCGGCACAACTCGTTGAGCAGAAGGGCGATATGGTTGATCGACTGGTTGCCGCCTTCAACAGCCCGACCCCGGAAGCAGACTTGGCAAAGCTGAAGCTAGCCTGACAATTGCGGTGAGAGCGATGATTGCACGAATCATATCTTGGATGGGAAGCGACCTGGCCCTGCAAAATAAGCGCGTCGAGTACCATCGTCGTCAGGTTGAGTGGCTGCTCGATGTCGGAATAACTGAAATCGTAATTGTGGCTCAAGAGTATAAGCCTGATTGGTATATTGATGACCCGCGCATTCGCTATATCAATGTCCCGAATGCAATAGGCGCATCAAGCGCTCGCAATTTGCTCCTCAATGACTTTTATGATGGAAGTGACGAGTGGTCGTTTTTTGCGGACAATGACTGCATTCTGAGCGACCGCCAAAATGGCAGAACGATATTTTGCCAGCTGGATAAAATAACTGACGAAAACATATATATTGTAATGCCAATGAACGGCAGGAATGCCGGAGACAATTATAATTTCCTATGGTCAGAATTTCCAGATACTTACAACAACAGCCTGTCGTTTACAAAGCTGTGGGATTTATCGACGGGTCTGTGGTTCTTCCGGAGGCCGAAGACAAAGCTGTATTTTGATTGTTCATGCACGGTCATGGAGGACGGAGCGTTTGCGCTTGAGGCTATTCGCAATGGCATGGGCGTATTTAAGTGCGAGAACATCCTGATACGGGATTTGTCGGGGGCAAATAACTCGACGTTGTTCAAGAGCAATAAGGATCGAATTGAAAAGATGGTCCACGCCAAGAAATGGCTTGCGAACAAATTTCCTGGCTTAACTTTGAATGACAAAGGCCACTTGTCACGGAGAGAGTTTGCGAAAACGCACTGGACGTGGCCTACAAAATATCTCGTACCGACGTGATCGAATGAACATACTTCAAGTATGTTCGCGCAGCCCATAGCGGCTAAAGATTTTCGACCGCAGCTTTCATCATCTGGTCGTTGACCTCGATATAGCGTTGCGTCGTGCTCATGTGTTTGTGGCCAGCCAGCGTCATGATCACCTTCGCGGACACGCCGCTATGGGCCAAATTCGTGATAAACCAGCGTCTGCCACTGTGGCTGCTCGCACCATCAATTCCGGCCAGCGCATAAATCTGTCCGAATAGCTGGCACAGCGTGTTGGCCGAGAACGCGGTGGCCTTTTGCGTCACGAGGAACGGTGAGGCGCGATCCCCAATTGGGTTGTCCGACAGCACATACCGCTCAAGCTCACGCCGCAGCTTACCGCTGACGAACACCGCTCTTGCTTCGGCGGTCTTGGTATAGCTGGCCAACAGCGTGATCTGGTCGCGCACTCGACCGTCACCATCAAGAACGTCACCGACCTTCAAGTGGGCGATCTCTCCGACGCGCATTCCCCCGTAGAAACTGAGCATGACCGCTATGCGGTTGCGTGCTGCATGGCGTTGATTGGCGATCACGGACAGCACGCGCTTCAGTTCCGCTTCGCTGAGTACCTTGGCCTGTTTCATCGCTTTACCTAATGAAATGTTATCGCACTAGGTAAAACATTATATGAGTGAAAACGCCGACATCGCTACGGCGATTATCTGCGTTGATAATCAAGCGGATAACGGCAAACATAAGAAATCTGTGTTTTTATTATGTTTTGCTCAGGCGTTGGCGCTGGAAGCCGTGAGCTTGCTCAACTCGCCCTGCTTCGTCATCAACGAGGCCCTCGTGCTGTTGACTTGCTCGCGCTTCTTCTGAACGGAAGCGGCTTGCTTGAGCTTTTTGGCCTGTTCGGCCTTCGCATCGGCCTGTCGCTTCAGATTGTCAGCATTGGTCTTGGCTGGTGTGTCGGCCTCCATGAATTCTATAGCTCGCATGTGTCATCTCCTGTCAGGTTTCCTTTATGTGAATATTTATAGCTTGGATGACGTAAGTCCATCTGTCTGATTTCTCCGGGTGAAAGCAGCAGTGAATTCGACGTAAATCCCTGAAATTTCAACTTATCAATCAGTTGGTTAGTCCGATTGCTTTCTGTCTGGAGTGTCTTTGTAGCTGGAATGGCTATATCGCTTGAATTGAACTCAATGAGTTTATCAGTTTGTTTTTTTCAAAGGGTCTTTTTCCCGAGTCACATTTCTCCCCCCACTGACTGACTACGGGAAGACACAGGGAGATGTGTCCTTACCGATTAACTTCTTGAAGAAGCGCCTGACAGTGGGGGAAGAGATGGGGCGGTTTTTTCCGTCGCCGTGTTATTTCGCTTCAGTTAAGGCGGCACCCGAATTCCTTACCTGTGGAAGCGTCTCTCCTGAGCTTTACGCTCAGTGCGGTTATGCGATTGCAAGCAACTACGGCGACACCTAACACTGGTATCAGCGCCGAGACCTTTACGGGGACTCAATCCGTGTGCTTTATCGCACTCCCGCGCCTTGGCCGCAGTTTCAGTCATGCAGCGTGCTAATCTGCTGACTGATCCTTTTTGCGCGGGTTTAAAGATTTCCATCTTACGTCTCGAAGTTGCCCTACTGTCGTTTCGGGCACTCTATTTGTATCGCGCCGCCTGCTTCGTTTTATGGACGTTATGATATGCCGTCTCCGGCCATATGTATTTATGCTCGGTTTCAGGCCAAAATTAAAAATTTCCGTAAAATTTCCTTCAACAATTTCCTTTGGCTTTCTGCGCTGCTTTCGTCAGGCTTGACTGTATGGCCAGCCTGACCGCTTGATCAATGGTCACGATCTCGTTGGCAAAGCCAATCTCGCAATACCCCCTCGGCAAATAGATCCGTCTGTTCATGGCATTTTCTCCTCCGTGCGGCAGCGTCCAGCGTGGCGCTGCTCCGCAAGCGTATTTAGCGTCAGGGATAAATAGCTGGTCGGAAACGCTTGGGAGGAACGGCCATGCTGCTGGAAGTCATCTATGGGGAATTGCGCGATATGTGGATGGTCGAGAGCCAGTACGAGTTTTCGCGGTTTTGGCTTGGGAAATCTCGCAGCTATATGTCCTGTGCCAAGGCACGGCAGCGGCCACCGTCGCTGCTGGTGCTGATGCGGCTGTCGCAGCGGCTCACTTCCATCACGGCCAAATATGCCGCCGTGGCGACGACCGAGATGGAACGGGACAATTGCACTAGACTCGTCGCGCTGCGTGGTCGGGTTGGGAACGAAATTGAGCGGCTATCAGCGGCGAGGTAGCTGAACATACATGCTGTATGTTCGTGGGGAACTGCCGAGATTAGTCTGCATAGAAATGGACCTAGTCGTGATAGGGCTTTTTCTGATGCTCAACATGACAAGCATTCGCAAAATTCCCTGATCGTTCATGTTCAGCGTCCTCGACTTTTGGCATGGGCGGTAATACCGGATGTGCTAGTCTAAGCGATTATGGCCGTTGCCCATTTGGGGGGGGGATTATGCCGATACTTCTTATCGCTCTGTCAGCATGTGGATTTTTGGCCGTAATGGTTGGCGTGTCCAAACTGGCTGATCGCAACAAGACAAAACCAGTCCCCAAAGATAGCCGTTCAATAAACTTTCAGGGTATCGATGACGCTGGGAAGCTTACCCGGCAGAAGGCCGAGCTTCAGCTTCGGGTGAATGCGCTTGCCGCAAGAGAAGATACGCTTCTCGCCTCTATCCGTGAATTTGAGCAGGGAGTGGATGCCCGTAAAGCCGAGAAGCTGGCGGCTGAGCAAGCAGAAATCAATGCTGCAATCACGACAAAGGTTGCGGCTGAAACCCGTGTGAGAGAGCTTCGCGAGGTTGAGCAGAAGTTGGTGGAGCTAGTCTCTGACCTTCAGGAGGAGGCCGACCGCAAGAGAACGCATGTGGTTGAATTGTCCTCTGATGTCACTGACCTCACCCGAACAAAGGACGCTCTCGACGAGAGCATCACCACTCTCTTGGCTCGGCAGCGTGAGATTGAGGCTGAGATGGCCGAGTTGGATCGGGATATCGACGAGCGCCGCCGGGAAAAAGTAGCCGAGATGGAAGAGGCCGTCGCCGCACAGAAGGAATTGGCACTGTCCAAGATCATGGCGTGGACGGAGTCCGAGAAATCGCGGCTTCAGGAACGGTTTGAGAGCAGCTATCAGACCGAGGTCACGGACTTGCGGCGTCAGCTGATCGAGAAAGTTACAGCCGAATTCGACAGCATCCATGAATATTTCTCGACCTTCGCCTCGGAGCGGAAGCTCATGGCCGAGACCGAGATCAAGGACTTCCTTGCGGAGAAGCGTTCGACCATTCTGTCCAACCTAGAATAGACGGGAGGCGGACATGCTTGCTCGCATCATTCTGGCTGCCGCCCTGATTGCCAGTGTTGTTCTTGGCCCTGTTCGCCCAGTTTTAGCCCAAGAACAGCCGGACATTATCATCTTGTTCGATCAATCGGGATCGGTTGGAAAGCATGATCCAAAACTTGCCTCCAAGGCCTGGCTGCTTACCTTCCTGAAGACCTTCGACAATCCGTATAAGATCGAAATCGTTGGGTTCGACGAAGCCCTGTACCGTCACCTCGCCATCGACCGTGATACCGCCACCGACATCAATGCCGTGAACCGGGCCATCGACGGCATTGAAACGGTTGGCAAAGCGACAGATTTGGAGATGCCCTTTCGCTATCTGCTGAATTACGCGAAGCCTTCGACGAAACTGGCCGTGATCATATCCGATGGTGAGCCTGAGATTTGGGATGCCAAGCTGGGCTATCTCAGCAAGGAGGTTCAAGCGGACTCCCGCTATGACGATCTGAACCGTCAGTATCAACACATGAAGGATGCCGGGATCTCAAAGCGCAAGCGGTTTGAAAAGCTCGGTGCCTTGTACCACGCCCGCAATATCGATCTGATCGAAGGCCAGATGCCGGGCATCGCCAAACTGATCGGGGATCGGCTGATCATCTGGGATTTGTCTGGAACCTCCTATTATCTGAAGACCTGGGCCAAGGCAGCGAGTGCCCAATATCTGCCCATGCGGGTGGCTGCTCAGGAAAATCCCGTTGAGCAATTGCAGAAGGCCATGACGGCCTTGCAGCAGCATTCCAGTGCTATCGTCAAGGAAGCCCTACCGGACGACCACGAGCATCGAGCCGCCATAGCCCTGACCACAATTCCCGAGATCGCTGCGAAGGTTCAGCCGAGGGAGCAACCCGCCCCAAAGCCGCTTTCTCCCCCCATCGAAACAAGGATGGCTGAGCCGGTTGCGCCCCAGCCCGTAGCTCCTGCGGATACGCAAACCAGTCAGTCCTCCATATGGGAGATTGTTCTTTTGTTGGTGGGCGGTGTTATTGGAGCTTTGATCGTCTACCGGCGACGAGCGGCTGCCAAGGCCGAACCAGCCGTTCCGGTGGACCTTGCCTCCCAGTACATAGACGCCAAGGTCAAAGGTGCCCTTGATGACGCGGAAAAATTGCGGCGGAAGCTTCTTATCGCGGAAAGCGAAGCTGTCAAGGTCGAGCGACGGTTTTCATTGCGTGTTGCAGTGCCTTCCGGAGCCATGGAAATTCAATGGATCAGTGCTGATGGTGAGAAGCGGGAAACGGCTGCCATCAATCTTTCCATGCACGGCGTCAAATTCGAGACTCATGGAGCCGAGGTCAAGGCCGTCACCAAGATTATCTGCCCGAATATGGATGTGGTTCTGGGGGTGAAGAAATTTCAGGAAATCCGTCGTGATGGTAGTCGCTCCGTTGCCCTTTTGGTCGAGTTTGAAAACAATCTCGACGACTGGATGCGGTGGGTAGAAATCATAACGCGGATCGACCAGACCGCCACAAAGCATTGATCAAGGGACAGGACGCTGAAAATCCTCTTATCCTAATTGACGGTGCTGCTCATCTCTTGGGGAACAGTACCGCTTGTGGTGAAGTTCTGATGCCATGTTGCGGAAAATCTTTCCGCAGGAATCGCAAAAGAACAGATGAACGAGGGAGGGCAGTGATTTCCGGCATCCGATTTCACTGAGTGTACGGCTGCCACGAACTGCGGCGAGCTTCGCAGGGTTTTGGCCGAGAATGGCACGCATCGACTGCGTAATGTCCTCATTCAAATCGAAGAGCTTATCGCTGGAATTCTCGTTTCGGCGTGACCATGCAATCACTATTTTTGATGCAAGCCACGCCAATTCGTCCTCATCCATGGGACACTGCATCCTAGATGTGGAATGAGTGTGACATTATGTGACAGGTTCAGCCGCACCGGACAACTTGCGGCAGACATAGAAACCGCCCGCAGCGGTCGCCAGTGACAAGCCGATCAAGACACCGACACCCATGCTGGCGCTCAAGATCAATATGGCGGCTTTGCCCAACCCTGGAGCACTTGCGGCAGCGATTTTCGATCCAGTCACGGTGCTTGTGATCATAATATCCTCCCAACCCTCTGATTTAGCGAAGAGCTTCCAGGATCGGATCGTCTTCGCCGCGCGAGCGCCTAGCTTTTTTAGGGCGTTTGACCGTGCTGGTAGGCTTACTCGTTTTCACACTCGACCATGTCGCCGTTGTTCGTGACAAAACGCTCCAAAGCTTGAGAAATAGACTTTCCCGACCATCCCAAAGGGTGGTGGCTTGCTTGTGATAGTGAACCTGGGACATCTGTGGGCTGGGGTGTAGATGGGCCGAGGAGCTTTCTTCGCCAACGCTCATGCCCGATTGGTGTGGTGAGTTATCCGCCACTTTATCCACAATTTGGTCCAGCGAGCTGGCGGCGATCATCAGGTCTGCAACTAAATCAATGTCCCAATCTGAGTTCCAGTCCGCCCCGGCTTTAGCCACCTCCAGATGAAGTGACAGCATGGCGAAGCTCTTCTCGGAAACCTCGGTCAGACTATCCGTCCATCCCTCCGTTTCCCCATAAAGTAGGGCCGCTTCAAACGCCGTCGCAAAGCATGCCAAATCCGTCAGAGTATGGGCAGTTGCACCATTGGCCATGAAGCGAATGATGCTACTTGGTGGGCTTTCGAGATGGGCAATTGCTGATGAACGGTATGCACTCAGACCAGCTTCAACCTTGGGCATGAGGGCGAGGCATTCTTCAATGAATGTGCCTCGTTCCCCACGCTCTTCGTGGTTGTCTTTACGCTCCGATGGGGGCACGGCAATGCTTGAACACGCAGCAGCGCAGGGTATTTCACCTGATGCATTGGAACAGGAGCTTGCCCGCTTTCGACCTTTTTTAGGGACATCAGTCACAGACCAACGTCCTCCTGTTCATGCTGAGCTTACACCGCACGAAGTGTGAACACGTAAGGGGCAAGCATATCGTCTTGCCTAAGCCGTCACTGCGTCCGAGATCGCGTCATCAACCTCGGATGCTGCCGAGGTGGTCCGGGCCTTGCGGTAGCGGTAAATGCCGTAACCGGCTGCGGCGATGACGCCACCCAGGATGACAGGACCAGCAGCGCCGAGTCCCAAACCAAGGCCCAAGCTCATGCCGGTACCAGTCCATAGAGTGCCGACAGCGGCGGCACCCTTGGTGGCGGCGCCAGCAGCGGCACCCTTGGCAACCGAACCCGCCACAGCAGTTTTACCGGCGGTCTGCAATGCCACAGTCTGCATGGCTCCCTTGGCGGCGATTGCGGTTCCGGCCGCGCCCTTGGCTGCGACACCAGTCACAGGATTGAGAACCAGGAACTTGCTCGTCGTACCGGCCATCATCGGAGATTCGCCAATAGCGAAGGTCTTGCCGACCAGCCATGGCATCTGCCCAGCTCCATGTTGAACCTTGAGGACCACCAGATCCTTCATGGTAGCAGCGGTTTCACCAACGGGCTGAAGGAATAGCCAATTGGCGGCTCCATTCCCGGCGGCAGTGGTCTTTGCCACCATGAAAGTCTTGCCGGTCATCATCTGGACCTGCCCGGCCTGTCTTGCGCCTTCGAGCTTCATCATAATCATGCCGTTCCCGCCGCCCTGGGTGGCGGCAGCAGTCAGACCACCAGCACCGGCAGCGCCCGCAGCAACGGCAGCGCCCTTTGCTGCGATACCGGCTTTGGGGCACAGCACAAGCCATTTGCTCACACCATCTGCAACGAGGGGGGCTTTTCCGATGGTAACGGTCTTGCCCACCATCCCCGACAACTGCGCGACCTGACGGGCACCTTCCAGTTTGAGGGCGACGGCCCCTTTTCCAGCGGTAGCGCCAGCGGGGTTCAGGAACAACCAGTGTCCCATTCCATTTCCAGTAGCAGTAACTTGGCCGACCGTGTAGGAATTTCCGGTCATCGACGACAGGAGAGCTGCCTGGGTGGTTCCCTCGACCTTGGCCATGATCATTTGGTCAAGCATGCTAACAGCTCCCTAAACAATGACGCAGAGCGACAAACCGTTCTGCTGAAGATACCCCGAGCCCCTTCGGAGAGATATAGGCTGGTATGCACATATATCATAATACGCCCCCATTCTCGCAAGCAGAGGCGAAATCTGTCCAGAGAAATTTATTGTGGGTTCGGGTTTGCTCTAATAGTAAGAGGCGCTCGCAACTATGTGCGGGGGCGATGTGGCTGTGAGTTTTCGCATTTTTGGAAATAATGCTTCATGAAAATGGACTACACGTTGGCGGCAGCTTCCTTCCGCTTTCGCGCCCGAGTAGCCGCCAGCTTGGATTCTGTGGAGTGCTGGAGGTCCAATGCAGCTTTTGCCTTCCGCTTGGCGGCGGCTGCCAACTTGATGGCCTGCTTGGCATTGGCACCGGCGGCTAATGCACGCTTCTCAGCTTCGTTGGCCTCGGCGATTAGCTTCCCGGCGGCTGCAATTTCGGCGGCAAGCTCGGCAGCCAGGGCCGCCTCATCATCAGGAGAGGATACCAGCTTTCTAAATGCTCCGTATCCTGCGGCGAAAACGGCATCAGCCATTGACGCGACCTGGGAGGCTAATGTGGCGGTCTCTTGACCACTCTTGCTCCGAGAGCGGGGTTTGCCCTTTGGATTGGCGGCATACATCCGATAGGCCCCATACCCAGCAACGCAAACGGTTCCCGCAATCAATGCAGGCCCCCAAGCGCCGAGACCCAGGCCGAGGCCGAGGCTCAGCCCTTTTCCGGAACATATGGATGAAATCAGCTTGGTCCCGTTCGCGATCCCGGCTGAGGTCACGTTGATAGTTCCGGAGCCGACCCCAGTAAGGTGGGTGTAGGGGATGCTGATCTTGCCGAGAGCGATGCTGGTGGAGGAAGCCTTGGCAGCCCCCGAACTTGTCCCGGAAAGTTGGGAAGACTGACCCGCCATCTTTCCGACGACGCCACCTAGCGATTTTGTTTTAGCTGCGCTAGCACTGCCGCCATTGAGGGCTGAATGTGCCTTGCCCAGTTTGCCAATGGTGTCAGGTGAACTCATGCAGCATCTCCCCCAACACTTTTGCTGTAATTACGCCCAAGTAGTTCAGGCGAAATTTGACAATTTTTCTAAGGGTATATCATAGCAATGCCGTCAACAAGCTCAGTAATGTTGCGTCCTTCATGCGGTCAATGGCTGGTCGAATTCGGTATAAGCCTGATGCCGCCCATCAGTGCCGATTGACGGGATGAAGACCTCAGCCAACACGCTGCCCTTCTTGCACTGAACGCGCATCAGCTTGTCGACGAGTGAGATGCTCACTGTTCCCCCATCCACAAGTGCTTTGACCGCATCAATGGCGGTCAGAATGTCCTTCGAGCCAACGGCCATTTCGATGGTGAATTTCGAGCTGCTTATAGGGGCTTGGAACGCATAGGTTACAACGTCACCTTGCTCGTCAGTGATTGTCCAGGCGCTGTCGGTGATCCTAAACGCGGTTGTCGGACGGCCTTCATCGCGGATAGCTTTGAACAAGCGTTGGTTAGCATCATCGTTGCTGATGCCCAAAGCGGCTTGCAGCCAATCAGCAAATGCGCCGTCAACATTCACTTCGCCGTCCCAAGCAGCTATCGGCTTGATGCGTGCCATGTCCTCGATGGTCGAAACATAGGTAATAGTCATCACGTCATCATTTTCCGTGTGGACGCAACCGGGCGTATCCGGGATGACTTTGTTCCAATCCCAATCCTCAATCGCCGCCACGCCCGCCCGATAGTCCGTGAGCTGGATTTCCCACGAGGCATCAATGCCAGCAATTTTGGCTGGGCCGGTGATTATGAATTGAGCGCCGTACTTTCCAAGGGGCGACAGTTTTTTCAAGCCGCGAATGGCCTTGCTGCCGAACCAATGGGTTCCCTCGGGCAGGAAGTCTTGATGTGGCAACTTGGCGGAGACGACGCATGTATCGCTGCTATTCGCTGATGCGTGAATCTCGCAACCAGATTTGTCGTTCTTGATCAGCACATTCGCGTCTTTGGCATTAGCGACCACACCGGCTTTCAGAAGCGACAACAATTTTGTGAGATTATTGGGGCCAGCGTTCGACAGCAAGAACCTTTCCAAGAGAGCTTTGGCGCTGTCATCTTGGTCGGGAAGTCCAAGGAAGTGGGCAACACCAGTCTCGTCATAATATATCGCGGCTAACTGGGGGCTTTCTTTGCGATGGGGATCTGACGGAAGGGATGTTTGCATTCCCTTCTGAAGTCCAGCAAGGCCCAAAGCCAAGCGTTGGTTCTTTACGTCAGCGGCTTTCTGCCGTTTCTCGATTTCTTCGGGGAGTTCGCTCCGCTTTTTCTTCCACTTGATCCGCACAGCCTCAATGCCGCCACCCGTCGCTAGGAAAGAGACAACATCGTTGATGCGTTCATGCGCGGCGTAGTCCAGTACGCCGCTATAGGTGCTGATGGTTTTCTGGCGACGAGCCTTTTCTTTCTTCTTTTTCTCATCACCTGCCGGGTCGAACTGATCCCAAGACGGATCAAAGAACGCCTTGATGGTCGGTGTGAATTGGCTTGATTTTGAGCCGCGCGGAACGTCTACCACCTTCCTGTCTGCAAGGAACTTCGCATACTGGTGGTGCTCCCCCCACTTCATGTGAAAGGCGTAGGCTTTGTCCAGCGCCGCATAAAGCGCACTGTTTTTCTCGGCCTGGGAAACCTGCTCGGCGAAAGCCTTCTCTTCAAACGCTTTTACCTCAGTGTCAACCCGCGTCAGCGCTTCATCAAAGCTCGCGGCTGCTGCATTGGACATTCAGTTTCCCCCCAATTGTCACAGACATTCACGGGGGAATTGTGCCCTCAACCGCATCGCCTCGCAACGAACATACTTGAAGTATGTTCGTGGACATTCCAATTCGTGACCACCTTTCGGTTGAGAATGGTTTTCGATTAGCTATAAACTGTTCACAGTACGTTCCCATTCGGAGGATTGGCAGATGAGCGCGTTGGACAAGCTGAAGCTGATGGAAAACACCCGCAGGACGGCAAACAGCACGCCTGAAGGGCAGTTGCGCAATCGGATGGTCGAGGCCATCAACCAGCAGATCGCTGCTGCGGAAGCGATGCAGACCGGCGAAAGCTTTCAGCTTCGTCGTCGGCATTGGGTGAAAGGCGCTGGTGGTGAGAAAACCCTACAGGAGAAGCTGATCCGCTTTCGTCCCTGGTACTGGCAGGAAACCAATGGCGCGTTCATGCTGGAAGTGCGCTACGGCAACAAGGTGCTGGAATTGAAGCCCAAGAAGACGGCCATCGAGGTCGGCGCGGTGGCCGAATTGGTCCCGACCTTGACGCTGCTGCGTGAGGCCGTGGTCGCTGGCGAACTGGACAAGCAGTTGGCCGCCGCAAAAGGTCGTTTCGGCAAAAAGCTCGCGTAAGAAGCTTTTCCAGCCCCATACAAGCGGGGCTGGATTCATGAGTGCCGCACTACACGGGCCCAAGCTTTGAAGCGTGTACGGCGTGTGGCAACGCGAAAGCGTGACGAAAGATCGGGGAGATTTCCTTCCAGACTATCGCCACACCCCCGACAAGATCACGCCTCTAGTTCGATAGCTTCAGCAATATCAGCGGTCAGCGAAGATTCGTCCCATAATTTATTGAAATCCAGAGGCGCTCCATTGTTGTGCTCATGCCAAAGAAAATAGAGTCTCGGAAGTGGCATGTCATCAATTCTGCCATCGCGCAGTTTACGGACTTTGATTTTATCAGCCGTCCTAAGCCACCCCGTCAGAAATGCACAAGAAAGGGCGAGGTTTGATCTTTTTACACTTTCAACGGAACCTTCTCTGCGACTCTCAGCCGACGTCTTTAGCAGACCATCAACAAAACCAGGGAGAAAGCGATCCACCGATTCCAGAAAATCCCCTATGCGTTTGTCCGCAAACATGGGGATAATCTGTTTTTTGTTGTTAGTCCAAAGCTTATTATATTTCATGACTATCCTCCGCTTGTTATCGTCAGCTCTTTGTCCGGCCCAACCCAGTTGTTAGCACCTTACCAAAATCAGTCCAACATATCGCTCAATCGGAACCTCTTCGGCTTGCGCGGCACATTGGGATCGGGTTCGGCCTTGGGCGCATCAGGGTCAAAGGTCGGGCCTTCTGGCTCTTTCCGCAATAGTGCTTCGGCCATCGCGGGGTTCTCGGTCAGCATGGCGATCCATGTCTTCATATCAAGCTGCTGTTTATCGTGGGTCAGTTCCTCCGAGCGCTGCTGCGGCTCGTCCTGGCCGTAGTGCTTGCGGATCATCTCCACGCTCGTTCCCATGTTCTTCGCCAACAGCCACACATCCACTCTGCCGTTGATCAGGCGGTCGGTCGCATAGGTATGGCGCAGACTGTATGGCGCGAACTTTTCCCCATGCCGATTTGTCACCAAATCGACCGTCTTGAGCAGCGCTTCCATTCCATGGATGAAGCTCTTGATCGGTTTGCCGGTCGCTCTGTCGGCGAACACAGGATCGCGGGGCTTGGTCCAAGGCGAAAATGACTTGATGTATTGCAGGGCGCTCCATGTGTCCTCGCTGCTTACCGCGAGCCGTTTGCCTGTCTTCGTGTCATCACGGACATGGATATGGGCGATCTTGCGAGTGCCAAACTCAGCCTTGGTCTCGACTAGTTCGCAATCTTCCCACCTGAGTTTCTGGTGCTCTTTCCCTGGGCGCAGGCCAGTTTCGAACAAAAACCGCATATAGCCACAGAGCATCTTGCGGTCATGCTGCACCACGGGGCCATTGGCACTCTCTATATATGGCCCCATGGCCGCTTCCACGCGATTCCATTCCGAGGGCGAAAATGCTGGCCGCCGATTATCCTCGCGGGGGTCTTCCTCAATGTCGGGGATTTGATCGCGCGTAATCCATTTGCGCTTCAATGCCGCCTTGAAGATGGCCTTGAGAATGAGGATTTCACCCGAGCGCTGCGTCTGCGCCTTCTTCGGCATTTTGGCCTTGATGAGCCTGCCGGCACGCATATATTCCCGCGTTTCCTCATTGGAACCAGGCCCGCTGATCCAGTAGTTCAATCGCCAAATCTTATACGCTTCAATGTGCTCCTGCTTGATCGCGTCGATGGCCTTGCTCTTGAAATACGGCAGCAGATAGCGGTCGATGACGGCCTTGTTATCGCGTTGTGTCCGAGCCGTCTTTTTCCCTGACGCTACAGCGGCAGCGAGGTCTTCAAGGTACGCATCGACCGACCGCTGGAAGGTGCGGCTGTGAATGGCAATGCCGCGACGGTGATCCGCAGTCAGTTCGTAGAACTTTTCGAGGGCGACTTCCTTGGCCTCGTCCAAATCGCGCTTGCCCGTCGTTTTGGTCACATAGCCTTTGTGGCCCTTGATCTTGTAGCGAGCCGTCCAGGTCAACGTCCCCATGTAGAGACGCTGGTACAGCGCTATAGCGCCATCGAGAATATGAACAACATTGCCCATTTCCGCCTCGCAGCGGCCCAATTTATTGCGGTGCAGCACGGCCAAAATGGCCGATGAGCAGCGTTGGACCACTGCTAATGTACTGCTAATGCTTTTTTTGGGCAATGCGACCGCAAGAGCGATCTGCTAACGCATTGTATTTATTGGAAAAAGTTGGTTGGGGGACTAGGATTCGAACCTAGACTGGCGGAGTCAGAGTCCGCTGTCCTACCGTTAGACGATCCCCCACCAGGGCTGCCGGTGGTTCGGTGCGCCGCCATGGGCAGCCCCGAGAGGCGCACCTTCTATCACAGCGCCCCTGGGCGATCAATCCTGGAATACGGAAAAAGCGGTGCTCCGGCGGGTGGGAGCAAACGGCTTTTCGTCGGTTAGAAATCAGGTATATGCTGTTCGTCAAGGGATGCTGATGAAATGGCGTCTCGCTGAAAACGCCCCGATCGGCAACCGGGGGCGGCCGTCCAGCTTCAGGGAGGCGGCGGATGCTGAGTGGCTTGTTCGACCTTACCGGGCTGGCCCCGCACGGGACTTGCCTGTTGTGGCGTGAGGATCTGTTCTGGTCGTTGGCGGCATCCGACAGCGTCATCGCGTTGTCTTACTGCTCGATCAGCGCCACCATCGCCGCTTACATCGTCAAGCGCCAGGACATGTACCTGCGCTGGGTGGCGGTGGCGTTTGCCGTGTTCATTCTGCTGTGCGCCTCCAGCCATGGCACCGACCTGTGGACGCTGTGGTATCCCGAATACGGCGCCCAGGTGGTGGTCAAAAGCCTGACCGCCGCGGTTTCGTTCGCCACTGCGGCGGCGCTTTGGCCGCTGTTCCCCCGTGCCCTGGCGCTGCCCAGTGCCGCGCAACTGGCCGCCAGCAACGCCGCTCTCGGCAACGAGGTCGAGGAGCGCCGCCTGGTGGAACGGTCGCTACGCGCCGCCGAGGATATTCTGCGCCATACCCAGGAGGGGCTGGAACGCACCGTCGAGGAGCGCACGCGGCAATTGCGCGAAAGCGAGGCGCGCTGGCAGTTCGCGCTGGAAGGCAGCGGCCAGGGTGTCTGGGACTGGACGATTCCGACCGGCGACATGTTCTTCTCGACGCGATGGCGCGCCATGCTGGGCTACGGTCCCGGCGAGATCGACGGGCGTTACGAGGAATGGAACCGACTGGTCCATCCCGACGATTTGCCCGGCATGCTTGCCGAGATCCAGCGTCACCTCGGCGATAACGCCCCCTATTACCATCACGAGCACCGCCGAATGGGCCGTGACGGCGGTTGGCTCTGGGTGCTCGATCGCGGCAAGGTGGTCGAACGCGGCGCCGACGGCCGGCCCGTGCGCATGATCGGGACCCAGACCGACATTTCCGACCGTCGCGCCGCCGAGGACGAGATCCGCCGCCTCAACAGCGATCTGGAACGCCGGGTGGACGAGCGGACCGCCGAACTGCTGGCCGCCAACGGCGAACTGGACAGCTTCGCCTACGCCGTATCCCACGACCTGCGGGCGCCGTTGCGGGCGATGACCGGCTTCAGCGAGGCGCTGATCGAGGATTACGGCTCGCAGTTGGACGACGAGGCCCGGCACTACCTCGGCCAGATCGTCAGGGGCGGCGTGCATATGGGCGAGTTGATCGACGGTCTGCTGCGCCTGTCGCGCGCCACCCGTGGCCAGCTGCAACGCTTGCCGGTGGAGATTTCCGCCCTGGCGGCGACCGTCCGCAAGGAATTGGAGCGTTCCGATCCGGGCCGGCGGGTCCAATGGGACATCGAACCCGGCCTTGTCGTCCGGGGCGATCGCAGCATGCTCGAGGCGGTGCTGCGCAATCTGCTGGAAAACGCCTGGAAATATACCCGCGACACGGCCGAGCCGATCATCCGGGTGTTTGGCCAGACCATCGATGGTACGGCCTTCATCTGCGTTGCCGACAATGGCGCCGGCTTTGACATGGCCCATGCCGCCAAATTGTTCGAGCCGTTCCAGCGGCTGCATCGTCAAGACGAGTTTCCCGGCATCGGCATCGGCCTGTCCACCGTCAAGCGCATTGTCGTTCGCCATGGTGGGGCCATCGAGGCGGAAGGCGCCGTGGGCAAGGGGGCCTGTTTCCGGTTTTCCATTCCGGGTGTCGCGGAAACCGCCATTGGGGAGGCTGGCGCATGAGCTTCAAGACCATATTGATGGTGGAAGACAACAGCCAGGACGAGTTGCTGGCGCTGCGGGCCTTGCGCAAGGTCAATCTGGGCAATCAGGTCATGGTGGTGCGGGACGGCCAACAGGCGTTGGACTATCTGTTCCGCTCGGGCGAATTCGCCGGGCGCGAGGCGGATGACCTGCCGGTGGCGGTGCTGCTTGACCTCAACCTGCCCAAGGTCAGCGGGCTGGACGTGCTGGCGCGGATTCGCGCCGAGCCCAGCACCCGGCTGCTGCCGGTGGTTATCCTGACGTCGTCGGACGAGGAGCGCGATCGCCTGCGCAGCTACGAGAGCGGTGCCAACAGCTTCGTCAACAAGCCGCTCAACTTCGCCGAGTTCGCCGATACCGTCGCCCACCTCGGCCTGTACTGGGTCGCTCTCAACAAGCCGCCGCAGTAACGCTCCGACGCCAGCGGCCGCGGTGGTGGATCGCCTGTCGCGGTGCCGATCGGCGGTGACCGGGGCTTGACGCCACGACGCTTCCTTCCCGGCGGCAATGGGGGTAACATCCGCCGCCTTCCCTCCCGCCCAACCGTTCCTGGTGTCAGAGAGCAGACTTTGAGCGTCGCCACGTCCGCCGAAACCCTTTATGCCGCCCTCGATCTCGGCACCAATAACTGCCGGATGCTGGTGGCTCGCCCGACGCCGCGCGGTTTCAAGGTGATCGACGCGTTTTCGCGGGTTACCCGCCTGGGCGAGGGGCTGGGCGCCACCGGTTCGCTGTCCGAGGCGGCGATGGCCCGCACCCTCGACGCGCTGGACGTCTGTGCCGAGAAGCTGGAGCGCAACCGGGTGGGCCGGGTTCGTCTGGTCGCCACCGAGGCTTGCCGCCGTGCCGCCAATGGCGCCGCGTTCACCGCCCGCATCACCGAGCGCACCGGCCTACGGCCCGACATCATCACCTCGCGCGAGGAGGCCAGCCTGGCGCTGGCCGGCTGTGCCTCGCTGCTGGACCCGCTGGTTCCCTGGGCGCTGGTGTTCGATATCGGCGGCGGTTCGACGGAACTGGTGTGGGTGCGCAATTCGCCCGTCGGTCAGACGGTGATGGGGGTGCAGTCGATTCCGACCGGGGTGGTCACGCTGGCCGAGCAGTGGGCGGCGGAACTGGCGTCCAATTCCGGTTACGCCGGGGTGGTGGAGCAGATCGGCCGCGCCTTCCGGCCGTTCGAGAGCCTGCATACCATCGGCTCGCTGATGACCGGTAATCTGGTGCAGATGCTGGGGACCTCGGGGACGGTGACGACCCTGGGGGCGCTGCATCTTGGGCTGGAGCGCTATGACCGCTCGAAGGTGGATGGGCTGGAACTGGGCTTCGCCGATATCGCCGCCGTCACCCGCCGTCTTGCCGCCATGAGCCCGGCCGAGCGTGCCGCCCATCCCTGCATCGGGGCCGAACGTGCCGATCTGGTGGTGGCGGGCTGCGCCATTCTCGAGGCACTGTGCCGATTGTGGCCGCTGGGCCGCCTCCGGGTCGCCGATCGCGGGGTGCGCGAAGGCGTGTTGCTGGGCATGATGCGCGACGACGGCCGTCAGGCGAGGGGAGCATGAGCGAGGCGAAGCCGAGCGCGGGAGCGTTGAGCGACCCGGAGCGTCAGCGGAGGAGCCCAGGGAGCGGAGCGACCGCCCGGCACCTGAGGGCTGGACCATGAGCGAGGCGAAGCCGAGCGCGGGAGCGTTGCCCTTAGGCCCGGGCGGGCCATGGCCCGCAGGGAGCGACCCGGAGCGTCAGCGGAGGAGCCCAGGGAGCGGAGCGACCGCCCGGCGCCTGGGGGCTGGGCCATGAGCAACAAGAAGGGCGGCGGCAACCGCGCCACCGGCTCGTCGGCGCCGGGCGGTTCGCGCCAATTGACCGTCAGGGTCAAGACCGCCAAGCGCCGCAAGCTGTCGTCGACGCTGTGGCTGCAACGCCAGCTCAACGACCCCTATGTCCAAGAGGCCAAGCGCCTGGGTTGGCGGTCGCGCGCCGCCTTCAAGCTGATCCAGCTGGACGATCGTTTCCATTTCCTGAAGGCCGGCGCCAAAGTGGTCGATCTCGGTGCCGCACCGGGCGGTTGGACTCAGGTGGCGGTGAAGCGGGTCGGGGGCAAGAATGGGGCGGTGGTCGGCATCGATATCCTGGAATGGGACCCGGTCCCCGGCGCCATCACCTTGCAGGGCGACTTTCTCGCCGACGACGCCCCCGATCGGCTGAAGGAGGCGCTGGGCGGCCCCGCCGACGTGGTGCTGTCCGATATGGCGGCGCCCACCACCGGCCATCCCGCCACCGACCACCTGCGCATCATCGGCTTGGTCGAGGTGGCGCTGGACTTCGCCCTGGAGGTGCTGACCCCCGGCGGTACCTTTGTCGCCAAGGTATTCCAGGGCGGGACCGAAAAGACCTTGCTGGATCTGCTGAAGACGAATTTCGCCAGCGTCCGCCACGCCAAGCCGCCGGCCAGCCGCCAGGGTTCGGCCGAGACCTATGTGGTCGCGATGGGGTTCCGGGGCCGGTCTTCCCAGGAGGCTTGAGCGCTCAGGGCGCCGCCCGCTCCATCACCGCGGCGAAAAAGCCGTCGGTGCCGTGAACCAGGGGCGACAGCCGCAGATACGGCCCGGCCACCGGACAGGCGGTGCCGATGGTTTCCGCCCAGATCCCGGTTATCGGCATCACCCGGTAGTCGGGATGGACGGCAAGGAAGCGCTCGATCCGTTCCTCGTTCTCCTCGGGCAGCAGCGAACAGGTGGCGTAGACCAGCCGGCCGCCCGGCTTGGTCAACCGTGCCGCGCTGGTCAGAATGGCCCCCTGGCGCTCGACCAGTTCCAGCAGATCGTTTTCGGCCAACTGCCATTTGGCATCGGGGTTGCGGCGCCAAGTGCCGGTGCCGGTGCAGGGCGCGTCGACCAGCACCCGGTCGAAACTGCCGGCGGCGCGCTTGATCCATTTGTCGGATTCGCCCTCGATCACCCGCTTGGTGACGTTGTGGACGCCGGCGCGGCGCAAGCGGTCGCCGGCGCGGTCGACCCGCCATTCGGCGACGTCGCAGGCCACCAGCCGGCCCTTGTTGGCCATGGCGGCGGCCAGGGCCAGGGTCTTGCCGCCGGCGCCGGCGCAGTAATCCACCACCGCCATTCCCGGCCGGGCGTCGGTCAGCAGCGCCACCAGTTGCGACCCTTCGTCCTGGACCTCGACCAGGCCATCGCGCCACGCCTGGACCTGCACCAGGGGAACGCGGCCGGCGAGGCGCAGCCCCAGCGGTGAATGAGGCGTCGGCGTGGCGACGATGCGTTCAGCCGCCAGCGCCGCCATGGCCTGCTCGCGGCTGGCCTTGAGGGCGTTGACCCGCAGGTCGAGGGGGGCCTCGTCGCGCATGGCACCCATCTCGTCGCCCAGCCGTTCGCCGAACAGGGCGGTCAGCCGGGGAGTCAGCCATTGGGGGTATTCGCCGCGCACATGGGGCGGCATGTCGCGGTGAAACGGAGTCTTCAGTGCCAGCATCATGTCGATGACCCGGCGCTCGCCCGGCTCGGGCGGATAGGCCGAGTGCTGCCCCCGGAACAGGTCTGGCTCGGGCTGGATGCCCTCCAGCGCCATGTCGGCCAGCACGCGGGCGCGGGCGCCGTCGCGCTCGGGATGGTCCAGGTGCTCCAGCCACCAGTCGATGCGGGCGCGTCGGCGCAGCACCCGCCAGACCACCTCGGCGATGGCGCGGCGGTCCTTGGCGCCGATATAGCGGCGGCTGCGGAAATAGAACGAGGCGACCGAATCGGCGGGCTTGCTCGACTTTTCGATCTCGGCCAGCACTTCGATGGCGGCCTGGAGGCGGGCGGCGGGAGTCATGGCCGGACCATGGCGCAACCCCGCCTCCGGCGCAAGCCGTTTCCCCCGGCCTGACCTCTGGTTGCCCTGACCTCCGGTTGCGTTGACAAGGCATCGGCCCGATGGTCTAGTCTGTCGGCTCGGTATGGTTGATCTTTGAGGTCATGGCGCAATGTTCGCTTGGGTGGCGGTTCCGGCGCTGGTCTTGCTGCTTGCCGGGCCGGCAATGGCGCAGTCGGTTCCGGCCGGCACGTTCGACAAGATCCGCCAGGCGGGGGCCATCGTTCTCGGGGTCAGGGAGGCGTCGTATCCCCTGTCCTATTTCGACGCCTCGGGGCGGCCGATCGGCTATCACCTCGACATCTGCCGCCGTGTCGTCGACGCGGTGAAGACGCGGTTGGACATGGCTGATCTGGCGGTTCGGACCGTGTTGGTGACATCGCAGAGCCGCATCGCCAGGGTCGTCGACGGCGGCATCGATCTGGAATGCGGCTCGACCACCAACAATGCGGCGCGGCAAAGGCAGGTCGCCTTCGCCCCCACCACCTACGTGGCGTCGGTTCGCGTGGCGGTAAAGCGAAGCGCCGGCATCACCAGCCTGTCGCAGCTCGATGGCAAGACGGTGGTGACGACCACCGGCAGCACCAGCGTGGAACTGCTGAAGGCGCGTCAAATCGGGCGGCGGTTCGCGATCCGGGAAGTTCGCGGCGACGACCATGCCCAGTCGTTCCATCTGCTGGAGACCGGCCAGGCCGACGCCTTCGTCATGGACGACAATCTCTTGGCCGGTCTGATCGCCGCTTCGGCGTCACCCAACGACTACGCCATCGTCGGCGAGGCCCTCAGCGTCGAGCCCATCGCCATCATGCTGCGTCGCGACGATCCCGCCTTCAAGGCGGTGGTGGACGAGACCGTCAAGGCGATGATGAAAAACGGCGAGATCGGCCGGCTGTACGCCAAGTGGTTCATGTCGCCGATCCCGCCCCGCGACATCAATCTGGGCTTTCCCATGGGGGCGGTGCTCTCCGGCCTGATCCACTATCCCAGCGACGACCCGGTCGAGGCGTTTCGTCCGTCGGAGTGACCGGATCAGTCGCTTTTATAGTTGGGCGCTTCCTTGGTGATCGACACGTCGTGGACGTGGCTTTCACGCAGACCGGCCGAGGTGATGCGGCGGAAGGTGCAGCGGGTCTGCATGTCGGCGATAGTGCGGTTGCCGGTATAGCCCATGCCGGCGCGCAGGCCGCCGATCAGTTGGTGGATGACGGTATTGACCGGTCCCTTGTAGGGAACGCGGCCCTCGACGCCTTCGGGGACCAATTTGAGGTTGTCGCTGACCTCGGCCTGGAAGTAACGGTCGGCCGAGCCGCGCGCCATGGCCCCGATCGAGCCCATGCCGCGGTAGGATTTATACGAACGCCCCTGGAACAGGAACACCTCGCCCGGACTTTCCTCGGTACCGGCGAACAGCGATCCGATCATGACGCAGTCGGCACCGGCGGCGATGGCCTTGGCGACATCGCCGGAATACTTGATGCCGCCGTCGGCGATGACCGAGACGCCATGCTTGTGGGCGACCTCGGCGACTTCCATCACGGCCGAAAGCTGGGGTACGCCGACACCGGCGACCATGCGGGTGGTGCAGATGGTGCCGGGGCCGATGCCGACCTTGACCGCGTCGGCCCCGGCATCGACCATGGCCCGGGCGGCGTCGGCGGTGGCGATGTTGCCGCCGATTACCTGGGCTTCGGGCGCCGCCTTCTTGATCTGGCGGATAGCCTCGATGACGCCGGCGGAATGACCGTGGGCGGTATCGACCACCACCACATCGACCTCGGCCTCGATCAGGGCCATGGCGCGGGTGAAGCCGTCGGGGCCGACGCCGGTGGCGGCGGCGGCGCGCAGGCGGCCCTTTTCGTCCTTGGCGGCGGTGGGGTGGGCCTGGGCCTTCTCGATATCCTTGACCGTCACCAGCCCGATGCAGCGGTATTCGGCGTCGACCACCAGCAACTTTTCGATGCGGTGCTGGTGGAGCAGGCGCTTGGCTTCGTCCTTCTCGACGCCTTCGCGCACGGTGACCAGCCTGTCCTTGGTCATCAGTTCATAGACCGGCTGGGCGGCGTCGGAGGCAAAGCGCACGTCGCGGTTGGTCAGCACCCCGACCAGCCGGCCCGAGCCGCGCTCGACCACCGGAATGCCGGAAATGCGGTAATCGGCCATCAGCCCCAGCGCGTCGGCCAGGGTCTGGTCGGGATGGATGGTCACCGGATTGACCACCATTCCGGACTCGAATTTCTTGACCTTGCGGACTTCGGAGACCTGGGCGTCGATGTCGAGGTTCTTGTGAATGACACCGATGCCGCCGCTCTGGGCCAGGGCGATGGCCAGCCGGCTTTCGGTCACGGTATCCATCGCCGCCGACAGCAGCGGAATGCCGAGTTCGATGGAGCGGGTGAGGCGGGTGCGGGTGTCCGCCTGGGCGGGCAGCACATCGGATGCCGCCGGGACCAGCAGCACATCGTCGAACGTCAGAGCTTCCTTGATGACCATGCCACCTCCGGGGGACGGGTCGTGGCGCGCCATCATACACATCCCGGCGCGGCTCTCAAGCGTCCCCTTGTGGACGCGCACATGGGTGCCATGACTCGGCGGGTACGGCCGGGGAATGTGCTATAATGCCCCATTGACGCGCGGAAGACGCCGGTCCCGCGCCGACGCCCGCCGCCATGCCAACGGGAGGAGGGTATCATGCGGTCCTCTGAAACGTGGATCTGCGTAGCCGATGGGACCCGGGCTCAGTTCTATCGCTGCGACGGTGCCGGCCACGAGATCGTGCCGACGCTGGACTATATGTTGGCGGCTCCGTCGCGTGCCCACAATCTGGCCATGACCACCGACCGTCCCGGCCGTAGCTTCCCGTCGGCGGGATGGGGCGAGTCGGCGGGGTGGGGGCGGCACGCCTTCGACGAGGGAGACTGGCAGGAAGACGAGAAGCGGCGCTTCGCCGGCCGGGTGGCCGAGCGGCTCGACCGCGCCGCCGCCGATCATCTGTTCCGGCGTCTGGTGCTGGTGGCTCCGCCCATGATGATGGGCGAGTTGCGCAAGAATCTACAGGACCTGACCCGGCGGATGGTGGTGGGCGAGGTGACCAAGGACCTCACCCATGTGACACCGCGCGAAATGCAGTGCCACCTCAGCGAGGTGTTGGTGCATTAGTCCAGCAGTCGGCCTCGGACCTCGGCGATCAGCGATCGCAGTGCGGCCAAGGCCACGCCGTCGCGGGCCATCAGGCGCAGCACCATGGGATCACCCATCACCTCGTCCAGCGACGGCTCGCCATTGCCGGAGAATGAGGATGCGGCGGACACCCGGCGTCCACCGGCCGGACGAATCCCCCGGCTGATGTACCGGACTTCCGCCGAGGCGGGGACGGGATGGATCGTGCACGACAGCATGAGACCCCCTATGTTCCGGTTTTCTACGACATCTGAATATACAACATCATCTTCGGAAATGGCAAAGATCCATTGGTATCAATTAAGTTACAATTTCAATATGTTGCGGCGCACAAAATCGTTGTGCGACTCAACTTGTTGAAATGTTTAAATATCGGCGGGGTATGCCTATTCAAGATTGGGGCGACATCATGTAATCGCCTTTTGCGAGTAGGCTCAGTTGCCATATTTTCTAGTGTGAATACAGTAGCACAGTTGTGAGTCACAACAACTTGGCATCGCCTTCCGGCACCGCTCCCGTTGGCGGGATCAGAAATTCGGCTGCCGGATCGTGTTGGCCAAACCGCAGCTTGGCCCGCGTGCGGGAGTCGACGGCGTAGCAGTAGGCGCAGCCGTGCGGGCAGGTGTCGTACGCGCCGATGTCGCGGCTTTCGCAGCACAGACAGCCCGGCCGATTGCCCTTGGCTTTCGCCACGATCGCCCGCCGGGCGCCCCAGGTCGCGGCGACGTCCTCCAGCCGTCGGGCATCGACGCAGCGGGCCGGTTCCGTTCCCGCTGCCCCATGGTCGGGTTGCGAGCAGATGGTTAGCGTCATGCCCCGTTCCGCCGCCGATCCGGCCAGCCGGCTTAACAGCGTCCGCTTGATCTCGGCCGGTGGGTCGGACCAGGAAAAGCGGTGGGCGCTTGCCGCCGCCGCCATGTTGCGCGCGGTCTTGCGGTAGATGCAGGCGAACGACACCGTTACCTCGTCGACCGCGCCGGCGAGGCGATCGCACAGGCGGGTGAAGTTATCCTCGTGCCAGGCGGCGGGGGTCCGCGAGGTGATCACCACCGGATCATAGCGCCACACCACCGAACGCCGGCCGTGGCGCTCGGCCAGTTGGTGGATCAGCTCGACCGAGCGCGCGCTCTCGACCACCGACGCTTCCAGCGGCCGGGGATAGCCGGTGACGGTGTACTGCACCACGAAGGGCAGGCCGGCGTCCCGGACTTCGCTCAGGGCATCGCGGAAGGGGGCGACGTTGCGGGTCCAGAACACGAAGCCGTCCACCCCGCCACGCAGCGCGATGGTCGCGATCTGGCCGCCATGGGGATTGACCACCTTGGCCCAGCCGGCCCTAAAGCGATTGATGAACCACTTGCCGTAAAAGGCTGGAATGTCGGTGCGATAGCTGGCCGATACGATCATGACGCCAT
Organism: uncultured Rhodospirillaceae bacterium; assembly: GCA_903901915.1. Classification (GTDB taxonomy): domain Bacteria; phylum Pseudomonadota; class Alphaproteobacteria; order Rhodospirillales; family Magnetospirillaceae; genus Phaeospirillum. The sequence goes on along the minus strand of CAIUSV010000065.1, from coordinate 7,655 downwards.
TATGGAGCCGGGGCGGCGATCCGGGAAAGATTTTGGCTAACGCTATGATATTTATCGGCATTTTATCATAATTTGTCCGACTATGACCTTTTTTTTCTTGGCCTCGACGCCCGGGTCATTTATAAACCCGGTGACCGTGATTGGTTTTGTCGATAACCACGAGTGACCCGGTTCCGACGTTTTTTCGTCGGGTATTCCGGGCCACCACCAGAGGAGAACAGCCTTGCGCGACAGGCTCCTCCCGGCAGTGATGCTGGCGTTTCTGGCGACGACATCCCCGGCCTTCGCCGGTGGCTCCAACCGCCCCGAATCCGACTCCTCGCCCGCCGTTCATGTGGCCGCCGCCGAAGGCGCCATGACTGCGGCGGTGCTGCCCGGAACGGGGCGCGGGGCGCGTATCGCGCCGCTGCCCCGGCCGTTGTCCGCCGCGGATGTGGCGATCTACAAATCGGTCATGGCGTTGCAGGCGCATGGCCAGTTCGCCGCCGCCGACCGCGAATTGGGTAAGCTGCGCGACGAACTGTTGAAGGGCCATGTGCTGGCCCAGCGCCTGCTTACCCCCGGCGCCAAGCCGAAATTTCCTGAACTGCGGGCGTGGCTGGCGGAATATGCCGATCTGCCCCAGGCCGAGGCGATCCATCGGCTGGCGCTGTCGACCAAGGGGGGCAAGGGTGTCGGCGCGTTGCACCCGCCGGTGCGCGGCGCCTTGCAGGGGACCGGCATCGATACCGAGGCCGATGGCGCCTGGTGGGAAGAGGCCGCCTTCAACATGGAAGAGTCCGCCCCACGGGTGCGGGCGATCAAGGCCCGCCTGCGTCAGGCGTTGCGCGACGACGAATGGAGCCGCGCCGAGTCGATCCTGGCCGCCGCCGAGTCCCAGGGGCTGTCGGCGCTGGAATTCGACCGGCTGCGCCTGATGGTGGCGGCCGACCACTTCGCCGGAGGCCGTGACGACAAGGCTGCCGCCCTGGCCGTCGCCGCGGCGGAACGCTCGGGCGAGCAGATCCCCGCCGCCCACTGGGTCAGCGGTCTCGCCCTGTGGCGCAGCGGCCATCCCGATATGGCGCGTCGCCATTTCGAGGCGGCCGTCAACGCCCCCGACGGTCAGGAATGGCTGACCGCCGCGTCCGCCTTCTGGGCGGCGCGGGCCAATCTGGTGGTCCGGCGTCCCGAGGTGGTCAACCACTGGCTTGAAGTCGCCGCCACCTATTCCCGCACCTTCTACGGCCAGTTGGCCCGTACCGAGCTGGGCTACGAAACCCGGTTCTCGTGGGAAACCCCGCCGTTCACCGAAGGCGATGCCGATCTGTTGCTGCGGGTACCGGCGGCGCGGCGGGCCCTGGGGCTGCTGCAACTCGGCGAGCGTCAGGCGGCCGAGGACGAGCTGCGCAAGCTTTACCCCAACACCGGCAAGGCGGTGCATCAGGCCATGTTGGTGCTGGCCAACGCCGGGCAGATGCCGGCGCTGGCGGTTCGCCTGGGCGGGGCGTTGCCGCGCGAGAACGGCCGCGTGCATGACGCCGCCGCCTTCCCGGTGCCGGAATGGACGCCCCAAGGCGGCTGGCAAATCGATCGGGCCCTGGTCTACGCCCTGGTGCGTCAGGAATCGTCGTTCAACCCGCGTGCCCGCAGCGGGGTCGGCGCCACCGGCCTGATGCAGTTGATGCCCGCCACCGCCGCCTCGGTGGCCGGTGGGCGCCAGGGCCGCGACCGCTTGGCCGATCCCGAGGTCAACCTGGGGCTGGGCCAGCGCTATGTCGCCAAGCTGCTCGCCGACGAGCCGGTCAACGGCAACCTGATGATGCTGGCCGCCGCCTACAACGCCGGTCCGGGCAATCTGGCGCGCTGGCGCCAGTCGATCAATCACGGTGACGACCCGCTGCTGTTCGTGGAAAGCCTGCCGTCGCGCGAAACCCGCGTGTTCGTCCAGCGGGTCATGAGCAGCTACTGGGTTTATCAAAACCGCTTCGGCCAGCCGGCGACCTCGCTTCAGGAGGTGGCGGCGGGCGAGTGGCCGCTTTATCTCGGCCAGGACCCGCGTCAGGCCACGGATCGCGGGAACGCCAGGGACTGAGCGATTCTTGCCGCCATCCGGCTTGACTTGCCGGGCGGCGCTCGCCACCCTGCCGCCATGCTTCTTGTTCACGGCACCACGGTGGAAATCACCGGCCATGGCGTCCTGATCCGCGGTCCCTCGGGCAGCGGCAAGTCGGATCTGGGCCTGCGGCTGATCGATGGCGGCGCCCAACTGGTCGCCGACGACCAGACCGAGCTGTTGCCCCGGGCCGGGCGGCTGATTGCCCGCGTTCCCGACAGCATCGCCGGCTTGATGGAGGTGCGCGGAATGGGCGTCATCACCGTGGCGCATCGGGCCTGGGTGCCGCTGGCCCTGGTGGTGGATCTGGTGGCGGACGACGAGGTCGAGCGCATGCCCGCCCCCGGCGTTGCCGAATTTCTCGGACTTTCCGTACCGCGACTGGCGATCGCCCCGTTCCAGGCTTCGGCGGCGGCGAAGGTTCGTCTTGCGATGCATTTGGCAACGCGAGATATAATGCGCATGTGATGAACGATCGCGTCCCTCCCGATGTGCGTCCGGCCCTGGCGGTTCCCTCCGCCGCGGGCGGTAATCGTGTGGTCATCGTTACCGGCATGTCGGGCGCCGGCAAGACGCTGGCGCTGAAGGTGCTGGAGGATCTGGGCTGGGAGGCGGTGGACAACCTGCCGCTGTCGCTGGTGGCCAGTCTGGTCCGCCCGGGCGACGGCGTGCCGAGGCCGCTGGCCATCGGCGTGGACATCCGCACCCGCGACTTCGGCGTCGAGCCGGTCCTGTCCGAGATCGACCGGCTGATGGCGGAAAGCGATCTGGATGTGCGCCTGCTGTTTCTTGACTGCGATGACGATGCGCTGTGCCGACGTTACACCGAGACCCGGCGGCGCCATCCCCTGGCGGCGGACCGGCCGCTGCTGGACGGTATCCGCCACGAACGCGCCCTGGTGTCGCCGCTGCGCGCCCGTGCCGACGTGGTGATCGACACCACCGACCAGCCGCCCGCCCGGTTCAAGCGGGTGCTGGCCGGGCATTTCGGGCTGGAGAGCGATCGCGGTCTGCTGGTGTTCGTCACCTCGTTCGCCTATCGCAACGGCCTGCCGCGCGAGGCCGATCTGGTGTTCGACGCCCGATTCCTGGCCAATCCCCACTATGTGGCCGAGCTGAGGCCGCTGTCGGGCCGTGATGCCGCCGTCGCCGACTATGTTGCCGCGGACCCGGCATTCGCCGATTTCATGGATTCTGTCACCCGATTGTTGGAACCGTTGTTGCCCCGCTTCGCCGCCGAGGGTAAGAGCTATCTGACCATCGCCATCGGCTGCACCGGTGGTCGCCACCGTTCGGTCGCCATTGCCGAGCGTATTGCCGGATGGCTGAAGGACCGGGGCGGCCGCGTCGAGTTGCGACACCGCGAACTCGACGAAGGGGGATCTGGATGAGGGGATTTCAATGATCGGACTGGTTCTCGTCACCCACGGGCGGCTTGCCGACGAACTTGTCGCCGCGCTGGAGCATGTGGTCGGACCGCAGCCGAACGTCGCCGCCGTATGCATCGGACCCGAGGACGACATGGAGCAGCGGCGCAACGACATCCTGGCCAGCGTGGCGCGATGCGACGACGGCAGCGGCGTGGTGGTTCTGACCGATATGTTCGGCGGTACGCCGTCCAATCTGGCGATCTCCATCATGGACAAGGCCAAGGTCGAGGTGATCGCCGGTGTCAACCTGCCGATGCTGATCAAGCTGGCCAGCGTGCGCCACTCCGAAACGCTGGTCGACGCGGTGGCCAGTGCCCAGGAGGCCGGGCGTAAATACATCAACGTCGCTTCCAAACTTTTGACCCAGGATCGCCGATGAGCGCCGGTACCATCGAGGCCGCGGCTGGTGAAATCCAGCGCGGCGCCACCATCACCAACCGGCGGGGGCTGCACGCCCGTGCCGCCGCCAAATTCGTTAAACTCGCCGCCACCTTCGACGCCCAGGTCATCGTCGGTCATCGCGGTACCGAGGTGTCCGGCCTGTCGATCATGGGCCTGATGATGCTGGCCGCCGCACCGGGCTGTTCCATCGAGTTGCGGGCCAGCGGCGCCCAGGCGGTCGAGCTGCTGGACGCGCTGTGTGCGCTGATCGAAAACAAGTTCGACGAGGATTGATCGTCCGCGCCAGGCGAGGAGAGCGATGACGACCCGGACCGATGACGATGGTCTCGACTCGGAACCCCCGCCGCCGGCCGGTGGCCGGGGGGACTGCGAGATTGTGCGCGATGGCCTGGGGGTCACCCGCGGCATCGCCATCGGTACTCTTTATCTGCACTGCGCCGGGACCATTTCGGTGGCCGAGCGTCGTATTCCGGCCGGCAAGGTCGCCGCCGAATGCGCCCGCTTTGCCGCCGCCGCCGCCCGCGCCGGCAATCAGGTCGAGCAATTGCAGGAAAAGGCGGGCGGCATGGCCGGTACCGCCGGCGAGGAACTGGGCTATCTGCTCGAAGCCTATCGTCAGATGCTGCACGGCTCGCGCCTGATCCGCGGGGTGGAAAACCGCATCCGCGCCGAGCGGATCAACGCCGAAGCGGCGGTGCAGCAGGAGATCAACGAGATCGTCCACGGCTTCGAGGCCATGGAAGACGCCTATCTCGCCGCCCGGGTGGCCGATATCCGCGATATCGGCCGGCGGCTGCTGCGCAATCTCACCAACACCCCCTACCGCCCGTTCACCGCCCTGCCGCGCAACGCGGTGATCGTCGCCGACGAGATGACCCCGGCCGATACCGCCCTGCTCGATCCCAAGACGGTGGCTGGCCTGGCTACCGTGCTGGGGGGCGCCGAAAGCCACACCGCGATCATGGCCCGCTCGCTGGGGCTGCCGTCTGTGCTGGGCGTCGCCGAGCTGCTGAAGGATGTCGTCGGCGGCGAGACGGTGATCGTCGACGGTGCCGCCGGACTGGTGGTGATCAACCCGCTGCCGGCGACGCTGGCGCTTTATCGCCGCAAGCGCGCCGAATTCCTGCGGTCGCTACGGGTGCTGGCCCGCCTGAAAACCGTGCCGGCCATTACCCGCGACGGGACGACCATCCAGTTGCAAGCCAACATGGAACTGCCGGCCGAGGTGCCGGCGGTGCTGGAGTCCGGCGCCGAGGGCATCGGCCTGCTGCGCAGCGAATTCCTTTACATGAACCGCGAGGATGTGCCGTCCGAGGACGAGCAGTACCGGGTGCTGCGGGACGTGGTGGAGCGCATGGGTGGACGCACCGTCACCGTGCGCACCTTCGACGCCGGCGGCGACAAGCTGGCGCCGGCGCTGGGCTGTACCATCGGTCCCAATCCATCGCTGGGCCTGCGCGCCATCCGCCTCGGCCTCGCCCGCCAGGATCTGCTGGAGGCGCAATTGGCCGCGATCCTGCGCGCCTCGGCGCATGGCCCGGTGCGCATCCTGATCCCGATGATCGCCACCGTCGGCGAATTGCGGGCCACCCGCGAAATCATGAACCGGGTGCTGAAGCGCCTGAAGGCCAAGGGCGTCGCCGTCGCCGATCCGCCGCCGTTGTTGGGGGCCATGATCGAGATTCCCGGCGCGGCGCTGTCGGCCGACGCCATCGCCTGGCACGCCGACTTCTTCTCCATCGGCACCAACGACTTGACCCAATACACCCTGGCCATCGACCGTTCCGACGAGGCGGTGGCGCACCTGTACAACCCGCTGCACCCGGCGGTGCTGCGGCTGATCCAGTTCTCGTCCGAGGCGGCGGCCCGCGCCCGCATCCCGGTCTGCGTCTGCGGCGAGATGGCCGGTGATCCCCGCTATACCGCGCTGCTGCTGGGGCTGGGCATCCGCGACCTGTCCATGGCGACCTCCAACGTCCCGGTGGTGAAAAGCCGTATCCGCGCCACCGATCTGAACGAGGCCACCCGGTTGGCCCGAATCATCATGGACCAGTCGGACTCGGCCAGGATCGCCAAGCTGATCGATACCTTCAACGAGGGTGGGCGACAGTCGGCGGGAAACATTCCGACATAAAGATATCTTTATATCGTGTTGCGTTTCCGGTTGGGGCCTGCTACACAGGCGCCTGCCCATCCCACCCCCATGCAGAGGGACGATCATGACCGCCTTCACCGATTACCACGTTGCCGACATCAAGCTGGCCGATTGGGGCCGCAAGGAACTGGACATCGCCGAGAGCGAGATGCCCGGCCTGATGGCCACCCGCGCGGAGTTCGGCCCCAGCCAGCCGCTCAAGGGCGCCCGCATTGCCGGCAGCCTGCACATGACCATCCAGACCGGCGTGCTGATCGAGACCCTGAAGGCGCTGGGTGCCGACGTGCGTTGGGCGTCGTGCAACATCTTCTCGACCCAGGATCATGCCGCCGCCGCCATCGCCGCCGCCGGCACCCCGGTGTTTGCGGTCAAGGGCGAAAGCCTGGAAGAGTACTGGGACTATACCCATCGCATCTTCCAGTGGTCCGACGGCGGCTGCCCCAACATGATCCTCGACGACGGCGGCGATGCCACCTTGCTGATCCACCTCGGCATGCGCGCCGAGAAGGATCTGTCGGTGCTGTCCAACCCGACCTGCGAAGAGGAAGAGGTCCTGTTCGCTTCGATCAAGAAGACGCTGGCCACCGACAAGACCTTCTACACCCGCAACGGCACCTCCATCCGCGGCGTCACCGAGGAGACCACCACCGGCGTTCACCGTCTTTACGAGATGGAAAAGAAGGGCACCCTGCTGTGGCCGGCGATCAACGTCAACGACTCGGTGACCAAGTCCAAGTTCGACAACAAGTACGGCTGCCGCGAAAGTCTGGTTGACGGCATCCGCCGCGCCACCGACGTCATGCTGGCCGGCAAGGTCGCGGTGGTCGCCGGCTTCGGCGACGTTGGCAAGGGCTCGGCCGAGTCGCTGGCCAGCCAGGGCTGCCGCGTCATCGTCACCGAGATCGACCCGATCTGCGCGCTGCAGGCCTGCATGGAGGGCTACGAGGTCCGGACCATGGAAGAAGCCGCGCCGCGCGGCGACATCTTCGTCACCACCACCGGCAATGTCGACGTCATCACCGTCGATCACATGCGTGCCATGAAGGACCGTGCCATCGTCTGCAACATCGGTCACTTCGACAGCGAGATCCAGGTGGCGGGCCTCAAGAACTTCCTGTGGACCAACATCAAGCCGCAGGTGGACGAGATCAAGTTCCCCAACGGCAGCCGCATCCTGCTGCTGGCCGAGGGCCGTCTGGTCAATCTGGGCTGCGCCACCGGCCATCCCAGCTTCGTGATGAGCGCCAGCTTCACCAATCAGGTGATGGCCCAGATCGAGATCTTCACCAACCCCGGCAAGTACGAGAAGAAGGTCTACGTCCTGCCCAAGACCCTGGACGAGAAGGTCGCCGCCCTGCATCTGGCCAAGCTGGGCGCTACCCTGACCGCGCTCAGCCAGCGTCAGGCCGACTACATCGGCGTGCCGGTGGCCGGGCCGTTCAAGGGTGAAGCCTACCGGTACTAGAGTTTCCCGCATTTAAGCTGAATCGGAAAATCGGGAAACTCTTGAGCCAGAGCGGCGTTTGAGCCATGAAAAAGCGCAGCTTTTTCGTACAATCAGAATCCTGGAGTG
>CAIUSV010000064.1 GCA_903901915.1 uncultured Rhodospirillaceae bacterium | reverse complement strand
GCCTTAGAGAGAGAAGACAAATTCATCGTAGGGCACTCCGGCCGATTGCAGTTTGGCCAGCACGGCCTGGAACGCGGCTTCCATTCCGGCCTTGCGGTCGGCATGGCTCTGCTCGATGGCGAGCAGCTCCCGGTACAGCCCCTCGGCCTTTTCCACGGCGTCGCGCCGGGGACTGCGGCGGTTGGAATGATAGCTGACGATGGTGCCGCTCTGGTCGAAGGTCGGAGTGACGTGGGCGAACACCCAATAGTGGTCGCCGTTCCGGGCGCGGTTCTTGACGTAGGCGAAGATTTCCTTGCCGGCGGCGATGGTGTCCCACAACAGCTTGAAGACGCAGCGCGGCATGTCGGGATGGCGGATGATGCTGTGCGGCTGGTGCAGCAGTTCCTGCTCGGAGAAGCCCGCCATGCGCAGGAAGACTTCGTTGGCATAGATGATGCGCCCCTGAGGATCGGTCTTGCTGACGATGATCTCGTCCGCTCCGAAGGTGCGTTCGACGCCGCTGAGATAATTCCCGGAAGTTCCCATGTCTCTCCCCACAGAGAGTTCGTCGCGAGGTGGCTTTGAAGTTCCTGTGTCTGGCGATCAGCGAACCGGACCGATGTCCGGGCGGACCATACCTCAGTTCTCCCCCAAATGCATTTATTGTTGTTCATCTTATCGTGACATTTCGTTACGTTTTCGGTGGCGGCCGTTGCGGCTTCCCTCGGCGCCAGGGCCGACAGTATTCTGGTTGCCGTACGTGAACGGGAGTCGGGATGAATTATCGCCACGCCTACCACGCCGGAAATTTCGCCGACGTGATGAAGCATGCGGTGCTGGCGCTGGTGTTGGCGTCGCTCAAGCGCAAGGAAACACCGTTCTTCGCCCTGGACACCCACGCCGGAATCGGCGCGTACGATCTTGCCTCGGTCGCCGCCGACAAGACCGGCGAGTACCTGGGCGGTATCGCCCGTGTGCTGGCGGCGCCCGATCCTCCCGCCGAACTCGTCGCCTATCTTGACTTGGTGCGGGCGTGGAATCGCGATGGCACCCTGCGCTGGTATCCCGGATCGCCCGAGGTGGCGCGCACTTTGATGCGTCCCCAGGATCGCCTGGCCCTGGTCGAGTTGCACCCCGAGGATGTCGAGGACCTGCGCCGCCGGCTGGGCGGCGACCGCCGTGTCGGCATCCACCATATGGACGGATACACCGCGGCCAAGGGATTGCTGCCGCCGCCGGAGCGGCGCGGGCTGGTGCTGATGGACCCGCCGTTCGAGGCCAGGGACGAACTCAGTCGGTTGGTCCGGGCGCTGGCGGGGGTGGCCCGGCGCTGGCCGACCGGCATCGTGCTGGCGTGGTATCCCATCAAGGGCCGCGCGGCGGTCGAGGGCTTTCACGCTGCGGTCAAGGCCGCCGGCGGCCGCGAGACGCTGGCGGCCGAACTGCTGATCCATCCCGATGACGATCCCTTCCGCCTCAACGGCAGCGGTCTGCTGATCGTCAATCCGCCGTGGCGGCTGGACGAGGCCTTGGCGGAGCTGTTGCCGTGGCTGGCGCGGACCCTCGCCCCCGGCCGGGGCGGTCACCGGCTGGAGCGGCTTATCGCCCCTCGAAGCGGGGCTTGCGCTTCTCCTTAAAGGCGCGGATGCCTTCGTGGTAATCCTCGCTGTCATAAACGACGCGGCGCAGGCCCTGCACCCGCTCGAAGCCCTGTGGCGTCATGGGGTGGGCGCCGGCGAGAATGCGCAACTGCTCCTTCATCACCGAGATCGACAGCGGCGAATTGGCGGCGATGTCGGCGGCCATGGCGTGGGTGAAGTCCTCGATCTCGTCCCGGGGGACCAGATGGTTGACGATGCCCAGCCGCTCGGCCCGTTCGGCCGACAGCGGCTTGGCGGTGAAGGCCATTTCCTTGACGATGAACAGGCTGGCGGCGTTCATGAAGGTCAGCATGCCCGAGACGTTGTAGGGCACCCCCAGCTTGGCCGGCGTCACCGCGAAGGTGGCTTCGGGGGTGGCGATGATCATGTCGCAGGCGAACACGGTTTCGCAGGCGCCGCCCCAGACGCCGCCGTCGACCATGGCGATCACCGGGCCGGGATAGGATTCGATCTCGCGGATCAGGTGGCGCAGCGGATCGTCCCAGCCCAGCGGATCGCGCCGTCCTTCCGGCAGTTCGTCGATGTCGTGGCCGGTGGACCACACCGGCGAGCCGATGGCGGCGCGCAGGATGACGACGCGGACCTTCAGGGCCTGAAGATTGGCCAGGGCACCGATGACCTCCTGCACCAGCGGTTCGCTCAGGGCGTTGCGCCGCTTGGCGTTGTCCAGGGTGATGATGCCGACGTCGTCGCGGGTCTCGACCTTGATCAGGCTCATCGTCGCGTCTCCATGGTCTATGTTGCGATGCAACTTAACCGAAGGGAGGCGCGTTGACCATCTCGATGCGCCAGCCGTCGGAGGTGGCGTCCAGCCGGGTCAGCGACAGCGGCTGTACCGCGAACCGCAACGCCTTGGATGGCTGAAGGCCCAGGGCGAGCGCCAGGGCGGCGCGTACCGTGCCGGCATGGACGATGGCCAGGATATCGCGTCCCGACTGGGCGGCGGTGAGTTCCTCCATGGCCCCGGCCACCCGGCCGCACATGGCGGCGAAGCTTTCGCCGCCGGGGGGCGCGGTCCCGGCGGGATCGTGCCAGAAGGCGGCAAGGTCGGGGTCCTTGGCGGCTTCCAGATCGAGCCACGAGCGGCCCTGCCAGCGGCCGAAATCCTGTTCCATCAGGTCGGGTTCGACGATGGGTGGCGGCAGCAGCAATCCGGCGGTTTCCAGGGCGCCGGCGGTCTGGCGGCAGCGGATCAGTCCGCTTTCCACCAGGACCGGGTTGACCGGCAGGCGCCGCGCCAGATCGCGGAACGCCTCGTCCTCGGAGGTGTCGCAGGCGACGTCGAGCCGGCCGGTGATCCGGCCGTGCGGACAGGGCACCGGGGCGTGGCGCAGCAGCCACCAGCGGGTGGTGCCTTGGGTCGTCATAATCCGGCCCTCGAACGCCGGTCGCTCATGACAAAAGCCCCGCCGCCGCCAGCAGGATGGCGATCTCCGCCGCCTGCTGAATGGCCCCTAGCACATCGCCGGTGTACCCGCCCAGCGCCCGGCGAGCCACGGCTGCCACCGCCCAACTCGCCGCCACCGCCGCCGTCGCCGCCGCCAGGGCACCGCCCAGGCCAAGCCCGACCACCGCGATCAGCAGGCCGATACCCGCCGCCGCCGCCGTCGAGGCGTCGGGGGTGCCGGCACCGGCGCCGAGGCCGTCGGCGCGGGCCGGGGCGAGACCCTGCATCGCCGCCGGGATCATCGCCCGCGACAGCGCCGCCGCCGCCGCCAGGGCGCCGATCATCCGCCAGCCGCCCGGCAGTGTCGCCAGCGCCGAGGCGCGCAGGCCCACCGAAAAGATCAGCGCCAGCACGCCGAAGGCGCCGCTGCGCGAATCCCGCATCACCTCCAGCCGCCGCGCGCGGCCGCCGCGCGCGCCCAGGCCGTCGGCCAGATCGGCCAGCCCATCCTCGTGCAGGGCGCCGGTGGCCAGCACCAGGGCCAGCACCGCCACCAGCGCGGCCGGCACGGGCGGCAACAGCCACATGCCGACGGTGCCGACAACTCCCGCGCCAAGCCCCAGGCCGAGGCCGACCAGCGGGAAGCAGCGCATGGCGGTGGCCAAACGCCCGGCTTCCACCGCGCCGGGATCGGGCAGCGGCAGCCGGGTCAGGAACGAGGCCGCCAGATGCAGGTCGGACAGCCAGCCGCCCGGTGGCGGCGGTGGGGCGGCATGGGTGATGACAGGTGACTCGCTCATGGTCTTGGGTTATAGGACGGCTTCGGCCGGCTCGCAACATGTTGGGGAGAGATTCCTTGAATTCGACTATTTCTAGCGTTTCCGACATTCGCGCGGCCTTGGCCGGACTTCCCGGCGGCGACGAGGCGGCGGCGGCCGCCTGGGCGGCGCGCGAGCCGCAATTGACCAAGCCGGCCGGTTCGCTCGGGCGGTTGGAGGAGCTGTCGGGCTGGCTGGCGACGTGGCAGGGTCGTCACCCCCCCGGCATGGCGCGGCCGCGGGCGCGGGTGTTTGCCGGCAATCATGGCGTGGCGGCGTTGGGGGTGTCGGCCTTTCCCGCCGAGGTGACGGTGCAGATGGTGGCTAATTTCCGCCATGGCGGCGCCGCCATCAACCAGTTGTGCCAGACCTTCGACGTCGAGCTGGACGTGATCGCGCTGGAGCTGGAGCGCCCCACCGCCGACTTCACCCGGGGGCCGGCGCTGGACGAGGCCGAATTCGTCACCGCCTTCCGCGCCGGCATGGATTCGGTCCCGGCCGATACCGACGTGCTGGTGGTCGGCGAGATGGGTATCGGCAACACCACGCCGGCGGCGGCGGTGTCGTGCGCCCTGTTCGGCGGCGAGGCCGCCGATTGGACCGGCCGTGGCACCGGTGTCGAGGGCGGCGCCCTCGCCCGCAAGATCGAGGTGGTGGCGGCGGGTGTCGCCGCCCATGGCGATCAGACGCCGCTGGAAATCCTTCGTCGTCTGGGCGGGCGCGAACTGGCGGCCATGGCCGGGGCGGTGCTGGCGGCGCGGCTGCGGCGGGTGCCGGTGCTGCTGGATGGCTACGTCACCACCGCCGCCGTGGCGGCGCTGGAGGCGGAACGGAAAGGTGCCCTCGATCATTGCATGGTCGGTCACGTCTCGGTCGAGCCCGGCCATCGCCGGCTGATCGCGGCACTGGGCAAGACCGCCCTGCTCGACCTCGGCATGCGCCTGGGCGAAGGATCGGGTGCGGCGCTGGCGGTGGGGATCCTGCGCGGTGCCGTCGCCTGCCATGCCGGCATGGCGACCTTCGCCGAAGCCGGAGTCAGCGACAAAGGCTAGCTTTTGCGCTATATTCGCAGTCGATCACAGCCGGAGAGCCGCCATGCAAAACCAGAATCCATTCTTCGAGGATATCGCCCGCGTCGCCAGCGGTGCCATGGGCGCCCTGTCCGGCCTGCGTGCCGAGATGGAAGCGATGCTGCGCCAGCAGATGGAGCGCTTTACCTCCGGTCTCGATCTGGTCCCGCGCGAGGAGTTCGATGTGGTGCAGGCCATGGCCCAGAAGGCCCGCCAGGAGCAGGAGGCGCTGGCCGTTCGCGTCGCGGCGCTGGAGGCCCAGCTTGCCGCTCTTGCCGCCGCCCCCAAGGCCACCCCGGCGACGGCCGCCGCCAAGCCCAAGGCTCCGACGGCAAAGGCCGTCAAGGCCAAGACAAAGCCGTAACGCCAGGGTTATCCACAAAAATTCATAAGTGTACCGCCACGAATTCCTTGCGCCGGCCCGGAGCGTGTGGTTGGCTACCCCTAGTGCGCCCGACGGCTCCGAACACAATCTTTTGATTCTCGGGGGCGTCGGACGGTAGCCATGCCAAGGAGGGGCGCGGGCATGACGACGACAGCCGCTTATGGACATGACGAACATCTGGGAAATCCCGTCGATCTCGTCGAACAGTTCGTCACCGCCAATGACTGGGCCTTCGATCGTCGCAACGACGAGGAACTGGCCGCCGAAGCTCCCGGCCAATGGTGTAATTACTCGCTCTACTTCGCCTGGCGCGAGGATATGGGGGCGATTCACTTCACCTGCGCCTTCGACATGAAGGTGCCCGAGGCCAAGCGTTCCGCCATCTGCGAGCTTTTGGCGGTGATCAACGAGAAGCTTTGGCTCGGCCATTTCGGGCTGTGGGAGGACGAGGGCGTACCCATGTTCCGCCACACCTCGCTGCTGCGCGGCGGCGTCGGCCTGTCGTCGGAGCAGGTCGAGGATCTGGTCGATCTGGCGGTGTCCGAGTGCGAACGCTTCTATCCCGCCTTCCAGTTCGTCATCTGGGGCGGCAAGACCGCCCAGGAAGCGGTGGCCGCTTCGCTGCTGGAAACCGTCGGCGAGGCCTGAGGGACCCAATTCCATGACCAAGATAGTGCTGGTCGGCTGCGGCAAGATGGGGTCGGCGCTGCTGGCCGGCTGGCTGGATCGCGGTATCGATCCCGTCGGGGTGGTGGTGGTCGAGCCGTCGCTGCCGGCCGTCGGCGGAACGGTGGTGGCTTCCGAGTCGGCGATACCCCCCGGCTTCGTTCCCGACGTGGTGGTGCTGGCGGTTAAGCCCCAGGTGATGGCCGAGGCGCTGCCACCCTATGCCCGGTTCAAGACCGCGGTGTTTCTGTCCATCGCCGCCGGCCGGCCCATCGCCTTCTTCCGTGGCATCCTGGGCGAGGCCGCAACCATCGTTCGCGCCATGCCCAACACTCCGGCGGCGGTGCGCCGGGGCATCACCGTCTGCTGCGCCGGTGCCGATGTGTCCGCCGACCGCCGCCATCTGTGCCAGTCGCTGCTGGAGGCGGTGGGCGAAGTCGGCTGGCTGGCCGACGAGGCGATGATGGACGCGGTGACGGCGGTATCCGGGTCGGGACCGGCCTATGTCTTCTTGCTGGCCGAGGCGCTGGCTGCCGCCGGGGTCGCGCAAGGGTTGCCGGACGATCTGGCGGCGCGTTTGGCCCGCGCCACCGTGGCCGGAGCCGGTGAGTTGCTGCGCCAATCGGAGGAGGCCGCCGAACAGTTGCGGCGGAACGTCACCAGCCCCGGCGGCACCACCGCCGCCGCCCTGGCGGTGCTGATGGCCGAAGGTGGGGGCATGGCGGATCTTCTGCGGGAGGCGGTCGCCGCCGCCACTCGCCGTGGAAAGGAGCTGGCGGGGTAGGGAAGCCAAGGCTATAACGCCGACGTATGCAGCGAAGCGGTTGTGAAAAGGCCGTTGACTCTTTCGCACCTGCGAGATTATGTTGCTGCACCGCAACATAATTCTCGGGACGGAGGTTTACACCATGGCCGCAAAGCAGCCTGAGCCGTTTTTCGATTTCGATATCAGCAAGTACCTGGGTGACTTCAAGGTCCCCGGCGTGGACGTCGATACCATCGTCGCCAACCAGCGCAAGAACATCGAGGCGCTGACCCAGGCCAACAAGCTGGCCTTCGAGGGTTTGCAGAACGTGGTCAAGCGTCAGGTCGAGATCCTGCGCCAGACCATCGATGAAGTCGCCCATGTCGCCAAGGATTTCGCCGAGCCCGGCACCGCCCAGGACAAGGCCGCCAAGCAGGCCGAGTTCGCCAAGGACGCCTTCGAGCGCGCCCTGGCCAATGCCCGCGAGCTGGCCGAGCTGATCGCCAAGTCCAATGCCGAGGCGTTCGACCTGCTGAACAAGCGCTTCACCCAGAGCCTGGACGAGGCCCGCGAGGCCTTCGGCAAGCTCGGCAAGAAGTAGTCTTCCGCCGTTTCGGCGAGAGGTAAGATCGGCCGCCCGGCGACGGGCGGCCGTTTCGTTTCAGCGGATGGCGACGTGTTCCACCACCCATTTGACGCCATCGGCGTCGCGGGCGAAGTCGGTGGCCCGGGCCACGTCCTCGGCCGAGCGGGCGGTGCCCAGCAGGTAAACGACGCCGTTGACCATCCTGACCGCGTAGGCGCCGGCGATGTCGCTTCGCCCCGACAGAGCGGTCTGAAGCCGCTGTTCGCCGCCGGCATCGGCGACGAAGGCGGCGGCGGCGGCGGCCTCGACCAACGTCAGTTCGTTGTGGACCGTCGAGACGCCCCCGACCGCTCCGGCGATCTGTCCGGCGCGGCGGCGCTGTTCCGGCTTGGCGACCGCCCCGGTCAGCAGCACGGCGCCATCCCAGGCCAGTACCGAAACATTGCGGAAGGCGCCGGCGTCGCTTTCGCTCAGGCGGGACGCCACCGTCCGGCCGATGGTGTCGTCGCGGCCGCGCTCGGCGTTGGGGCGCACCACATGGCCGCCGGCGTCCACCGTCACCGGCGCCGGGGCGGCCGATCGCGGTCCCGGGCCGGCGCACGCCGCCGGTACCAGGGCGGCGGCAAGCAACAGGAACAGTCTAGACTTTGGCAATTTCATCATCGTCGCCGTCATCGTCGATCGCCGCCTCGGTACTGGCATCCAGGTGGCGGCCCCGGCGATAGCGCCGGAACAGCCAGACCCCGATAACGCCGGAGGCGACGAACAATAGCACGCTGGTTCCGATGCGAAAAACCGGATCGACCTGGATGCCGCTGCCCAGCAGGGCGAATACCGCGGTCTGGGGCAGGTAGCCCACCAGCGAGCCGAGGAAGAACGGCACCGCCACCACGCCCGAGACCCCGGCGGCCAGATTGGTCAGCAGGTTGCTGCCCACCGGCAGCAGCCGCATCAGCAGGGTCATGGAAAAGGTATTGCCGGCCAGGAAGGCATCCAGGCGGGCGATCCGGTCGGGGAAGCGGGCGGCGATGACGTCGCGGCCCATGAAGTGGGCGTAGAAATAGGCGATGACGCAGCCCAGCCCCGAAGCCAGCGTCGACCATGCCAGCCCTTCGGCGAAGCCGAAGGCATAGCCACCGAGAAAGCAGACCGCCTGACGCGGCAGGCCGATGGCGATGAACAGCCCGCCCACCAGCACGAACAGGGCGTCGCCGCTCAGGCCCTTGCCGCGCACCTCGGCATCGACCCAATGGGTGTCGAACGCCTCCTTGATCCCCATGCCCTCGATGAGGAAGCCGATGGCGGCGAAGGTGATGATCAGCACCAGGCCGCGCAGCAGGGCGCGGGGATTGAGCAGGGGATGACGGCGGTGGATCACTCGCGGTTCTCGACCACCGGGTTTCTAGCCCGGCGCATCAGCCACATCACCCCCAACAGATCGACGATGCCGACCCACAGCCGGTTCCACACCCCGTATTTCGAGGTGCCGCGCTGGCGCGGGCGGTGATTGACCCGCGCGGTCTCGACCGCGCCGCCGGCCCGGATCACCAGGGCGGCCATGAAGCGGTGCATGTGGTCGAAGCGCGGCAGGTCGAGGAACAGGGCGCGCGGCAGCAGCTTGATGCCGCTGCCGGAATCGGGGATGCCGTCGTTCAGCAGCCGCGAGCGGACGCCGTTGGCGACCTTGGACGACAGTTTGCGCAGCCCGTTGTCGCGCCGCGCCGCGCGCCAGCCGGTGATCATCAACCGTGGCCGGGTCTCCTGCGGGGCGGCGTGCCAGCGTGCCAGCATGGCCGGCAGGTCGGCGGGATCGTTCTGGCCGTCGCCGTCCAGCGTGGCGATCAGCGCGCCGGTCGCGTATCTGACCCCGGTGGCGACCGCCTGGCTCTGGCCGCAGCCGGCACGATGGCGCACCACCCGGAGGCGGGGATGCAGCGCCCGGGCCTGGGCCAGCACCGCCGGGGTGGCGTCGTCCGAGCCGTCATCGACATAGACGACCTCGAATTCGACCTTGCCTTGAAGGGCGGCGTGTATCTCGTCCAGCAGCGGCAGGATGTTCTCGGCCTCGTTCTTGACCGGAACCACGACCGAAAGCTCTGGCGCCGCCGGGGTGGTCACGGCAAGCCCGCCCGCCCCATCTCCAGGAACTTTTCGCGCCGCTTGGCCCGAAGCACCCCGCCCTCGATGCCGGCAAGGTCGCGCAAGGACGATTCCAGCGCCATGGACAGGGTTTGGATCATCAGGTCGGGATTGCGGTGGGCGCCGCCCAGCGGCTCCGGCACCACCTGATCGATGACTTCCAGCTTGTGCAGATCCTGGGCGGTCAGGCGCAGTTGCTCGGCGGCATCCTTGGCGTTCTCGCCCGAGCGCCACAGGATCGAGGCGCAGCCTTCGGGGCTGATCACCGAATAGATGGCGTGTTCCAGCATCACGACGACGTTGGCCGACGCCAGGGCGATGGCGCCGCCCGATCCGCCCTCGCCGATGATGGCGGTCACGAACGGTACCCGGATGTCGAGGCACGTCTCGATGGACCGGGCGATGGCCTCGGCCTGGCCACGGGCCTCGGCATCGACGCCGGGATAGGCCCCGGCGGTATCGACCAGCGAGATCACCGGCACCTGAAAATGGTCGGCCATTTCCATCAGACGGCGGGCCTTGCGATAGCCCTCGGGCTTGGCCATGCCGAAATTGTGGCGCAGCCGGCTTTCGGTGTCGTGGCCCTTCTCGTGGCCGATCACCATCACCGAGCGGCCGCGGAAGCGGCCAAGCCCGCCGACGATGGCCTGATCCTCGGCAAAGGTGCGGTCGCCGGCCAGCGGAGTGAAGTCCTCGATCAGCGTCTGGATGTAGGCCAGGGCGTGGGGCCGTTCGGGATGGCGGGCCACCTGGGTCTTCTGCCACGGCGTGAGCTTGGCGTAGGTCGACCGCAACAGCTTGTCGACCTTGGCCTGAAGCTTGCCGACCTCGTCGGCGATGTTGACGTCGCCGCTGTCCGCCAAGTGGCGGAGTTCCTCGATTTTGCCTTCGAGTTCGGCGATGGGTTTTTCAAATTCAAGGATGTGCATGGGGGCATGTCATACCTGGACAGGCGCTTGGGAGCAAGGGCGCTTGCAGGGCAATGTCGTTTGAAGCGTGGCGGGCGTCCGCCACCCCGGGGGCGGCCCTAAGGCCCCGGCAGGCCGGCGGCGATGCGGCGGATATGGGCGCGGACCTCGGCTTCGGCGGCTTCGCCGTCGCGATGACAGATGCAATCGACCATGCGGGCATGTTCATCCACCCGCTCGTCCAGGATGGCCGGGCGGGCGTCCTTGCGGATGCACATGGCCTTGGTCTGCGCCCACAGCCGCTCGATAATCCCGGTCATGACGGCGTTGCCGCCGGCCTGGGCCAGCAGCGCGTGAAAACGGGCGGCCTCGGCGGCGTACTCATCCAGGCCGCCGCCGGCCAGGGCGGTGCGCTGGGCCTCGACCGAACGCTTCAATTCGGCGATCTCCGCCGGGGTGGCGTGCTCGGCGGCCAGCCGGGCCGTGGCGCTTTCCAGCACCTCGCGCGCGGCCATGATCTGCAACAGCCGGCCCTTGTCGAATCCGACGAAGAACACCCCCTTGCGCGGGCGAACCTGGACGATGCCTTCCGCTTCCAGCCGGGCGATGGCGGCCCATACCGGCGAGCGGCTGACGCCGAGCCGGCGGGCCAGATCCTCGACGCTGATCTTGTCGCCGGGCATGAACCGTTCGCCGGCCAGCAGGGTGTCGCGGACGACGGCATAGGCCTGTTCCGCCAGATTGGTCTTGAGCAGGGCGAGGCTCGTCATGGAATTCCCAAGCTTGAAAAGCGGTGCCGACACGAATAATGTATCACGTAACATGAAACAGGAGAAGCCATGATCACGCCGCGCCGCCTGACTCCGTCGACGCTGATCGCCTGGGTCGCCATGGTCGCCGGCGTGGCGGTGCTGCTGGTGCAGCCGCTGCCCGGTAGCGAAAGCCGGGTTCTGGCGCTGACGGTGGCGGCGATCGGCCTGTGGGCGACCAGCGCCATTCCCGAGCCGATCACGGCGGTGTTCTTTTTCACCGCGGCCATGCTGCTCAAGGCGGCTCCGGCCGGTGTGGTGTTCTCGGGCTTTGAATCGGCGGCGCTGTGGCTGATCTTCGGTGGGCTGGTGATGGGCGTGGCGGTGCGGACCACCGGGCTGGGCCAGCGCATCGCCACCCGGCTCAGCCGCGCCTTCGGTTCGTCCTATTGGGGCGTCATCACCGGGGTGACGGTGGTGGGCGTGGCCATGGGCTTCCTGATGCCGTCGTCCATGGGCCGGGCCATCTTGTTGATGCCCATCGCCCTCGGCCTGGCGGCTCGCTATGGCTTCAAGCCGGGATCAAACGGCCATCTCGGCGTGGTGCTGGCCGCCGCCTTCGGCTGCCATGTTCCCACCTTCTCGGTGTTGCCGGCCAACGTGCCCAATCTGGTGCTGGTGGGCGCCGCCGAGACGTTGTGGCACTACACGCCCTCCTACGGCCAATATTTGCTGCTGCATTTTCCGGTGCTGGGCTTCCTCAAGACCGCCATCATGATTCCGCTGATCGTCAAGCTGTGGCCCGATACCCCGCGACCGGACGGCGGCGCCCAGCAGTCGCTGGGGGCGATGAAGGCGTCCGAGCGCCAGCTTTCGCTGCTGTTGGCCGCCGCCCTGTTGCTGTGGGCCACCGATTTCCTCCACCACGTCAGTCCGGCCTGGGTCAGCATGGCGGCGGC
This sequence comes from uncultured Rhodospirillaceae bacterium, assembly GCA_903901915.1. Classification (GTDB taxonomy): domain Bacteria; phylum Pseudomonadota; class Alphaproteobacteria; order Rhodospirillales; family Magnetospirillaceae; genus Phaeospirillum. The sequence goes on along the minus strand of CAIUSV010000064.1, from coordinate 2,608 downwards.
GACGGTGCTGCTGTTGCCGGTGGTCGGGCTGGTGGATCGCAAGGCGTTCGCCGAGCAGATCAATTATGGCTCGCTGTTTTATGTCGCCGGCATCATGGGGCTGGGCGCGCTGGTGGACAAATCGGGGCTGGGGGCGCGGCTGGCCGAGGCGATTTTGGCGGTGCTTCCGCTTTCTCCCGGTCATTCGGCGACCAACTTCGCCAGTCTGGCCGCCATGTCGACGGTGATCAGCATGATCACCACCCTGCCGGGGGCGCCGGCGGTGCTGACGCCGCTGGCCGACGAGATGGCGCGCGCCTCGGGCCTGCCCATCGAGGCGGTGCTGATGAGCCAGGTGCTGGGGTTCTCCAACCCGGTGCTGCCCTACGAATCCGCGCCGCTGGTGGTGGCGATGCAGCTTGGCGGCGAACGGCTTGCCCCGGCGCAGAGCCTGTGCCTGTGGCTGGCCGTCGCCAGCATTTTCGTGCTGTTACCGCTGGACTTCCTGTGGTGGCGGTTGCTGGGCTGGATGCCGTGATCAGTCCAACTGCAGCGCCAGGACCTTGAGGTAGGCGCTTTCCGGCAGCCAGGGATGAATCGGGTGGTCGGCCCCGGCCCCGGCGCTGCGCAGGATGCGGCCGGAGCGGCCGGCGAGATGGATGCCGTGGGCGATCTCCTCGGCGAACTGCTCGGCCGGCATGTGGTGCGAGCATGAGGCGCACAGCAGGAATCCGCCCGGTTCGACCAGGGCGGCGGCGAGGCGGGCCATCTTGCGATAGCCCTTGGCCCCGGCGCCAAGGTCCTTCTTCGATTTGACGAAGGCCGGCGGGTCGGCCACCACCACGCCGAAGCGTTCGCCGGCGGCGGCAAGGCGCTCCATCTCGGCGAATGCCTCGGCCCGCACCGTCTGTACCGCCACGCCGTTCAGCTCGGCGGCGCGGCCGGCCAGCGCCAGGGAAGGTTCCGAACGGTCCACCGCCACCGTCCGGGTGGCGCCGGCCATGGCCGCCTGTACTGCGAAGCCGCCGGCATAGGTGTAAAGGTCCAGCATGGTCCGGCCCTTGGCCAGGCGGGCGACGAAGGCGCGGTTGTCGCGCTGGTCGAAGAACCACCCGGTCTTCTGGCCGCCGGTCAGGTCGGCGACGAAGCGGCAGCCGTTTTCCTCCAACTCCACCGGCCCGTCCAATTCGCCGGCGACAACGCGGGAATAGGGCTCCAGCCCCTCCAGCTTGCGCACCGGACTGTCGTTGATCAGCACCACGGCGCGGGGCGCCAGCACCCGGTCGAAGGCCGTCAGCAGGTCGGGGATCAACCGCTCCATGCCGGCGGTGTTGGTCTGCACCGCCAGCACGTCGCCGTAGCGATCCACCACCAGCCCGGGCAGCCCGTCGGCCTCGGAATGGATCAGCCGGTAGAACGGGCGGTCGAACAGGGTCTGGCGCAGAGCCAGGGCCGCGGTCAGGCGGGCGGCCAGGAAGTCCGGTCCGACGATGTCGTCGGCGCGCCGCGTCAGCAGCCGGGCGGCGATCAGCGAATGCGGGTTGAAGGTGGCGATGCCCAGACGCTCGTCGCCCCAGTCGATCACGGTGGCGAGACCGCCGGGCGGCAGCGCCTTGACGGCGGGGGTCATGTCGATTTCGTTGGAGAAGACCCAGGGGTGCCCGGCGCGAAGACGCTTCGAGCGCCCCCGTGCGAGACGGATCTGGGGGCGGGCGGCGGAGTCGGTGATGTTGTCGGTCATGAGGGGCACCTTATCAGGCCGATCAAATTCTGTCTTGCAACCACATTGAAAAATTTTAATGTTTTGATATGGATCAATGGCTGGGGACGGTCCAGTCGGCATAGTGCGTCAGCTTGGAGCAGGGAACCGTCCGGTCAACCAGCGGCCCGGGGGCATGGTGCCGCCTTGGAACCGATCGGACGCTCCAGGTTGACCCTTTTCCGGTCGAAACAGGAGTTCGGCATGAGCATCAACACCGAAGCCACGCCCTATTGCGAAGACGTGATCAAGAAGTTCACGATCGCCGCGATTTTCTGGGGCGTCGTGGGCTTCCTGGCGGGCGATTTCATTGCCCTTCAGCTGGCCTTTCCCGTCTTGAACCTTGATCTCGAGTGGACGTCGTTCGGACGCTTGCGTCCGGTTCACACTTCCGCCGTGATCTTCGCGTTCGGCGGCAACGTTCTGTTCGCCACCTCGCTGTACATCGTGCAGCGGACATGCCGCGCCTCCCTGTTCGGTGGCAATGGCCTTGGCGGCTTTATCTTCTACGGCTTCCAGTCGTTCATCGTGCTGGCGGCGCTGTCCTATGTCCTGGGCTTCGTCCAGGGTCAGGAATATGCCGAGCCGGAATGGATCCTCGACCTCTACCTGACGGTCATCTGGGTCGCCTATCTGATCGCCTTCGCCGGCACGATCATGAAGCGCAAGGAACCCCACATCTATGTGGCCAACTGGTTCTTCTTCGCCATGATCCTGACCATCGCGATGCTGCATCTGGGCAACAACATCGCCATCCCGGTGTCGCTGACCAAGAGCTACAACGTGTTCGGCGGCGTGCAGAACGCCATGACCCAGTGGTGGTACGGCCACAACGCGGTGGGCTTCTTCCTGACCGCCGGCTTCCTGGGG
>CAIUSV010000063.1 GCA_903901915.1 uncultured Rhodospirillaceae bacterium | reverse complement strand
GATGAACTGCTTGGTGCCGGTGATGACGTAGCCGTCGCCGTCCTTGCGCGCCCGTGTCTTGATCGCGGCGGCGTCCGAGCCGGCCTCGGGTTCGGTCAGGCAGAAGCAGCCGAGTTGCTCGCCCCGCGCCATCGGCCGCAGAAACCGCTCTTTCTGTGCCTGGGTCCCGAATTTGAGGATGGGCAGGCACCCCACCGAAATGTGTTCGCCCATGATGGTCGAGACCGTTCCATCTCCAGCGGCCAGTTCCATGATGGCCGCCACATAAGAAACGTAATCGGAGCCAGCCCCGCCCCACTCGGTCGGCACCACCATACCCATGAAGCCGAGCTTCCCCAGTTCCGCCAGTTCGGCGGCGGGAAAGCGACGTTCCCGGTCGCGATCGCCGGCCCCCGGAGCCAGTTTCTCCCGCGCAAACCGCCGGGCGACGTCGCGAATGGCCTGCTGTTCCTCCGACAGGATCATGTCATGACGCCAGTTCCACCATCATCGCTGTGGCCTCGCCGCCGCCGATGCACAAGCTGGCGACGCCGCGCTTCAGGCCGTACTGCTTCAGCGCCGCCAGCAAGGTGACGACGATGCGCGCCCCCGAAGCGCCGATGGGATGGCCCAGGGCGCAGGCGCCGCCATGGACGTTGACCCGCTCGTGGTCGAGCTTGAGGTCGTGCATCGCCGCCATGGTCACCACGGCGAAGGCCTCGTTGATCTCCCACAGGTCGATGTCGCCGGCCTTGCAGCCGACCTTCCCCAGCAACGCGGTGATGGCGCCCACCGGCGCGGTGGTGAACAGGTTGGGCGCCTGGGCGAAGTTGCTGTGCCCCAAAATGGTGGCCAGCGGCGTCAGCCCGCGTTTCGCCGCTTCCGAACGCCGCATCAGCACCAGGGCGGCGGCACCGTCGGAAATCGACGACGAATTGGCCGCCGTCACCGTGCCGTCGCCCTTGAATGCCGGCTTCAGTGTCGGAATCTTGTCCGGCTGGGCCTTGCCCGGCTGCTCGTCGACGCCGATCACCGTGTCGCCCTTGCGGCCCTTGACCGTGACCGGGGCGATCTCGGCGGTGAACCAGCCCTCGGCGATGGCCTTCTTCGCCCGTGACAGCGACGCCAGGGCGAAGCCGTCCTGGGCCTCGCGGCTGAACTTGTAGCTCTCGGCGCATTCCTCGGCGAAGGTGCCCATCAGCCGGCCCCGGTCATAGGCATCCTCCAGCCCGTCGAGGAACATGTGGTCGAGCACCCGGCCATGGCCCAGGCGATAGCCGCCGCGCGCCTTGTCCAGCAGGTAAGGCGCGTTGGACATGCTTTCCATGCCGCCGGCCACCATCACCCGATTGCTGCCGGCGAGCAGCAGGTCGTGGGCCAGCATCGCCGCCTTCATCCCCGAACCGCACACCTTGCTGATGGTGGTGCAGCCCGCCGCCCGCGGCAGCCCCGCCCCCAGCGAGGCCTGGCGCGCCGGTGCCTGGCCGACGCCCGCAGGCAGCACGCAGCCCATCAACACCTCGTCCACCTGATCCGCCGCCACCCCCGAACGCTCAACCGCCGACCGGATCGCAACCGCACCCAATTGCGGCCCCGCCAGACCGCTCAGATCCCCCTGGAAGCCCCCAAGCGGTGTGCGCGCGGCGCCGACGATGACGACGGGATCGGATGTGGTCAT
>CAIUSV010000062.1 GCA_903901915.1 uncultured Rhodospirillaceae bacterium | reverse complement strand
GCGGCGATGGTGTCCCACAACAGCTTGAAGACGCAGCGCGGCATGTCGGGATGGCGGATGATGCTGTGCGGCTGGTGCAGCAGTTCCTGCTCGGAGAAGCCCGCCATGCGCAGGAAGACCTCGTTGGCATAGATGATGCGCCCCTGAGGATCGGTCTTGCTGACGATGATCTCGTCCGCTCCGAAGGTGCGTTCCACCCCTGTCAGTCCTACTGCCATTTTCCCGTCCACAGCCGATTATGGTAGGCAGCCATGGTGGACGACGATTGTGGAGCCAGTATGGAGCGGCGGTCAGAGCTCGAAACGGTAGCCGATGCCATAGACGGCGTGGATGACCTCAAGCCCCGGAACCAGGGCGGCGACCTTGCGGCGGATGTTCTTGACGTGGCTGTCGATGACCCGGTCCGACACCTCCTTGTCATCGCTGTAGGCGAGTTCGAGAATCTGTGCCCGCGAATAGAGGCGCCCGGGTCGCGACGCCAGCAGCCGCAGCAGGCGAAATTCGGTGGGCGTCAGGTCAAGACGATGACCGCCGATGGATACGCGCTGACCGGCTTCGTCGATATCGACGCGGATGTCGGGGGTGGGCGGCGCGGCGCGGCGCAGAACCGCCGCCACCCGGGCCACCACCTCGCGCGGGCTGAACGGCTTGCAGATGTAGTCGTCGGCACCGATTTCCAGCCCCAGCAGGCGATCCACCTCCTCGACGCGGGCCGTGACCAGGATGATGGGCACCGTCGAGAACGTCCGCACCTCGCGACACACCGTCAAACCATCCAATCCGGGCAGCATGACGTCGAGCAGGACAAGATCGAAGGAGCCGTTCCGGATGGCGTCCAGGGCGGTTTGGCCGTTCTCGAGATGGACGGGGAGGAAACCCGCCTGACGCAGGTAGTCCATCAGGATCTCGGCGATGGTGCGTTCGTCCTCGACGATCAGGATGCGTTTGCCGGGTGCGGTCACGAGCCCTCCTTCAGGCGAGGCAGCATAATGGCGATGCGAAGACCGCCCAGCGGCGAGGGCGACGCCGAGATCAGGCCACCGTGCGCCTCGATGGTGCTGCGGCACACCGCCAGCCCGATACCGCTGCCACCGCGTTCGCGCGAGCGTGAGGCATCCACCCGATAGAAACGGTCGAACAGGTGCGGTAGCGAGGCATCGGGAACCCCCGGCCCGCTGTCGTCGAAATACAGCGCCAGCGCGTCCGGCAGGATTTCGGCGGTGATTCGCAGCCGGTTGCCGACATTGCCGTAGCGCAGGGTGTTTTCCAGCAGGTTCGCGAACACCTGACGCAGCCGCGCCGGGTCACCCGATACCAGCGGTTGGGCGGTGGCGGCGATCCATTCGAGTTCCAGTCCGGCCGAGGCGAAACGGTCGCCATAGGCGGCGATCAGTTCGTCGAGCAGGGCGGAGGGGTCGGTGGGGCCGAGCCGGCATTCCAATTGGCCGACATCGGAGCGCGCCAGGGTATAAAGGTCGTCCACCAGTCGCGACAAGCCCATCACTTCGCGGTGAAGAACGGCCAGCGTCGAGGTATCGGCGGCATGAATGCCATCCTGGATGGCCTCGATCTGCGCCCTGAGTACCGCGATCGGCGTGCGCAACTCGTGCGAGGTGTCGGCCATCCACTGTCGCAGTGAAGCCGCCATGCGTGCCTTCTCGGCCACCCGTTCCTCGGTGACCTCGTTGACGCGGGCCAGCAGGAAGTTGAAGCCTTCCACCAGTTCGCCGATCTCGTCGCGATGAACCACCTTCAACGGCTGCAACTCGATTTCGCCCGTGGCCATGCGGTGGATCAGCCGCGAGGCGGTAGTCAACGGGCTGAGAAAGCGCGGCAGCACCACCGTCAGGCCGAATACCACCAGCCCGCCAAGGCCGAGGGCGTTGCGCAGAATGAAGGTCCGGGCCTGTTCGACGACCTGGAACACCTCGCTGGTCGGCACCCGGGCGACCAGGAACCAGCCGGTGGTGGGCACCGACACCATGGCCGACAGTTCCTCGATGCCAGCCAGATTGACGGTGATGCCGGTGCCGCGATAGCCGGCCATCGCCCGGTCATGCAGGGGGTTGACGCCGGGCGGCGGCAGCGGCCGCAGGACCTTGGCGGGATCGGTGGCGGCGACGAACACGTCGTCCCGGGGCGATATCAACAAGAACCCGCCGGTTTCTCCGATCTGTGTCTTCTGCAAGGTATCGAAGAAGCCGGAATAAACCAGGGCGCTGACCCCGGCCAGCACCGCGATCACCTGGCCTTGGGAGTTGAGCACCGGCGCGGCCATGACGATGATGGGCTCTCCGGCGGTCCGCTCGCGCACGGGCTTGCCCAGCGCCACCCGTCGTTCGCTGGTGGCCTCGACGAACCAGTCGTCGCCACCGAAGTTCAGGTCCCGGCGGCCCGCCACCACCGGATAATCGGCGAGAATGCCCCGGCCGTTCAGGGGAACCACCATGAAGCCGGAGGAAAATGCCGGAAAGGTCTCGTGCCGTTCTCGCAGCCAGCTTTCCAGGCGACCGCGATCGTTCAGGATATCCTCGGGCAGATGCCGGGCGAGGCGGTCGAGGAAATCGATGCGCGCCTTGATCTTGTCGTCGATATCCCTGGCGACGTATTCGGCGATGGCCAGCTGGTGCGATGACGCCAAGGTGGCGACGCCGTCGCGCAGATAGGGCAGCAGCACGATCACGCGCAACACCATCGCGACAACGACGATGGCGATGCCGAATACCACCAGACGCACCACCACGCTGTGGCGGTAGGCGTTCAACCACTTCGGAACCGGAAACCATGTGGGACTCATTTCTGCCCGTCCGCGCCAGCCATGGGCCGGTCCAAAACTATCAGCGCGACGGTGTTCCGCCTAACGAATGTGTGTGGCCGAACAGCGGCCGCAGCTTGAAGTCCTCCTCGGTGACGTGTTCCAGCACCGAGGCCCCCAACAGTCGGAGCGCGGTCGCCCACTCGCCGTCGCAGCCGATCGTCAGGGCGGCCTTGGCCTGTTCGGCGACGACATTGTGACTGAGCCGGTGCTGGGCGAGGCCGGTGAATTCGACCTCGTCCATCACCCGTTCCTCGTCGGCCAGGTGGCGCAGCAGTTCCTGGAACAGATCGAGGAACAGCCGTTCGATCCTCCGGGGGTCGTCGATGAACTGGGCGGCGTTGGCCAGCTGCTCGAAGAACCGCCGGTGTTCCTGATCGATTCCGGAGTGGCCGATGTGAAACGCGTCACGCCAGTGGAACGAGCGGGCAAGGTCGTTGCCGCCCGGACGCCGCCCGGATCGGTCGCGGGACGTGCCCGGCGGGCTCTGGCAGTGGCTTTCGATCCAAGCCTCGGTGGGGAGATTTCCGGTGGTCATGTCCATCGGCCTTTCTCTCGCGTCGGGGACCATCCCGGCGACCGAAACACCATAGCGGCCAATCAGGGAGAAACGATGGACCCGCCGCCGCCCATTTTGTCTTGCAAGGAGGCCCCCGTTGGTTTAGCAGGCAGGGGCCATCACATGTCGGGGTTCCATGACCGAACTTTCCGCCCTTGCCGACCGGGTCGGCCTGCTTCGCGATACTCCGGTGCTATGCGTCGGCGACGCCATGCTGGACCGCTTCGTCTATGGCTCGGTCGATCGCGTCAGCCCCGAGGCGCCGATCCCCGTGCTGTTCATCGAGCGCGAAACCGCCATGCTGGGCGGTGCCGGCAATGTGGTGCGCAATCTGGTGGCGCTGGGAGCCGCGCCGGCCTTCGTGGCGGTGGTCGGCGATGATCCCGCCGGCCGTGAGGTCACCCGTCTGGTCGGCGAGCACGGCGAGATCGATCCCTGCATCGTCGTCGAACCCGGACGGCAGACCACCATCAAGACCCGGTTCTTCGCCTCGCATCAGCAGTTGCTGCGGGCCGACCGCGAGTCCCGCGTCGCCGTCGGCGATTCCATCCGCGACCAGTTGCTGAACCGCGCCGAGCGGCTGTTGGCCAAGGCCGGTGCCATGGTGCTGTCCGACTACGGCAAGGGCGTGTTGTCGCCGACGGTGGTGGGCCGGCTGATCCGTCGCGCCCGCGAACTGGGCAAGCCGGTGGTGATCGACCCCAAGGGGGCCGACTATTCCATCTATTCCGGCGCTACCGTGGTGACGCCCAACCGCAAGGAGCTGCACGAGGCCACCGGCATGGACGTCGAGGGCGACGAGGCGGTGGTTCGGGCGGCTCGGCATCTGATCGACACCTGTTCACTGGGGGCGGTGCTGGTCACCCGCAGCCAGGACGGTATGACCCTGGTCACCGTCGATGGCGAGGTTCACCATCTGGCCGCCGAGGCGCGCGAGGTGTTCGACGTCTCCGGCGCCGGCGACACCGTGGTGGCGACGCTGGCCGCCGCCGTGGCCTCGGGGGCGTCGCTGCTGGAGGGCGCCCATCTCGCCAATGCCGCCGCCGGCATCGTCGTCGGCAAGGTTGGCACCGCCGTCGCCTATGCCGAAGAGGTGGTGGCGGCGCTGCACCATGACGACCTCACCGCCGGAGATTCCAAGATCGTGCCGTTGGTCTCGGCGGTTGAAATCGTCGACCGTTGGCGCCGCAAGGGGCATAAGGTCGGGTTCACCAACGGCTGTTTCGATCTGCTGCATCCCGGTCATGTCTCGCTGTTGACCCAGGCCAAGGCAGCCTGTGACCGGCTGGTGGTGGGGCTGAACAGCGATGCCTCGGTGCAGCGGCTGAAGGGGCCGACCCGGCCGGTCCAGTCGGAGGCCTCGCGCGCCACCGTGCTGTCGTCCTTGGCGCCGGTGGATCTGGTGGTGATCTTCGGCGAGGACACGCCGCGGGCGACCATCGAGGCGCTGCGGCCCGACGTGCTGGTCAAGGGCGCCGACTACACCATCGACAAGGTGGTGGGGGCCGATCTGGTCCACGGTTGGGGTGGCCGGGTGGTGCTGGCCGACCTGATCGACGGCCAAAGCACCACCAACACCATCCGCAAGCTGAACGGGGCGGCGGGATGACGGGCTCCGGCCTTACCCAGCTCGGCCATGCGGCGGCGTTACCCGCCGGTCCCGACCGGGCGGTGCTGGAAACCGTTGCCAACCCCCATCCCGACAGTCTTTATCTGGTGCGCTTCGCCGCGCCCGAGTTCACCTCGCTGTGTCCCATCACCGGCCAGCCCGACTTCGCCCATCTGGTGATCGACTACGCCCCGGCGGCGGCCCTGGTGGAAAGCAAGTCGCTGAAACTGTTCCTGGGCAGCTTTCGCAACCATGGTGCCTTCCACGAGGATTGTACCCTGACAATCGCCCGGCGGCTGGTGGCGGCCTGTGCTCCCCGTTGGCTGCGTATCGGTGGCTACTGGTATCCGCGCGGCGGCATTCCCATCGACGTGTTCTGGCAGACCGGCGTGCCACCCGAGGGGCTGTGGTTGCCCGACCAGGGCGTGCCGCCCTATCGCGGCCGTGGATAACCTCGTCAAGGCCTCTATCCGCGCCAAGGCCCTGGAGCTGGGCTTTGCCCAGGTCGGCTTCGCGTCAGCCGTCGGTGATCCGGCGTGGGGCGAGGATCTGGCGGGCTTTCTGGCCGATGGTCGCCACGGCGACATGGCGTGGATGGCCGAGACCCGAGAGCGGCGGGCCGATCCGCAGGTCCTGTGGCCCGAGGCGAGAACCGCTATTGTCCTGGGCACCAACTACGCCCCCGCGGGCGATCCGCTGGAGCTTGTCCGGCGGCCGGATCGGGGCAATATCAGCGTCTACGCCCGCAATCGCGACTATCACGACACCGTCAAGAAGCGGCTCAAGGCGTTGGGACGCTGGATGGCCGCCAGTGTCGGCGGTGATCTCAAGGTGTTCGTCGATACCGCCCCGGTGATGGAAAAGCCGCTGGCCGAGCGTGCCGGGTTGGGCTGGCGCGGCCGTCATACCAATCTGGTGTCCCGGCGTTGGGGCAGTTGGTTGTTTCTGTCCGAGATCCTGACCACCCTGGACATCGAGCCGGATCCGCCCGAGCGCAATCACTGCGGCAGTTGCCGCGCCTGCGTCGATGCCTGTCCGACCGCGGCGCTGGACGGCGAGGGGCGGATCGATCCGCGCCGTTGCGTCTCCTATCTCACCATCGAGGCCGGAGGCGGTATCGCGGTGGGCCTGCGCCCGTTGATGGCCAACCGGATCTATGGTTGCGACGATTGTCTGGCGGTGTGTCCGTGGAATTCGTTCGCCACGCCGACGACGGACCCCGATTTCCTGCCGCGCATCGAGCTGACGGCGCCCCGGCTGGCCGATCTGGCCCAGTTGGACGATGCCGGATTCCGTCAGGTGTTCGCCGGGTCACCGGTGAAGCGGGCGGGGCGGGATCGTTTTGTCGCCAGCGTCTTGGTCGCCATCGGCAACAGCGGCCGGACCGATCTTTTGCCGATGGCGGAGCGGCTTAAGGGCGATGCCTCGGCGCAGGTCCAGGCCATGGCGAAATGGGCGGTGTCAGTTCTCGGCGGCCAAGACCCTGGCCAACTGTGACAGCGCCTCCTGGTGCCTGTCGTTGGCAATGCTGGTGAAGTTGCGGGCCAGTTCGAGGCACATGCGCTGTCGGGCGGTGAGGTCGGCGCCGCGCCGGCTTTCCAGGCCTTCGTAGAACGAGCCGACCGGTACCCCGAGAACCTGAGCGATCTCGAACAGCCGCCCGGCCGAAATGCGGTTGATGCCGCGTTCGTACTTGTGGGCCTGCTGGTACGTCACCCCGATCAGTTCCGCCATCTGCTGCTGGGACAGTCCAAGCATGATGCGGCGTTCCCGGATGCGGATGCCCACATGGCGATCCACATCATTGGCACGATTGACCTTTCGCCCGACTTGGGCTTCGGATTTGAGGGGCATGGCTTTCACTCGATTTCGGCTGAGAACGCCCGATATTCGGACGCTGTGTACTGTATCCGGCATAGATGCCCTTCCCTATTCCCTCCATAGTCGGAATTGAACCGCAGGGCAACCGGAAACGCCCGCCCGGATATAGACTATGGAATTGGTATAGTGCCTGTCATAATACTTGAGGAATGCTGCTAGTATAGCTCTTGCCGGGGGGCTTTCGTCTAGACGGCAAGGTCCAGGGTGCGGCCGGACGATAGGGTGGGCAGCGACGGCGCGATGACTTCGACCGAGGTATCCGGGGGTACGGCGGCGGAGCCGCCGGCCCGGGCGTAGGCGGCGATGGCGGCATTGGTCCGCGATGCCTCCGACGGCCCGGCGGCCTGATCCTGGGATTGGGCCAGGGACTGGGTGACGAAGGCGGAAAGTGCCTGTGTCGATCCCTGGCCACCGCTGCCGTCGGGCCAGACGGTGGAAGCTTCGGGCTGACGGTCATCGGCCGTCCGGGTGGGTGTCGCGGTCTGCTGGCTGGATACCAGGGACGGATCGAATTGTCCGAAACGTGACCGGGCCGCCAGGGCATCGGCCACCGAGCCGGCCCGTGAGGCCCCACCACTATCGCGGATGGAGGTCGAGCTTGACGAAACCGCTATGCCGTCCAGCGCCACTGGCTTTTTCCAACAGAAGATAGGTCGGCCAAGTGTACGACTTTGGCAGGAGGATTCGCAATCGACTCTCGTGCCTGGGCTCGTGATCGAGTGCTCATTGCGGTTTCCCTCGTGGCGACGATCTGCGATGATGACACCATGACAGAATCCGCTCCCCCCCCATTGCCCGACGACAACCGCCAAGCCCTGTGCCAGGTGGCGTTGGCCTGCCGCAAGGCGGCCCTGGCCACCAGCCTGGACGGGCGCCCCTATGTCTCGCTGGTGACGGTGGCGTTCGACGACGATCTGTCGCCGATCCTGCTGCTGTCGCAACTGGCGGACCACACCCGCAATCTGGCCGCCGACGGTCGGGCGGCGTTGCTGCTGGACGGGACCGACGGCCTGGACAATCCCCAGACCGGGCCGCGTGTCACCCTGGTGGGGGTGGCGGCGCCCGACGACGCCCCCCGCCTGAGGGCGCGGTTCCTCGACCGTCATCCCGGCGCCCGCGAGTATGCCGACTTCGCCGATTTCGCCATCTGGCGGATGCGGTTGGACAAGGCGCATTTCGTCGGCGGCTTCGGCCGCGCGGTCTGGTTCGACGCGCCGCTGGTGCGCACCTGAATTTCCTGAAGGGACATCCACGACAATGAGCAAGCTCGGCATCCCCGGCGGATCGACCATGAACGCCCGATTGCTGGCGTGGATCGACGAGATCGCGCGCCTGTGCCGCCCCGCCAGCATCCATATCTGCGACGGTTCGCAGCAGGAGTACGACGCGCTGTGCGAGATGATGGTGGCCGGCGGCACCATGATCCGGCTGAACCCGCAAAAGCGCCCCGGCAGCTATCTCTGCCGCTCGGACCCGCGCGATGTCGCCCGCGTCGAGGACCGCACCTTCATCTGCTCGCACAACCGCAACGACGCCGGGCCGACCAACAACTGGGTCGATCCCAAGGACATGAAGGCGCGGCTGAACGGGCTGTACGACGGCTGCATGAAGGGGCGCACCATGTATGTGGTGCCGTTCTCCATGGGACCGTTGGGGTCCGACATTTCCCATATCGGGGTGCAGATCACCGATTCCGCCTATGCCGTCGCCAACATGCGGATCATGACCCGCATGGGCCAGCCGGTGCTGGACATCCTGGCCGGCGGTGGGGAATTCGTCGAATGCCTGCATTCGGTCGGCCGTCCGCTGGCCGAGGGCGAGGCCGACGTGCCCTGGCCCTGCGATCCCGACAACATCACCATCGCCCATTTTCCCGAGGACCGGCAGATCTGGTCGTTCGGTTCGGGCTATGGCGGCAACGCCCTGCTGGGCAAGAAATGCTTCGCGCTCCGCATCGCCTCGGCCGTCGCCCGCGACGAGGGCTGGCTGGCCGAGCACATGCTGATCGTCGGAGTCGAAAGTCCCGAGGGCGAGAAGACCTATGTCGCCGCCGCTTTCCCCTCGGCCTGCGGCAAGACCAATTTCGCCATGCTGGTGCCGCCCCGGGGCTTCGAGGGCTGGAAGATCCGCACCGTCGGCGACGACATCGCCTGGATCAAGCCGGGCGCCGACGGCCGTTTCTACGCCATCAACCCCGAGGCCGGCTTCTTCGGCGTGGCGCCGGGGACCGGCGTTTCGACCAATCCCAATGCCGTCGCCGCCTGTGCCAGCAACTCCATTTTCACCAATGTGGCCCATACCGACGATGGCGACGTGTGGTGGGAGGGGCTTACCGATGTGCCGCCGGACCACCTGATCGACTGGAAGGGCGACGACTGGACCCCGGAGGCGAAAGCCCCGGCCGCCCATCCCAACGCCCGCTTCACCACCCCGGTCAGCCAGTGCCCTAGCGTCGATCCCGATTGGGAAAGCCCGGCGGGGGTACCGATCTCGGCCTTCATCGTCGGTGGCCGGCTGTCGAAGAACGCGCCGCTGGTGGTGCAGTCGTTCAACTGGGCGCACGGCGTCTATCTCGGCGCCACCATGGGGTCCGAAGCCACCGCCGCCGCGGTGGGCCAAGCCGCCATTCGCCGCGATCCCTTCGCCATGCTGCCGTTCTGCGGCTACAACATGGCGGACTACTTCAACCACTGGCTCAACATGGGCCGTAAGGTCAACAACCCGCCGCCGATCTTTCGCGTCAACTGGTTCCGCAAGGACGAGAACAACGCCTTCATGTGGCCGGGCTATGGCCAGAACATGCGGGTGCTGAAATGGGTCGTCGATCGGGTCAAGGGCAAGGCCCGCGCCGTCGAATCGCCCATCGGGCTGGTGCCGCAATACGAGGACCTGGAATGGAGCGGCCTCGACTATCCCCGCGACCGGTTCAAGGAACTGATGCGCATCGACCGCGAGGCCGGAATCGCCGATGCCCGCAGCCAGGAGGAACTGTTCGACAAGTTCTTCGACCGGGTGCCGAAGGAACTGCTTTACGAACGCGAACTGCTGAAGTCGCGGCTGTGGCGTGCTCCGGCGGTGTGGGAACTGGCTAGCGAGCGGCTTTAATCGGCAGAATGGCTTTGCGCCGGTGGGGTTCCCGTTGCCGCGGGCGGTTCCAGGGGCGGTGGCGCCGGCCGGGCCTTGACGGTCGCGCCGCCGATCACCCGGTTGCGCCGGGTCTGGTTCGACGACCACGAATGAAAGCGCAAGGTGCCGTCGGGGGCGAACATCAGCCCGGCCTCGTCGGTGGTGGCATCCCAGCCGCCCCAGATCAGGTTGGCGGCGGGAACGAAGTTGACGACCCTGGTGCTGGCGTGGGAGCCGATATAGGTCAGCATGCGCGAACCATCGGCCAGGGTTTCGTCGCGGTCGGGGCTGCCCAGCAGGTCGATGGCCTGGGCGGCGGTGGTTCTACCGGGCCGGAGCTGAGCCAGGTCCTGGTCATCGACATGACCGCAGGCGGTCAGCGCCATCACCGCCGCCACCGCCAGATATGTCCGCCTCATCGCCGTCTCCCTCAAAGCTCCGCCGCCATCATCGCCGATCCGGCCAGCGGGGGCAATCGGGGCGAGACCATTGACTCTCGGGCGGTCATACCCAAGCATGGTGCCGCCCTCCCCTGCCGCCACGGAGCCTTGCCATGAAGCTGCGCTATTCCGCCACCTCTCCCTATGCCCGCAAGGTCTGGGTCGTCGCCCTCGAAACGGGTCTGGCCGGGCGGATCGAGTTCGTGCCGACCAATGTGTGGGCGCCCGATACCGATGTCAGCCGGGATAATCCGCTAGGCAAGGTGCCGGCTCTGATCACCGAGGGCGGCGAGGCGCTTTATGATTCGCCGGTGATCTGCGAATACCTGGACTCGCTGCACGACGGCCACAAGCTGTTTCCCGCCTCGGGCGGGGCGCGCTGGAACCAGTTGCGGCTGGCGGCGCTGGCCGACGGCATCCTCGACGCCGCCATCGCCAAGCGGATCGAGCTCGCCATGCGCCCCGAGGACAAGCGTTGGAGTGACTGGACCGCGCGTCAGGATCGCGCCATGGTCCGCGCCCTGGATGTGCTGGAAGAGGAATGTGCCGCCTGGGGCGACGATTTCCTGATCGGTCAGATCGGTGTCGCGGCGGCACTGGGCTATGTCGATTTCCGCGATCCGGGGCTGGACTGGCGCAATGGCCGGCCGGCGCTGACGGCATGGTACGCGGCGATCGCCAAGCGTCCGTCGATGGTCGAGAGCGAACCGAAGGGCTGACCGTGTCCGCCGCCGCCGAGATCATCGCCCGGCTGGGTCTGCTCCCTCACCCCGAGGGCGGCCACTACGCCGAGACCTGGCGGCATCGGCCCGACGGCGGCGGAAGGGGCGCCGGTACCGCCATATACTATTTGCTGCAGGCGGGCGAGCGGTCCCACTGGCACCGCGTCGATGCCGCCGAGATATGGCATTATTACGCCGGAGAGCCGTTGCGCCTGCATCTGTCCGAGGACGGACGAAGCGTGCGGTCGGCGATCCTGGGGCCGGATGTCGCCGCCGGACAGTCGCCGCAACTGGTGGTGCCGCCCCAGGTCTGGCAGGCGGCCGAGCCGGTGGGGGCCTGGACCCTGGCCGGCTGCACCGTGTCGCCGGCTTTCGAGTTCGCCGGCTTCGAGATGGCCGCCGCCGATTGGCAACCTGGAGACTAGCCATGCGCCGTACCCTTGCCGCCCTGTCGCTTGCGTTCGGTCTCGCCGGTTGCGCCGGGTCCGACGCGGCCTATACTCAATTGCCGCCCGGCTATCTGCGTGACGCCGCCGAAATCGTCGCCCGCGCCGACTGGAGCAGCCCCGACATCGTCACCGTCACCATCGCCGGCCATGCCTTTTCGCCCAACGAGCTGGTGTTTCATCGCGACCGGCCGACCCGGCTGGTGCTGGTCAATTCCACCGATTCCGATCACGCCGTCGTCGCCGACCAGTTCTTCACCGACATCGCCGTCGAGCGTATCAGCGGCGGCGGCCAGACCACCCGCGCCCCCTGGGTCGGCAAGGTGGTGGTGCCGGCGGGTGAAACCCGCGAGCTGTGGTTCGTGCCGGCCCGCTTCGGCGCCTATCGCTTCGAGTGCCCGGTTGCCGGGCATGCCGGGCTGGGCGAGCGCGGCCTGATCGAAGTCGGCCGCTGAGATGGACATCAGCGCCCTCATCTTCGACGTCGACGGCACCCTGGCCGAGACCGAGGAGGCCCATCGCCACGCCTTCAACCTTGCCTTCGGCCAACTCGGCATGAACTGGACCTGGGACCCCAAACACTATCGCCAGCTGCTCAAGGTGTCCGGCGGGCGTCAGCGCATCCTCGCCTTTGCCCCCGACGCCTCGCCCGAACTGGTGGCGGCGCTGCACCGGCGCAAGACCGAGATCTACACCAACATGGTCGATTCCGGGCGGGTGCCGTTCCGCCCCGGCGTCGAATCGTTGATTGCCGAGGCGCGCGACGCCGGGATCCGGCTGGCCATCGCGTCGACCGCCAGCCGCGCCAATGTGGAAGCGCTGCTGGGGGGGGCGCGCAAGTGGTTCGAGGTGGTCGCCTGTGGCGAGGACGTCGCCCGTAAGAAGCCCGATCCCCAGGTCTATGCCCTGGTGCTGAAAAAGCTGTCGCTGGTCCCGGCCACCTGCCTGGCACTGGAGGATTCCGCCAACGGCGTGCGCGCCGCCGCCGCCGCCGGCATTCCGGTGGTGGTGACGCAAAGCCTTTATACCGCCGGTGACGATTTTACCGGCGCGCTGGCGGTTCTGCCCAGTCTGGCCGGGGTCGGGCTGGCGCGGCTGCGGGAATTGCACCCCTGAGCGGGGCGCTGGCCGATCTGGTCGAGCGTATCCGCGCATGCCGTCTTTGCGCCGATCATCTGCCCCTGGGGCCGCGCCCGGTACTCCGTGTCGCCGCCACCGCCCGCCTGCTGATCGTCGGTCAGGCACCGGGCACCAGGGTGCATCAGACCGGCATTCCATGGAACGACCGTTCGGGTGATCGGCTGCGGCAATGGCTGGACCTGGATCGCGACACGTTCTACGACGCCGCGCGCATCGCCATCCTGCCCGCCGGACTGTGCTATCCCGGTCGCGATGCCAAGGGGGGCGACCTGCCGCCCCGGCCGGAATGCGCGCCGCTGTGGCATCCCCCGGTCCTGGCGCTGCTGCCCGACATCCGCCTGACCATCCTGGCCGGGCGCCATGCCCAGGCCGTTCGTCTCGGCCGCCGCCGCCAAGCCACCGTGACCGCGACGGTGGCGGCGTGGCGAGACTATCTGCCGCAATTCCTGGTGCTGCCTCATCCGTCGTGGCGGACCACCGCATGGCAGGCGCGCAACCCGTGGTTCGACGCCGAACTGCTGCCCGAGGCGCGGCGGCGGATAAGGGCGGTCGTCGGCGGCTGAGGGGAGGGGGCTATCCGTCACCCGGCCGCTTGCCGACCGGGCCGCGCCGCCCTATAGTTCGCCCACCATGACAGACGCGCGCTTCCCGCACCGGCATCTCCTCGGCATCCAGGGTCTGGGGCCGACCGAGATCACCATGCTGCTCGACCTGGCCGATGGCTACGTCGAACAGAACCGATCCCTCGACAAGCGCAAGAACCTGCTGCGCGGTCGAACCGTCATCAACCTGTTCTTCGAGAATTCGACCCGCACCCGCACCAGCTTCGAGCTGGCGGGCAAGCGCCTGGGCGCCGACGTCATCAACATGCAGTCGGCCGGGTCCAGCGTGCAGAAGGGCGAGACCCTGATCGACACCGCCATGACGCTCAACGCCATGCACCTGGATGTGCTGGTGGTGCGCCATCCCGATTCGGGGGCGGTCAAGCTGTTGTCGGAAAAGGTCAATTGCGCCGTGATCAACGGCGGCGACGGCAGCCACGAGCATCCGACCCAGGCGCTGTTGGACGCGCTGACCATCCGCCGTAGCAAGGGTAAGCTGTCCGGCCTTACCGTCGCCATCTGCGGCGACGTGCTGCATTCCAGGGTGGCGCGGTCCAACATCTATTTGCTTAACGCCATGGGAGCCAGCGTGCGCCTGATCGGTCCCCGTACCCTGCTGCCCTCGGGCGTCGATCGCATGGGGGTCGAGGTCTTTCACGACATGCGCAGGGGGCTGGAGAACGTGGACGTGATCATGATGCTGCGCATCCAGAACGAGCGCATGCGCGGTAACTTCATTCCGTCGATCCGCGAGTATTTCCACTTCTTCGGCCTGGATTACGAGAAGCTGGGCCGTGCCAAGCCCGACGCGGTGATCATGCATCCCGGCCCGATGAACCGGGGCGTCGAGATCGATTCCGACGTGGCCGACGACGTCGAGCGGTCGCTGATCCGCTCGCAGGTCGAGATGGGGGTGGCGGTGCGCATGGCCTGCCTCGACATGCTGACCCGTCATCTGCCCATTACTGAGGGAGCCGCCTGATGGCCGTCCGCAGCTCCTCGGGCCTGGTGGCCTATGTCAACGCCCGCCTGCTCGATCCCGCCACCGGGCTTGACGCCAAGGGCGCCCTGCTCACCAACGGCGAGACCGTCGCCGATGTCGGTCCCGGCCTGTTCCAGGGCGGCGTGCCGTCCGGTATCGAGGTGGTGGACTGTCAGGGCCATTGTCTGGCGCCCGGTCTGGTGGACATGCGTGTCCAGTTGCGCGAACCGGGCGAGGAACACAAGGAGACGCTGAAATCGGCGGGCGAGGCGGCGGTGGCCGGTGGAGTCACCTCCATGGTCTGCCTGCCCAATACCACGCCGGTCATCGACGAGGTCGCGACGGTGGAATTCGTCGCGCGGCGCGCCCGCAAGATCGGGCTGGCCAAGGTCTATCCCTATGCCGCCGCGACCAAGCATCTCGACGGCAAGGAACTGTCCGAGATGGGCATGCTGGCCGAGGCCGGTGCCCTGGCCTTCACCGACGGCACAAGGGCGATCCGCAATGCCCAGGTGATGCGCCGGGCGCTCGGCTATGCCGCTACCTTCGGCCTGCTGATCGTCCAGCACCCGGAAGAACCCTCGCTGGCCGAGGGCGGCATGATGAGCGAGGGGGAGCTGGCCACCCGCATGGGGCTGTCGGGTATTCCGGCGGCGGCCGAGGCGATCATGCTGGAACGCGACATGCGGCTGGTGGCGATCACCGGCGGCCGTTACCACGCCGCCCACGTTTCCACCGCCGAAGGGTTGGATATCATCCGCAAGGCCAAGGCTCGGGGCCTGCCGGTGACCTGCGACACCGCGCCACCCTATTTCGCCCTCAACGAACTGGCGGTGGGCGACTATCGCACCTTCGCCAAGCTATCGCCGCCGCTGCGCTCCGAAGCCGACCGTCAGGCGGTGGTGGCGGCGCTGAAGGACGGCACCATCGACGCGGTGGCCTCCGATCACGCGCCCCAGGACCAGGATTCCAAGCGGGTGCCGTTCGCCGCCGCCGAGTTCGGCGGCGTCGGGCTGGAGACGTTGCTGCCGGTGACGCTGGAACTGGCGCATAACGGCCATCTCGGTCTGGTCGAGGCGTTGAAGCTGATCACCTGCGCCCCCGCCGCCATCCTGGGGCTGGAGGGCGGGCGCCTCCGGGTCGGCGCCTCGGCCGATCTGGTGCTGTTCGATCCCGATTTCGCCTGGAAGGTCGATGCCAAGGCGTTCCGCTCCAAATCCAAGAATTCGCCGTTCGATGACCGCCCGGTTCAGGGTGTGGCGTTGCGCACCGTGATCGACGGCCGGCCGGTGTTCCTGCGCGATGGTTGATGTTGGCCTCGCCGCCGTCGCCGGCTACCTGCTGGGATCGATACCATTCGGTCTGGTGCTGACCAGGGCGGCCGGGCTGGGCGATATTCGCCAGATCGGCTCGGGCAATATCGGCGCCACCAACGTGCTGCGCACCGGACGCAAGGGCCTCGCGCTGGCCACCCTGCTGCTGGACGGCGGCAAGGGCGCCATCGCCGCCTTGCTGGCCGGCGGGCTGGCGGGCGAATCGGCCATGCTGGTGGCGGCGTTCGCCGCGGTGCTGGGCCATAATTTCCCGGTCTGGCTGGGGTTCAAGGGCGGCAAGGGGGTGGCCACCACCATCGGCACCCTGGTGGCGGTGTCATGGCCGGTGGGGCTGGCCTGCATCGGTACCTGGCTGGCGGTGGCGGCGCTATTTCGCATCTCGTCGCTGGCGGCGCTGGTGGCGCTGGCGGCATCGCCCGGTTTCGCCCTGGCCTTCGCCGGGCCGGAATATGCAATAATGGCGGCCGGTCTGGCGGTGTTGGGCTTCTATCGCCACAAGACCAACATCATCCGCCTGATCCGGGGCGAGGAACCCCGCATCGGCGGCAAGAAAAAGGACGCGGAATAAAGCTATCCCTTGGGGGGGAGGATGACATGAAGATCCGCTGGAACACGCTGGCTCCGCTCGGGGTATGGCTCGTCTTCTTCCTGTTGCCGGTTCCCGCCGGTCTTACCCCCCACCAGTGGCACTACTTCGCCGTGTTCGCGGCGGTGATCGCCGGGCTGGTGCTGGAATCGATGCCGGTGGGGGCGGTGGGGCTGATCGGGCTGACCGTCGCCGGCGTGGCCGGCTATGTCGAGGCCGACCCCAACAAATCGCTGCGCTGGGCGCTCAGTGGCTTTTCCGAAAGCACGGTGTGGCTGATCGTCGGCGCCTTCGTGTTCGCCATCGGTTATCGCAAAAGCGGGTTGGGCCGCCGCATCGCCTTGCTGCTGGTGCGGGGGCTGGGGCGGCGCACCCTGGGCCTCGGCTATGCCATCACCCTTGCCGACCTGCTGTTGGCGCCGGCGACGCCGTCCAACACCGCGCGGGCCGGCGGCACCATCTTTCCCATCATCAGCAACATCCCCAAGATCTACGGCTCGGAACCGGGGCCGACGGCGGGGCGGATCGGCACCTACGTCATGTGGACCGGCTTCGCCACCACCGCCGTCAGTTCGTCGCTGTTCCTGACCGCGCTGGCGCCGAACGCGGCGGCGCTCAGCATCGCCCGGAAGACGGTGGGCCTGGAGGTGAGCTGGTCGCAGTGGTTCATCGGTTTCGCCCCGCTGGGGCTGTTGCTGGTTCTGCTGGTGCCGCTGCTGAGCTATCTGGTCTGCCGCCCCGAGATCAAGGAAAGCCCCGAGATCACCGCCTGGGCGGCGGGTGAACTGCGCGAGATGGGGCCGCCATCGCGCAACGAGTGGGTCATGCTGGCGCTGGTGCTGCTGGCGATGTTCCTGTGGATCACCGGGTCCAATCCCAACATCACCCTGCCGTGGCTCGGCTCCAACTACATCAACCCGACCATGGTGGTGCTGGTGGTGATTTCGCTGTTGCTGGTGACCGGGGTGGTCGAGTTCAAGGAGATCATCGCCGAGAAGGCCGCCTGGGAGGTGTTCTTCTACTTCACCTCGCTGCTGACCCTGGCGTCGGGGCTGAACGACATCGGCTTCATCAAGTGGGTGGCGACCGAATTCGCCCGGCCGCTGGCCTCGGTGTCGCCCCTGCTGGCGACCGTCCTGCTGGCGACGCTGTTCTTCTGGATCCACTACTTCTTTTCCAGCATCACCTCCCATACCGCGGCGGTGCTGCCGGTGGTGCTGGCGGTGGGAACCGGCATCAGTGGCGTGCCGGTGCCGGTGCTGACCATGCTGTGCCTGTATTCCCTGGGGCTGATGGGGGTGATCTCGCCCTATGCCACCGGGCCGGCGCCGATGTATTTCGGCTCGGGCTACATCGGCAAGGCCGATTTCTGGAAGTTCGGCCTGATCTTCGGCGTGCTGTATTTCGCCGGCCTGATCGCCATCGTCCTGCCCTGGCTACAGCTGATCCGGTAAGGGGATCAAAAGCCGCCGGTCAGCATATCGATGGCGCGGCGCACGTCGTAGAGCCGGTCGCCGAGATGGGCGACCACCGTTCCGATATCGCGCACATGAATGCCGGCGATCTGGGCCGTATTCATCACGACGACACGGCCTTCGATGGAGAACTCGGGCATCAGCCCGCCGCCGCTCAATGGCGGGAAGCCCGGCTCGACCAGCGGTACCACCACCCTGCTGCTCCAGACTTCGACATAGTCACCCTGAACGATCAACAGATAGGGCGTGTCGCCATCCGGCGGATTGTGGGGGGTGCCGTCCACAATGAGCGCACTGATCATGCGCCCGAGACGGGCTGTCCTTAAAGCTACATGTCCTCGCCCCCGATCGCCTTGTCCAGCAGGGCGATGGTCTCGGCGATGCCGAACAGCTTGATGAAGCTGCCCATGCGCGGTCCCTGGTCGTTGCCCAGCAACACTTCGTAGCAGGTCTTGAACCAGCTTTTCAGATCGGCGAAGCAGGGGCGCTTGCCGGTTTCGTAGACCAGGGTCTGGATATCCTCGGCCGAGGCGTCGGCCGGCAGTTTTTCCAGGCCGGCCCTGAGATCGCGAAATGCCTCGACCTCATCCGGCGTCGCCTTGCGGTAGGCCTTGTTGGGCTTGACGAAGTCGCGGTAGTAGGCGACGGCATAGCCCACCAGCCCGTCGAGGATCGGCGCGGTTTCGGGCGCGGCGCCCGGCGCGTAGCGCCGGATGAAGCCCCACAGCACGGCGGGGTCTTCCGAATGGCAGACGCTGACCAGGTTCATCAGGATGTTGAACGACAGGTGGGCGTCCTCGGCCGGGGGCTTGCCGGCGTGGATGTGCCAGACCGGATTGTCCAGGCGCTTGGCCTCGTCCTCGGCGGGAAACTTGCCCAAGAAGGTCAGATAGTCGTCGACCACCCGGGGAATGGCGTCGAAATACAGCCGCTTGGCCGCCTTGGGCTTTTGGTACATGAACAGCGCCAGGCTTTCCTGCGGCGCGTATTTCAGCCAGTCCTCGACCGCCAGGCCGTTGCCCTTGGACTTGGAGATCTTCTGGCCCTTGTCATCGAGGAACAGTTCATAGGTCAGGTTCATCGGTGGCCGTCCGCCGAGAATGCGGGCGATGCGGGTGGACAGCTCGACCGACGGGATCAGGTCCTTGCCGCTCATCTCGTAATCGACGCCCAGCGCCACCCAGCGCATGCCCCAGTCGGCCTTCCATTGCAGCTTGCAATGGCCGCCGGTCACCGGGGTTTCCACCAGCCTTCCATCCTCGTTCTTGTAGACGATGGTGCCGGCATCGACGTTGGTCTCCATCACCGGGACCTGAAGCACCACCCCGGTGCGGGGGCAGACCGGCAGGAAGGGGGAATAGGTGGCGCGGCGCTCGTCGCCCAGGGTCGGCAGCACCACGTTGATGACCTCGTCATAGTGCCGCAGTACCCCCAGCAGCGCCGGATCGAAGCGGCCCGAGGTGTACCAGTCGGTGGCCGATTGGAACTCGTAGTCGAAGCCGAAGGCATCGAGGAACGAGCGCAGCCGGGCGTTGTTGTGGTGGCCGAAGCTTTCGTGGGTGCCGAACGGGTCGGGAATGCGGGTCAGCGGCTTGCCCAGATGCTGCCGCACCATGTCCTGGTTGGGGATGTTGTCGGGAACCTTGCGCAGCCCGTCCATGTCGTCGGAAAAGGCGAACAGCCGGGTGGGAATTTCGGGGGCCAGCACGGCGAAGGCGCGGCGCACCATGGTGGTGCGCGCCACCTCGCCGAAGGTGCCGATATGGGGCAGGCCCGAGGGGCCGTAGCCGGTCTCGAACAGCACATAGCCCTTGTCCGGCGTCTTGCCCTTCAGCCGCTCGTCCAGCAGGGCGCGGGCCTCCTGGAACGGCCAGGCGGTGGCGGAACGGGCGAGATCGCGGAGGTCGGACATGGGACGGTCTTTCGGTGCGGAAACAGGGGCGGCAGGCTAGCCCGGATTTCCGCCACTGTCACCTCCTTCGCCCCCACCGGCGCCGCATGAGGCGGTCGCGACCGGCGAAAGTCCGTTGCATTCATCGGGTGAACACCTCACTATCTCGCCGTGAGGGGGAAAAGGTGGGGAGGTGCCGGACAAATGGTTGCCGACCTCCATCGGGAATCTTTTTCGGCGGGACGGTGATCGAGGCCATGGCATGACCCTTCCGTTTCCCCAGGGCAGTCCCGGCGATCCCGGCTACTGGGAGGTGGTGTTCGACGTCATCCCCTTTCCGGTCTATGTCGCCGATTTCGCCACCCACGAGATCATCTGCGCCAACCGGGCCATGCGCCAGCGGACCGGGGCGGAGCCGGGCCGGAAATGCTATGCCGCCATGCCAGGATCGGCCCTGCGCCTTTTGCCGCATGGCCGAACTCGAGCGGCGCGAGCCGGCCGGCGAGAACCAGATCGTGTTCGAGCATTTCAACGATCACGATGATTGCTGGTACCAGCTGCGCGAAACCATGGTGACGTGGATCGACGGCCGTCGCGCCAAATATTCGGTGGCGGTGGATATCAGCGCGCTGAAGGAGGTTCAGAACGCCCTGGCCGAGGCCCATGCCGAGCTGTCGCTGAAGAACCGTCGCCTGAACGCGGCGCTGGACGGCGAGCGCCGGGTCATGCGCGGTCAGCGTAACTTCCTGGCCATGGTGTCTCACGAATTCCGCATGCCGCTGGCCATCATCGAAGGCGCGGCCCAGTTGCTTGATATCTATTCCCGGCCGAAGGAAGAGGCGGCCGACGAGGTCGCCAAAATTCAACGGGCGGTGCGGCGGATGACCGACCTGATCGAAGTCTGTCTGGCCGATGACCGTCTGGACTCGGCGATGACATCGCTTCATCTGTCCGAGGTGGATCTGGTCGGCATGCTGCGGGAGGTTTGCGACGAGCGTCAGCCGACGACCGGCGGCGGTCGGCTGGTTCTGTCCACGGCGGCCGGTGTGCGCCTTGTTGCCGATTTGACGTTGCTGCGGGTGGCGATCTCCAATCTGGTCGACAATGCGCTGAAATATTCGCCGCCGGAGGCGACGGTCGAGGTTGGGCTGGACGTGGGTGATGGCGTCGTCACGGTGACGGTGGCTGATCGCGGCCGCGGCATCGATCCCGGCGAGGATGAGCGCATTTTCGAGAAATTCTTCCGCTCGCCCTCGGCCGATGGGGTGCGCGGAGCCGGCCTTGGCTTGTTCATCGTCAGGCGCGTCGCCGATCTGCATCAGGGCCGGGTCGAGGTCAAGGCGCGTCCCGGCGGCGGTTCGGTCTTCGCCCTTACCCTGCCCTTGAATTGATGGTGGCGGGCCGCCCGGTCGCGCGCCGCGTTCGGGGGCGCGGCGAGGGCGAGGCGGTGGCGAACGCGATATGGGGCTTCATTTCCATGTCGCTGCGCAGCACATGGCCGATGACCCAGTCGCGCATCAGGTCCCGCAATTGCGCCACCCGCTCGGCCCGGCCGCGATCTTGTCCGGCGAAGCCGCCGCGGATGAGCGCCTCCAGCTTGTCGCGGATCAGGGCATGTTCATTCCGGTGCCGGTTGCTGCCGGGGAAGCGGCTTTCCTCTTGCAGCTTTTCCTCGCGGCGAAATCCTTCCTGGGTCAGGGCATAGAGCTTTTTCGCCGTGGCCTCGGCCAGGTCGGGATCGCCGCCGTTCTCGAATTCGTTGATGATGGCGATCAATTCCCGGCGATCGTTATCGACGGTTGCCGCGCCAACATTCATGGTGTCGCGCCAGATGATCATCTTTCCGTCCCCACATCACGGTCGGGTGCATCTAAGGGGGTAGTGTACATATACCGGTGGCGTAATCCCATCGGGTAGTCACCCTAAATTCGCTATTTTTCCGCATGGCAGATTTGTTCAAATACACCGATCGGTTATGGTCATCGGTCGGGACGCGGCGGCTGGCGTTGCTCCGATGGTGCCGCTTAAGGTAGATATCTTGGGGCCGTTCCGCCGGAGGCAGACGCATGGCATTCAATAAGACCATTATTCCCAGGGTCATGGCGTCGATCCTGTCCCAGACCCGCAACGTCCTTCAGGCCGAGGCGGTGCTTGCCGTCGAGGGGGCCGAGACCTTCGAGTGCGACGTCGAGAAACTCCAGCTTCACGACCTTACCGCCATCGCCGGCCTGGGGGGGCCGATCAGCCTGTTGATCGCCTTCAGTTTCGAGCGGTCGCTGCTGGACGTGATCTTCGCCAAGGTCACCGCCGACATCGAGATTCCCGAGGGCGAAAAGCCGCTTTACCTCCGGGAAACGGCGGCCGAGATCGTCAATACCATCCTCGGGTTGTGTACGGCCGATTTCCAGAACATCGAACAGACCATCGCCTTGTCGCCGCCGGTGATTCTCGAGGATGCCCGTTGCATTCATCGCCCAAGAAACGCAGTATTCGCCAGTATGCGGGTTCGCACGGAAAAAGGGGTTGTCACCGTCAGTTTCGTCGGTCCGCGAGAACTGTTCGATGAGTATCTAAACTATCAGATGGCGGGTTGAGGCAATGACGGCGTTCAAGGTACTGATCGTGGACGACTCGTTGATCACGGTGAAAAAGCTTACGGCTCTGCTGGAAGGGCTGGGGCATCGGGTGGTGGGCACCGCCGGCACCGGCGGTACGGCGGTGGAGGCCTATCGCCGCCATGCTCCCGATCTGGTCACCATGGATATCACCATGCCCGACATGGACGGGGTCGAGGCCACCGCGCGCATCGTCGGGGAGTTTCCCGAGGCCCGCATCGTCATGGTGACCTCGCACGGGCAAGAGCGGATGGTGATCGACGCCCTCGACGCCGGGGCCAGGGGCTATGTGCTCAAGCCGGTACGGCCGGAGAAGCTGGCCGAGATGATCGACAAGGTCATGGCGCGCTGAGCCCGATCGACCCGCGCCGGGAGGAAGGTCATGGCAATACCGTTTCCGGGGGGCAGTCCAGGCGATCCGGGATACTGGGAAGTCATCTTCGACGTCATCCCCTTCCCCGTCTATGTCGCCGACTTCGCCAGTCACGAAATCATCTGCGCCAACCGGGCCATGCGTCAGCGGGTTGGGGCGCAATTGGGCGACAAGTGTTATCAGCGGATCTATCAGCAGGACCGGCCGTGCCCGTTCTGCCGGATGCCCGACCTGCAAGAGGCCGGGCAGCGCGGTGAAAACTTCATCGTCTTCGAGCATTTCAACGACACCGACGACTGCTGGTACCAACTGCGCGAGACCATGGTCACCTGGTTCGACGGTCGCCGGGCGAAGTATTCCATCGCCGTGGACATCGGCACCCTCAAGGGGGCGCAGAATGCCCTGGCCGAGGCTCATGCCGAACTGGCGCTGAAAAATCGCCATCTGGGGCGGGCGGTGGTGCAGGCCCGCGAGGCCGAGCGCGCCAAGTCGGAATTCCTGGCGGTGATGAGCCACGAGATTCGCACCCCGATGAACAGCATCCTGGGCATGGTGCGGTTGCTGGCCGACCGGCCGCTGGAAGCCGAGGATCGCGAGAAGCTCGAGGTGATCCGCGAATCCGGTGACGCCCTGCTGTCGATCATCAATGACATTCTTGATTTCTCGCGGTTGGATGCCGGTGCCATCGAGTTCGAGACCACGCCGTTCGACCTGTGTCGCACCGTCGGCGGGGTGGTGTCGCTGATGCGGCCCCGTGCCGAGGAAAAGGGCCTGACCCTGGCCCTCGAACTCGCCGATGATCTGCCCGCCTGGGTCTGCGGCGACGCCGCGCGGCTGCGGCAGGTGCTGATCAATCTGGTCGGCAATGCCGTCAAATTCACCGAACGCGGCGGTATCATCGTCGGTGCCGCCCCGGTTCCCGACGATGGCGGATTGCCGGCGGTGGACTTTCACGTCAGCGACAGCGGCATCGGCTTGGACCCGGAACAGATTGCCCGCCTGTTCACGCCGTTCACTCAGGGTGACGCCTCGATCAATCGCCGCTTCGGTGGTTCGGGGTTGGGCCTGGCCATCTGCAAGAAGATGGTCGAGGGCCTGGGCGGCGCCATCGGCGTCGACAGTGTCCCCGGGCATGGCAGCCGCTTCCGCTTTCGCCTGCCGTTCGCTCCCGCCGAAGCCCTGGCCGAGGCGGCGGTTCCGGTCGCGGGGACGGCCCGGCTGCCGCCGCTGTCCATTCTGTTGGCCGAGGATAATCTGTTCAACCAGAGGGTGGCTCTCGGCCTGCTGACCCGGGAGGGGCATCGGGTGGTGATCGCCGGCAATGGCGCCGAGGCAGTGGATCAGGCTCGTCGCGGCAGCTTCGATGTGGTGCTGATGGACATGCAGATGCCCGAGGTCGATGGTCCCGAGGCGGCCCGACGCATCCGCGCCCTGCCCGGCGGCGTGTCGCGCATTCCCATCGTGGCGCTGACCGCCAATGCCATGCGGGCCGACATCGACGTCTGCCTTGCGGCGGGCATGAACGCCCACGTCGCCAAGCCCATCGATCCCGACGAACTGTTCGCCACCGTTGCCGCGCTGCTGACCCGCTCGGCGACGCCGGCCCGATCCGAGGCGGATCTGCCGGTGACTTTGGCCGCCATGGTCGCCCACTTCGGCAGCGCCGGCGCCGCCGATCTGGCCCGTACCTTTTTGGACAGTGGCGACGAAATCAGCCGTCGGCTTGCCGCCGCCATCGATGATCCCACGGTCGCCGCCAGGGTGGCGCATGACCTGCGGGGGCTGGCCGCCTATTCCGGGACCGAGTGGCTGTCCCGGTTGGCCACCGATCTCGCCGCCGCGGCGGCGCGGGGGGACCGCGTCGGGCTGCGCCGGCTGGCCGGTCGGCTGGATGCCGATTGGGCGGCGGCGCGCCAAGCGGTGATCCGGCAATTCGGCCTACAGGGCGTGGAATGACTCCGGAAGACCTGCTGGGGCGCCTGCTGTACCGCGATCCCGCCGTTCTGGTCATCGACAAGCCGGCCGGTCTGGCGGTGCATGCCGGGCCCAAGGGGGGAGACCATCTCCAACTTTATCTCGCCGCTCTGAGTTTCGGCCTGGCGCAGGCTCCGGAACTGGCCCATCGCCTTGACCGCGAGACCTCGGGCTGTCTGGTGCTGGGCCGTCACCGCAAGGCGTTGGCCGCCCTCGGCCGGCTGTTCGCCGAGGGGCGGGTGGACAAGACCTATTGGGCGGTGGTGGTGGGGCGGCCGCGCGACGACCACGGCGTGATCGACCTGCCGCTGAAGAAGCGCGAACGCAGCTTCGGCTGGAAGATGGAGGTCGAGCGATCCGGTCTGGCCTCGGTCACCGAATGGCGGCTGCTGGGCGGCGATGACCGGCTATCGTGGCTGGAGTGCCGGCCGCTTACCGGGCGGACCCATCAGATACGCGCCCATTGCGCCGCCATCGGCCATCCGCTGGTGGGGGACGCCATCTATGGACGGGGGACGGGAACCCTGGAAGGCGATCGGCTGCTGTTGCATTCGCGCGCCGTGTCGCTGCCGTTCCATCCCGGCAAGCCTCCCATCGCCGTGGTCGCCCCGGTCCCCGATCACATGAAAGCCGCCCTGGACCGCTGCGGCGGCTAAAGCAGCATTTCCATACCGAATTGCGTGATTTTCCTTGACGGCGTGCGGTTCCGGCGGTGAACTGACCACCGAATTTCGCGCAAGGTGGGCCAGATGAGCATCAAGGATATTCTTGTCCATGTGGACGGTGACGACGGTAGTGCGCTGGGGCTGGCGATTTCGCAGGCCCGCCGGTTCGGCGCGCGACTGACCGGCCTGTTCGCCCGCAACGAAACCCATGCTCCCTCCGTGGTGGCCACCCTGCCCAGCGAGGCGCTGCTGGCCGCCGCCGAGGCGGCCAAGCGCGCCTTCGACGCCGCCACCGCCGGAATCGAGACCCGCTGGTGGCAGATCGAACGCGGTGGACCCGAGCAACTGGTGGCCGAGGCGGTGTTTTGCTGCCACTACGTCGATCTGGTGGTGGTGGGACAGTCGCAGCGGCGCGGCGGGCGGGTTCCCGCCGATTTCGTCGAGAAGCTGATCCTGCTTTCGGGGCGGCCGGTTCTGGTGGTTCCGCCCGGCGGCGCATCGGCTACGGTCGGACGGCGGGTGGTGATCGGCTGGCGTTCGGGCAAGGAGGCGGCGCGCGCTCTGCACGATTCCCTGCCGTTGATGGCGGGGGCCGAGCAGGTGGTGGTGGCGTCGGTCGGCCGCACCGGCGGTCTTACCGACACAACGCCTCGGGTGGATGTGGTCGAGCACCTGCGCGCCCACGGCCTGCCGGTGAGCGGCGAACGCTTTCACATCGAGGACCTTGGGGTGATGGATGCCCTGCTGTCGCGGGCCTACGACCTGGATTGCGACCTGCTGGTGGTGGGGGCGCATCGTGGCAAGGCTCTGTCCTTCGGCGGCAAGATCGGCGCCGGAACCCGCCACATCCTTGCCCATGCCGGGCTGCCGGTGCTGTTCGCCAGTTAATCCTGCCGCAGGCGGAATTTCGCCGGGGTGGGGAAGGGGGCCTTGAGTTCTTCCCAGCCCGGCAATTGCGGCTCGCGCCCGCGCGGCGCGTTGAACGCCACCTGATCCATGATGCGTTGGGCCCGCGCCATGGGGGCGGGGTGGTCGTCGGTCAGATTGGTCTCGAAGCTGAAATTGTCCCCGGCCTTGGCCAATTTGGTGAACAGGCTGGCCGCCGGACGCAGGTCGAGGCCGAGGCGGTCGAAGATCACGGCGATGTGGGCGTCGGCTTCCTCTTCCTCCATGCGGGTGAACGAGACGCTCAGCAGCCGTTTGAACAGGCCCTCGGTCTTGGCCTGGATTTCCGGCGGCAGGGTGGCGCCGGAAAACTGGGTCAGTCCCCCCTGGCCGATGCCGGCCTGATCCATCAGCAGCGCCAGATCCATCTTGGCGTTGATGTGAAGGCGGTCCACATGGCCGATCTCGTGGGCCAGCGCCGAGGCCAGTTCCCCTTGCGTCTCGCACATGGCGACCAGTCCGGCGCAGACCACCAGGGTGCCGCCCAAACTGGCGTTGGCGTTGGGTTCCCTCGAATTGGTCAGTACGGCGGTCCACGGCAGGTGGGGCCGGTCGCAGACCGCCACCAGCGGCCGGATGAATCGGCGCAAGGCCTCTTGCGCCCTGGGATCGGGATAGGCGCCGCCGCCGCCCTTGATCC
Source organism: uncultured Rhodospirillaceae bacterium (assembly GCA_903901915.1). Classification (GTDB taxonomy): domain Bacteria; phylum Pseudomonadota; class Alphaproteobacteria; order Rhodospirillales; family Magnetospirillaceae; genus Phaeospirillum. The sequence continues at coordinate 14,364 of CAIUSV010000062.1, read as the reverse complement.
GGCCGGGCATCGACGCCTGGCCAAGGGCGATTTCGTCGTCCTCGGAGGCCAGGGCCGAGGGGCCACCGCCGCTTCGGATCGCATCGCGGCTGTTGAATTGGGCGCGGGCGGGCAGGGCGGCGGTCAGACCCGCCCCGGCCAAGCCCAGCATCACGGCACGGCGATCGATCCTCATGGCGGCATCTCCCTATCGCTGGCGGAAGTATAGCGATTGCCGTTCGGCTCGAACAGGAGGTCATGGGGTGGTGCCAGGGGACCCCATTCCGCGCTATAGTTACGCCGGGGTCGATTGGCGGCGGCGGAATGGCTCAAATGCTTCATTGTCTGGTGATCGACGATTCGCGACTGATCCGGTCCATCCACGGTCGGATGCTGGCCCAGCTGGGCCTGCGGGTGAGCGAGGCCGAGGACGGCGCCGCCGCCTTGGCCGTCTGCCGGGCCGAGATGCCCGACGTGGTGCTGGTGGACTGGAACATGCCGGTGATGGACGGCTTCACCTTCGTTCAGGAGCTGCGCCGGCTTCCCGGCGGCAGCCGGCCGAAGGTGGTGCTGTGCACCATCGAAAGCGATCTTGAACATATTCAGCGGGCGGTCGCCGAAGGGGTCGACGAATATATCATGAAGCCGTTCGACATCGGCATCCTGGCCGTCAAGCTGGCGGCGGCGGGAATTCCGGTTGCCGCCCCCGCCGGGGGCGATCCCCTGGCGGCCGGCCGGCAGTAGGCGCTATCGCCGCGCTCCGCCACTGGCCTCGTCCAGGGCGAGGTTGAGCTTCAGTACGTTCACCGTCGCCTCGCCCAGGACGCCGAAGGTGCGTCCCTCGGTGGCGTGGGCGATCATCGCCCGCAGGTCGGCGTCGGCCATGCCGCGGGCCTTGGCGACGCGCGGCACCTGAAACTCGGCGGCCTGGGGCGAGATGTGCGGATCGAGGCCGCTGGCCGAGGCGGTGGCCAGATCAATGGGCAAGGCCACCTCGGCGTCGGGGTTCTCGGCCCGAAGCTGCCCGGCCAGGGCCAGGACGCCGTCGATGAACGACCGCGAACTGGGGGCGGCGTTGCTGGCGCCCGAACTTGCGGCGTTATAGGGCGCGGGTACCGTTTTGGCCGGGTCGTCGGGATCGGTGGTGGTGGTGGCCGACGGCCGGGGGTGGAAATAGTCCGGTCGGGTGAAGTTCTGGCCGATCAGCTCGGAGCCGACCACGGCGCCGTTGCGTTCGATCAGGCTGCCATGGGCTTGATGCGGAAACAGCGCCCCGGCAAGTCCGGTGATGGCGACGGGATAGGCCAGCCCGGTCAGCACGGTCAATACCAGGGTCAGCAGGATGGCGGGTTTCAGGTGCTTCAGCATGGAAACTCTCCCGGCTCAGGCCAGCCCGAAGGCGGCGACCAGCAGGTCGATGGCCTTGATGCCGATGAAGGGGACGATCAGGCCGCCCAGGCCATAGACCAGGATATTGCGGCGCAACAGCGCTTCGGCTCCGGCGGGGCGGTACTTGACTCCGCGCAGCGCCAGCGGGATCAGCGCGATGATGATCAGGGCGTTGAATACGATCGCCGACAGGATGGCGCTTTGCGGGCTGGCCAGGCGCATGATGTTCAGTGCCTGCAACTGGGGATAGGACACCAGGAACAGCGCCGGAATGATGGCGAAGTACTTGGCGACGTCGTTGGCGATGGAAAAGGTGGTCAACGAGCCCCGGCTCATCAGCAACTGTTTGCCGATCATCACGATCTCGATCAGCTTGGTCGGGTCGCTTTCCAGATCGACCATGTTGCCGGCCTCGCGGGCCGCCTGGGTGCCGGTGTTCATGGCGACGCCGACATCGGCCTGGGCCAGGGCGGGGGCGTCGTTGGAGCCGTCGCCGCACATGGCGACCAGCCTGCCGCCCTGTTGTTCCTTGCGGATCAGGTCCAGCTTGTTTTCCGGCGTCGCCTCGGCCAGGAAGTCGTCGACGCCGGCTTCGGCGGCGATGGCGGCGGCGGTCAGCGGGTTGTCGCCGGTGACCATTACCGTGCGGATGCCCATCTGGCGTAGCGTGGCAAAGCGTTCGCGGATGCCGGGCTTGACGATGTCCTTGAGATGGATGACCCCCAGCAGGCGGCCGCCACGCACCACCACCAGCGGCGTGCCGCCGGCCTTGGCGACCTTTTCCACCGCCTGTATCAGTTCCCTCGGCACGCCGCCGGGGGTCTTTCCCTCCTTGGCGGCGATGAAATTGGTCACCGAATCGGTGGCGCCCTTGCGAATCTCGACCATGTCGCCGCCGGTCCAGACGTCCACCCCCGACATGCGGGTGTGGGCGGAGAACGGCACGAAGGTCATGGCCCGGGCCGGATCGGGATCGCCGAAGCCGAAGCGGCCGCGGGCGAGGGCGACGATGGACTTGCCCTCGGGGGTCTCGTCGGCCAGCGACGACAGGAACGCCGCCTCGGCCAGATCGCGCTCGTTGACGTTGGACAGGGCGATGAACTCGGCGGCCTGACGGGCGCCGAGCGTGATGGTCCCGGTCTTGTCCAGCAGCAGAACGTCGATGTCGCCGGCCGCCTCGACGGCACGGCCCGACTTGGCGATGACGTTGAAGCGCACCAGCCTGTCCATGCCGGCGATGCCGATGGCCGACAGCAATCCGCCGATGGTGGTGGGGATCAAGGTGACCAGCAGGGCGATCAGGAACGCCACCGGGATGTCGGTGCCGGAATAGCGGGCGAAGGCCGGCAGGGTGGCGACCACGATCAGGAAGATCAGGGTCAACCCCACCAGCAGGATGGTCAGCGCGATCTCGTTGGGGGTTTTCTGTCGCTTGGCTCCTTCGACCAGGGCGATCATGCGGTCGAGGAAGGATTCTCCGGGATTGGCGGTGATGCGCACCACGACGCGGTCGGACACCACCCGGGTGCCGCCGGTCACCGCCGAACGGTCGCCGCCGGATTCGCGGATCACCGGTGCGGATTCGCCGGTGATGGCGCTTTCGTCCACGGTGGCGATGCCGGCGATCACGTCGCCGTCGCCGGGGATGATGTCGCCGGCCTCGGCCACCACCAGATCACCGGCCCGCAGCGACGACGCCGGCACCACCGTGGCCTCGTCGGCGGCGGCGAAGGCCAGCTTGCGCGCCACCGCCTCGGACTTGGTCTTGCGCAGGCTGTCGGCCTGGGCCTTGCCGCGCCCTTCCGCCACCGCTTCCGCGAAGTTGGCGAACAGCACGGTGAACCACAGCCAGGCGGCGATCTGCCCGACCACCTTGAGGTAGTCGCCGCCCAGCGCCAGATCGCGGGCGAACAGCACGGTGGATAAAAGCGCGACCACGCCAGTGGTGAACATTACCGGATTGCGCGCCAGATCGCGCGGGTCGAGCTTCCTGAACGAAGACACGATCGCCGGCCGGATGATGGAACCGTCGAACAGCGCGACCCCTTGGGGACGATGAATGCTCATGGCGGGGGCGACCTTCTAGAACAGGGTACCGGCGCCGAGCAGCAGATGCTCGACGATCGGACCAAGGGCGAGAACCGGGAAGAAGGTCAGGCCGCCGATCACGCAGATGATGGCGATCAGCAGGCCGATGAACTGCGACCCGTGGGTGGGAAAGGTGCCGGATGATGGTGGCACGATCTTTTTCGCCGCCAGCGAGCCGGCGATGGCCAGCGTCGGCACGATGATCAGGAAGCGCCCGATCAGCATCGCCGCGCCCAAGGTGGTGTTGTAGAACCAGCTGTTGCCCGACAATCCGCCGAAGGCCGAGCCGTTGTTGCCGCTGGCCGAGGTATAGGCGTACAGCACCTCGGTCAGGCCATGCGGTCCCGGCGCGGCGATGCCCGCCAGCCCGGCCGGCAGCATCACGGCCACCGCGCCGAATCCCAGGATCGACAACGGAAAGATCAGGATGCACAACACCGCCAGCTTGACCTCGCGGGCTTCCATCTTCTTGCCCAGATATTCCGGCGTGCGCCCCACCATCAGCCCGGCGATGAACACGGTGACGATGACGAAGACGATCATGCCGTGCAGTCCGGCGCCGACACCGCCGAAGATCACCTCGCCCAGCATGATGTTGACCAGCGGCACCATGCCGCCCAGCGGCGTGAAGCTGTCGTGCATGGCATTGACCGCGCCGCACGAGGTGGCGGTGGTGGTGGTGGCGAAGATGGCGGAACTGGCGATGCCGAAACGGACCTCCTTGCCTTCCATGTTGCCGCCCGGCGCCTGATCGGTCGCGGCGAGGTCGATGCCCGACAGCGCCGGGTTGCCGGCACCTTCCGCCCAATAGGTGACGATGATGCCCGTCGCCAGCATCAGCGCCATGGCGATATACAGCGCCCGTCCCTGCCTCCGGTCGCCGATCATGCGGCCGAAGGCGAACACCAGACCGGCCGAGATCAGCAGTTGCCCGGTCATTTCGATCAGATTGGACAGTGCCGTCGGATTCTCGAACGGATGGGCGGAATTGGCGTTGAAGAAGCCGCCGCCATTGGTGCCGATATGCTTGATCGCCACCTGGGATGCCGCCGGGCCTTGGGCGATGATCTGCCTGCCGCCTTCCAGGGTGACGACGTCGGTGTAGGCGTCGAAATTCTGTGGCACGCCCTGGGCCACCAGCACCAGCGCCACCACCGTTGCCAGCGGCAGCAGGATGTAAAGCGTCGAGCGGACGACATCGACATAGAAATTGCCCACGGTACGGCTTTGGCGTCGGGCGAAGCCGCGCACCAGCGCGATCAGAACCGCCATGCCGGTGGCGGCCGAGGTGAAGTTCTTCACCGTCATCCCCGCCATCTGGGTGAGATAGGCCATGGTGCTTTCGCCGCCATAGTTCTGCCAGTTGGTGTTGGTGGTGAAGCTGACGGCGGTGTTGAAGGCAAGGTCTGGCGCCACCGCCACCTGTCCGGCGGGGTTGAGCGGCAGCATCGCCTGTAGCCGCATGAGGGCATACATCAGCAACAGCCCGACCAGACTGAACATCAGGCAGGCCAGCGCGTAGGCGGTCCAATGCTGCTCGGCCTCGGGGTCGATGGCGCACAGACGGTGGATGCCGCGTTCGATGGGCCGCAGCACCGGGTCGAGCCAGGTGCGCTCGAAGCTGTAGACCCGCGCCATGTAGGCGCCCAACGGAATGGCGGCGGCGGTCAGCACGGCGAAATAGAGGACGATTTGCAGGATGCCGGCGGCGTTCACGGCCGTTCTCCTAGAAGCGTTCGGGATGGACGAGGGCGTAGACCAGATAGGCCAGAAGGCCCACCGCCGTGGCGCCGCCGAGGACAAGGTCGATGGTCATGGGGGCTGCCCTTCCTCAGATGCGGTCGCAGCCGCGGACGAATGCCGCCGCCAGCAGGAAAAACGCCACCGCGCCGATGATGAGTATCGCGTCGAGCATGTTTGCTCTCCGGTTGAAACGTCTTATTGATCTGATCCCTACTCCCGTCTCGCATCAAGGGTCCATGCGGGATGGCGTAAAAATGGCGTAAAGATGCTGGACGACCGGCGGCTGATGCGGTGATGCTTCGGTCATGACCGAGGAAAACAGGCCATCGCCCGACGCGCTGCTCGCCGAAGCCCGGCGAGAGGGACGCGGTCGCCTCAAGATCTTTCTCGGCGCCGCGCCGGGGGTGGGCAAGACCTATTCCATGCTGGAAACCGCCCACGAACGTCTGCGGGAAAGCGTCGACGTGGTCGCCGGCGTGGTCGAGACCCATGGCCGCCGCGAGACCGAGGCCCTGCTGACCGGCCTGGAACTGCTGCCGCCGCGCGAGGTCGAGTATCGCGGCCATCATTTTCGCGAAATGGACCTGGACGCCCTGCTGGCGCGTCGGCCCAAGGTGGCGCTGGTGGACGAGTTGGCTCATACCAACGTGCCGGGCTCGCGCCATGTCAAGCGTTGGCAGGATGTCGAGGAGGTCCTGGCCGCCGGCATCGACGTCTACGCCACCTTGAACATCCAGCATCTGGAAAGCCTCAACGACGTCGTCGAGCAGATTTCCGGGGTCAAGGTGCGCGAAACCCTGCCCGACAGCGTGTTGTCGCGTGCCGACGAGATCGAATTGATCGATCTGCCGCCCGAGGATCTGATCAAGCGGCTGCACGAGGGCAAGGTCTATGTGCCGGAACAGGCGCGCCGCGCCGTGCACAACTTCTTTTCGCCCGGCAACCTGACGGCGCTGCGCGAGATGGCGCTGCGCCATGCCGCCGAACGGGTGGACGCCCAGATGGTGGACTACATGCGCGCCCACGCCATCGCCGGCCCTTGGCCGGCGCGCGAGCGGATCATGGTCTGCATCGACGAACGGGTGGATGCCGGCCGGCTGGTGCGGGTGACCAAGCGCGCCGCCGACCGGCGCGGTGCCGCCTGGGTGGCGGTGACGGTCGAGACCGCCCAGACCCTCTCGCTGGACGAGGCGGAAAAGGACCGCATCGCCGACGCCATGCGTCTGGCCATTCAGTTGGGCGGCGAGGCGACGACGCTTCAGGGCGACGACGTGGTCGCGGCCGTGTTGGCCCACGCCCGTGAACGCAACGCCACCCAGATCGTGGTCGGCCGGGCGCGCCGCACGGGCTGGCTGGGCTGGCTGGGCAAGTCGGTCACCGACCGGCTGGTCGAGCATGGTGGCGATTTCAATATCCTGGTGGTGGGCGGCGAGGACGAGGACAAACCCCACGCCCCCGCCTTCTCCGCCCGCAAGGCGGCGGTGCCGACCGACTGGCTGGGGCTGGCTTTCGCGGTGGTCGCCACCGCGCTGGCCACCGGACTGGGCTTCGTCATCGACATCTGGCTGCCGGTGGCCAGCATCTCGGTGGCTTATCTGCTGGCAGTGATGGTGGTGGCCATCAACGCCGGGCTACGACCGGCGATCCTGGCGTCGGTCGCCAGCTTTTTCTCGTTCAACTTCTTTTTTACCGAGCCGCGACTGACCTTCGCCGTCTCCGACACCCAGAACGTGCTGACCCTGATCTTCTTCCTGATCGCCGCCGTCATCGTTTCCAACATGGCCAGCCGGCTGCGGACCCAGATCCAGGCGACGCGGGAAAGCGCCCGGCGCAGCACCAATCTCTACGATTTCGGCCGCAAGGTGACGGCGGCGGCGACGCTGGACGACGTGCTGTGGGCGGTGGTCCATCACGTCGCCAATACCATCCAGGGCCGCTCGCTGGTGCTGATGCCGGGCGAGAACGGACTGAGCATCGCCGCCGGCTATCCGCCCGAGGACGAGTTGGACGACAAGTCGGCCGCCGCCGCCGACTGGGCCTGGAGCCACGGCAAGCCGGCCGGGCGCGGTTCGGCCACCCTGCCGGCGGCGCTGTGGCTGTTCCTGCCGCTCAAGACCGGGCGCGGCGCCGTCGGCGTCATCGGCGTGCAGATGATGGAGGACGCCGATCTGCCGGCGCCCGAGCAGATGCGGCTGCTGGAGACGCTGGCCGATCAGGCGGCGGTGGCCATCGAGCGTACCACCCTGGTCTCGGACATCGAGGCCGCCCGCGTCGCCACCGAGCGGGAAAGGCTGCGCTCGGCGCTGCTGTCGTCGCTGTCGCACGACCTCCGGACACCGCTGGTGTCGATCATGGGCGCGGCCTCCAGCCTGATCAGCTATGACCACGCCTTGGACACCTCGTCGCGTGCCGATCTTGCCCAGACCATCCAGGACGAGGCCGAACGGCTCAATCGTTTCGTCCAGAACCTGCTGGACATGACCCGGCTGGGCAGCGGCGCCTTGAAGCCCCGGGTGGACTGGGCCGATCTGCGCGACATCGTCGGTGCCGCGGTGGGCCGTACCGCCCGTCTGGCGCGCTCGCACAGCATCAAGGTCGAGATCGCTGCCGACATGCCGTTGCTGTGTGTCGATGCGGTGCTATTGGAACAAGTGTTCTTCAACCTTCTGGATAATGCCTGCAAGTATGCTCCCGCCGGCACCACGGTGAAGGTGTGGGCGCGCCGCACCCGCCAGCACATCGCCATCGAGGTTGTCGATCAAGGCCCCGGCATTCCCGCCGAGGACCGCGAGAAGGTGTTCGACATGTTCTACCGGGTCGATCAGACCGACGCCCAGACTGCCGGTACCGGGCTGGGGTTGGCGATCTGTCGCGGCATCGTCGAGGCCCACGGCGGCACCATCAGCGCCGAGCCCGGCCTGCATGGCGCCGGAACCTGCATCCTGATCCATCTGCCGCTGCCGCCGGATCTGGACCTTGGCGCTGCTTCGGGGGAGGGCTGATGGGCAATCCCCGCGTCCTGGTGGTCGATGACGAGGCTCAGATCCGCAAGTTCCTGCGCATTTCCCTGGGCGCCAACGGCTATGAGGTCACCGAGGCGGCCACCGCCGCCGCCGGCATCGCCATGGTGCGCGCCGCCCCGCCCGACCTGCTGATTCTCGATCTCGGCCTGCCCGACATGGACGGTCAGGAGGTGATCACCGCGGTGCGCGAGACGTCGGACCTGCCGATCATCGTGCTGTCGGTGCGTTCGCTGGAATTCGACAAGGTCGAGGCGCTGGATCGCGGCGCCAATGATTACGTGGTCAAGCCCTTCGGAGTCGCGGAATTGATGGCGCGGGTGCGGGTGGTGCTGCGGCCGCGTGGCGCCAAGGATGCCGCCGATGTGGTGGAAAGTGGCGGTGTTCGTATCGATCTGGCGCGCCGGGTGGTGACGCGCGACGGCGACGAGTTGCACCTGTCGCGCAAGGAGTGGGACTTGCTGGCGGTGCTGGCCGGTCAGGCCGATCATGTCCTGACCCATCGTTTCATCCTCAAGGAGGTATGGGGGCCGGCCCATACCGATGACACCGCCTATCTTCGGGTCTACGTCAACCAGTTGCGCCAGAAGCTGGAAACCGATCCCGCCCGCCCGACCCTGATCGTCACCGACCCCGGGGTCGGCTATCGCCTCAAGCGCGGGGAGTGACGCCTTCGTCCCATGGCAGCTGACTCCACTTGGTGGCTGTCACGGCGGCTTTCACGGGTTATGATCGTCCGATGAGCGCGAGGATCATCTTTCCCGGCCGCCGCAAGGTGGTGTTTGGGCTGGCCGCCCTGGCGGTCGGTGGCGTGCCGTCGGTTTCGGCGGGCGGCCGGCTGATGCTGTCCACCGGCATGATCGAACCGTGGACCAAGTCCGACGGCACCGGCTTTCACCAGATTCTCGTCGCCGAAGTCTTCTCCCGTCTTGGCATGACCGTCGAACTTGACGTCAATCTTGCGTCGTCGCGCGCCTTTCGGCTGGCCGACGAAGGCGTTACCGACGGGCTGGCCGGGCGGGTGGCGGGGGTGGAAAAGGATTATGCCAACCTGATTCCGGTGCCGGAACCGATGTTTGTCAACGACTTCGTGGCCTGCTCCCTGACGGGTGACGCGGCTCCGGCGAACTGGGCGGGGCTGGCGCCCCATAGCGTCGCCTACATTATCGGCTGGCAGATTTTCGACCGCAACCTGCCGAAGGTGCGCGAGCTGACGCAGGTCAAGGATTCCGCCCAGCTGCTTGGCCTGCTGAAAGCCGGCCGTGCCGAGATCATCTTGCACGAGCGCTGGCAGGCGTTGTGGCAGGCCAAGGCCATGGGCATGACCTTGCGGGTGCACGAACCGCCGCTGGCGCGGGTGCCCATGTACATCTATCTGCACCGTCGTCACGCCGCCCTGGTCGAGCCGGCGGCGGCGGAACTGCGACGGATGAAGGCCGACGGCTCCTACCTGGCCATCGCCCAGCGGGTGTTCGGCGGCCTGGGGCCAGTCACCACCGGATTGAAGTGATGGTGCGCCCGTCGCCGCGCTCGCCACTGTCCCGGCGACTGATGGTTCGCCTGGGGGTGGTCGGGCTCGTGGTCTCGCTGGTCATATCGGCGGTGGTCATCGCTATCGATCTTAATCTGGTCAAGGTGCGGGCGATCGAGCGCTTCAACCAGATCGGCGGCGGCTATCTCGCCAGCATCATCGAGGATACCTGGCTGCAGGACCGGGAACGGCTGGCCGAGCTGGTATTGGGTATTCGCAATCTGCCCTATATCGAGTGGGTGGAGGTGACCGATCCGGATGGAAATGTTCTGGTCGGCAGCGGCAGCCGGACGGGGGGCGAGACCCTGACGAAGACCTTTGATCTGACCCGCGTCTATCTCGGCCAGCCACGGGACATCGGCAGGCTGACGGTGGCGGTCAGCATGCCCCTGATGCGCCGGCCGGTGTTGGAACGGGCCTGGGTGGTGCTGCTGGGTAATCTAGTGGTGGTGCTGGGGGTCGTGGTGGCGGTGGCGTTGCTGGTGCATCCCCTGGTGATCCGCCCGTTGGGCCGCATGGCCCGCTATGCCCGCTCGGTGGGGGCGGCCGATCTGGTCGATCCGCCGGCCATCGACATGCCCGTCGATGCCGCCAATGACGAGTTCTTGGATCTTGCCATCGCCTTCAACGACATGCGCCGGGCGATTCGCGAGTCCTACGGCGCTCTCAGCGAGAGCGAGTCCCGCTACCGGGTCATGTTCACCGCCTCGCCGGTGTCGCTATGGGAGGAGGATTTCTCCCGGGTGGTGGAGATTCTCGATCGTGTCGCTCCCCAGGCGGACGGGGATATGGCGTCCTATCTCGCGGCCCATCCCGAGGTGGTCGGTGAATGCGTGGTGGTGGTCAAGGTGCTTGACGTCAACGCCGCGACCATGGCGCTTCATCACGCGCCTGACCGGGCGGCGCTGCTGGGGGGGCTGGACCGGACCTTCACCTCGGCGTCGTTCGAGGCGTTTCGGCGGCAACTGGTGGCGATCTGGGCCGGCGAGACCGAGCTGACCCTGGAAAGTCAGGTCAAGACCCTGGACGGCGTGGCGCGCGATGTCCTGGTTCACTGGACGGTTCCCGCCGGCCATCGCGAGCGCTTCGACCGGATCATCGTCGCCTTGGAGGACATCACCGACCGCAAGGCCGCCGAAAGGTCACTGGCCATGACGGTGGAACGGATGGTGCAAGCCAACAGCGAACTTGAACGCTTTGCCTATGTCGCCGCCCACGATCTCCAGGAACCGGTGCGCAGCATCGTCAGCTTCGCCCAATTGCTCGACCGCCGCCTGGAGGGGACGATCGGCGACGAGCCCCGCGAGTACCTCCAATTTCTCGTGGCGGCGGCCCAGCGCATGCACCAGCAGGTGCGGGGTCTGCTGGAATATTCCCAGGCTGGCGCCACCGGACGGGGGTTCGAGCCGGTGGCGCTGGACCTGGCGCTGGACGGCGTTCGCCAGACCATGGCCGCCACCATCACCGCCACCGGGGCGGTCATCGATTCCGATCCGTTGCCGCGGGTGAGCGGCGATGTCTCGCAGCTGGCCGAAGTCTTTCAGCATCTGCTGGGCAATGCGCTGAAGTTCGCGCGCGACGGCATCGCCCCCCGGGTGCGGATCACGGTCACGCCGGAGGCGGGAAACTGGCTGTTCTCGATCGAGGACAACGGCATCGGCATCGATCCGCGCTATGCCGATGAAATCTTCCAGGTGTTCCGGCGACTGCATGGCCCCGGCCGTTTTCCCGGCGCCGGGGTCGGCCTGGCGATCTGTCGGCGCATCGTCGAACGCCACGGCGGCCGAATCTGGGTGGACACCTCGGGGCGCGAGGGCACGACGTTTCGCTTCACCCTGCCGCGTGAAGAGGCGGTGGACGCGAGATAGGGCGCCATGCCGAATCCGATGTCCGGATTCCAATGTATTGACTCCGACGGCCCGATCATGCGAACGAACCACCGGCCCGGTGGTGACCGGGACTCGGCAGGAGTGATTCCCGATGTTGCGTCGCATGGTTCCCCTGGCCGCCGTTGTGGCGATGACCCTGACCGCGGCGTGCGCGCAATTGCCGACGGATCCCGAGGAACGGGCCGAGGCCGAGGCGGTCAATGATCCGCTGGAGCCGACCAACCGGGTGCTTTACGACGTCAACATGTTCCTGGACGACAATGTCGCCGCCCCGGTGGCCGAGGCGTATCGCGATAATTTTCCCGAGTGGTTCCGCACCGGCGTCCATAACGTTCTGACCAATCTGGAAGAACCCTATGTCGCCGGCAATGACCTGCTTCAGGGCAATGTCCACGCCGCCGCCGACGCGCTGGGGCGCTTTATGATCAATTCCACCTTCGGCGCGTTGGGGACCCGTGACGCGGCGGTCGAAAGCGGTGGTCCCAAGGGCCACAAGACCGACATCGGCATCACCCTGGCGGTCTGGGGTGTCGAAGAGGGGCCTTATCTGATGCTGCCGTTCTTCGGCCCCTCCAACCTGCGCGACGGCTCGGGCCGTGTGGCCGATTACTGGGCCGATCCCGCCGGAGTGGCCTTCGCCGCCAAGGGGCTGGGGGTGCTGAGCAGCGTCCAGATGGGCTTCGATACGCTGGACAACCGCACCACCTACCTTGATCCCCTCAAGGAAATCCGCCGTACCTCCATCGATGAATACGCCGCGATCCGCAGCCTGTACCGCCAGAACCGCGACGCCACCATCGCCGCCGCCCGCAACGGCCAGTCCCAGGCCAGGGAACGCCCGCCGGAGATCGCGGTTCCGGCAGCGGCCAAATCGGCCACGGGACAGGCCGGCGCAGCCGGGGCGGCCGCGCCTCCGCCCGGCGTCCAGCCCAACGCCGTCGAGTTCATCGATCCGAAGAATTGACCGCGGTGGCGGTGATGGTGCCGGCTGCAGGATTCGAACCCGCGACCTGAAGTTTACAAAACTACTGCTCTACCAACTGAGCTAAGCCGGCGTCGGCACGGAAATTAATGGCGAAATCCGCGTACCGCAAGCGTGGTGTTCACCCCCCGCGAGCCAGTTCGTAAAGCGCCACGGCGGCGGCATTGGAGACGTTGAGGCTTTCCATCGCCCCGGTCATGGGCAGCCGCACCAGATGATCGCAGTGTTCGCGGGTCAGGCGGCGCAGGCCTTCACCCTCGGCTCCCAGTACGATGACGATCCGGCCGTCCAGCGCGGCCTCGGCCAGGGTGCGTGGGGCGTCGGCGGCCAGTCCGGCCGCCCAGAATCCCGCCTGCTTCAACTCGTCCAGGGCGTGAACGATGTTGGTGACGCGCACCAGCGGCATGCGTTCCAGCGCCCCCGACGCCGCCTTGGCCAGCGCCCCGGTCTCCTCGGGGGCATGGCGGTCGGGCACCACCACCGCCAGCGCGCCGAATGCCGCCGCCGAGCGCAGGATGGCGCCGACGTTGTGGGGGTCGGTGACCTGATCCAGCACCACCACCACCGCGCCGGGGCGCTCTCCCGCCATGCGGCCGATATCGTCGATGGTCGGCGGCTCCAGCGGTTCCACCAGCGCCGCCAGCCCTTGATGCACCGCGCCGGGGGGCAACAGGCGGTCGATCTCGGCGCGTTCCACCGTTTCCGCCTGGACCGGGCCGGCGGCCAGGCCGCGACCGGCCTCGGCGGTGGCGATCAGGCGGCGCAGGCGGCGTTCGGGATTGGCCAGGACGGCCAAAACCGCGTGGGTGCCGTAAATCCAGAACGAAGCGCCGCCGCCACTGCCTCCCCGCGATGATGGTGCTGACGACGGGGCCGTCCGGGACGGCGACGGGGACTGCGGTGCGGGGCGGCGCGCGCCTCGGGGGTCTCTCTTTCTCATTCCACTCTCCTTGCCGGGGGCATTTTGACGCCTCTTTTCGGATTGACAAGCGCCGTCAAATTCTCATAGTACAGCCCTCCCGTCGCCCCGGCTCTGCTGGATGACGGCGTGGAGGGGTGGCCGAGCGGTTAATGGCAGCAGACTGTAAATCTGCCGACGAAAGTCTACGTAGGTTCAAATCCTGCCCCCTCCACCATTATCCCCCGAGTGAACCGGATATCCGGGCGGGTTGGATGACGGAGAACGGTTTCCTAGAGGTCGAGCGCCAGGTGGTGCGACCGTGCGGGATGATCTGGCGGGTGTAGCTCAATGGTAGAGCAACAGCCTTCCAAGCTGATGACGGGGGTTCGATTCCCCTCACCCGCTCCACTCGCCCGCCGCCGAGACCGCCGGGACCATGGCATGACACATGCGGCATCCGCCGCGAGCAGACGGGTTGAACAATGGCCAAGGCTAAATTCGAGCGGAACAAGCCGCACTGCAACATCGGCACCATTGGTCACGTCGACCATGGCAAGACCTCGTTGACGGCGGCGATCACGAAGATCCTGGCGGAGACGGGCGGAGCGACGTTCACGGCGTACGACCAGATCGACAAGGCGCCGGAAGAGAAGGCGCGCGGCATCACCATCTCGACGGCGCATGTCGAATACGAGACGGCGAACCGGCACTACGCGCACGTTGATTGCCCCGGCCACGCCGACTATGTGAAGAACATGATCACCGGCGCGGCGCAGATGGACGGCGCGATCCTGGTGGTGTCGGCGGCCGACGGCCCGATGCCGCAGACGCGCGAGCACATC
>CAIUSV010000061.1 GCA_903901915.1 uncultured Rhodospirillaceae bacterium | reverse complement strand
CCGCGTCGATGCAGACGTTGAGGTTGTCCTTGATGGCGTTGAAGTCGCCGTTGTAGCTGGCGGTGATCTTCGCCGGGATCTCGCCCTTGGAGATCTTGTCGACGTAGTTGGCGGCGACGTTGAGCGGGCCGATCACCGCGTCCAGGGTCTGGTTGACGCCTTCGACGATCTTGCGGAAATCGCCCTGGTGCCGGGTGGCGTCGGCCCGCGTCGCCAGTCTTCCCTCGACCGCCGCCTTGGACAGCACGTTGGCGTCGGCGACCAGGGCGGCGATATTGCTTTTCAGCAGCATCAGCCATTCATGAATCTGATCCTCGGACGAGGCCTTGTCCATCTTGGCGGTCAGGTCGCCGTTGGCGATGGCGGTGGTGAAGGCGATCAGGTCCCGGAGCCAGCCGTGAACGCCGTTGATGGCATCCTTCATCTTCTGGTGGTCGCCCTTGCAGTCGATCTCGACCTTTTCACGCAGATTGCCGCCGCGGATCAGCGACAGGATGCGGTTGCCCTCGGCGATGGGCAGCAAGATGGCGTCGAGCATGCGATTGATGCCCTTGACCACCTCGGCGTAGGCACCCTGGAAGGCATCGGCGTCGCCACGCTTGTCAAGCTGGCCCTGATGGCTGAATTCGGTCAGCTTGGTGAATTCGGCCTGAAAGCGTTGCAGCACGATGGCGATGCCGTTGACGTTCTGCTTCATCTTCTCGTGGTCGCCCTTGTAGGTCTGGGCGATCACTTCGTCGATCTTGCCGTGGGCGATCTGGTCGAGGATGCGATTGCCCTCGCCGATGGGCAGCAGAATGGCGTCGAGCATCTCGTTGACGCCCCTGATCACCTCGGCGTAGGCGCCCTGGAATGCCGCCGCGTCGCCGCGCTTGTCCAACTGGCCCTGATGGCTGAACTCGGTCAGCTTGGCCAGTTCGGCCTGGAACCGCTGGAGCACGGAAGCGATGCCGTTGACGTTCTGCTTCATCGTCTCGTGGTCGCCCTGGTAGGTCTGGGCGATCAGTTCGTCGATCTTGCCGTGGGCGATCTGGTCAAGGATGCGGTTGCCCTCGCCGATGGGCAGCAACGCCGCGTCGAGCAGGGCGTTGACGCCGACCAGGATCTCGCGCGAGGTTCCGCTGGCGGCCTCGACATCGGCCCGCTCGGCAAGGGCGCCGCGGCCGACGGCCTTCACCAGACGCTGGACTTCCTTCAGGGCCGTCTGTTCGCCGGCGCCCTGTCTGGGGGCGGTCTTGACCACCGGTTCCGCCTCGACAGCGGCACCGGCATTTTCGGTGCTCTCGAAAATTCCCCGCGTTGGCTTCTGGTTCATTTTGTCTCACCCTTTGCCGATGTTCCCAATGGATCGATGTCAGTAACTTTCCGCCGCCACGTCGCCGGGGCGGCACCGGGCCAGGACCTCGTCGCACAAGGCCCGGTATGCCGTCGCGCCCTTCGAGGCCGGCGCATGCTCGAAAATGGTCAGGCCCGACCCGGGCGCCTCCGCCAGCTTGACGTCGCGCCGGATCTCGGTGGCGAACACCAGATCGCCATAGCGCCGGCGCACATCATCGGAAATCTGGCGGGTCACCTTAAGGCCGGGGTTGACCATGGTCAGCACGATCCCTAGCAGGGCGACCCGGGCGCCGATGCCGTCGCGGATGTGCTCGACCGCGCGAAGCAGCGCCATCAACCCCTCGTAGGCCAGATAATCGGGCGAGACGCAGACGATGCAGCCGTCGGCGGCGACCAGCGCGTTCACCGGCAGCAGCGACAGCGCCGGCGGGCAGTCGAGAATGATGAAGTCGTAGTCGGCCCGCGCCGGCCGCAGCGCCTGGGCAAGCCGCTTTTCCCGGCCGGCAATCCCCCCCAGGACGAGGTCGGCGTTGGCCAGATCCATGCCGCCGGTCACCAGATCGAGTCCGGCCACCTGGGTCCGCCGGGCGGCCTCGGCGACGGGCATGCCGGAAAACAGGATGTCGGCCGATGACGGCGACAGGGCGCCGGTCGCCTCCCCCAGCGACAACGACGCCGACGCCTGGGCGTCGAGATCGACCAGCAGCGTCTGCAACCCGGACTGCGCCATGGCCCCGGCCAGACTGACGCTGGTGGTGGTCTTGGCGGTGCCGCCCTTGTTGTTGATGACACAGATGATCACGACCCGCCCCCCCGATGACCAATGCTCGTCACGGTCACCAATGACTGCCACAGACCTTTCCCCCGTCCCGGCAATACGCCGCCATACTAAGGTCGGGGGCGGTGCTGTAAAGCTCACTTCCGATACTGACTAAGGTCAGCTGACCTTTGGCTTTCGTCGGTATCCTCGCCCTATTTACGGCCAGATAACCGATATTCCGGCCAGACGCCGGAGACAGGCGTCGGCACCGATGCCAACGGCACAATGGAGATGTTATTCTATTAAAACTAGAATACTCCGATGACCTTCCGGCCTCCCTTCGGCCGACGGCCTAGTGGAAACAATCCGTTGATGGTCGCCGCGCGATGACATCGGTGCGGTCGATTTCGCTTTCCCGGCGGTGCCGGTACTCGCCGGCATTCAGCCGAGCCATGGCGCGGAATTCGGCCATTGTCAGCTTCACCGGACTCCGACGGGCGTGCATTTGAACCCTCCTGGGGATCACCATCGCAACCTGACGTAGCCTACCGCCGCCCTATCCGATTCGGTAGTGACAGCATTACGTAGGCATTTGTACGACTGTTGCTGGAATGACTTGGGTCCCCGGACGCCGCTCAACATCGCGCCCATGACCGGTCTGGCTGGACATCGCCGGCAAGCCGAGGGGACGGATCCATGCCAGTGTCGTCCGACATCCGCGCGACCACGCGCCGCATGGTCATGGCGCATTCCGGAAACTGCGTTGCCAGGATCTGGGCAAGGCGACGGGCACGCTCGCGGTCGATGTCGCGGCCCTCGACCTCGGCTTGCAGGATCGCCGTGAGTTGGTGGATTTCTCGCAACATGGTCAAACTCCCATGATGCCGTCGATTTGACGGGGCGACATCACGGAGCCCTGCGCGCACCGGATGGTGCGAAGTGCAAGACGTCCCGTTATTCGCCGTATACAGGCTCTGACTGTACTATGGCCGACGGCATAGAGCGCCCTGTCCTTAGGGATGTCGTTCCTTTGGATCGCGCCATGACCGGTGCCGGGGTTCCGCGGTTACGGACGCGCCGATGGAAGTTGAGCCGGGTTTGGCCGTTTTCCCGTCGGCTATACCTGAAGCCGCTCCAGTCTCAACTGCCGGATTTCGGCCACCAGACGTGGAACCGCATGGGCCAGATGGGATACCCGTCGGCCGAATTCCGCCTCGGTGACGTCGCCGTCATCCATGACGGCTTTGGCGAGGGCTTCGCACGCGGCCAGTTCCTCTTCGGTGAGATATTGGTGTGCCGTCATGGGGAGTCCACCTTCGGAAGGGGCGCCGGCGTCGCGGCGGCAATCAAGCGGGGTCGGGAGAATCCGCCAGACACATCATCGTCGCCAGCATGGTCGCCACCGGCTTTTCCGTCGCTCCGGTGACGCCGACGACGTCGGAGCGCACCACCGTCAACGTGCGCCCGGCCTTGATGACCCGGGCCCGGGCGACCAGGACATCGCCCCTGGCGGGATTGAGCAGGTTGACCTTGAACTCGGTGGTCAGTACCGCCGAACCCGCCGGCATCAACGAGTAGGCGGCATAGCCGGCGGCGGTGTCGGCCAGGGTGGTGGTCGCCCCGGCATGGACATGGCCGTGTTGCTGGCACAGATCGGGACGGGGCGACATCGTCAGTTCGCAGTACCCGGGTTCAAGCACGGTCATCCGCGCCCCGATGGTTGCCAGGAAGGCTTGGCGGTCGAAACTCGCCGCAACCCTCTCGCGGAAATTCGGGTCGGTCGGGATGAAATCCGCCATGGTCGTCTCACCTTCGGTTGCGGTCGGCGTCCCGGCCAGGATAGAGCGGCGAAGGCGGTTCAAAAAGCGGGATTCATCGTCCCTCGAATCGCGGCGGGCGCTTTTCAAAAAAGGCCTGCACGCCTTCGCGATAATCCCGGCTGCGTCCGGTCTCGGCCTGAAGATCGCGTTCGAGGTCAAGCTGCTCGTCGAGGGTATTGGTCGCCGATCGGGCCAAGGCCATCTTGGTCAGCGCCAGGCCCCTGGTGGGCTGGGTGGCCAGGTGGGCGGCCATGGCGCCCGTCACCTCCATCAGTCGTTCGTCATCGACGCATTGCCAGATCATGCCCCAGGCGGCCGCCTGCTCGGCGGCGACCTTGTCACCCAGCATCGCCAGGGCGGTGGCGCGGGCATGGCCGACCAGACGCGGCAAACTCCAGGTGCCACCGGAATCCGGGATCAGGCCGACCTTGCAGAAGCTTTGAACGAAGCTGGCCGAGCGCGCCGCCACCACGATATCGGCCGCCAGCGCCAGATTGGCGCCGGCCCCGGCGGCGATGCCGTTGACGGCGGCGATCACCGGCATGGCCAGGCCCTTGAGGGCGCGGATCAAGCGATTGTAATTGGCGTCCAACGAGGCGCCCAGGTCGGGCGGCGGCGCATCCGGCGACCGGATCCGGTCGGACAGATCCTGACCGGCGCAAAAGCCCCGCCCCGCCCCGGTCAGCACCAGACAGCGGGTTCCGTCCCCGGCCGCCGCCGCGAGGGCGGCGCGCAGGGCGGCATGCATCTCGGCATTGAAGCAGTTGAGCTTGTCGGGGCGGTTCAGCGTCACCGTGGTGACGTCCCCCGAGCGCTGAACCAGGACAGGGTCGGTCATGGCGGGCAGCTCTCAGTAGGTTTCGACATGATAGCGCCCCTCCCGGCGGAGCACGGGGCGCAGCCCGGTCCAGTCCAGGGCATTCAGCCGGCAGATGTCGGCGAAGGCCTCGTCGCAACCCTGCTCCATTCCCTTCAACCCGCAGATGTAGATATGGGTGTTGGCGTCGTGCAGCAGCCCGGCCAGCTCGTCGGCGCGCTCGCGCAGCTTATCCTGGACGTATTGCTTGGGCTGGCCCGGCACCCGGCTGAACGCCAGGTTCACGTCGATCAGCTCGCGCGGCAACTTCATCAGCGGCCCGAAATAGGGCAGTTCCTCGGGGGTGCGGGCCCCGAAGAACAGCATCAACCGGCCGGTGCCGTCATGGGGATTGCGGCGGCGACGCTCGGTAAAGGCGCGAAAGGGTGCCGACCCGGTGCCGGTGCAGATCATGATGATATTGGCGTGGGGATCGTCGGGCATCAGGAAGGCCTGACCGAAGGGACCGGCCACCCGGACCTCGTCGCCCTTCTTCAAATCGCAAACGTAGTTGGAGCCGACACCCCCGGCCACCCGCTTGACCGTCAGCGCCAGATTGTTGAAACCGGTGCGCTCGCCCTCCCTGGGGCTGGCGATGGAATACAGCCGGATGTTGCGGGCGCGGCCGTTGTCATCGGCGCCGGGCGGAACGATGCCGATGCTTTGGCCTTCCAGAAAGGGAAAGGCGTTGGCCTGGAAGTCGAGGACAACATGATGCACATCGGATTCCGCCCCGTCGCCGGTGATGCGCCTGTTGCCGGCGACCCGGGCCACCACCGGCTTTTCTCGGGAATAGAGGTTGACGTAGGGCTTAGAGGCGCTGGCCGGCGCCGGCACCGCCGAGCCGGTGGCGGTGGTGGCCGCCGCCATCAGTTCGCTCACCTCCTCCGGCGGCGGCGGCGTCACCGCGTCGACGGCCGGTCCGGATTGTTCGAGCGGCAGCTCATCCCAGCCGAATTGGGCCTCCACCGACCAGGGCCGGTCCACCAGCAGCCAGTTGTCGATCGCCCCGGTCGGACACGGCGAGACGCAGGTGCGGCAGCCGGTGCATTTCTCGAACGACACCACGTAATTGTTGGCGTCGTGGCTGATGGCATCGACCGGGCAGGCTTCCTGGCAGGTGTTGCAGCGAATGCAGACCACCGGGTCGATCAGATGCTGGCGGCGGAGTTCCATACCTTGCTCCTCGGGACGCTCGACGATGCTAGAGGCCCGATCCTGACGCTTGGTTCCCAAGCGCCAGGTGAATCGGATCATCAACTGATTGAATTATTGAAACAAACCTAACATTTGCGCAGGACGCAAATGTTAGGTTTTTCCACTAGGCGAACCGGACGTAGTCGAAATCCACCGATTGGTTATTGATGCCGCGCGGCGGCGGCGCGATCCAGTTGGCGAACTGGCCGGGCTTGTGCACCGCGCCGCCCATCAACGACAGGACATAGGCGAGGTCGGAGTCCGAGGGCAGCCACTCGTCGCGGCGACGATTGAACTCCTCGGTGGAGATGACCTTGCCGGCGGGATCGACGGCGATGTCGGCGAAATGGCCGATGGCGCGGTTGAAGGCGAGGTGCGGCAGGGTCAATCGGAAGTCGATGCCGTGTTTGGCGATGATCTTGTTCCAGCGTTCGACGCCCTTGGCCACGTCCGCGGCCCAATCGAGGCGCAGCCGCTCGTTCAGGCCATTCAAGGCGGGAACCTCGATCATCTGGAAACCGCCGGCCACCGGATGCAGCACCGAATAGGTGGTGCCGTCCAACTGGTGGTCGTCGCCGATCTTGGTCTCTTCAAAACGGCCCTTGAGGCCCATGTTGTAGGAGGTGGCGGCATTGGTGGACACCTCGGCGCCATACAGGTCCGAGGTGACCGAGTAGTGGAAGTTAAGGTAACGCTGGATGGTGGGCAGGTCGATGACGCCGAACTTCCTGACGTCGTCGGTACGGTGTTCCGTCATCACCTGGCAGGCGCGTTCGATGATGCGCCCCACCCCCGATTCGCCGACGAACATGTGGTGGGCTTCCTCGGTCAGCATGAAGCGGCACGAGCGCGACAGCGGGTCGAAGCCGGACTCGGCCAGGGCGCACAGCTGGTACTTGCCGTCGCGGTCGGTGATGAAGGTGAACATGAAGAAGGCCAGCCAGTCGGCAGTCTTCTCGTTGAAGGCACCCAGGATGCGGGGCTTGTCGGCATCACCCGAACGGCGGGCAAGCATCTCCTCCGCCTCCTCGCGGCCGTCGCGGCCGAAATAGGCGTGCAGCAGATAGACCATCGCCCACAGGTGGCGGCCTTCCTCGACATTGACCTGGAACAGGTTGCGCAGATCGTAGAGCGAGGGGCAGCAGCGGCCCAGCAGACGCTGCTGTTCCACCGAGGCCGGCTCGGTGTCGCCCTGGACGGTGATCAGGCGGCGCAGTGCCGAGCGGTATTCGCCGGGAACCTCCTGCCAGGCGGCCTCGCCCTTGTGGGCGCCGAAATTGACCTTGCGGTCGGCCTCGGGTGGCGCCAGGAAGATGCCCCAGCGGTAATCCTCCATCCTGACATGGCCGAACTGGGCCCAACCGTCGGGCTCGGCGCTGATGGCGGTGCGCAGATAGATCTCGGAGGTGGCGGTGCCTTCCGGCCCCATCTCCTTCCACCAGTCGATATAGTGGGGTTGCCAGGATTCCAGCGCGCGCTGCAACCGGCGATCCTCGGACAGGTTGACGTTGTTGGGGATCTTTTCGGCGTAGTCGATGCTGCTCATGGAAGTCACACCCTTTCCTGATTGTAGGCGGCGCGCTTGCCGGTGCCGTAGAGTTTGAGGGCGCCGGTCTCGCCGACGGCGTTGGGGCGCTGGAAGATCCAGTTCTGCCAGGCGGTGAGGCGGCCGAAGATCTTGGTTTCCATGGTTTCCGGACCGGCGAAGCGCAGGTTGGCCTCCATGCCGGTCAGCGAATCGGGCGAGAACGACGCCCGCTCCTCGATCATCAGCCGGACTTCATCGCTCCAGTCGATCTCGTCGGGGATTCCGGTGACCAGTCCCAGCTTGGCGCAGGCCGTCGCGTCGAGATCGCGGCCAATGGTTTGCCTGGCCTTGGCCACCGTCTCGGGCTCGCCCAGGAAGCGAGTGGCGATGCGGCTGAGGCCGTTACCCATGGGCAGGCCGTCGAAATTCAGCGCCGACAGGCGGACGGCGGCGGCGGGGCGATCGTCGTCCTCGAAGGTGCCGTCCAGCATGTAGGAGCGATCCACCGCGAACAGGATTTCGGCCAGGAACCCGGCGAAGCACGATCCCGGCTCGACCAGGGCGAACAGGGTGCGGCTGGTGACGTCCAGCCGTTTCATGGTCCGCTTCCAGTACAGCAGGATCTCGCGCACCAGCCAGTCGGAGGCGCCATGCCGCTGCAACAGCGCGTCATAGCCCATGACCCGGCCGGAATCGCCTTCGCTGCGGATCACCCAGGTGGCGATGCTGGTTTCGTTGCTGCGCAGATGAAGGATGGCGTCATCCAATTCGCGGGCCAGCGCCAGGGGATAGAAATCGACGCCCTGGGCCTGGATGGCGGCGGGGTCGGCGGGGGCGTCGGCTTTTGGCCCCTTCAGTGTGATATGGGCGGCCCGGTTGTCGCGATCGAAGACGATGTCGATGTGGGGGTAATGGACTTCGTCGGCGGTAATGGTCCGGGCGGGATGGGTCAGCGTCACCCCCTTGGCGTCGGCGGGGCGGTCGGATTTGGCGGCCAGGGCTTCGGCGCGCGCCTTGACCGCGTCCTTGAACGCCGACGACGGCACCACCTCGTCCACCAGGCGCCATTCCACCGCACGCTTGCCCTTCACCCCCTCCTCGGTGGAACAGAAGATGTCAGCCAGATCGCGCCGCACCTTGCGCTTGTCCACCACCCGGGTGAGGCCACCGGTGCCGGGCAGCACCGCCAGCAGCGGCACTTCCGGCAGCGACACCGAGGTGTTGCCGTCATCGACCATCATGATCCAGTCGGTGGCGAGCGCCAGTTCATAGCCACCGCCGGCCGCCGTGCCGCTGACCGCGCAAAGATAGGTCTGCCGCGAATTGGCGGTGGCATCCTCGATGGAATTGCGGGTCTCGTTGGTGAACTTGCAGAAGTTGACCTTGTGGCCGTGGGACGACACCCCCAGCATCTTGATGTTGGCGCCGGCACAGAAAATCTTGGGATTATTCGAGGCCATCACCACGGCGCGCACTTCAGGATGCTCGAAGCGCAGGCGCTGAACGGCGTCGTACAGCTCGATATCCACGCCCAGGTCATAGGAATTCATCTTGAGCTCGTACCCCGGGGCCAGGGTGGCGGCGGGGTCGACATCCATGGTCAGGGTGGCGACGGCGCCGTTGAGCGCCAGCTTCCAGTGTCTGTAGCGATCGGGGGAGGTCTGAAAATCGATCATGGGCTTGCCGCCTCGGTTGGAGTGCCTGCCTGCACTATAGTGCATGTTTGGAACCGTTCGCAAGAGCAATTCGGCATTAAAGTACCGTATTGCCGATTTGCACCGGCAATTCCATGCCGGTGGATCAGACGCCGATCGACAGCGACTGGACGAAGCGGGTGATGGCGGCAAGCACCGCTTCGGGCTGGTCCCGGTGGGGGGAATGGCGGCAATGGTCGAGCAGCACCACCTCGGCCCCGGCCCCGGCCTTGGCGCGGATGGAATCGTATTGCACGCTTGAGCCGTACTCGTCGTCGCGGCCCTGGATCACCATGACCGGCACCCGAATGCCGGGCAGGTATTCCTCGAGGTTCCAGTGCATGAAATCGGGGTCGAGCCAGGCGCCGTTCCAGCCCCAAAAGGCACAATCGACGTTGTCGTGGTGCAGCCGCGCCAGCCGGTCGCGCAGATCGCCGGTTTCATAGGCGATCCTGGCGGCGCGGATGGAGGCGACGCAGATATCCTCGTTCATTACATGGGGGGCCAGGGCGATCACGCCCCGCACGTCGGGGGCGGGGGTACCGCCGGCATGGATCAGGGCGATGGAGGCGCCGTCGCTGTGGCCGACCAGGATCACCGGCCCCAACTGCAACCGCTGCAGCAGACGGGGCAGCACGTCCAGCCCTTCATGATGCATGTAGGTCAACGGGCGCGGCAGCGTCACCGGAGTGGAGCGGCCATAGCCGGCGCGCGAATAGATGAAGACGCCGCACCCCGTGGCCTCGGCCACCCGGTCGGGAAAGTCCTTCCAGATGGCGACCGCCCCCAGGCCCTCGTGCAGGAAAACCAGTGTCGGCCGCCCGTCCCGGCGCGGATGAATCCAGCGATAGTCCAGACCCTGGTCGCCGAGATCGATCATGCCGTGCTGATGATCACGCCACATGGCGGTCACTTCGGGCGGCTGAAATCGATCTCGCCACCGGGCAGCAGGTACAGCACCAGTGCCTCGCCGCCGGTCACGGTGGGACGGTGAGCGCTGTCGGGGCCGTAGACCAGCCAGCCGCGCGGCGCATCGTCGAACCTGGCGGCCGGCGAGATCGACATGATCATGTCGATCTCGCCGTTCGGGTGACGATGGTGGGGGCCGACCACGTCGGTCATGTGAACGACATCGACGCTGAACCCGGCCAGATCGTTGCCGGCCTCGATGACGCGGCCATAGCGGATACCGCCATGTTCGCGCTCGCACATCCAGCCGTCGGCCACCGCCTGGTGGCAGGCGGCCTCGATCGCCTTGAACAGGGGACCATCTGGGGGAAACCGGGCGGCGAGCACGTCGCGCAAGGCACCATCCACCGGCAGTCCGGCGATGGATGACGTTACCTGCGCCACCAGCGCCTGAAATGTGGTCTTGGACACGGCGTGACCCTCCCCTGGCTGAGTGATAGGCACGATATCACCGCTTTGGCGACGACAGAAGCATTATAGTGCATGATGCGAGACTACAGCCCGAGATGCGGGGCGCACAGGCGCGACAGGTCGTCGATGCTCTGCTCGACGGTGAGGCCCGAGGTGTTGAGCACCGCGTTGGCCCGGCCGTAAAGGTGGCGCCGGGCGTCGAGAATGGTCTTCAGATCCTCCATCGCCGCCACCTGCTGGCCGGCGAAGGGACGCAGGTCGCCCTGGCCCATCACCCGGCGCATGTGATCCTCGGGCGAGGCCTGGACCCACACGGTGAAGCATGATTGCAGCAACAGCTCGAAGGTCTCGGGCTCGGAGACCAGCGAGCCGCCGGATTCCAGGACCATGCTCTGGTGGCTCTTCACCGAATTTTCCAACGCGCTGCGTTCCAGCTTGCGATAGCCCTTCTGACCCATGGACAGCAGGATCTCGGTCATATCCATGCCGGCGATCTGCTCGATCACCGAGGTGACGCGCACGAAGGGCACGCCGAAGCGTTCGGCCAGAGCCTTGCCCAAGGTGGTCTTTCCGGCGCCGCGCAGACCGATCAGGGCGACCCGCCGCGACAGTTTCAGGCCGCGCTTGAACGTGTGGCGCAACACCACGTAGGCCTCGGATTGCTGTTCGGGGGTCAGGGATTCGAGGAACTTGCGGGCCAGGATCAGATCGGGATGATGGGCGTCGGTCTCGGGCTCGATCATCTCGGCGATAGGCAGGTCCATGGCCTGGGCCAGCAGCCACAGAATGTTGAAGCTGACATTGGCGTGGCCGCCTTCGAGCTGGGCGAGATAGCGTTCGGAAATGCCGGCATGGCGCGACAGGTCCTTGCGCGACATGCCGCGCCGGGCGCGAAAACGCCTGACCCGATCCCCCAGCCGCTTGGCCAGGACGGCGAATTCCGTCTGCTCGCCCATGATGTTGAAAAACCCGAAAGCCCGAAACCCGATCCCAGTGAACCATGCCCGCCCGCGGCTGGCTAGGCACTATCGTTCCGAAAAGGGGATGCGCTGTCGTTCATGCCGGCCACCGGCCGAACGGCACCACCTTGTTGCCGACATCATGGCCGATATCGGCCCGGCCCAGCCAGGCGATGCCCGCCCGCTCGCACCACAGGCGGGCAACCTCGTCCTCGGCAAGGGCGAAGTCGGGCTGGTTGGCGGGAATGGCGGAACAGCGGCCCAGCCTTAACCCGGCTATCCGGCGGATGGCGGGGTTGCTGGTCAGTTGCAGCAGATCGCGGTCGATCCGGTACATGTATTCCGACACCTCTTCCAACATCAGCACATGCCCGGCGAGGTCGGGCTGAAACGGCGTGCCCAGCAGATGGCACAGAATGGTGAGGTTGAAGGCGACCGCCGCTACCCCGGGCGACAGCGAGGGTTCCAGAGTCTCGGGGCTCCGCTCGATCAGGAAGGACAGGGCGCGGGCCACCGCCGCGTCGCCGTTCGGACGGGTGATGTCCACCGGCATCGGGCCATGGGCGACGCGGCCGAACCCTTGGCCGTAAAGCGCGCCCAACACCGAGCCGGCGTCGGAATAACCGAGATAGACCTTCCGTCGCGCCGCCGGGGCCAGGGCAGGCAGCAGGCGTTCCACCAGACGGCCCGAGCCATAGCCGCCGCGGGCGAACCACAGGGCGTCGAAGCCGTCGTCATTGGCGATCTCGACGAACGCGGCGAGGCGGGTGTCGTCGTCGCCGGCGAAATGGCCGGCGGCGGCAAAGCACTGGGAATGAAAGAACAGCTCGATGGTCCGGTCCGGGTAAAGACGCGCCGTCAGGTCGGTGACCTGCCGGGCGATGGCCGGATCGATCCGCGATCCCGGCGCCACCACGCCGATCCTGGTCCTGTCCCCCGCCATCGTCCCGAAACCCTTGCCACCTTACCGGGCGGATTGTAGCCTCCGCCCATGGAACGAGACAGCGCTTATTTCTTTTGCGGCATCGGCGGCAGCGGCATGCTGCCGCTGGCGCTGATCGTTCAGGCGCGGGGCCATGCCGTCGCCGGATCGGACCGCGCGCTGGATCAGGGCCGTATCGGCTCCAAGTTCGAGTTCCTGCGGTCGCGGGGCATCGGCCTGTTTCCCCAGGACGGCAGCGGCGTCACCGGTGCCGATCAGGTGCTGGTGACCTCGGCGGCGGTCGAGGATAGCGTACCCGACGTCCGGGCCGCCCGCGCGCTGGGACTGAAAATGATGACCCGGGCCGAGCTTCTTGCCCGATTGTTCAACGCCGCCCCGATGGGGTTGGGCGTCGCCGGCACCAGCGGCAAATCCACCACCACCGGCATGATCGGCTGGATCTTGCATCGCGCCGGGACCGATCCGACGGTGATGAACGGCGCGGTGATGAAAAACTTCGCCGATGCCCAGTCCCCCTTCGCCAGCGCCCTGGTGGGAAGCGGCCCGGCCTTCGTCGCCGAGGTGGACGAAAGCGACGGCTCCATCGCCCGCTACGTCCCGGCCATCGCGGTGGTCAACAACATCGCGCTCGACCATAAATCCATGGACGAACTGCGGATTCTCTTCGCCGGTTTCACCGCCAGGGCCAAGACCGCCATCCTCAATCTGGACAATGACGAGACGGCGGCACTGGCCGCCACGTTGTCCCCCGACACTCTGCGCACCTTCAGTCTGCACGACGACCGTGCCGATTTGTTGGCCCGGGACGTCACCCCCGCCCCGGACGGCATCGCCTTTATCGTGCGCGATCGCCTCGGCGGTCGAAGCGTGCCGGTGCGCCTCGGCGTGCCCGGTCGCCACAATGTCGCCAACGCCCTCGCCGCCCTTGCCGCCGCCACCGCCGCCGGAGTAGGCCTGACCGAGGCGGCGCGGGCGCTGGGCGAGTTCGCCGGCGTACGCCGTCGGCTGGAGGTGGTGGGGACGGCGGCGGGCGTCACCGTCATCGACGATTTCGCCCACAATCCCGACAAGATCGCCGCCACCATGGCGACCCTGCACGACTGGCCGGGGCGGTTGCTGATCATGTTCCAGCCCCATGGCTTCGGGCCGTTGCGGCTGATGCGTGACGAATTCATCGCCTGCTTCACCGAGACCATGCGGCCCGACGATGTCCTGGTCCTGCCCGACCCGGTCTATTTCGGCGGCACGGTCGATCGCTCGGTCACCAGCGCCGACATCGCCCAAGGCGTATCCGGGCATGGCCGCAATGCCCTGGCCTATCCCGAGCGAAGCCGATGCGGCGATGTGCTGGTGGAGATGGCGCGTCCCGGCGACCGCATCGTGGTGATGGGCGCGCGCGATGATACCCTGTCCCAGTTCGCCGAAGAGATCCGCTCCCGGATCGAGGGCCGATAGCCCCGCCATCGGGCTTGGCCTTGGGGTGATTGAACGGTCCGCCCACCGCCGCGCGGCCGTCTTCACGGATGGAATTTTTGCCGGGCCGGTCCCATATGGGAGTTTGATCAGCTGGCGTGCGCAATCCTTATTTCGCTCGAACCAATAAGACCAAATCGCGTTGACCGGTGGGCAGATGTCGGAGAAGCCCTTGCCGCCCGCGGCATCAAGATCGCAACCGGGGTGAGGCATATTTTTTAGCGACGATGGTGGACAACCGGACATGTCCTTTCGCCTGAAGACCATTCTGGGCATCGCCGCTATCGAGGCCATCCTTTTGGTGTCGCTGGTCTGGAATGGCCTGTCCTATCTACGTGGCACCAATGAAGATGCGCTGACGGCCCGCGCGGTGACGTCGGCGCACATGTTCGCGACCACCATCAAGAACGCGGCGATTGCCGGCGACATCGCTTCGCTGCGCTCGTTCTTTGACGAGGTGGCGACCAATCCCGATCTGGCCTATGCCCGGCTGGTCGATGCCAGCGGCCGCGTGCTGGCGCAGCGACAGAACAGCGTTGGACGGGATGGCGGTGGCGAGGTCGAACGCGTTGTGTCGTCCTCATCCACCATAAGCGAAGGCGGCATCGACTTCGGCCGGGTTGAAATCGGCTTCCATGCCGGAACCATCGATTCGACCATTTCCCGGGCCGGCGGGGTTTTCGTCCTGCTTGCCGCCATCGAGATGGTTCTGGTGGCCGGCTTTTCGTTCCTGTTGGGCAATTATCTCACCGGTCGGCTCAAATTATTGCAGGAAGGAGCCGACGGAATTTCCCACGGTGATATATCGGAAATAAAATATACGGGACCTCGGGATGAAATCGGCACGACGATTCTGGCATTCAACCGAATGGCGGAAATACTTAAACTAAAGCATCAGTCTACAGAGTTACTGATCAAAGAAAAAGAACGATTGCACCAGATCGCCGAGTCGGCCAAGAAGCATGGCGATCTTATATTGTCATCGGCGAACGAAGGGATATGCGGCATCGACCTTTCAGGAAAGGTATTTTTTATAAATCAGGCTGGCAAGGACATGCTTGGCTGGAGCGGTGACCAGGACATCGGCTGCGATCTGCACGCCACCCACCATCACCGTCGGGCGGATGGCAGTGTCTATCCGGTCGAGGAATGCCCAACCAGGCAATACATCAGGAACTTTAATGTGAACGATATGTCTGGGGCGATTCGATATGATAATGACGTGTATTGGAGAGTTGATGGCACATCATTCCCGGTTGAATTCAGCCACTCTGCGATTATAGACAATGAAACAGGAAAACTTTCTGGTGCGGTTATTGTTTTCCATGACATCACCGAGCGCAGGAATCTCGAAAGGCAATTGCTGGAGAGCGAGAGGAAGTCCCGCAGCGAACTGGAACATCTGGTCGATATCCGCACCACCCAGTTGAATGCGGCGAAAGCCGAGGCCGAGGCGGCAAATCGGGCGAAAAGTGAATTCCTGGCCAATATGAGCCATGAAATCCGCACGCCCATGAACGCCATTATCGGCTTCACCCGCAGCCTGCGGCGCAAGACCCATCGGGCCGAGGATGCCGATCGGCTGGCCAAGATCGATCAGTCGGCCAAACATCTGCTTGGATTGATCAACGATATTCTCGACATGTCCAAGATCGAAGCCGGGAAGATGACCCTCAACCCGGAAGAATTTCAATTGGCTGTGCTGCTTTCCAATGTGACCAGCCAGGTCGGTCCGCTGGTGCAGAAAAACGGGCTTGACCTCCGGGTCGAGGTGGCACCCGGGGTGCCGGACCGGTTGGTCGGCGATGCCATGCGGATCAGCCAATGCCTGATCAACTATCTCGGCAACGCCGCCAAATTCACCAGGAATGGCGCGGTGACCATTCGGGTCCGTCTGGCCCGGGCGGCCGATCGCGACGGCGCCGGCGGCGAAGACGTGGCGCTTTATTTCGAGGTGGAAGACAGCGGCATCGGCATGGAACCGGAGGTGCTCAAGCGCCTGTTCGGCGCCTTCGAGCAGGCGGACGGCACCACCACCCGGCGCTTTGGCGGTACCGGGCTGGGATTGGCCATAACCCGCCAGCTCGCCGAACTGATGGGCGGCAAGGTGGGGGTGCAAAGCACCCCGGGGGTCGGCAGCCGCTTCTGGTTCACCGCCCGACTGCAACGCGCCGGAGACATCGCCGTGGAGGCGTTGCCGGGCGTTGTCGCGACGTCCGCCTATGCCGGCCCGGACCGCCGCGGCGATAATCCCGGGGCCGCCCCAGCCCGCTTTCCACCGGGCATCCGGCTTCTCGTGGGTGAGGACATTCCCCTGAACCGCGAGGTCGTTCAAGACATGCTTGAAGAGATCGGTCTGACGGCGGACCTGGCCCCGGATGGGGGCGCCGTGGTCGAAATGGCGTCGCAGGCACCCTACGACCTGATCTTGATGGATATGCAGATGCCGGTGATGGACGGGCTGGAGGCGACGGCATGCATCCGCGAATTACCCGGATACCGCACGACCCCGATCATCGCGTTGACGGCAAACGCCTTCCAGGAAGATCGCCAAAGGTGCCTGGACGCCGGCATGAATGATTTCCTGACCAAGCCGCTTCAGCCGGAACATCTGGTCACTACCCTGTGGAGATGGCTTGGTGACAAGGAAAAAATATCAATTGATACAAAAAATAATACATATAATGGTGGCGGCGGCAATATCGGTATAATCAATAAGTGTTTGTCGCATGTTGCCGATATAGATCTAACAAAAGGGCCTTCGTATCCAGGAAGACCGGATCGGTATATAGGCTATATTCGAGAATACGCCGCCTCGTTTGAACAGAGCATGATCCGTTTCCGCGAGTTGATGGCCGCCACCGACCGCCAGGACGCTCGGCGTCTGGCCCACTCCCTGCGCGGCGCTTCGGCGCAGGTGGGGGTGGTCGGGATTCAAACCCTGGCGACAAGCCTGGAAGAGGCCGTTGCCGGCGATGCCGACGATGCCGAGATCCTCGTTCTGGCGGACCAACTGGAAAAACGACTGAACGTCGTCTGCGAGGCCATCGCCAGGCTGGACAACGAACAGTAGGAGGCGGAGAAGGGGCGCCGGAAGGTTGAACGGTGGTCCGCCTGTCATCGATTCAGGGCATTGCCGTCCGTCTCCCTCGTCACCATTTCACCCAGGTTCACGATTGCGTTAGATGTGGGGTACGGGATGACGCAGACTTCTTTGCCCGTGGAGGGCGGCACCGGCCCGGCTGCTACCAAAGTGATGTCAGAACGACGCAGGCACAAGCGTCGGCATACTCTGACCCTGCAAGTGAACATTCTTTCCGTCTTCGCCACGCTGCTTGCGCTGGTTATCGCCACCCTGGTCGCCTTCGCCTATTACAAGAACTCCGGATCGGTCCTCGATCTTACCGAACGCTTCGTCGCCCGGGTGGCGGTGTCGGGAATCGACCGGACCATGGCGCTGCTCGAGCCGGTGGCGGCGGACGTGGAGGCCAGTGCCCAACTGGCCCGGATCGACGAGGCCAAGGCCCGCGACGGCAGCCTGTTCCCCTACATGATGAGCCTGCTGGATTCGGCGCCCCAGCTGCAAAGCATCTATCTCGCCTTCGAGGCCGACGGGAGATTCTTGCAGGCGTTCCCCATCCCGCCGGGAACCGAGAAGTTCGGGGCCAACGACGCCGCGCCTCCCGCCGCGGCGCGCTATGCGTTGCGGGTTATCGACCGTCATGCCGGCGGTTATTCCGACATCTGGAGCTATGTGACCCGGGACGGCACCGTCGTCGGCACCGAAACCTCGAATATGCTGAACTACGATCCGCGCCCGCGGCCCTGGTACAAGGACGCCGTCAAGAGCGGCGGGCTGATCTGGAGCGATCTGCTGGTCTATACCAGCAACCGCCAACCCGGCGTCACCGCCGCCTATCCGATCGTGGCCCACGACGGCCGGGTGATCGGCGTCGCCGCGGCCAACGTGGCGGTCAAGCAGCTTTCCGATTTTCTCGCCAGCCTTGACCTGGGGGTATCCGGTATCGCCCTGGTGGTGGACGAGCAGGAACAACTGATCGCCTTTCCCGAGGCGTCGAGAGCGATCCGTCAGAACGGCCTTAAACTTTCCCTGGTCAAGGCCGCCGAATTGGGCGAGGCCAAGATCAGCGATGCCTTCACCGCCTATCGCGCGGCGCCGGCCAACCTCATCCACCTGGACTCGGACGGCAAGCGCTACATCGCCTCGTTTAACGGCCTTCCCGATCATTTCGGCAAGAAATGGCTGCTGGCCATCATCGTGCTGGAGGACGATTTCGTCGGAACGCTGAAGGCGAATAATCGCGACATCATCACCATCGGCGTCTTGCTGACACTGATCGGTCTGCTGGGCGTCGGCCTGCTCTCGCGCTGGATCACCCGTCCGATCGCCCGCCTGCGGTCAGAGATCCAGAAGATACAGAAATTCGATCTGGCCGACCCCATCGCCGTGCATGCCACCGTCGCCGAGATCAGCGAGCTGGTCCATTCGCTCAACATGATGAAGCGGGCGCTTCGGACCTTCGGCATGTTCGTGCCTCAGGATCTGGTCCGCCAACTGGTGGAAAGCGGCCGCCCGATCGAACTGGGCGGTCAGGATCGCACGCTGACGGTAATGTTCTCGGACATCGCCGGCTTCACCAGTCTGGCCGAACGCATGAACGCCGGCGACCTGATGATCCACGTCTCGCGCCATCTCGCCACCATTTCCGACTGCGTCGCCGAGGAGTTCGGCACCGTCGACAAATATATCGGCGATTCGGTCATGGCGTTCTGGGGCGCGCCGCTCTGGTGCGACGACCATGCCTTGCGGGGCTGTATCGCCGCTCTGAAGGCGAAGGAGGCGCAAGCCCGTCTGAACGCCAGTTGGGAAGCGACGGGACTGCCCACCATGTTCATCCGTTTCGGCCTTCATACCGCCGGGGTCATCGTCGGCAATATCGGCTCGCCGCAGCGCATGAGCTACACGGCGGTTGGCGACGGCGTCAACGTCGCCGCCCGCCTCGAAGGCGTCAACAAGGTCTACGGCACTCAGATCTGTGCCAGCGCGGCGGTGGTGGCCGCCGCCGGCGACCGTGTGCTGGCACGGCCGCTGGATCTGGTGGCGGTGAAGGGGCGGGTGGTCGGCGAAAAACTATACGAGCTGGTGGCGTTGCGCGACGGACCACCGGAGCTGTTGCCGACACCGGCCCAGCTCGAGAGCTGCCGCCTGACCGAATCGGCGTTCGCCGCCTATGGCGAGCGCCGCTGGCAGGATGCCATCGACCTTTACCAGGCGCTGGCGGCGTTTGCCCCCGGCGACAGGCTGGCATCCATCTTCATCGAACGCTGCCGCCGCTATCTCGCCGCACCGCCGCCGCCCGACTGGTCCGGCGTCTACGAGATGGAAAGCAAGTAGCTCCCCACCGTCACGTTATCTTCCGTGCAATGACGACGGCCAGCCAGCGGCAGGGCCAGAACCACCAGACACGGCGAGGGGGACATCCGCCGACTTTGCCGCCGCCGGGCGGTTCTTCAACGGTGCGTCGGGTCGGCCGCCATCAATCCGTAGCCCGGCGAGAACGGCAGGGTCAGCCCCCACAGCCGGGCGAGCGCCTCGGGCGAGCGGATCTCGACCT
This sequence comes from uncultured Rhodospirillaceae bacterium, assembly GCA_903901915.1. Lineage (GTDB taxonomy): Bacteria > Pseudomonadota > Alphaproteobacteria > Rhodospirillales > Magnetospirillaceae > Phaeospirillum. Next base: position 76,332 of record CAIUSV010000061.1, on the reverse strand, counting down.
CACCGCTGCCGGGCCAGTCCTCCACCACGATGGCTCCGCCTTCGAAGGCGACGCGGCGATGGACGGTGGTCCCGAAGCCACGGTGCAGGCCGACGAAATCGGATCCGAAGCGCAAGACCTCGGCCTTGGCGTGATCGCCCAGCCGGAAGGGCGAGATGAAACGGGCCGGCTCCTGGCGCCCGTGGCGAGGGGCGAAATGCGCCAGAACCGAACGGTATCGGTTCCGCGCCTCCAGGTCGGGGGTATAGAGATAAGTGCCGGGATCGCGCGCCCAGGGCACACCGTCGATCTCGATCTCCACCGTCAGCTGGTCGTTGTGGGCATGGCCACCGTTGCCGTTCTGGCCGATGGGGCCGCAGCGAACCGCGATGAAGCTCCGCGCGTTCCGCCAGATGAACAGGCCGAAATGGGGATAGGCGATGGGCCGCAATCCCTCCAGCGCGCCGGGATCGGGCGGGATGATGCGCAGCCGCGAGGCCTCGCCCGGCTCGAACGGCTTTTCCACCACCGCCGCTTCGGCCCGGCCGGCCGGGCAACGCCACCCCGCCGCCAAGGCACCGACCACCGCGGTTTCCAGGGTGGTTTCCGGCGGTGTGGCAAGGTCGAGATCGAACAGTCCCTTGGCGGCGGCGATCACGCCCGACGGATCGAGGTGACGTTCACGCGGGCCGGACGATGTCGGCTCGAACAACGGTGACAGCTTCAGAAATCGCCCGGAATCATTGTCACCGATCTGGACGATTTCGCCCGACGGCTTGGTGATGGCGGCGGCGAAACCGGCGGCGCCCGCCAGACGGTCGAGGGTCTCCGGCGAGAAGGGTGGCCACGAGACCGGCGCGCCAACCACCCGCGGCGGTCCCACCCGCCGCCACAACCGGGCATCGAATTCGCCCAGGGCGGCACGGCGCTGTTCCGGCAGGCCCAGGATCAGGGCGACGGCGTAAATCGCCATCTCGGCCGACAGCCGATGATAGGCGGTGGACGCCTCGAAATTGGCCCCATCGGGGGTGAACTGGCGCTTGATCTCGGCGTCCAACTGCTGAACCGCGAAGGCCAGCCACAGATCGGTTTCGGCACTGCGGGGCAGATAGACGGCGATAAAGGCCAGACCGGCGATGTCGGCCAGATAATGATTGGCCCGGTGGTCATCGTGCCATTCCAGGAACTCGACCACATGGCGGCCATGGGCCAGCAGGGCCGCCGCCAATTCGGCCTCGAAGGCATCGTCGAACCGTGCGCCCTGGACCCGGAACAGGTCCCACGCCACCGCGATGTTGACGGCGCGAATGGCCACATCCATGGGGCAGGCCCAGTTCACTCCCCATCCCGGCGGATTACTGCCCAGGAAGTCGAGGACCTGATTACGGAATTCAGCGGCCAGGGCGGGATCGGGCGAAAGCCCCCAGGCGCAGGCGAGATGCGCCAGATGCTGCATCCGGGCCAGTTCCCACGGCACCTTGACATCCACGCCCGGCAAATGGCCATAGGCGATGGCCCGCCCCCAGGTGGAGGGCGACCAGCGGTAGCCCGATTTGAAATCCACATGCCAATCGATCAGGCGATAGTCGGGGTCGCCGATCAGGCCCAGGATCGCCTCCGACCGCACCCGGTTGCCGGGCTGATGGCCGGCCGCGACATCCGCCGGGGCCATGGCGCGGCCATGGGCGACCCGCACCCACCCCGATCCCAGCAGGTCAAAGCGGTGATCGCGATAAAGTGGAATCAGGGCGTTCAGCGTGCCGGCATTCGCCGCCACGCCGGACATATCCAGCCGCTCCAGCCGTGGCTGCGGCCGGACGGGGGAAAGTGGGGCATACGAGTCCACCCGGCGTCTGAAGATGATGCCGAACCGGTCCTTGATCAGCCGCGCCCCCTTGCGGACGATCACCCGCGGCGGCAGCGATGCCGCCACCCGCAACAGATACATCATCCTGCCGGCGCGGCCACGCCACGGGCTCATGTGTCGCTTCCGGGGCGTGCCGTGTTTCCCACCGCCATGCCGAACGCGGCCGCCACCCACAGCAGTGACTGCGCGCCATGCCCGGGGTCCGGCGCCCAGGACGGGCCGATCCCACCCCACAGGCAATACAGCGCGGCCAAGGCAAAGGTGTAGGCCGTGGCGGTGTCGGTCCCGTGAATGGCCCCCTGGTCGCGCATGTCCCCGCCTGTTCCGTCGGGATTACCGGTCGTGCGACCCGACCGAGCGCTGTTGCGCCATGACCTTGAGGTCGCTGTCCATCATTTCGCCGACCAGGGCGGCGAAGCTGGTCTGCGGCCGCCATCCCAGCTTGTTCCACGCCTTGGAGGCGTCGCCGAGCAGATGGTTGACCTCGGTCGGGCGGAAATAGCGCGGGTCGATCTCGACCAGCAGCCGTCCGGCGGCGTCAAACCCCTTCTCGTCGCCGTCGGTGCCCCGCCATTCGATGGTGGTGCCGACATGGGCGAACGAGCGTTCGATGAATTCGCGGACCGAATGGGCCTCGCCGGTGGCCAGGACATAGTCGTCGGGTTCGGGCTGCTGCATCATCAGCCACATGCCCTCGACATAGTCGCGGGCATGGCCCCAATCGCGCTTGGCATCGAGATTGCCGACGTACAGCCGGTCCTGACGCCCGAGATGGATGGCGGAAACCGCCCGGGTGATCTTGCGGGTGACGAAATTCTCGCCCCGCACCGGACTTTCATGGTTGAACAGGATGCCGTTGGAAGCGTGAATGCCATAGGCCTCGCGGTAGTTGACCGTGATCCAGTAAGCATAAAGCTTGGCCGCGGCATAGGGGCTGCGCGGCTGGAACGGCGTGGTCTCGCTCTGCGGCACCGGCGCGTTTCCGTAAAGCTCGGACGTGGACGCCTGATAGAAGCGGACCTTGCTTTCCATCCCCAGGATGCGGATGGCTTCCAGCAGTCGCAACGTGCCGAGGCCGTCGGCATTGCCGGTGTATTCCGCCGTCTCGAAGCTGGTGCGGACGTGGCTCTGGGCCGCCAGATTATAGATCTCGTCGGGCTGGGTTTCCTGGACGATGCGGATCAGGCTGGTGCTGTCGGTCAGATCGCCGTAGTGGAGAAAGAACGGCAGGCCGCGATCGTGCGGATCGTGGTAGAGGTGCTCGATCCGGTCGGAATTGAACGACGAGGCGCGGCGCCGCACGCCATGGACCACATAACCCTTGGCCAGCAGCAGCTCGGCGAGATACGAGCCGTCCTGGCCGGTAATGCCGGTAACGAGGGCCGTTTTCTGAGCCATGACCATCTCTTGCCCTGGTGGCAACAAATCCAACATTCGCGTCCCACGCAAAAGCTGGATTTGTTGCCACAATTCAATCAGCTGGTGATCCGATTATCGGACCACCGAGGATTTGTCCGCGGCTGGTGGTAGTTAATTCAAGGCAACCTGTCAAGGAAACCCCGAGCGATACGCCCGAAAGGGGTTGGTCGCCCCGAAGGCAGGCGATACACTGCGCCGCTTCCGCTCAACCCCCGCTGCTTGGCCATGACACCCGCGCGCAAGGCACTCATCATCGGCGTTTCCGGTCAGGACGGGGCCTATCTGGCCCGCCACCTGTGCGAAGCCGGATACGGCGTTCTGGGGACCTGCCGTGCCGCCGACGCGGTTCCGGCCAATCTGGTCCGGCTGGGACTGGCCGGGCGGGTCCGCCTGCTGCCGCTCGATCCCTGCGACGGCGCCGCCGTCGAGGCACTGCTGGAAGGCGAGCGCCCGGACGAGATCTACATGCTGTCGGCCCAGTCGTCGGTCGGGCTGTCGTTCGAGTGTCCGGCCGAGACCTTCGAGGCCAATGCCGTCGCCGTCGTCCGCCTGCTGGAGGCGCTGCGGCGGCTGAACCTTGCCGCCCGGACGTTCTTCGCCGGCTCGTCGGAATGTTTCGGCGATACCGATATCGCGGCCGATTGCGATACGCCGCTTCGGCCGGCCAGCCCCTATGCCACCGCCAAGGCCTTCGCCTTCTGGCAGGTCGCCACCTATCGCGCCGCCTACGGCCTGCATGTCGCCACCGGCGTTCTGTTCAGTCACGAATCGCCGCTGCGCGGCCCCGCCTTCGTCACCCGGCGCATCGTCGAGGCGGCGGTACGGATCGCCTCGGGCAGCGGCGAGACCCTGGAGGTCGGCCCGCTCTATCCGGTGCGCGACTGGGGCTGGGCGCCGGAGTATGTCGAGGCCATGCATCGCATGTTGCTGCGCGACACGCCGCGGGACTTCATTATCGCCACCGGGCGCAGTGTCGCGCTGGAACGCTTTACCGAACTGGTTTTTCGCGAAGCCGGCCTGGATTGGCGCGACCATGTTCGGGTAAGACCGGAGCGGGAGCGGCCGAACAATATCCGGCGCAGCCTCGCCGAGGTGTCGCGAACCGCGTGCGACCTCGGCTGGCAAGCCCGTTTTCAGGTCGAGGACGTGGCACGCGAACTGGTCCGCCATCAGCGGGCGGGTGGAACGGTTTGATGGGAATGGACATGGCGACATCGCGCACCCTGGTCTTCACCGCCACCTACAACGAGCTGTCGAACATCGACATCCTGCTCGAACGGATCTTTGCCGCGTCTCCCGATGTCGATGTACTGATCGTTGACGACAATTCGCCCGACGGCACCGGCAGGCACCTCGACCAGATGGCCGCCGCCGATCCCCGCCTGCATGTGGTCCATCGCCCCGGCAAGCTCGGCCTCGGTACCGCCCATCAGCTGGGCATGCTCTACGCCGTCCAGCATGGTTTCGACCGGCTGGTCACCATGGACGCCGACCTGTCCCACGATCCCGCCGAGATTCCCGCCTTGCTGGCCAGACTGGACGAGGGGTTCGACTTCGTCATCGGCTCGCGCTATGCCCCCGGCGGGTCCAGCGACTACGACGGCTATCGCCGGCTGCTCAGCGTCTGCGCCAACACCCTGGCGCGACGTCTGCTGGGGGTGCCGATCCACGAGTTCACCACCTCGTTCCGCGCCTTCCGGGTCGAGATGCTGCGCTCGAGGCGATGCGCCAAGCTGAAGGGCGGCGGCTATTCCTATTTCATGGAAACGGTCTATCGCCTGCACCGCGCCGGCTTTCGCATGGCCGAGGTGCCGATCCAGTTCCGCGACCGTCATTCCGGCGTTTCCAAGATCCCCCGTTTCGAGATCTTCAGCGGCATCGCCAAACTGCTGCGTCTTGCCGCCTCGCGCCTCGCCGGCCGGGGGTCGATCCCGGCCACCAACATCGACGGCCAGTGCCGTGGCTGCGGCTCGTCCTACCTGATGCAGTACCACGCCCCCAGCGAGGAACCCGACGCCGCCGGGGCCGAGGCCTACCGCTGTTCCAGCATGGGCCATCAGAGCAAGCCGCAGGTGGCGCTGTGCCTGCAATGCAGCCTGATGCAGGTGCCGCCCGACCGCCAGCCCGCCAACCTCGGCGAGCTTTACGCCGATGTCGAGGACACCCTTTATCTGGACAACGCCAAGGCGCGCGAGATCACCTTCGACCGACTGCTCGATCGTATCGCCCCCTGGCTGGGAACGCCGGGGTCCATGCTGGAGGTGGGAGCCTATTGCGGCCTGTTCCTGGGCGCGGCCAAGCGGCGCGGCTGGACGGTGGAAGGGGTCGAGCCGTCGCGCTGGGCCGCCGGGGTCGCCGGCGAAACCACCGGCGCCGTCGTCCATCAGGGCACCCTCGATCAGGTGCGCGGCCAACTGTCGCCACCTTACGACGCGGTGGTGGCCTGGGACGTGCTGGAGCATCTCAACGCGCCGTTCGATTTCCTGATCGACGCCAATGCCTTGTTGAAGGACGGCGGTACGCTGGGATTTTGCACCCTGGACGTGGCCAATTGGTTCCCCCGCGCGCTGGGCCGGTCATGGCCGTGGCTGATGGACATGCATCTTTACTATTTCACCCGGCCGCTACTGCGCCGCTGGCTGGCGCGGGCGGGATTCGAGACGCTGTATGTCGGTGACTACCGTCACTACACCACGCTTAGCTATCTGTGGCAGAAGGGGGCCGCCATCCTGCCGCGACCGTTGGGACGCCTGATCGCACCGGTGGCCGAGCTGCTGCCCACCACCTGGGCGATTCCGGTCAGTTTCGGCGACATCGTGCTGGTGGTCGCCCGCAAGCGTCAGACGGTGGACCTGCCGCCGGGCTCGTTCGCCGATCTGGTTTAAGGAGTTCGCCGCCGCCCGGCGGCGAGGCACAGCGCCGCGGCCAGCCACAGCGACGCCAGCCACCAGCTTTGCCATGCGCCGTAGGAAACGCAGGAAACCACCATCCCGGCGACACAGACCGCCGCCGCCGTTGCCCGGCCGCCGCGATCCAGTTCAGGCGAACGTTGGATCCGCCCCACCAGGCACCACAGCGCCACCGCCGCGGCCAGGGCGCCGGGCACACCCAATTCAAGCCGCCATTGCAGGATGGCATTATGGGGATGGAGCGGCATCAGTGCCCCACTGATCACCCGGCGCACCCCATGGGTAAGCGGGTAGTAATCCTCGATCCATACCGTCTCGTCGCCCCCTGGGATGGTGCGCGAGGCGTCCATGCCCCAACCCCATAGCGGATGCTCGGCGATGCGCTCCGCCGCGAAATGCCAGATCACCAGACGATGGTGGGCCGACAGCGGCAACCACGGCATGCTGTCGAAGGTGACCGGCGGCGCCGGCAGGCGTGGCATCACCTGCGGCAAGGCCAGAGTTGCCACGACCAGCATTCCCTTAAGCACCCGCAAACCGGCTGTCGGCCAAGCCCGCACCACCAGCAGGGTGACAGCGCCACTTCCCATCGCCAGTCGGGTGGCGAAACTATCGACGAACAGCAGAGCCACCATCGCCAGCACGATCGACGCCAACAGCCACCGCCACCGCTGCCGCCAGACCAGCAAGGCCAGCGGCCAGACCAGTAAGGCCAGAACGGTAGCGCCACGATTGAGTTGTGACTTCCAGGACTCCGGCAACGGCAGAGCCCCCTTGAATCGGGCGACCTCGGCCGACAATCCGTTACCGGTCGTCACATCCGCGACCAGCAGCACGGTAGCCGCGACGACACCGACGGCCAAGCCTGCCAGCAGCAGGCGCGATCCGCCGAGATCACCAAGCCGTGCCATGCCCATGGCCAATACTCCGGCAAGCGCCAGCGCGGCCACCCGGAAGATGGTGACGGCACCGTGATCCGGCCCCAATGCCCAGACCAGAGTGACCACCGCCCAGGCGCATAATACCCCAACCAGGGCGAGCGCCCGGACCGGAACCAGCCGGAATTGCCGTCGGCGCCACAGCATCGCGGCCGAAATCACCCCCAGGATCGGCAGTTCCACCGCCATGCCGTAGGGCACCAGAACCGCCAGCGGCGGCGCCACCAACGCCGCCAGGGCGAAGGCGTATTCCGGCACGTGATCAAGAACCGGGCGGCCGGTCATCCCTCGACGCTCCCCGCCCGGCTTGGTCCCTTGCCGGCGGTGACCAGATCCAGCACGCGAAGGAAGAGATCGGCCTGGCGTTCGCGGGTATGACACGGCGCGGCGGCCAAGCTGGCAGCCGCCAACTCCGACCGGAGTTGAGCATCGGACTCCAGGCGTTTCGCCGCCTCGGCCAGGGCCTGCGGATCGGCGGCGGGGACGAACAGGCCGGCATGGTCGGCTTCGACAATCCGCGATGCCTCGCCCACCGGCGCCACCAGCAGCAGCGGCAGCCCCATGCCCATGGCCTCGAAGATCTTGGAGGGAATCACTTCGGCGAAGGCCGGCGAATCCTTGAGGTGTACCAGGGCGACGTCGCACAGCGACCAGACGCGCGGCATCATTTCCTTGGGCTGGGCGGGACCGAACACCACATTGGCAAGCCCGCGACGGCCGGCCTCTTGCATCAGCATCTGCCGTTCCGCCCCGGCACCGACCAGCAGGAATTTCACCCGTGGCGCATCGCGCAGCAGCAGGGCGGCGTCCAGCACGTTGATCAGGCCATGGGCCATGCCGTGGGTACCGACATAGCCGATGACGAAGCAATCGTTCAGGCCCCATTCCGCCGCCAGTTCCTCGTCGCGCGGCCGGGGGGCATAACGCGGCAGATCGACGCCGTTGATCACCACCGCGATCTTGTCCGCCGAAATGCCGCGCCGGACCAGATCGGCCTTGAAGGCATGGGTCAGCGCCACCACCGCCGCGGCGCGGCGATAGAGGAACAGTTCGAGACGCTCCAACCAGCGGATGACGATACTGTCCTTCATCGCCCCCACCGCGGTGATCGAGCGCGGCCACAGATCGCCCAGCTCGAACACGAACGGCACGCGGCGCACCCCGCCCAAGGCCCAGCCGCCGACGGCGGCGAAGAATTGCGGGCTGGTCGAGATCACCACGTCGGGTTTCGGCTCGAACAGGCCGGCGACGAAGGCGCTGACCATGAACGAGACGAAATCGAGGATGCGTCGGGCGAATCCCTCGTTGGCGGCGATGTAGGTTTTGACCCGCACCACCCTGATGCCGCCCAGGTCGCCGACCTGACGCCAGCGGTTGTCCCAGCCGTCGAACAGCCGGCCGCCGGGAAAGTTGGGTGCCGAGGTCAGCACCGTCACCTGATGCCCGGCCCGAAGCCAGTACAGCGCCCGCTCCGACACCCGGGTGGCGGCGGCGTTGGTCTCGGGCGGGAAGTTCTCGGTCAGGAAGAGGATGCGCATGCGCGTTCCGCCGCCACCAGTCCCTCGATGATCTTCACCGCCGCCGGCAGGTCATCGACCACATGGTCGGCCTTGGTGCCCGCGACCCAGCTCGGCCCGTGGCCGGTGCGCACCAGGAAAGTGACGGCGCCCACCGCCCGGCCCAGGTCGATATCGACCTCCTTGTCGCCGATCATGAACGAGCGGGTGGGATCGAAGTGATGTTCGGCCACCGCCTGCTCGACCATGCCGGGCAGCGGCTTGCGGCAGATGCAGTCCTCGTCGGGACCATGCGGGCAGATGTAGATGCCGTCGATGACGGCACCGTCGGCCTCCAGCAGGGCGAAAAGGCGGGTATGGATCTGTTCCAGCCGGTCGAGATCGAAAAAGCCCCGGGCGATGCCCGACTGGTTGGTGACCACGGCGACGCCGAGGTCCAGCCGGTTCAGCCGCCGGATCGCCGCCGCCACGCCGGGATACAGCTCCAACTGATCGGGATCGGACAGGTAATGTTTTTCGACGTTGATGGTGCCGTCGCGGTCGATCAGGACGAAACGTCGGGCGGTCATCTCATATCCTTTGCAGCCTTGCCGCGAAGAATGCATCCATCCCGCCCCTTTCGGCAAGGTGGCAGGGCAGGGTGCGCAGATCGCCGGCGGGCGTCAGCAGTTCGGCCATGCCGCCGACCTCGTCGGCGGTGATGGCGACGCGGCGCAGCGGCGCGCCCTCGGCCAGCAGGCGCTCGATCTGTTCCACGCCTTCCTCCGGCTCCAGCGAGCAGACGCAATAGACCAGGACGCCGCCGGGCCGCAGCATGGGCACCGCCGCCCGCAGCAGCCGCGCCTGCACCCCCGCCAGTTTGGCGACCTCGGCCGGGCTCTTGTGCCGCGCCACGTCGGGATGGCGCCGCAACGTGCCGGTGGCCGAGCATGGCGCGTCGAGCAGGATCGCGTCGAACGGCTGGGGCGGGGTCCAGGCGCCGGCATCGGCCTCGATCACCGTCGCCGTCAGGCCGAGGCGGGTGAGATTGGCGGTGAAGCGCACCAGCCGCTTGGCCGAGCGATCCACCGCCGTCACCCGCGCTCCGGCGGCGGCAAGCTGCAACGCCTTGCCGCCGGGGGCGGCGCACAAATCGGCGACGCTTTTGCCCGCCACCTCGCCCAGCAACCGGGCCGGCAGGGCGGCGGCGGCGTCCTGCACCCACCAAGCACCTTCGTCGAAGCCGGGCAGGCCGGCGACGGTGCCGCCGCCGCGGCGCCGCAACGTGCCGGTGGGCAGAATCTCGGCCTCCAGCCGCTCGGCCCAGCCCTGCGGGTCGGCGGCGACGGTGATGTCCACCGGCGCCTCGTCGAAATGGGCGGCGGCGATGGCCCGCGCCGTCGCCTCGCCGTAACAGCGGCACCACGACAGCCACAGCCAAAGTGGGGTATTGATCTGGGCGGCGTCCTGGCCCGCCGCCAGGGTGGCGCCGTCGCGCCCAAGTCGGCGCAGCACGGCGTTGATCAGCCCGGCGAAGCCGGCCAGCTGAGTGTGCTTGACCAACTCGACGCTGGTCGAGATGGCGGCGTGGGGGGCGACGTCGAGGAACAGCAACTGCGCCACCCCCAGCCGCAGCGCATGGCCGGCGGCGGCGGCCTTGGCCGGCAGCGGCTTGTCGAGACAGCGTTCGATCAGCTCGTCGATCTGGCCCAGCCGCCGCAGGGTGGTGGCCAGCAGCATCCGGACGAAGCCGCGGTCGCGCTCGTCCAGCTCGGCCAGCCGCTTGTCCTCCAGCACCTCGTCGAGCAGACGGTTGCGGTCGAGTACGGCGGCGAGCAGATCAAGCGCGATGACGCGGGGTTCGGGGACGCGGGGTTTGGCGGCACGGGGCGAGGATGTCATGGCACACCCTTACCCGATCGCGGCCGCCGGCTCCACATCGGCGTGGGAAAATTCGCCACCCTCGCCTGACGGCCGCCGCCGCCGAGGCCTGGACGCATCCGGCCGATTCGGAAGCCGCCTTGTCATCGCTACGGCATTGCCGTAGAAGGCAGGACCACCATGACGGGGCGAAAACCATGAAGTACGGGCGCAAACGGGTTCTGGTGACGGGCGGGGCGGGCTTTCTGGGCTCGCATCTCTGCGAACGGCTGCTGGCCGAGGGTTGCGACGTGCTGTGCGCCGACAATCTGTTCACCGGCGTCAAGGACAACATCGCCCACCTGCTGGGTAATCCCTATTTCGAGCTGTTGCGCCACGACGTGACCTTCCCCCTCTATGTCGAGGTGGACGAGATCTACAATCTGGCCTGCCCGGCCTCGCCGGTGCATTACCAGCGCGATCCTGTGCAGACCACCAAGACCTCGGTGCATGGCGCCATCAACGTGCTGGGATTGGCCAAGCGCATCGGCGCCAAGATCTTCCAGGCCTCCACCTCGGAAGTTTATGGCGATCCCGAGGTCCATCCCCAGACCGAGGATTATCGCGGCAGCGTCAATCCCATCGGCCCGCGCGCCTGCTACGACGAGGGCAAACGTTGCGCCGAGACCCTGTTCTTCGACTATTGGCGCCAGCATTCCTTGCGCATCAAGGTGGCGCGCATCTTCAACACCTACGGCCCGCGCATGCATCCCAACGACGGAAGAGTGGTGTCCAACTTCATCGTCCAGGCACTGGAAGGCCGCGCCATCACCATCTATGGCGACGGCAGCCAGACCCGCTCGTTCTGCTTCGTCGACGACCTGATCGAAGGCTTTGTCCGCCTGATGGCCTCGCCCGACGAGGTCACCGGTCCGATCAACCTGGGCAATCCCGGTGAATTCACCATGCTGGAACTGGCCCACTCGGTGCTGCGGCTGACCAAGTCGAAATCCAAGCTGGAATTCATGCCGCTGCCGGCCGACGACCCCCGCCAGCGCCAGCCCGACATCTCGCTGGCCAAGGAAAAACTGGGCTGGGGACCGACCGTCCCGCTGGAACAGGGGCTGGAACGCACCATCGCCTACTTCCGCGAACGGATGAAGGCATAGAGTTTGAAGCAGTTACACTGAACCAAACTCTTAAGCCCCTGCGCCCCCATTCTTAGCCTGTATGAAAAGGCTGGCAGCGTTCCAGCGTATATCTGTGCCAATCGGACTGAGACTGGATCAATAGGCGAATTGCCATAGCATCCAGTTCCTTGGCTCCGAACGCGACCCGGCTCTATCCTACCCACTGTTCCGGGATCAGATGGCAGAAGACATGATGAATACCTCGCGACCTGTTCGCCTTGCGCTCATCGCCCCAGAGCCAGAAGGCCGGGACCAGTTAGCTCAAATGTATGGCGCTCAACTAGCCAAGATTTTAAGCACCGACATTCGTCTGGCCCAGGAACTCGGACATCCTTTGCCTGAACGGCCCATAGAAGGTGACCAGTTCATCCAAGAGACGACGGAATGGTGCGCAGGACGAAACGCGGTCTCCTACGCCATCGTCCTGGGTGACAACTCGGCTGTCGGTCAGTTATCCATCAGCAGGATGGATGTCGCACAAGGCTCGGCAAGAGTTGGCTACCTCCTTGCCAGCGCCCATTGGGGGGCTGGGATCATGACCCAAGCGTTTGCCCTTGCTCTTGACGAGGCCCGGTCACGTGGGTTTCAGACAGTCTGCGGATTTATTCCGACAGGTCATGCGGCATCGCAGAGACTCTGGTCTCGGCACGGTGCAGTAGCTGAACAGCGCGAGGGCAGCTCATTTATGAGGTGAGGCTATAACCGCACCATCTCCCCTGCCCAAAACCACTCTGCCCTATTACAGCCCTATTAAACCAAAACCCCGCCACCATTGGTGGGGTCTTATTGGCTAACGGCTTGTAAACGCTTAGGAAAAGTGGCGCGCCCGAAGAGATTCGAACTCCTAACCCTCAGATCCGTAGTCTGATGCTCTATCCAATTGAGCTACGGGCGCGACGCCGCCGCACGGCAAAACCGTCCGGCGAGGACGCGGACCTTACACAAACGTCCCCGTCCCCGCAAGTCCGAAAATCCGGCCCTGGAAACTTCCCGTGCGGCATGAACTCTTTCGGCGGCAATGTACCGCCTGTCGAAATGCGGACTTGTGGCCGCATGGTCAATTGCGTAAAATCCGGCCCAAAGTTTGAGGGGGGCGATCGTTTTAATGTTCGAGAATGATCTGGCACCCGGCGGTATTTGTCTGAACTGGCGAACCTAAAGGATCAGCAGTCCCAATGGCCCTGAAAAAGACCCAAGCCGCGGCGTTGTGCGCGGTTCTCCTGGCAGGCGGATGCTCGTTCGCCGAGGATGCGCTGTTCCCGGCATCGGGAACCGTCGCCACCACCCAGCCGGCGGCTGGCGCGGTCAGTGCCGAACAGCTGCCGGCCGAAGCGCCGCCGGCGCTCGGTTCGTCCAATTTTGATCCCGTCGGCGTTACCGCGGGATCCCCCACCGGCACCTTCGTCGGCGGCAAGGTCACCGCGCTTCGCGGCGACCTCCAGTCGCTGCAGGCGGCGCTGGCGCGTCAGAACCAGTCGTTGCAGCAGATCCGCAATGAAACCGTTCAGGACTCCCAGCGCTATCACGGTACCGTCGCCGCCATCAACGCCCGCCTCCAGGTCGGCACCACTCCCGGCAACCCGGTGCTGACCCAGCAATGGAACGCCGCCCAGGGTGAACTCGACCGCATCACCGACGACGTACTGAAGATGAACCGGCTGACCAACGAGGTCACCGCGTCTTCGACCATGTCCGGCTTCCTGCTGGATTCGGTGCGCGCCGCCCGCTCGCTGTCCGGCGCGGTCGACGAAGACCACCGCCAGCTGCGCATCCTGGAGGACGAGACCAACCGTACCGTGGTGATGGTCGAGCGCCTGCTGGGCGAGCTGACCGCCGACGCCACCCGTCAGCAGCAGTACGTCGCCTCGGAGAAGCAGAACCTCAACACCCTGGCGCTGGGAATCAAGAACGGCGCCCTGTTCGCCGGCGGACTGTCCAGCCGCATCAATGCCAGCTATGACGCCGCGCCGGCCCGCACCGCCCCGGCCTCGGGCGACATGCCGCTGGTCACCATCCGGTTCGACAAGCCCAACGTCAACTACGAACCGGCACTTTACGCCGCCATCAAGAGCGCGCTGGATCGCCGCCCCAACGCCACCTTCGACGTGGTCGCGGTGTCGCCGGTGGGCGCCACCCCGGGCCAGCAGTCGCTGGCGGCCTCGACCGCCAAGCGCAACGCCGATCAGGTGCTGCGCTCGCTGACCGCTATGAACCTGCCGGCGAGCCGGGTGCGCGTCACCTCGACCACCAGCGCCACCGCCAGCGGCGGCGAGGTTCAGGTGTTCGTTCGCTGATTTCTTGCCGATGTGTGTGGCGAAAGCCCCGGACTCAATGGTCCGGGGCTTTTTGCTGGATCACTCGCGCGGGATAGCCAGGATTTCCGGCAGCAACCCGTCGTAGATCAACTCTTCCAAGGTATCGTCAACCATGTCGCGGGCCATGCGCGACGACACCGCGCTACCCAGCATCATGGTGAAGTACGGCACCAGCAGCTCGGTGGTGCGCACCCGTTCCACCGGCTGACCACGCAGGTTACGGTTGGCCGGCGAAACCGTGTTGATATGGCCCAGCGCCAATTCCTGCAATGCCGCCTTCAGCAGCCCCTCCAGGGTGCTTTTCTCCAGCAGCGCCTGATACTGCGGATTATCCCGTTCGCGCGCCGCCCAGGACGGATCGGTGGCGGCAGCGTTGGCCGGATTGCCGTCCATCTGTTCGACCAGCTTGGCCACCATGCGCGCCGCCGACAGTTCCTCCTCCTCGGCGCAGCCGTTGGCTACGGTCATAGCCATCAGCGCCCGCAGGCGGGGGAGGAATCGGGATCGGTCGTCGGCAGTCATGGCGCAAGTCTAAGCCCGTGTCCTGCCGGCTGTCGATGACCAACGGCAAATCCGGGCAAGATGCCTGGATTGGCGCGCGCCCTTGATGTCGGGACGGGCGCCTTTGGACCCTTGGCGACCCCCGCTAAACGCCGCGCGACTCGGCGGCCCAGGGGCACACCGCCTGCCACGCCGCATCCACGGAGATTTCGGCAACGCAGGGAAACGAGTCCTTGGCCGACGCCCGCTTGTGGCAGCGCCACAGGCAGTGATAGCACTCCATGGGGGCGTTGAGGAATACCGCCCCCTTGGGACGGATGACCTCGGGATAGGGCACGAAACAGCCGAAATGGCCACCGCCGGCCAGCAGCACCGTCGGTACTCCGACCCCGATGGCGAGATGGCCGGGGCCGGTGTCGTTGCTGACCACGCAGGCGGCGTGCTTCAGCACGTCCACCAGTTGCGGCAACTTCAGCGCCCCGATGGTATCGACGATGCCGGGGTGGTCCAACCCGGCCAATATCGGCTTGGCGAAGGCTTCCTGGGCCGCGCCGACGAACACCACCCGCAGGCCGTGGTCGAGGCAGCGCCTGGCCAGATCGACGAACTTCTCGAACGGCCAGCGCCGCCCCGGCTCGTTGGAACCGAAATTCATCACCACATAGGGCCCGCCGGCCGGCACCAGCGGCGCCTGCTCGCGCCAGGGAATGGCGGGAACCTCGGCCGGCATGCGGATGCCCATCAACGCCTGAAGAAAGGTGAAATGGCGCAGTCCCTCGTGGGTGGGATAGGGGCCGGTATCGATCACCCGCGTCGCCTTGGCCAGGTACCAGGCGTATTCCGCCCGGGTCCGATCGGTGACGAACGGGGTGCAGACAATGCGTTCACGCGCCCGCGACGCCCACACCAGGGCGTCGGCGGTCAGGGTCTTGCGCATGAACATGTCGCAGACGGCGATGGCGAACCCCTGGCGCCGCACCCACAGCGCGATGCGAAGACGATAGAACCACTTCTTCTCGAAGGCATGCTCGTCGATGGCGACGACCTTGAAGCCGGGAAAAACCGTGTCGGCCAACGGCTGCCACGATTTGCAGCCCAGCACGGTGATGGCGGCGGCCGGCACCCCGAAGGCGTCGGGATAATGCTCGAGCGCGGCGCGGAACATCACCATGTCGCCGATGCCGTCCATGCGCACCACCAGCAGGCCGCGGCGACGGCGGGGCGACGGCCATAACGCCACCAGGGCGTCGATGGGACGGAACAGCCACCAACGCCGGCGCATACCCCGGGGAAACAGTGTCGCCAGCACCTAGAACACGCCCCGCGCCACCGAATCGCGGACATGGCCGAGCACCTGATCGGTGTCGATGTCGGCGACGCATTGGTACATGCCGTCCACCAGCGGGAACTTGCAGCGGCCCAGGCAGCCCTGGCATTCCATCGGCGTGTAGACGAACTGGACGTTGGCGGGGATCACCCGGTCGTCATAGGGCACGCCGGCGCCGACATAGGCGGCGCTGGCCAGACACATGGTGGGAATGCCCAGCAACACCGCCAGATGCATGCCGGCGGTATCGACGCCGATGGCCAGGCGCGACCCCATCAGGATCGAGGCCAGCCGCTCGAATCCCGAGGTCTCCATCACCACGTTGGGTCGCGACATCAGCGTCATGTATTCCGGATGGCGATCGAAATCGTTGCGATGACCGGCGACCAGGATCTGCCAGTGCGGCGGGATGGCCTCGGCCATCAGGCGCCACATCTCGGCCGGCAGCATGCGCTGGGTGACGCCGGAGAACGGGAAGAACACCACGGTATCGGGCAGCTTCTCGGCCTGGGGCAACTGGCTGTCGGGCAGCAGCGCCAGTTGCGGCGGCTGGCGATCGTCCAGCACCTCGTCGGCGAATTTCGACCAGCGCAGGATCTTGTCCTGACGGATCGGCCCGGAATCGAACAGGATATCGAACACCTTTTCGCTCTCGACCAACCGCTTGGCGAAGTTGCGCTTGTAGGGTGGCGGCACCATGCCGGCGGTCTCGGCGGGATCGGCGGTGATGATCAGCGCCTCGTCCTTGTCGTGCTCGCGCACATAGTCGAGGGAGACGATCAGGCGGTAATGCTGGGCGTGCAGCTCGGCGAAACTTTTCCAACGGTACTCGATCTCGTCGAGACGACGAAATTCGATGCGCCGCAGCTTGAGAAAACGCGGAAACAGAAAGCTCATGCCGGCGGCGTCGGGCCGACACAGCAAGGTGACGTTCTCGTCCAGCGCCGCCAGACGCATGAACCGGGACAACACGGCGGACAGGAACACCATCTCGGCCGGCCCGCGCGAGCTGACCAGCAAGACGCCCTCGGCGCGGCGGCGGCGCTTGCGATAGCGCAACACCAGACGCAGGATGGGGTCAAGCAGCGTAGCGATCTTCATGATCTCGCCTCCGTCATCTCGGCCACAGCGGCGACCACCTCGGCGGCGTCGAGGGCGGCGACGCAGGGGTACATGGTCCCCACCGTTTCAAACCGGCAGTCGCCGAGGCAGCCGGCGCAATCGCGCGGCCGCCACAGGAACCGTACCCACGGCGGCGTCACCTCGGCGGCATAGGGAACGATCTCACCCACATAGGCGGCGCTGGCAAGACATAATGTGGGCACCCCCAGGGCGACCGCCAGATGCATGCAGGCGGTATCGACCGAAATCACCAGCCGGGCCGAGCGCAAAATCCCCGCCAGTTCGGCGAACGGCGCCGGCTCGAACGATACGCCGGGCAGATCCAGCAGCGGCCGGTAGTCGGGATTACGTTCGAGATCGCTGGGATGGCCGGCGATGCGCATGGTCCAGCCGGCGGGCAGAGCGGCGTGGATGCGCCGGTACAGTTCGGGCGGACTTTGCTTGGCCTTGACCGCCGAGAACGGCTGGACGACGACGGTCGGCCCGGGCAGCGGCACCGGCGGCGGCAGCCGTTCGGGCGGCAACGCCACCAGCGGCGGCGTGTGGCTGCCACCGGCAAGAAAATCGGCGAAGCGCGACAGCCGCACCACCTTGTCCTCCAGCGGCCGGCCGGACTCGAACAGCCGGCCCCAGCGGCGCCGATGGGCATCAAGGCGCGGCTGGTGCTTGGGCCACGGCCGGGGGGCCATGGCGGCGGTCTCGGGGGCGGCACAGGCGAAGGCCAAGGCCTCGTCGAGATCGGGATGGCGCAGGTAGTCGGTGGAAACCACCAGCCGGTAATTGTCGCGGCGCAGCTCGTCCAGGACGCGACGGCGAAAGCCGACCCGGCGCAGGCGACCGAAATCGACCTTGCGCACCCGGACTTCAGGGGGAAACAGGAAGCTCATGCGGGCGGCATCGGCGCGCAGCAGCACCGTCACCGTCTCGCCCGGCCGGGCCAGCGCGGCGAAACGCGGCAGCACCAGCGAGAACAGCACGGTATCTCCCAGACCGCCGGCCGAGATCAGCAGCACCCCCGAGGCCTCGCCACGACGGGACGCCAACCGCCGCTCCAGGCCAAGAACCGGGTCGATCAGGCGGTGCAGCTTCACGGGACCTCCCCAACAAACCGATCTTGGCCCGCCCGATCCTTCGAGACGGCCCCGCTAATAGGGCGCGTAGGATTTTTCCTCGACCAGGGCGGACCCCAGCAGGTCGTTGATCCGGCGCTTGACCCGGGCGCGTTCGTCGTTGGTGACGTAGACGGCGCGGGCCAATCCAATGAACTTGGCGCCGAAATCCTTGGCGCGCTCGCAATCGCGGATGTCGTCCTCGACCACCCACAGCTTCTCGTTGATCGCCTTCAGCTCGGCGGCCAGGGCGGCAAGACCGGCGTGGCCGGGAAACTCGCGCTCACGCACCGCGGCCAATTCACCCAGTTCGGTGTTGACGTTGGCCAGCTTGGCGGCGTCGGCCAGCCGCTCGGCCTTGATTTCGAGGATGGTGATCTTGTCGATGACCTCGCCCCACGATACGGGCACCAGAACGGACATGGCGTACCTTCGCTTTCGAGAAACTGCGGGCTTCTTAACAGATTTCCGGCCGAGGGGCAAAAGGCGGCGACGGCTTGTGTAAACTCGATCACATTCGCCCCGGTTTTTTTGCCGTATCGTGGCACAATGTGGGCGTGTGCCTATCGGCCGCGAACAAGCGGGAGGAATGACATGGTTCGGCTGGGTTTCCTGGCGATCGTAATGGCCATCGGGCTGGTCGCGGCGGTCGCGGCCGAGGAGATCGGCAGCGTTTCCACCGTGTTCAAGGCGTTGGGACCCAACGACAAGATCGTGGTCGAAGCCTTCGATGACCCCCGCGTCGCCGGCGTCACCTGCTATCTGTCACGGGCCAAGACCGGCGGCATCAAGGGCGGCGTCGGGCTTGCCGAGGATACCTCGGACGCCTCGATCGCCTGCCGTCAGGTCGGGCCGATCCATATCGACGGCACCCTCAAGGACGGCGAGGTGGTGTTCAAGAAAGACACCTCGCTGTTGTTCAAGACCATGCAGGTGGTGCGCTTCCATGACCGCAAGCGCGACGTGCTGGTCTATCTGGTCTACAGCGACAAGCTCATCGACGGTTCGCCGAAGAATTCGGTCTCGGCGGTGGCTATCGAGAAGAATTGGAAACCCTGACCATGACGGCATTGCCCGATGACCAGCGCGTGTTGCTGGATGGCCTGATGGTCCGGCTGGGCGAGGTCGCCGACCAGACCACGCTGATCCGCTTCATGGGCGAAGTGTTGCGCACCCTGCTGCGCCGCCAGGGCGATGCCGAATTCCTCGCCACCATCGGCGACGCCTTCGCGTCCGGCCTCGCCGGGCTGAACTGGACCGAACAGAAGGCGCTGGCCGCCGAGGTCATCCGGGTGGTGATCGATAAGCGTCCCGAGATCGCCCGCGCCTGGCAGGCCCGCCACTCCCCCCCCGTCGCACCGCCGGTGGCGCCGAACCGCCGTGACGCCGACCGGCCGGCATCCGCCATGGCCCCGCCGCCCGCCACCGTCGTGGCGAAACCGCCGCCTTACGCCTTCGCCGCCGCCGAGACCCGGCTGGCCGCCTATGTGGTCGATGTCGTGTTTCGCCGCCTCGACCTGCTGCGGGTGACGACGCCGGAGATTCCGTCCATCGCCTATTGCCATTCCCAGCCGTTCTTCCTGTTTGCCCCCGGCTTCCGCGACGTGCTGCGCGACTTCTTCGCCGGCCCGCTGCTGGAGCATTGCCGGAGCGGATTGGAGCGCCGGGTCTATTGCCATGCCGATGCGGCAATTCTCGACGACACCGACGCCTGGGCGGCCTTCATGGTGGAAAAGCGCGACCCCATGTGGAAGGTGCTGCTGTCCCGGCTGGGCAAGCTCGCCGCCGCCTACAAGACCGCCGAGGCCAAGCAGGCCGCCGCCCGGCTCAAGGGCGAGAGCCGGGACGAGTACAAGATCGTCGAGATCCCCGAGACCCGCCGGCGGGTCTATTCCATCCTCGGCGTCGGCTTCACCCTCGGCCAGACCACCGTGATCAAGCGGATGCGGGTCAGGGTGGCCCCGGCCGACCAGTTGGAGCCGGCCGAGAGCGAGGCGCTCGATCTTCTCGCCGCGCTGCGTGGCCGCGCCGCCCTCGCCGGGCTGGATCTGCCGCCCAGCGCCGATTTCCAGTTTCTGCGCACCCTGCTGGAATTCAACGCCCGGCTGTTCGTCCAGACCCGCGACGAGTTGATGGGCTTGGCCGCGCACGAGGAGACCAGCACCGCCTTTCTGGCCGAACGCTTCAAGGCCGCGGACGAGGCCTTCAATCCCTATCTGGTCGATATGCTGGCGATGATGGTGTTCACCCGCTTTGGTGATGCCCGGTTCGGCATGCCCGAATTCTACGCCTTCTGCGTCGGCGCCGCCCGCGACAAAAGCGCGTTGGGTCACAAACGGCCGTTCGCCGCCCCGGAACTGACGCGGCGCCCGCGCGAACTGGCCTTCCAGCTGCGCGAGGCGCTGCGGCGGCGACTGCATGTGGACGTGGTGTCGGCGGCGGTGGAAAAGCTGATGGATTGCTGGCAGACCATGGGGCGCAAACGCTTCGGCGGCGAGCTCGACGCGGCGCTGACGGTGATCGGCGCCTTTCCCATGGTGTTCGCCGGTGATCCCGAGGAAGCGAGCTTCACCGCCATCGGCCAGACGGTGGCGACGACGCTTACCCAGGAGACGCCCGACCGTGCCGCCTGCCTGAAGCGGGTGGGCGAGCTTTACGACCGCATCGGCCGCAAGGCGGTGGCGGTGGCCTGACGCCACCGCCCGCACCCTACCGGGCTATTTTTTCTTCTTCGGCTTGGCTTCCGCCGCGCGATCGATGGATTGCTGGATGATGGCCGCGGCCTTTTCCGGCCCGCCCCAGCCCTTGAGCTGTACCCATTTGCCCACTTCCAGGTCCTTGTAATGGACAAAGAAGTGCTCGATCTGCTGCACCAGGATCTTGGGCAGGTCCTCGTAGGTGGTAACGCCGTCATAGAACGGGTGCAGCTTGGAATGCGGTACCGCCAGGATCTTTTCGTCCATGCCGGCCTCGTCCTCCATCAGCATCACGCCGATGGGGCGCGAGCGCAAAACCGCCCCCACCGCCACCGGCACCGAGCCGACCACCATGACGTCGACAGGGTCGCCATCCTCGGACAGGGTGTGCGGCACGAAGCCGTAATTGACCGGATACTGCATCGAGGTGTTGAGGAAGCGGTCCACATACATGGCGCCGGACTCCTTGCAGATCTCGTATTTCACCGGATCGCCGCGCAATGGAATCTCGATGATGACGTTGACGTCGCGGGGCGGATTTTTGCCGATGGGGATCTTCTTCAGGTCCATTGCGGGGTATCCTTAGGGTAAGAGGACGGATTCGGGGGAAGTGAAGGGGTGAGCGAGATCGCGGGCGACGGCCGGATGGGTGATCCGGCCGCGATGAACGTTGAGACCGGCACGGAAATGCGGATCATGGCCCAGAGCGGCATCCAGGCCCCGGTTGGCCAGTTCCAGCACGAAGGGCAAGGTGGCGTTGTTCAGGGCGAAGGCCGAGGTCCTGGCCACCGCGCCCGGCATGTTGGTGACGCAGTAATGCACCACGCCTTCGGCCACATAGGTGGGATCGGCATGGGTGGTGGGGCGCGAGGTGGCAAGGCAGCCGCCCTGATCGATGGCCACATCCACCGCCACCGAGCCCTTGCGCATGCCGGCCACCAGTTCGCGGCTGACCAGCCGGGGCGCCGAAGCCCCCGGCACCAGCACGGCGCCGATCAGCAGGTCGGCCTCCAAGACATGGTGCTCGATACTGTCCAGGGTGGCGAAAGCGGTTTCCACCGTGTTGAGCAACAGCTCGTCGATCTGGGCGAGGCGGGTGAGCGAACGGTCCAGCACCACCACCCTGGCGCCCAGACCCACCGCCATGCGGGTAGCGTTGCCGCCGACCACGCCACCACCCAGCACCACCACCTTGGCCGGCGCCACCCCGGGCACGCCGCCCAGCAGCACGCCGGAACCGCCCTGTTCCTTCTCCAGGCAATGGGCGCCGACCTGAACCGACATGCGTCCCGCCACCTCGGACATGGGCGCCAGCAACGGCAGCCGTCCGGCGGCGTCGGTCACCGTCTCGTAGGCGATGGCGATACAGCCCGATTCCATCAAGGCGCGGGTCTGCCCCGGATCCGGGGCGAGATGCAAATAGGTAAACAGGATCTGGCCATCGCGCAGCAGCGGAAATTCCACCGGCTGCGGCTCCTTGACCTTGACCACCAGATCGGCGGCGGCGAACACCTCGGCGGCGCTATCGACGATAACGGCCCCGGCGGCGCGATAGGCGGAATCGGCGCAGCCGATGCCTTCGCCGGCATTGGCCTCGACCACCACCTGATGGCCGTGGTGAACCAGCTCGCGTACCGATCCCGGAGTCAGCCCGACCCGGTATTCATGGCTTTTGATTTCCTTCGGCACGCCGATCCGCATGAACCACCCGTGGCTAGAACGACTCTGGAATCGAGAATGACCGCTTGGCGCGCCGGTTTCAACCGGACTTGGACGCAACCCCGCCTTGCCGCCGCATCAGCCAGGGAATCAGCAGCAGCGCCGGCACCGTCACCACCGTGGTCAGCAGGAAGAAATCGACCCAGCCCAGCACGTCGGCCAGCTTGCCGCTGACCGAGGCGAACACGGTACGGCCGACGGCGGTCAACGACGACAGCAGGGCGTACTGGGTGGCGGTGTAGGCGACATTGCACAGCCCCGAAATATAGGCCACCAGGGCCGAACCGGCCATGCCGGCGGTCAGGTTCTCGGCGAACACGCACAACGCCAACGCGGCGATATTGTGCCCCGCCATCGCCTGAAGCACATAGAACAGATTACCCAGCGATTGCAGGATGCCGAACAGCAGCAGCGCCCGCGTCATCCCCAACCGCGCCACCAGGGCGCCGCCGATGATGGTGCCGGCGACGGTGGCGCCGAAGCCGAAGATCTTGCTGACCCAGGCGATCTCGTCCAGGGCGAAGCCCATCTCGATATACAAGGTGTTGGCCATGGCGCCGGCCATGGCCTCGCCCAGCTTGTAGCCGATAACGAACAGCAGCACCGCCCACCACACCGGCCGCGCCATGAAATCGGCGAAGGGACAGACCACGGCGCCGTACAGCCACGCCACCAGCGCGGCCCGCGGCCCCCGCAGATGGGGACGGGCGGTCAGATATTCCCCGGCGCGGCGCTCGCGCTCGGCGGTGGCGGCCGAAACCTTGACCGCCGGCTCCGGCCCCAGCAGGAACACCGCCATGCCGACCGCCAGCAACGCCGCCATGGCGGCGTAGGCGGCGAACCAGCCGAACGCCGAGGCGACCAGCAGGGCGCCGGCTCCCGCCGCCAGCATGGCGATGCGATAGCCGGCCTGCACCGCCCCGGCGCCGGGTCCCTGTTGCCCGGGTTCCAGCAGCTCGACCCGATAGGCGTCGATGACGATGTCCTGGCTGGCCGACAGGAACGCCACCACCAGCGCCAGCCCGGCGGTCAACCAGATTTCCGCCACCGGGTCGGTGGCACCCAGTGCCAGGATGGCGGCGATCAGCAGCGCCTGGATCAGCACCCCCCAGCCCCGCCGCCGCCCCAGCAGACGGGTGAGCAGCGGCAGCGGCAACCGGTCGATCAGCGGCGACCACAGGAATTTCAGGGCATAGGGCGTGCCCACCAGGGCGAAGGCGCCGATGGCGGTACGGCTGATGCCCTCGCTTTTCAGCCACGCCGAAAGGGTGGAAAAAGTCAGCAGCAGTGGCAATCCGCTGGAAAACCCCAGCAGCAACACCATCACGACCCGACGGTCGAGATAGGCGGCGAAGGCGGACGTCCAGGGGGAGACGCGAGGCGGCACGAACCACCGGAGGCAATGAACGGAAGGGGCAGTGTAGCCCGAGATCGCCGGGGCGGCTATGCTGGTCTTCCGCCCCACCCGCCCGGAATCCGCCATGAGTGCTCAAAACCAACCGCTCTCGTTCGGCCTTTTGCTGTTCCCCGACATGACCCAGCTCGACCTGACCGGGCCGTTCGAGGTGTTCGCGCGCATACCGGGCGTCACCGCCCATCTGCTGTGGAAGACCCTGGAACCGGTGCGCACCGACCGCGGCCTTGCCATCGTACCCACCGCCACCCTGGATCATTGCCCGCCGCTGGACCTGATCTGCGTTCCCGGCGGTCCGGGACAGGTGGCGCTGATGGAAGACGGCGAGGTTCTCGACTTCCTCCGCCGCGTCGCGCCGGGCTGTCGCTATGTCACCTCGGTCTGCACCGGTTCGCTGGTTCTGGGGGCGGCGGGACTGTTGCGGGGCTACCGTGCCACCACCCATTGGGCCTCGCACGACCAGCTGGCCCTGTTGGGGGCCGAACCGGTGAACCGGCGGGTGGTGTTCGACCGCAACCGCATCACCGGTGCCGGCGTCACCTCGGGGATCGACTTCGCCTTGGCGGTGGCGGCGGACGTTGCCGGCGAGGACACCGCCAGACTGATCCAACTACAGTTGGAGTACGAGCCGGCGCCGCCGTTTTCCGCCGGTTCACCCGCCAGCGCCGGAGCAGCCCTGACGGCGATGATCACCGAGCGGATCGCCCCGTTGCAGGCGCGCCGGCGCGAGATCACCCGGCGGGCGGCGGCGGCGCTGGGTCTGCCGGACCGGTGACGGGCAAGCCCAGCGAACGGAACCACTCGCCATGACAGTCGGGACAGACCGAATGGGTGATATCGACCAGGGAGGTGCCGCCGCCGACATAATAGGCCTCGGGCGATACCCACTCCTCGCCCTGTTCGCCCGGCCGCAGCGAATGGCAAAAGCTGCACATCGCCACCAGCGGCAGCGGCCCGTCGGCGGACCCCGCCGGTCGCCCCCGGACGTCGAAAACCGAAATGGGCGGACGCATGCGCTCGGCCAGGGTCACCGAATGGAACAGAAAATAGCGGCGGCCGGCATCGTCGAAGGCGGTGACGGCCATGCGCATGTCGCGGTGAACCGACGGGCTGTCGCAACGATAGGGCATCACCACGCTGGCCACCGCGCCCTTGTCCAACCGGTCGAGGGCGGCCAGCCAGTTCGCCCGCACCTCGTGGCCGCGAATGAAGTCCATCAACGGACGGCCGAGCAATTCCCGCTCGTCGGCCAAAGCGGCGCCGTCGTTGCTTTCGGCGAACTTCCGCCAGTTGGGCGCACCGATGGCGACAAAACACCGTTCGGAATCCACCACGTAGGCGGTGCCGTCCAGGCCGTTCAGCAGACTTTGCGCGGCGAGGCTCAAAGGTTGCGACATGATCCCAGACAGGATAGGGCGAAAAAGCGGTGCGCGAAAGCGGCGAGACACGGTTGCGCCACTGCCGCTTCCTGCCGCGCGCCGAAGGGTGTAGGTTGGCCGGCGACTTTTCCGTTTTCCAACCGGGTCTCATGAGCGACAAAGACAAGACTCCCGCCGCCTCGGCCATGTGGGGCGGGCGGTTCGCCGGCGGTCCCGCCGCCATCATGCAGCGGATCAACGCCTCCATCGACTTCGACCGGCGGCTTTATGCCCAGGATATCCGTGGGTCGCGGGCCCATTGCCGTATGCTGGTGCGCCAGAACATCCTGACGCCCGAGGATGGCGAGGCCATCCTGGCCGGGCTGGATCAGGTGCTGGCCGAAATCGAAGGCGGCGCCTTTCCCTTCCGCGCCGAGCTGGAAGACATCCACATGAACGTCGAGGCCCGGTTGGCCGAGCTGATCGGCGAACCGGCGGGCCGGCTGCACACCGCGCGGTCGCGCAATGATCAGGTGGCGACCGATTTCCGCCTGTGGGTGCGCGACGCCATCGACGGCATGGCGGCGGCGCTGAAGGGGCTGACCGCGGCCCTGCTCGATCGCGCCGAACAGCACGCCGCCACGGTGATGCCCGGTTTCACCCACCTCCAGGCGGCGCAGCCGGTGACCTTCGGCCATCACCTGATGGCCTATGTCGAGATGATCGGCCGCGACCGCTCCCGCCTTGCCGACGCGCGGGCCCGGCTGAACGAAAGCCCGCTGGGTTCGGCGGCACTGGCCGGCACCTCGTTTCCCATCGACCGCGCCGCCACCGCCGCCGAGCTGGGATTCGACCGGCCGATGCGCAATTCCCTCGACGGCGTCTCGGACCGCGATTTCGCCCTGGAATTCCTGTCGGCCTCGGCCATCTGCGCCATCCACCTGTCGCGGCTGGCGGAAGAACTGGTGATCTGGACCAGCGCCCAGTTCCGCTTCGTGTCGCTGTCGGACGCCTTCACCACCGGCTCGTCGATCATGCCGCAAAAGCGCAACCCCGACGCCGCCGAACTGATCCGCGCCAAGACCGGGCGGGTGATCGGCGATCTCAACGCCCTGCTGATCGTGATGAAGGGCCTGCCGCTGGCCTATTCCAAGGACATGCAGGACGACAAGGAACCGGTGTTCGAGGCCGCCGACACCATGGAACTGGCCATCGCCGCCATGACCGGCATGATCCGCGATCTCACGGTCAACCAAGCGGTGATGCGCACCGCCGCCGGCGCCGGCTTCACCACCGCCACCGATATCGCCGACTGGTGCGTCCGGACGCTGAAAATGCCGTTCCGCCGCGCCCCCCATGTCGCCGGTTCGCTGGTGAAGATGGCCGAGGACAGGGGCGTCGGCCTGGAAGACCTGACCCTGGCCGAAATGCGGACCATCGAACCCGGCATCTCCGAGGACGCCCGCGCCGTGCTGGGCGTCGACTCGTCGGTGGCCAGCCGCACCAGCCTGGGCGGCACCGCCCCGCTGCGGGTGCGCGAAGCCGTGGTCGCCGCCCGACTCCGGCTGGAGGAGGACGGACGATGACACGCACCCTGCCGATCCTGCTGGTGGTGGCGCTGGTGACGCTGTCGCTCGCCGCCTGCGGCCGCAAGGGCAATCCTGCCGAACCCGACGATGCGGTCTATCCCCGGATCTATCCCTACACCGCCCTTCCGGGCCGCGACAAGAACGCGCCCAGAACACCGGCGCAGACCGGTCCGGACGAGGACTTCCAGCGGCCACAGCCCCGCCTCGACAAGCGCCCCGACGAATTGAGACCCCCCCCGCAATGAACCACTTCCAATACCGCAACGGCATCCTTCACGCCGAAGATGTCGCCATAGCCCGCATCGCCGCCGAGGTGGGAACGCCGTTCTACTGCTATTCCACCGCCACGCTGGAACGGCATTACACCGTGTTCCGCGACGCCCTGGCGGCGGCGGGACTGGACGCCACCGTATGCTTCGCCTGCAAGGCCAACCCCAACGTCGCGGTAATCCGCACCCTGGCGGACCTGGGCGCCGGCGCCGACGTGGTCAGCGAGGGCGAATTGCGCCAGGCCCTGGCCGCCGGAGTGCCGCCGGCCCGCATCGTCTTTTCCGGCGTCGGCAAGACCCGGCGTGAACTGGAATTCGCCGTCGCCAAGGGTATCCTTCAGATCAATGTCGAGTCCGAACCCGAACTGGAACTGCTGTCCGAGGTGGCTTCGGCGCGGGGCGTTCGCATGCCGGTGTCGATCCGGGTCAATCCCGACGTGGATGCCGGGACCCACGCCAAGATCACCACCGGCAAGAAGGAAAACAAGTTCGGCATCGAGTGGACCCGCGCCCGCGAGGTCTATGCCCTGGCCCGGCGGCTGCCCGGGGTCGAAGTGGTGGGGGTGGCCTGCCATATCGGCTCGCAGCTTACCGAGCTGGAGCCGTTCCGCGACGCCTTCCTGCGGGTACGCGATCTGGTGGCGATGCTGCGGGCCGACGGCATCGACATCCGCCGCCTGGACCTCGGCGGCGGCCTCGGCGTGCCCTACGAGCATGAAACCCCGCCCAGCCCCGCCGCCTATGCCGAAACCATCCGCGCCACCCTGGGCGATCTGGGCTGCCGCGTCATCGTCGAGCCCGGCCGCCTGCTGGTGGGCAATGCCGGCATCCTGGTCGCCGAGGTCATCCGGGTGAAGGAGGGGACGACGCGCACCTTCCTGATCGTCGATGCCGCCATGAACGACCTGATGCGCCCGGCGCTCTACGACGCCCATCACGCCATCTTCCCGGTGATCGAGCCGGCGGCGGATGCCCCCAGGGCCGAGGTCGATGTGGTCGGCCCGGTGTGCGAGACCGGCGACACCTTCGCCAAGCAACGTCCGCTGCCGCCGGTCAAGGCCGGCGAGCTGCTGGCCTTCGGCACCGCCGGCGCCTATGGCGCGGCGATGTCGTCCACCTACAACACCCGGCCGCTGGTGCCCGAGGTTCTGGTCCGGGGCGGCGAGTTCGCGGTGGTGCGGGCGCGACCCGGCTTCGAGGAGATGCGGGCGCTGGAAAGCCTGCCCGGCTGGTTCGACCGGGAGAGCTGACCGTGGCCCCGCTGTCCCGCCGCCTGCGTCTGGTCCGGATGGTGCTGCGGTGGGAAACGATGGCGCCGACGCTAACGGCGCTGCTGGCGCTGGTCGCGGTGTTCCTGGCGCTGGCGCTGTTCGACGTGCTGCCGCTGCTGCCCGGGTGGCTGCATGCCGTCGTGCTGGCCGGTTTCGCCGCCGCTGGCGGTTTTTTACTGCGTCATCTCTTCCGCCTGCCCAAGCCCGGCCTCGGCGCGGCGGCACGGCGGCTGGAACACGATTGCGCCACGTCGCACCGGCCGTTGCAGGCACTGGACGACACCTTGGCCAGCGGCGAGGCGGAGCTGTGGCACGCCCACCGCCGCCGCATGGAAGCCGCCGCCGCATCCCTGCGCCCCGGCTGGCCGGCGCCGGTACTGCCCGCCCGCGATCCCTACGCCCTTCGCTTCGCCGCCCTGCTGCTGCTGGTCATCGCCACCGCCGGCGGTCGAAGCGATGCCGAAGGCCGCCTCGCCCGGGCCGTCACTCCGACGGTCGAGGTGTCCGGCCTGGGGCCGACGGCGCTGGAGGTCTGGATCACCCCACCGGCCTATACCGGCCTCGCCCCCCTGATGCTGAAACCCGGCCGGGGGTCCGATGCCCCCCTGTCGGTGCCCGAACACAGCGTCATCCGGGCGGTGCTGGCCGGTGGGCTGGGTGCGGCGGCGCTGGTGATGGATGGAACCGTCATCCCGTTCGAGCGCGACGCCTCGGGCGGCCAGCGGGTCGAGACCGGACTCGACGACGGCCACCGGCTGACCATCCGCCAGGGCTGGTTCACCGTCGCCTCGTGGCCCTTGGCGGTGGTCCGCGACGCCCTGCCCTCCATCGCCCTGATCGGCCAGCCCGAGGGCGACGAGCGCGGCCGTCTGGCCATCGAGGCCGAGGTTTCCGACGATTACGGCGTCGTCCGCGCCTGGGTGGACGCGTCGCCGCTGGAGATCGAGCCGACGGCGCCGCCGCTGCGCCTGGATCTGGCCGTGCCCGCGGACCGGCCCCGCGCCGCCCGCGCCACCGGGCGCCACGACCTTGCCGACGACGACCTCGCCGGACAGCCGGCCCGGCTGGTTCCCCATGTCGAGGACGCCGCCGGGCAGGTGGGAACCGGCGAGGCGGTGATCGTCACCCTGCCCGAGCGGGTGTTCCAAAAGCCGGTGGCGCGGGCGCTGATCGACTGGCGCCGCCAGATATCCGAAGCTCCCCGGCTCGGCCCCGAGGTGGCGGAACGCCTGCGCCAGGTGGAAGGCGATCCCGATCTTTACGGCGGCGACGAGCGGGTGGCCCTGGCCCTGGCCCTGGCGCGGCGCGACCTGATGGGTGAACGCTTCGACCGCGCCGAGGTCCGCGACCTGTTGTGGAACGCCGCCGTCCGCATCGAGGATGGCGGCCTGGGCGCGGCGGAACAGCAGCTTGACCAAGCCCGCCGCGAGTTGGAAAAGGCACTGACCGAAGGCGCCACCCCCGACCAGTTGGCCCGACTGATCAACCGCTTCGAGGCCGCCATGGCGCGGTGGCTCGACGCCCTGGGCCAACGCGGCGTCGAGCCCGGGTCCCCCGCCGACGGCACCACCGTCGATGAAAACGAACTCGCCGCCATGCTGGACACCCTGCGCGGACTGGCCGAGGCCGGCGACCGCGACGGACTCCGCCGGCGGCTGGAGGAGCTGTCGCGGTTGCTGTCCGATCTGGGTCAGGCCCATCCCGGTGGCGGCGACACTACCGCCGCCAAGGCGATGACGGCACTACGCGACCTTGCCCGCCGCCAGCAAACGTTGCTGGACGACAGCTTTCGCCGGACGCCGCCCCGTGATGGACGCGAGCGCCAGCCCTTCGGCGGTGACGACGAATCGTCGCCACCCCGCCCGGCCAGACCGTCCGCCGCCGACCGCACCGAGGGCCATCGCGCCGCCCAGGCGCAACGGGCGCTGCTCGACGCGCTACGCCGGTTGGGCAAGGACCTGCCCGAGCCGCCACCAAGCCTGGGTGATGCCGCCGACGCCATGGACGACGCCGCCGGCCGCCTGGGCGAAGGCGACTGGCCGCTGGCCGCCGAACGCCAGGGCGACGCGCTGCGGCTGCTGCGCGACGGCGCCGGCGAATTGCTCGAACGCATGGCGGCGGCGCGCGGCAAATCCGGCGGAATGGTGGGGCGCGATCCCTTCGGCCGGATGCTGCAAGGCACGGCCCACGGCGACGACGGCTCGACTCGGGTGCCCGGCCAGTCCGACATCCGCCGCGCCCGCCAGATTCTCGACGAACTGCGCCGCCGCGCCGGCGATCCTCGCCGGTCCGAACCGGAACTGGACTACCTGCGCCGCCTGCTCAAGCAGTTCTGAACAGAGTCACCCATCGTAGGCGATGGCGATCACCTCAATGGTTTCGACGCCGCCGGGGGTGCGCACCGCCACGCTGTCGCCCTCGGAGGCTTTGAGCAGCGCCCGCGCCACCGGCGAGATCCAACTGATCAGGCCCCGTTCCATATCGGCCTCGTCGATACCGACGATGGTGACGGTAATCTCGTCATCGCGGCTGTTGGCGTAGGTGACGGTGGCACCGAAAAACACCTGATCGCGCTTCTTCTGCTGGGCCGGATCGACCACATGGGCGCTTTCCAGCCGCTTGGTAAGAAAACGGATGCGGCGATCGATCTCGCGCAGGCGCTTCTTGCCGTAGAGATAGTCGCCGTTCTCCGACCGGTCGCCGTTACCCGCCGCCCACGACACCACCTCGACCACCCGGGGCCGCTCGACGCGAAGTAGCTGGGTCAGCTCGGCCTTGAGAGCGTCGAAACCCCGCGGCCGCATGTAGTTCTTGCTGCCCGGCGGTAGGCCCTGAGGCTCGGCGCCATCATCCTCGTCGCCGTCGGATTCCTTGGTGAAGGCCTTGCTCATGCTTTTGCTCCGGCCTTGGCGGCGCCGGGATCCAGCGGCCAGCGCGGCCGGGGGGCGAAGTCCAGTCCGTCCACCAACCCCAGCCACAGCCGCTCGATGCCGGCCCAGGCGATCATGGCGGCATTGTCGGTGCAAAGACCCAGCGGCGGCGCCAGAAATTCCAGTCCGGTTTCGTTGCCGATCCGAACCAATGTGCCGCGCAGCAGGGAGTTGGCGGCGACGCCACCCGCCACCACCAGATGGCGGCCGGCGGGCCAGTCCGCCTTGAATCGGGCGATGGCGCGGCGGGTACGGTCGGCCACCGACTCCGCCACCGCCAGCTGAAAGGCGGCGGCGACGTCGGCGGCATCTTGGGCCGACAGCGGCGCCGGCAGGCTTTCGATCAGCAGGCGCGCCGCGTTCTTCAGGCCGGAAAAGCTGAAATCGCAGCCGGGACGACCCTTCATCGGCCGGGGCAGGACGAAGCGGCCGGCATCACCCGCGGCGGCGGCCTTTTCCACCGCCGGGCCGCCGGGATAGCCGAGACCGGCCATCTTGGCCACCTTGTCGAAGGCTTCACCGGCGGCGTCGTCGATGGTGGTGCCCAGCCTGGTGTATTTCCCCACTCCCTCCACCGCCAGCAACTGGCAATGGCCACCCGACACCAGCAGCAGCAGATAGGGGAAATCGATGCCGTGGGCCAGCCGGGCGGTCAGCGCGTGACCTTCCAGATGATTGATCGCCAGGAAAGGCTTGCCGGCGGCCAGCGCCAGCGCCTTGCCGGTCATCACGCCGACGATGACGCCGCCGATCAGCCCCGGCCCGCCGGTGGCCGCCACCGCGTCGAGATCGGCGAAACCGGCGCCGGCCCGGCGCATGGCCTCGGCCACCAGCCGGTCGATGTGGCTGAGATGCGCGCGCGCGGCGATTTCCGGCACGACGCCGCCGAACGGACGGTGCTCTTCCAGCTGCGACAGCACCACGTCGGCCAGGATTTCGCCCCGGCCATCGACCACGGCGGCGGCGGTCTCATCGCAACTGGTCTCGATGCCTAAAACAAGCAAAACGTAATTCCCTTTGCACGACGGTTCCCGACTTACTACAACAGCCTGACCATGACGGCAAAACATCCCATACTTCGCATCGGCACGCGCGGCTCGCCGCTGGCGCTGGCCCAGACCGTTGAGACCCGTGACCGCCTGGCCGCCGCCTGGCCCGAACTGGCCGAACCCGGCGCCATCGAGATCGAGGTGATCAAAACCACCGGCGATCTGGTCCAGGACCGCCCGCTGGCCGAAATCGGCGGCAAGGGCCTGTTCACCAAGGAACTGGACGAGGCCATGCTGGCCGGGCGCATCCATCTGGCGGTGCATTCCATGAAGGACGTGCCGACGGTTCTGCCCGACGGCATCGACCTGCCCTGCATCCTGCCGCGCGAGGATGTGCGCGACGCCTTCATCAGCCTCAGGGCCGGCTCGCTGGCCGAGCTGCCCGAGGGCGCGGTGATCGGCACCGCCTCGCTGCGGCGCGGTGCCCAGATCCTGCACCGCCGTCCCGACCTCAAGGTGGTGAATTTCCGCGGCAACGTCCAGACCCGCCTGCGCAAACTGGAAGAAGGGGTGGTGGACGCCACCCTGCTGGCCATGGCCGGACTGCGCCGCCTGGGACTGGCGCGGCACGTCACCTCCGCCCTGTCGGCCGAGGATATGCTGCCGGCGGTGGCCCAGGGCGCCATCGGCATCACCTGCGCCACCGCCGATGCCGCCGCCCACCGTTATCTCGGCGCCCTCAACTGCCCGGATTCGGCGGTCCGGGTGACCGCCGAGCGCGCCTTCCTCGCCCGCCTCGACGGCTCGTGCCGCACCCCCATCGCCGCCCTGGCCGAACTGGACGGCGACGCCCTGTCCCTGCGCGGCCTGATCGTCAGCCCCGACGGCAAAACCGTCCACGCCACCGCCCGCGCCGGCACCAGGGCCGACGCCGGGGCCATGGGTACCGACGCCGCCGAGGAACTGGCGCGAGTGGCCGGAGCGGGCTTTTTCGATTCGATCAAGACTTAAGCCCCATGCTCGCCCTCGTCACCCGCCCGAGGGAAGATTCCGAGGCGGTGGCGCGCGCCCTCGAAACCCGTGGCCTGACGGTAATGATCGAACCGCTGCTCGATATCGAACCGGCGACGGGCACTTCGGTGGATGGCGGTGGTATTCAGGGTATCCTGGTCACCAGCGGCAACGGCATCCGCGCCCTGGCCCGGCTGCTGCCCGACCGGTCGCTGCCGGTATGGGCGGTGGGCGAGTCCTCGGCCCGCATCGCCCGCGAGCTGGGCTATGCCACGGTCACCAGCGCCGATGGCGATGTCGAGGCCCTGGCCGCCCTGGTGATCGAGCGAGTCGATCCCGCCGGGGGCGCGCTGCTGCACCCGGCCGGCACCGTCACCGCCGGTGATCTGGCCGGGCGGCTGGCGGCCAGGGGGTTCGATATCCGCCGCCAGACGCTCTATCGCGCCACCACTGCCACCGCCCTCAGCCCCGGACTGGTCGCCGCCATGACCGGCGGCACCATCGATCTGGCGTTGTTTTTCTCTCCCCGCACCGCCGCCACCTTTGCTAGGCTGATCCTTGCCGCCGGGCAGGCGGCGACACTGGCCGGCACCGTGGGCTATGCCCTGTCCGCCAATGTCGAGACCGAGCTGGCGGGGCTGCCGTGGCGGGCGCTACGCCGGGCCGAGCAACCCACCCAGGCCGCCCTGCTGGCGGTCATTGATCACGACCTGGAACGGGGATTCATCCGATGACGTCAGAGCCCGCCTCCGAGCCCAGCGTTCCGGCGGCCCAGCCGACCCCGCCGCCCGTCGCGCCGCCGAAATCGTCGGGCGGCACCGCCGCCGTCACGGTGATCATGGTGTTGCTGGTGGCGATCGCGGCAGCGGCGACCTTCCCATTGTGGCGCGATCAGGCCGGTTTTCCCGCCCCGGCGACGTTCAACCCCGACTCCTTGCGTGCCGAACTGGCCGCCACCAATGCCCGGCTGGCCCTGTTGGAGGCGCGACCCGCCGCCGCCGCGCCCTCGGGCGATTCCGGGCTGAACGGCCGGGTCGCCGCGCTGGAACAGACGATACGCACCCTGCAATCGCAGCCGCCGGCCCCGGCCCATCTCGCCGCCGAAGTCGATTCGATGTCAAAACAGGTTGCCGATCTGCGCCGTTCCGCCGCCGACGCCGCCACCGTGCTGCGTCTGGCCGACCGGATCGAACGGGCCGAGGCGGCGCTGCGCGATCTTCAATCACGACGGTCATCGGCCGCCGCGCTGCTGCTAGCGGTGGGGCAGTTGCGGGAAGCGGTGGCGCTGGGCCGGCCGTTCGACGCCGAACTGCGCGCCGTCAAGGCCCTGGCCGGTGACGATGCCGAGGTGGCCGGTGCGATCGAGACCGTCGCCGCACAGGCAGCCGCCGGCATCGCCACCCGCGCCGCCCTGGCCGACCGCTTCGAGGCGCTGGCGCCCCGCATCATCCGCGCCGAGATCCTGCCCGAAGGCGAAGGCTGGTGGCGCCGCGTCGTCGACCGGGTGCTGTCGCTGGTGGTCATCCGCCGCGAGGACGGCACCGTTGCCGGCGGCGGCACCGCCGCCACGGTGGCCCGCGCCTCGGCGGCGGTCGCCCGCAACGATTTCGCCGTCGCCAGCGCCGAGCTGGACGCGCTGACCGGCGGACCGGCCGAACTGGCGGCGCCGTGGAGCGGCGAGGCCAAGACCCGGCTTGCCGCCGACCGGACCCTGTCCGGTCTGGCCGCCCACGCCATCGCCATCACCGGTGCGGCCACCGCCAAGGTGGGACCATGAGGCGCCTTTTCACCTTCCTGCTGCTGACCGGACTGGTGGTGGCGGGGGTGGTATGGCTGGCCGACCGGCCGGGCGAGGTCACCATCCACTGGCAGGGCTGGCGGGTTGATACCACC
Source organism: uncultured Rhodospirillaceae bacterium (assembly GCA_903901915.1). Lineage (GTDB taxonomy): Bacteria > Pseudomonadota > Alphaproteobacteria > Rhodospirillales > Magnetospirillaceae > Phaeospirillum. The sequence goes on along the minus strand of CAIUSV010000061.1, from coordinate 41,161 downwards.
GTGCCGATGCTGCTGGCGGCGCTGGTCACGTTGTTGTTGGCGTTCGCCGCCGTCGGTCGGCTCGGCTGGCTGCTGGTGGGAGCACCGGGTCGTTTTTTCGATGCCCGGCGGGCATCGCGGATGCGTAAGGGCTACCTCGCCCTGTCCGATGGTCTGGCGGCGGTGGCGGCGGGGGATGGCCGCAACGCCCATCGGCTGGCCCACCGCGCCGACAAGTTGCTGGGCGATCCGGCGCTGACCGGATTGCTGACCGCCCAGGCGGCCCGACTGAGCGGCGACGCCGACGAACAGCGCAACCGCTTCGATGCCATGACGGCACGGCCCGAGACCGCCTTCCTCGGCCATCATGGCCTGATGGAACTGGCGCTGAAGCAGGGCGACCGCGTGGGCGCCCGCGCCGCGGCGGGTCGCGCCTTCGCGCTGCAGCCTGCCGCCGCCGGTCTGGCCGCCACCCTGGCCGACCTTCAGATCGAGGCCGGACTGTGGGCCGAGGCCGAACTGACCCTGGCGACCGCCCGCCGCCACGACTGCCTGCCGGCTCCGGACCTGGCGCGACGCCGCGCCGTGGTGCTGCACGCCCGCGCCCTGGACGCCGATAAGGCCGGTCCGGGATCGGATGCGCTAGGGTTGGCACAAGACGCTCTCGCCATCGATCCCGGATTCGTTCCGGCGGCGATTCTGGCGGCGCGACTGCACCGCCGCGCCGGCAAACCGCGCAAGGCGACGGCGCTGATCCTGGATTCTTTCCGTCGGGCTCCCCATCCCGATCTGGTGGCGGAGTGGGCGGCGCTGGGCGAGGGCGAGCCGGCGCTGGACCGGGTCAAGCGGATGCAAAAGCTGATCGAAGCCAACCCCGCCGCCGCCGACGGCCATGTCGCCCTCGCCGAGGCGGCGTTGGAGGCACGGTTGTGGGGGCAGGCGCGCACCCACCTCGACCGCGCCATGACCGAACGCCCGTCGCGCCACGCTCTTGACCTGCTGGCCCGGCTGGAGCGCGACGAGCGCAAGGACGAGGCCGCCGCCCTGGCGTGGCTGGCCAAGGCCACCACCCTGGGGCCGGAACCGGCCTGGACCTGCGGTGCCTGTGGCCGGGCCGCCGCGGCGCATTCCCTGGCCTGCCCGGCCTGTGGCGCCGTCGGCCGTCTGGAGTGGCGATGATGATGGACAAGACCACCCTGGTGCTGGGAGGTGCCCGCTCGGGCAAGTCGGCCTACGCCGAATCGCTGCTGGAGGGCGCTCCGTCGCTGTATCTCGCCACCGGTCAGGCGCTGGACGGTGAAATGGCCGAGCGCATCGATCGTCACCGCCGCCGCCGTGGCCCCGGCTGGAGCACGCTGGAGGAACCGGTCGACCTGTCCGACGCGCTGGAACGGGTGCTGCGCCCCGATCGGCCGGTGCTGGTGGACTGCCTGACCATGTGGATTTCCAACCTGATGCAGGCGGGCCGCGACGTCGAGCGCTCGCTGGACCATCTGTGCGAGGTCCTGGCCAACCCGGCCGGGCCGGTGGTGCTGGTCTCCAACGAAATCGGTCTTGGTCTGGTGCCCGAAGGCAGCCTGTCGCGCCGGTTCCGCGACCATCAGGGCACGGTCAACCAGCGGGTCGCCGCCATCTGCCCCCGGGTGGTGTTCGTCGCCGCCGGGCTGCCGCTGGTACTCAAGGACCAATGATCATGCGCAAGATTCCGACCACCGTCATCACCGGCTTCCTCGGCGCCGGCAAGACCACCCTGGTCCGCCACCTGCTGGCCAATGCCGGCGGCCGGCGTATCGCCCTGGTGATCAACGAGTTCGGCGATCTCGGCGTCGATGGCGAGTTGCTGGCCGGCTGCGGCATCGCCGGCTGCCGCGAGGACGATATCATCGAGCTGGCCAACGGCTGCCTGTGCTGTACCGTCGCCGACGAGTTCCTGCCGACCATGCAGGCGCTGCTGGACCGCTCCGAGCCGCCGGATCATATCGTTATCGAGACATCCGGGCTGGCGCTGCCCAAGCCGCTGGTCAAGGCGTTCCACTGGCCGGAAATCCGTTCGCGCGTTACCGTCGATGGCGTCGTGGCGGTGGTGGATTCGCCGGCCGCCGCCACCGGGCGCTTCGCCAGCACCCCGGAAGAGATGGCGCGACCCGACCACGACAACCCGCTGGAAGAGGTGTTCGAGGACCAGTTGGCCGCCGCCGACATGGTGCTGTTGAACAAGTCCGACCTGATGGACACCGCCGCCCTGGCCCGGTTCACCACCGCGATCACCGCCCGGCTGCGCCCGGGAGTCAAGGCCCTGACCACCCGCATGGGCGCGGTCGATCCGCTGGTTCTGCTGGGGCTGGCGGCGGCGGCCGAGGATGATCTCGACGCCCGCCCCTCCTGCCACGACCAGGAAGACGGCCATGACCACGATGATTTCGAGAGCTTCGCCCTGCTGCTGCCCGCCATCGCCGATCCGGCGGCGCTGGAAGCCCGCCTGATCCAGGCCATCGCCGGCCACGACATCCTGCGCCTCAAGGGCTTCCTGGCGGTCGAGGGCAAGCCCACCCGCCATGTGGTCCAGGCGGTCGGTGCGAGACTGGAACGATATTTCGACCGCCCCTGGCGCCCCGACGAAGAGCGCTCCAGCCGGCTGGTGGTGATCGGCCGCAAGGGACTCGACCGCGCCGCCATCGAGGCGGTGGTGCGGGGATAGATGCACCTTCTCGCCGCCCAGCCCGGCACCATCTCGGACGGCGCCGAAGCGGTCGATCTTGGCCAGAGTCCCGGCGATGTGGTGGTGCTGTCGGCCGCCGACACCGAACTGGCCGGCCTGGCGGCGGCCTTCAGCGGCTTTGACTTCACCCTGCGTCTGGCCAACCTGCTGCGGCTGGGCCACCACATGTCGGTGGACCTTTATGTCGAACAGGTGATCGCCAAGGCCCGGCTGGTGGTGGTGCGGCTGCTGGGGGGGCGGGGCTATTGGCCCTACGGCATCGAACAGATCGCCGCCTGCTGCCGCCGCAACTCCATTCCTCTGGCGTTGCTGCCCGGTGCCGACGAGCCCGATCCCGACCTTTCCGGCGAGTCCACCGTGCCCCCCGAATCAGCCGAGCGGCTGTGGCGCTATCTGCTGCATGGCGGGCCGGACAATGCCCGTAATTTCCTTGCCCATGCCGGTTCGCTGATCGGCTTCGCCGGTGAATGGCTGGAACCGCGCCCCCTGCCCCAGGCGGGACTTCACGGCGCCGCCGAACCCATCGACGGCCGTCCGCATGCGGTGGTGGTGTTCTACCGCGCCCTGATGCTGGCCGGCGACACCGCCCCCATCGACGCCCTGCTGGCGGCGTTGCGGGCCGAGGGCATGGCGGTCACCGCCCTGTTCGTCCACAGCCTCAAGGACCCCATCGGTGCCGGCACCGTCGAATCAGTACTGGCCGACCGTCCCGCCGATGTGATCGTCAATGCCACCGGCTTCGCGGTGTCATCGCCGGGACGGGCCGAGGACGGCCCCTTTTCCGCCGCCGACTGCCCGGTATTGCAGGTGGTGCTGGCCGGCGGATCCGAAGCCGCCTGGCGCGACGGCACCACCGGCCTGGGACCGCGCGACATCGCCATGAACGTGGCCCTGCCCGAGGTGGACGGCCGCATCAACACCCGCGCCATCTCGTTCAAGGCGGCACGGCGTGATTCCGCCACCCAGTGCGACCTCGCCAGCCACGCTCCGGTGGCCGACAGGGTCGGCTTCGTTGCCCGGCTGGCGGCCAACTGGGCGAGGCTGCGGCGCAAGGCGCCGGCGGAGCGGCGGGTGGCGCTGGTGCTGGCCAACTATCCCAACCGCGATGGGCGCCTGGGCAACGGTGTCGGTCTCGATACCCCCGCCGCCGCCATCGAGGTGCTGCGGGCAATGGATGCCGCCGGCTATACCGTCGGCGCCTTGCCCGCCGACGGCAATGCCCTGATCGAAACCATGCAGGCGGGCGCGACCAACGACTGGCGGGCGCTGCCCGACCGCGAGGTGCGGGAAACCCTGGCGCTGCCCGACTATTACGCCTGGTTCCAGACCTTGCCCCAGGCGTTGCGCGACAAGGTCACCACCCGCTGGGGCGCCCCCGAATCCGACCCGTTCTTCCGTCCCGGCCGCCTGTCCTGCGGCCAATTCATCCTGCCCGCGACCCGTTTCGGTAAGATAACGATCGCGGTACAGCCGGCGCGGGGCTACAATATCGACCCGTCGTCCAGCTATCACGATCCCGACTTGGCGCCGCCTCACAACTACCTTGCCTTCCATGCCTGGCTGCATGACGGCTTCGGCGCCGACGCGGTGATCCACATGGGCAAGCACGGCAATCTGGAATGGCTGCCGGGCAAGGCGCTGGCGCTGTCGGCCGAGTGCTTTCCCGAGGCGGCGCTGGGGCCGCTGCCTCATCTCTATCCCTTCATCGTCAACGATCCCGGCGAGGGCACCCAGGCCAAGCGCCGCGCCGCCGCGGTGATCATCGACCACCTGACGCCGCCCCTGACCCGCGCCGAGAGCTATGGCCCGCTGCGCGAGCTGGAACGGCTGGTGGACGAGTATTACGACGCCGCCGGGCTCGATCCCCGCCGCCTCGCCCTTCTGCGCCGCGAAATCCTCAGCCTCACCGCCGTCGCCGGGCTGGATGCCGACCTGGGCATCCGGCCGGACGACGATGCCGACCAGGCGCTGAAGAAACTGGATAACCATCTGTGCGAGTTGAAGGAACTGCAGATTCGCGACGGCCTGCACATCTTCGGCCGCGCCCCCGAGGGCGAACAGCTGACCGACCTGCTGGTGGCGCTGGCCCGGGTGGGCCGGGGAAGCGGAGCGGGCGAGCAGTCGCTGCTGCGCGCCCTGGCCGACGATCTCGGACTGGGGTTCGATCCGCTTGACTGTCCCTTGGCCGAGGATTGGCGCGGCCCCCGCCCCGAAATGCTGAGCGACGATCAGCCCTGGCGCAGCCTGGGCGACACCGTCGAACGGCTGGAAATGCTGGCCCGGGCGCTGGTGGGTGGCGACCGTCGCCCCCAGGCCGATTGGAGCCGAACCCTGGCGGTTCTGTCCTGGATCGAAACGAGTTTGCGCCCCACCGTCGCCGGCTGTGGCGCCGCCGAGATCGCCGGTTTGCTGCGCGGGCTGGACGGACGGTTCGTGGCGCCGGGACCTGCGGGAGCGCCGAGCCGTGGCCGCCCCGACGTGCTGCCGACCGGGCGCAACTTCTATTCGGTCGATACCCGCGCGGTGCCGACGCCCGCGGCCTGGAGCCTGGGGTGGAAGTCGGCGCAACTGCTGCTCGAACGTCATCTCCAGGAACATGGCGAGTGGCCGAAGGCGCTGGCACTGACCGCCTGGGGCACCTCGAACATGCGCACCGGCGGCGATGACATCGCCCAGGGGCTGGCGCTGATGGGGGTCAAGCCGCAATGGGACGCTGGCTCGCGCCGGGTCATCGGCTTCGAGATCCTGCCCGCCGGGGTATTGGATCGCCCCCGAATCGATGTCACCCTGCGGGTATCGGGCTTTTTCCGCGATGCCTTTCCCGGCCTGATCGACCTGTTTGATTCGGCGGCACGGGCGGTCGCGGCGCTGGACGAGCCGGAAGCGGTCAATCCGCTGGCGGCCCGCGTCACCGCCGAACGCACCCGGCTGGAGGCCGAGGGTGTCGCCGCCGCCGAGGCGGCGCGGCGCGCCGGTTACCGGGTGTTCGGCTCCAAGCCGGGGGCCTATGGCGCCGGATTGCAGGCACTGATCGATGAAAAGGGCTGGTCCCAGCCGGCCGACCTCGCCGCCGCCTATGTCGCCTGGGGCGGCTGGGCCTATGGCGCCGGGGCCGAGGGCCAGACCGCCCACGAGGTCTTCCGGACCCGCCTGGCCAGAGTCGAAGCGGTAGTGCAGAACCAGGACAACCGCGAACACGACCTGCTGGATTCCGACGACTACTACCAGTTCGAGGGCGGCTTGGCCGCAGCGGTGGAGGCGGCGTCGGGCCGGGCGCCGACGGTCTACCACCCCGACCATTCCCGCCCCGACAGCCCCCGCATCCGCACCCTGGACGAGGAAATCGCCCGCGTCGTCCGCGCCCGCATGGTCAACCCGAAATGGATCAGGGGCGTCATGCGCCACGGCTACAAGGGCGCCTTCGAGATGGCCGCCGGCGTCGATTATCTGTTCGCCTTCGCCGCCACCACCCACGCGGTCAAGGATCATCATTTCGATCTGGTGGCCGAGGCCTATCTCGGCGATGACGAGGTCGCCGGCTTTCTTGCCGCCAACAATCCGGCGGCGCTGGCCGAAATCCGCGACCGGCTGCGCGAAGCCCTGGCGCGCGGTCTGTGGCATCCCCGACGCAACCACATCCATCAGTTGCTGGCGGGGTAATACCGCTCCGGCGAATTCCGAATCGCCTCGACAATTCCTTTCCGGAAGATCACGATTTTCCCAAGAGTGATCAAGCGGCCATCGGCCCCTGCCGACCGATGGAACGGAGGGGTCATGGACAGCACGGTCTCGAGCCTGATCAAGATCTTCGTTCGGGGCCTGGGCCTCAGGATATCCCTGTCCTTCCTGCCGCCCATCGCGCTGGCCTGGACCTTCTTCGCGCTTTACTTGCGGGAACTGGCGGACCACCGGCCCGAGCTGCTGGGATGGGCCGCCGTCCTGGGGTTGGTCGGCGTCGCCGTCGGCAGCGTGGTGGTGTTCTGGCTGATCCTCACCACCATCCCGCCCATCCGGCGGATCATCGACGTCACCGGTACGCTGGCCCGCGGCGAGCTGGCGGTGGACATTCCCTTTCGCGACCGCTCGGACGAGACCGGCGAACTGGCCCGCGCCCTCGACGTGTTCAAGCAACATGTCGCCGAACTGGCCGGCTGCGCCGCGATCAAGGCGGAAAAGGAAACCGATCTGGGCCGCAAGCGCGAATTGCTGTCGCTGGCCGACGCGCTGGAAGGCGAGGTCGAAGGCACGATCAAGGAGGTCATGGCCCAGGCCGAGACCATGACCCGCTCCACCGGCGACGCCGCCACCGCCATCCGCCGGATGGAAAGCCTGTACCAGACGCTGAACGCCGCTTCGGGCGAAACGCTGACCAATATCAGCGCCGTCGCCGCCTCGTCCGATGAACTGGCCTCGGCCAGCCGCGAAATCGCCAGCCAGATGGCGCGAACCATCGCCATCACCGGCGAGGCGGTGACCCAGGCCAATGAAGCCGATTCCACCATGCGCGAGCTGTCGCGGGTCTCGACCCGCATCGTCGAGGTGCTGCAACTGATCAACGACATCGCCAGCCAGACCAATCTGCTGGCGCTCAACGCCACCATCGAGGCGGCCCGTGCCGGCGATGCCGGCAAGGGCTTCGCCGTGGTCGCCAGCGAGGTCAAGGTCCTGGCCGGACAGACCGCCAAGGCGGTCGGCACCATCGCCGAACAGGTCAACAGCATCCAGGCCGCCACCGAGAACGGGGTCAGGGCCATCGATTCGGTCGGCCGCACCATCGACGAGGTCAACAGCGTCGCCACCGCCGTGGCGGCGGCGGTCGAGCAGCAGGAAGCCTCGACCCGAGTGATCAGCTCGCGGGCGCAGGATGCCGCCGAGCAGGCCGAACGGGTGGCACAGAACGCCGCCGGCATTTCCACCGAGGTGCTCAACGTCGATTCCCTGGCCAGTCTGGTGGAAAAAGGCGCGCTCGACGTCACCAACCGGCTCAACAACATGGAACGCCGCCTCAGCGGCATCCTGGCCCATACCGTCGGCGGCGACCAAAAGAACGGCGGCCATGCCGGCCAGCCGTTGACGGGGTCGGTGCGCCTGGCCAGCGGACAGCAGCCCTGCCGGCTGGAAGCGGTGGAGGTGGAGGGCGCCCGGCTGACCGGGCCGGTATTGGCCCGTGACGCCGAAATCGACCTGTCCATCGATGGATTCGGGCCGATCCCGGCCAAGGTCCGCGATATCACCCCGACCGGGGCGGCGGTGGAATTCGTGCTCGACACCGTCACCCGGGCGCGCATCGGCGAGTTCCTTTACGGCCACCAGGCCCCCGATCAGCCGTTCATCAAGCTGGCCAAGGCCAAGGCCCGCGAGGTGGAACAGATCTTCGAGACCGCCCTGACCCGGGGTGACATCACCCTCGACGACCTGTTCGACCGCGACTACAAGCCGATCGCCAATACCGATCCGCAGCAGTTCACCACCCGCTTCCTCGACATGGCCGACAAGGTTCTGCCGCCTATCCAGGAAGACATCCTGAAGGTCGATCCCCGGATCATGTTCGGGCTGGCGATCAACCAGGACGGCTATGTCTCGGCGCACCAGGCGCACTGTTCCAAGCCCCAGGGACCCGACCCGGTATGGAACGCCGCCAATTGCCGCAACCGGCGGATCTTCAACAACCGCGCCGAACTGGCCGGCGTCACCCACACCCAGGACCACCTGTTGCAGACCTATATCCGCGACATGGGCGGCGGCAAGGTCATGCTGCTGAAGGACGCCTCGGTACCCATCACCGTGCGTGGCCGCCACTGGGGCGGCCTCAGGCTGGGCTATCGGCTTTAAGGTCTTTGAACGACCGCTTGGCTGGGGCGCCAGGATTCGAACCTGGGAATGGCGGCACCAAAAGCCGCTGCCTTACCGCTTGGCGACGCCCCACCAACGCGGGTCGCGCACCATAATCCGAACCGCGACGACATTCAACGGCCCAGCAACTCGGCGGGAGCAACCCACCAGCCGGGGCGGACGGTCTGGATCGCGGTGGAGGCGGCGCGGGCCTCGGCCTCGGCACCGAACAGGCCGAAACAGGTGGCACCCGACCCCGACATGCGGGCCAGCAGGCAGGCAGGCGCCGCCGCCAGCGCCGCCAGCACCTCGCCCACCACCGGCTCGATGCTCACCGCCGCCGCGGTCAGATCGTTACGGCGCACGGACAGGGCCTCGGCCAAGGCGCGGGCATCGGCCGGCGGCAGGGTCAGCGGATCGGCGGCGGAAAATGGTCCCTGGCGAGCCTTGAACACCGGCGGGGTGTGAAGCGGCACCATGGGGTTGGCCAGCACCAGCCAGGCCGGCGGCAGAGCGGGAGCGGCTTCCAGCACCTCGCCGATGCCGCTCATCCGGGTCGGGCACCCGGCAAGGCAAACCGGTACATCGGCACCGATGGCCAGCGCCAGCGCCCGCAGCCGGTCGTCGGGCAGCCGGACCCGCCACAATTGCATCAGGCCCTTGAGCGTCGCGGCGGCGTCGGCCGAACCGCCACCGATACCGGCGGCCACCGGCAGGCGCTTGGTGAGGCGGATGGCGGCGCCCGCGCTCACTCCGGCCGCCTCGGCCAGCAGCCGCGCCGCTTTCAGCACGATATTCTCGCCTGCCGTCGGGATCAGATCGGCGGTGGGACCACCAACGTCGAGAGTCAGGGTCGCCGCCGGCGTAAACTCCAAGGTGTCGCCGACGCCGGCGAACGCCACCAGCGAATCCAACAGATGATAGCCGTCGGGGCGCCGCCCCACCACATGCAGCGACAGATTCACCTTGGCGGGAGCAAAGACCGAGATCATGGCGTCACTTCGCCGGCTTGGCCGGCGGCTGGCCGTCTTCGACCTTGGCCTTGAGCGCTTCGAGCTGTTCCGGCTCGGGATCGAGGGACAGCGCCCGCTGCCATTGAAAGCGGGCCTCGGCGAACCGGCCGACCTGCCACAGGGCGTCGCCGAGATGTTCGTTGATGGTAGGGTCCTCGGGCTTGAGCTCGACCGCATGTTCAAGCTGAGCCGCCGCCCCGGCGTAATCGCCGATGCGGTACAGCGCCCAACCCAGCGAATCGACGATGGCGCCATCGTTGGGTTTGATCTGAACGGCACGCTCGATCATCTTGCGGCCCTGCTCCAGGTTGATGCCCTGATCGACCCAGGTGTAGCCGAGATAGTTGAGCACATCGGGCTGGTCCGGCTTGAGCCGCAGCGCCTCGAGAAAATCCTTTTCCGCCCGCGTCCACTGATGCGACCGCTCCAGTGCGATGCCGCGGGCGTAAAAAATCGCCCAGTTGCGGGATTCCGCGCTGGCGCCGGCCCGCACCAGCGCCATGTCGTAGGCCTCGGCCGCCTCGGCGAACCGCTTGTGCCGGCGCAGCACGTCGCCCAACGTCATCGGCACGTCGACCGCCCCGGGACGGTCGGCGGCCAGCGCCTTCAGCTCGCGCACGGCACCGGCCTCGTCGCCGGCCTCGTCCAGGTTGATGGCGGTCTTGAGGCGGGCGAAGGCGGCGGCCTGACTGTTGCGATCGATGGCGCGATAGACCTGATTGGCCTCGACCAGCCGGGACTGCTGCCCCAGGATGTCGGCCAGCAGCAGTTGCGCCAGCGGAAAATCGGGCCGCAATCCCAGCGACAGCCGCACGAACACCAGCGCCAGGTCGCGGGCGCTGCCCTGGCGGACCAGGGTGGCGGTGTCGAACATGACCTCGGCCAGACCGGCGCCCGCACCATCGACCACAGGCGGTAGGGCGGTGCCGGCGGCAAGTTGGCGGGCGCCGTCCAGCAAGGTGCGGTCGCCCTGATCGGCATGGTAGCGTTCATAGACTTCGCGGGCGGCATCCATCCGGCCGGCGCGCTGATAGAACGAGCCGATGGCCTCGATGGTACGGATGCTGACCTGGGTTGACAGCGCCGCCTTGTAATGACCCTCCGCCACCTCGGCCCGCCCGGCGAGATCGGCGATCAGACCGGCGTGGAATTCATAGATGGGAGCAAAGGCGGCGGTATCGGCGCGCGGAGCCAACTGCTTCAGCGCGCCGTCGTAATCGCCCTGCCCGACCTGCGTCCAGGCGGTAAGCAACGGCCCGAGAAAGCCGTTGATGCCCTTGTGCGGCAGTCCGGAAAACCGCGTCTCGGCGGCGGCGAAACGCCCCGCCATGCCGTCGCGGACTCCCACCAGCAAGATCGGCATCGGCGCCGCCTCGTCGATGGCCAGCAGCCGCTCGGCCATGGGCGCGGCCTCGTCCAGCCTGCCCTCGGCCAGCAGCAGGTTGAATGCCCGCTGTTGCAGCTCGATATTGTCGCGATCGCTCCGGGCGGCGGTGCCGAGATAGTCGGCGGCGGCATGGGTATCGCCATGGGCCTGGGCGAAGCGCCCCGCCAGATAAGCCCCCAACCCGCTTTCGTCACCGATCTCGCGGATGGTTTCGTCGGTGCCGTCGCCGCTGCCGCCGGAGGGTGGCGCGCACGACCCCAGGGCGACGGCTACCGTCGCGACGGTAGCCACCACAACCGCCGCCAGACCATCAAACCGATACCGCTTGGCCATGTTCACTTTCCCATGCCGGGGGACCGCCCCGAAACGCTTTTCGTCCGCCGACACCTTTACATGTTGGGATAGTTGGGTCCACCGCCACCTTCGGGAACCACCCAGTTGATATTCTGGGTGGGGTCCTTGATGTCGCAGGTCTTGCAGTGCAGGCAGTTCTGGGCGTTGATCTGCAGACGCGGGTTTGAACCGTCGTCGTTGCGGATGATCTCGTAGACGCCAGCGGGGCAGTAACGCTGCTCGGGGGCGTCGTAGTGTTCGAGATTGATGGCCACCGGCACCTCGGGATCGCGCAGCCTGAGGTGCGCCGGCTGGTTTTCCTCGTGGTTGGTCGAAGAGATGAACACGCTGGACAGCTTGTCGAAGCTGACCACCCCGTCGGGCTTGGGGTAGACGATCTTCCGGCAGTCCGACGCCTTTTTCAGCGCCAGATGGTCGGCGTGATGATGCAACGTCCACGGAGTGCGGCCCTTCAACACATAGGCGTCCAGCCCCGAGTAGGCGATGCCGCCCCACAGGCCCCAATGGAAGCTGGGACGGATATTGCGCGACTTGTAGAGGTCGCTCCATACCCAGGTCTTCTTGAGACGTTCGGGATAGGCGGTGACCTCGTTGGAACCGCCTTCGCGGCCCAGCGCCTCGGCCACCGCCTCGGCGGCGGTGATGCCCGACTTCATGGCGTTGTGGGTGCCCTTGATCTTGGGCATGTCGAGGAAGCCGGCGGTATCGCCCACCAGCACGCCGCCGGGAAACGACAGCTTGGGGATGGACTGGAAACCGCCCTCGGACAGCGCCCGGGCGCCATAGCTGATACGCCGCCCGCCCTCGAAGGTCGGGCGAATCGCCGGATGGGTCTTGTAGCGCTGGAATTCGTCGAACGGCGACAGATGCGGGTTGGGATAGTCCAGGCCGAGGACGAAGCCCACCGCCACCTGATTGTTTTCCAGGTGATAGAGGAACGAGCCGCCATAGGTGGAGCTGTCCAGCGGCCAGCCCACCGTGTGGATGATGGTGCCGGGCTTGTGCTTGGCCGGATCGATTTCCCACAGTTCCTTGATGCCGATGCCGTAGGTCTGAACCTCGCAGTCGCGCCGCAGGTCGAAACGCTCGAACAAGGTCTTGGTCAGGCTGCCACGGCAACCCTCGGCGAAAATGGTCTGGCGCGCCCACAGCTCGACACCGGGAGTGAAGTTGCCGGTAGGCTCGCCGTCCTTGCCCACCCCCATGTCACCGGTGGCGACGCCCTTGACCGAACCGTCGTCGTGGTACAGCACCTCGGCGGCAGCGAAGCCGGCAAAGATCTCCACGCCCAGTTCCTCGGCCTGACCGGCCAGCCAGCGCACCACATTGCCCAGCGACACCACGTAATTGCCGTGATTGTGCAGCGACGGCGGTGTCGGCAGGGTGATCGCCCGGGTCTCGGTCAGAAACATGAAGTAATCGTCGGTGGCCGGCGTCAGCAGCGGCGCGCCCTTTTCCTTCCAGTCGGGAATCAGTTCGGACAGCGCCCGGGTCTCGATCACCGCGCCGGACAGGATGTGGGCGCCGATCTCCGAGCCCTTCTCCAGCACGCACACCGACAGCTCGGCGTTGAGCTGCTTGAGACGGATCGCCGCCGACAGGCCCGACGGCCCGCCGCCGACGATGACAACGTCGAATTCCATCGATTCACGGTCGCTCACGATCAAACTCCCATCACGTCACATCGTTTCCTCGGCCCCGTCTGCTCTATACCACAAGGCTTACGACCGATTCGATCCCTTCCGGACACGACCGGGGAAAGAATCTGTCCCGGCTGTCGCGCCGCGCGGGACCATGGTACCGTCCCGGCCATGAAGAGCGCGATCCACCCCATCGACATCCTGCGCTGGTACCTGGAGGCCGGCGTCGACGAGACCATGGGCGAGCAGCCCATGGACCGCTACGCCGTCACCCGCGCCGGCAAGGAGGCGCGACCCCGGCCGCCGCAGACACCACCGGCGGCCGCCGGCCCGCATCCCGCGACGGCGACCCCGCCCGCCGTCGCCGCCATCGCCCGCCACGGCAATTCCGAGCATCGCGACGGGGCGATTCCCGGTACCGCCGCCCACATCGCCGCCGGATGCGCCACCCTGGCCGAACTTCGGACGGCGCTGGACGGATTCGACGGATTGCCGCTCAAGCAGGCGGCATCGTGCACCGTGTTCGCCGACGGCAACCCCGAAGCGGCGGTGATGTGCATCGGCGAGGCCCCTGGCCAGGAAGAGGACCGCCAGGGCCTGCCCTTCGTCGGCCCCTCCGGCCGGCTGCTCGACCGCATGCTGGGGTCCATCGGGCTGGACCGCGGCAGCGCCTACATCGCCAATGTGGTGCCGTGGCGGCCGCCGGCCAATCGCAAGCCCACCCCCGACGAAGTGGCGGTCTGCCTACCCTTCCTCAGCCGTCACATCGAACTGGTCGATCCCCAGGTCCTGATCCTGCTGGGCGGAGCCGCCGCGACCGCGGTTCTGGCCAAGGCCGACGGCATCAACCGGCTGCGGGGCAAGTGGTTCGAGTTCAACTCGCCCGGCCTGCCACGCCCGATTCCGGCGCTGGCCACCTTCCATCCCGCCTACCTGCTGCGCACTCCCGAAGCCAAGCGCGAAGCCTGGCGCGACCTGCTGATGGTGATGAAGAAACTGGCGCACTGAAATTGGACCCCTTTACCGCAGTTGCGCGCCTCCCACCACGCCCTATATAAGGCCGGTGGGACGGCCGACGGGCCGTTCCCCGACCATTTGGCAACCCGACAGGGGACCGCTGGGCCGCTGCTGAAGCCTTCAGGGCCGCCGCGATCCGCCGAACAGGAATGAGGACGACATGAGCAAAGTTATCGGCATCGACCTGGGCACCACGAATTCGTGCGTCGCCGTCATGGAAGGCAAAACCGCCAAGGTCATCGAAAACGCCGAAGGCATGCGCACCACGCCGTCGATGGTGGCGTTCACCGAACCCGGCGAGCGCCTCGTCGGCCAGCCGGCCAAGCGTCAGGCGGTGACCAACCCCACCAACACCCTGTTCGCCATCAAGCGCCTGATCGGGCGGCGATTCGACGACCCGATCACCAGGAAGGACATGAACCTGGTGCCCTACCACATCGTCGCCGGCGACAACGGCGACGCCTGGGTCGAGGCCCGCGAGGCCAAGTACAGCCCCAGCCAGGTTTCCGCCTTCATTCTGCAAAAGATGAAGGAAACCGCCGAAAGCTATCTCGGCGAGAAGGTGACCCAGGCGGTGATCACCGTGCCGGCCTATTTCAACGACGCCCAGCGCCAGGCCACCAAGGACGCCGGCCGCATCGCCGGCCTGGAAGTGCTGCGCATCATCAACGAGCCCACCGCCGCCGCCCTGGCCTATGGCCTGGAAAAGAAGAGCGCCGGCACCATCGTGGTCTATGACCTGGGCGGCGGCACCTTCGACGTGTCGGTGCTGGAAATCGGCGACGGCGTGTTCGAGGTCAAGTCCACCAACGGCGACACCTTCCTGGGCGGCGAGGATTTCGACGCCCGCATCATCGACTATCTCGCCGACGAGTTCAAAAAGGAGCAGGGCATCGACCTGCGCAAGGACCGTCTGGCCTTGCAGCGCCTGAAGGAAGCCGCGGAGAAGGCCAAGATCGAGCTGTCCGCCGGCATGCAGACCGAGGTCAACCTGCCGTTCATCACCGCCGACGCCTCCGGCCCCAAGCACCTCAACATCAAGCTGACCCGCGCCAAGCTGGAAGCGCTGGTCGAGGATCTGGTGGCGCGCACCGTCGAGCCGTGCAAGGCGGCCTTGAAGGACGCCGGCATCAAGGCCAGCGAGATCGACGAGGTCATCCTGGTCGGCGGCATGACCCGCATGCCCAAGATCCAGGAAGTGGTGAAGGAATTCTTCGGCCGCGAACCCCATAAGGGCGTCAACCCGGACGAGGTGGTCGCCATCGGCGCCGCCATCCAGGGCGGCGTGCTGAAGGGCGAGGTCAAGGACGTCCTGCTGCTCGACGTTACCCCGCTGTCGCTGGGTATCGAGACCCTGGGCGGCGTCTTCACCCGCCTGATCGACCGCAACACCACCATCCCCACCCGCAAGAGCCAGGTGTTCTCCACCGCCGAGGACAACCAGACCGCCGTTACCATCCGGGTGTTCCAGGGCGAGCGCGAGATGGCCGCCGACAACAAGATCCTCGGCCAGTTCGATCTGGTGGGGCTGCCGCCGGCACCACGCGGCATGCCGCAGGTCGAAGTCACCTTCGATATCGACGCCAACGGCATCGTCAACGTCCAGGCCAAGGACAAGGCCACCGGCAAGGAACAGCAGATCCGCATCCAGGCATCGGGCGGGCTGGCCGATTCCGATATCGAGCGCATGGTCAAGGACGCCGAGGCCCACGCCGCCGAGGACCGCAAGCGCAAGGATCTGGTCGAGGCGCGCAACCACGCCGACGGTCTGATCCACTCCACCGAAAAAAGCCTCAAGGAGTTCGGCGACAAGGCCCCGGCCGAGATGAAGACCGCCATCGAGCGCGACATCACCGACCTCAAGGGCGTGATCGACGGCGACGATGTCGCCGCCATCAAGGCCAAGACCGACGCCCTGATGCAAAACGCCATGAAGCTGGGCGAAGCGCTCTACAAGGCGCAGGAGGCGAGCCAAGACGCCGAGGGCGGTGCTGCCCCCGGCGGCGATCACGGTGGCGGCCAGCACGGCGACAAGGTGGTCGATGCCGACTTCGAGGAAGTCGACGGCGACAAAAAGGGCAAGTAGACCTGTCTGATCGGTTCGCGGCCGGCGGCCCTCCTCCGCCGCCGGCCTCATTACGGATGCGAAACGCATGAGCAAGCAGGACTACTACGAACTTCTGGGGGTCGAGCGCGGGGCTTCCGGCGACGACATCAAGAAGGCTTACCGCAAGCAGGCGATGCAGTTCCATCCGGACCGCAACCCCGGTGACGCGGCCGCCGAGCAGAAGTTCAAGGAAATCAACGAAGCCTACGACGTTCTGAAGGACGAGCAGAAGCGCGCCGCCTACGACCGCTTCGGTCACGCCGCCTTCGAGCAGGGTGGCCCCGGCGGTGGTGGCGGCTTTGGCGGCGGTGGCTTCGGCGGCGGTGGCTTCGCCGACATTTTCGACGAGATGTTCGGCGAGTTCATGGGCGGACGGCGCGGCCAGTCGGCGGGACGTGGTTCCGACCTGCGCTACAACATGGACATCACCCTGGAAGAGGCGTTCGCCGGCAAGTCGGCCACCGTCAAGATTCCCTCCTCGGCGCCTTGCGAGTCCTGCAAGGGCACCGGCGCCAAGGACGGCGCCCAGCCGGTGGCCTGTTCCGCCTGCCACGGCGCCGGCAAGATCCGCAGCCAACAGGGCTTTTTCACCATCGAGCGGACCTGCCCCACCTGCCAGGGCCAGGGCAAGGTGATCAAGGACCCCTGCAAGGTCTGCGGTGGCGCCGGACGGGTGCGCAAGGAAAAGACCCTGTCGGTCACCATTCCCGCCGGCGTCGAGGACGGCACCCGCATCCGTCTGGCCGGCGAGGGCGAGGCCGGCGCCCGCGGCGCACCGCCCGGCGACCTTTACATCTTCCTCGCCATCTCGGCCCACCGCATCTTCCAGCGCGACGGCGCCAACATCTTCTGCCGCGTTCCCATCCCCATGACCACCGCCACCCTGGGCGGCGCCATCGAGGTTCCCACCATCGACGGCACCAAGGCCAAGGTCACCATCCCCGGCGGCACCCAGAGCGGCCACCAGTTCCGTCTGCGCTCCAAGGGCATGAGCGTGCTGCGCAGTCCGGCGCGCGGCGACATGTTCATCCAGGCCATGGTCGAAACCCCGGTCAACCTCACCAAGCGTCAGGTCGAACTGATGAAGGAATTCCAGCAGGCCGGCGAGGGCGAAAAGGCCAAGAATTCACCGGAAAGCCAGGGCTTCTTCGCCAAGGTGAAGGAGCTGTGGGAGGATTTGAAGGAAGGGTGAGACCCGGCGGTGATGCCGCCAGTGGCAAAAAATCTAACATTTGCGTCCCACGCAAAAGTTAGATTTGTTTCCACAATTCAATCAGTTGGTGGGCCGATTCACCTGGCGCTTGGAAACCGGGCGTCAGGATCCGACCTAGAGTTTCCCGCATTTAAGCTGAAACGGAAAATCGGGAAACTCTTGAGCCAGAGCGGCGTTTGAGCCATGAAAAAGCGCGGCTTTTTCGTACAACCAGAATTCAAGCGCTTCAGCTTGAAGCTGAAGCGCTCTAGGACCCCGCTCACGCTACAGGATGAATTTGGCGAGATCGGCGGTCTTGGCCAGATCGCCGACCCGTTCCCGCACCATGGCGGCGGTGATGACCACCTTGGTGCCGGGCGGCTGGTCGGGAGCGGTGAAGCTGATCTCTTCCAGCAGGCGTTCCATCACCGTCTGTAACCGCCGCGCCCCGATGTTCTCGACACTGGCGTTGATCTCGGCGGCAAGGTCGCCGATGGCGTCGATGGCGCCGGGCTCGAACGACAACTCGACCTCCTCGGTGGCCAACAGCGCCTCGTACTGCTTGATCAAGCTGGCTTCCGGCTCGGTGAGGATGCGCACCAGATCGTCGCGCGACAGCGGCTTCAGCTCGACCCGAATCGGCAGCCGGCCCTGCAATTCCGGCAGCAGGTCCGACGGCTTGGCGAGATGGAATGCCCCCGAGGCGATGAACAGGATATGGTCGGTCTTGACCGAGCCGTGCTTGGTCGCCACCGTGGTGCCTTCGATCAGCGGCAGGAGGTCGCGTTGGACGCCTTCGCGGCTGACGTCGCCGCCGACATGGTGTTCGGACGAGCGGGCGCAGATCTTGTCGATCTCGTCGATGAAGACGATGCCGTTGTTCTCCACCGCCCAGATCGCTTCCTTCACCACCTTTTCCTGATCCAGCAGCTTGTCCGATTCCTCGGCGGTCAGCAGGTCGAGGGCATCCTTGACCGTCAACTTGCGCGGCCGGGTGCGGCCGCCGCCCAGCGCCTTGCCCAGGATGTCGTTGAGATTGAGCATGCCCATCTGTGACCCCGGCATGCCGGGAATATCGAAGGTCGGCAGCAGCCCGGCGCCGTTGTCGGCCGCCTGAATCTCCACCTCCTTGTCGTCCAGGCTGCCCTCGCGCAGCATCTTGCGGAACTTCTGGCGGGTGTCGGCGCCGGCGGATTCGCCCACCAGGACGTCGAGCAGACGGTCCTCGGCGGCAAGCTCGGCCTTGGCGGTAACCTGTTTGCGCAGGCGGTCGCGGGTCTGGCCGATGGCGACCTCGACGATGTCGCGCACGATCTGTTCGACATCGCGGCCGACATAGCCGACTTCGGTGAACTTGGTGGCCTCGACCTTGAGGAACGGCGCCTGCGCCAGCCGGGCAAGACGGCGCGCGATCTCGGTCTTGCCGATACCGGTGGAACCGATCATCAGGATGTTCTTGGGCAGAACCTCTTCACGCAGCGTCTCGGCAAGCTGCTGGCGCCGCCAGCGGTTGCGCAGCGCGATGGCCACGGCGCGCTTGGCGTCGTTCTGGCCGACGATATACCGATCCAGTTCCGAAACGATTTCGCGGGGAGAGAAGGCGGCGGCGGTCATAGGGCCTCGACGATGATGTTGCCGTTGGTATAGACGCAGATGTCGGCGGCGATGGCCATGGCCCTGCGGGCGATGGTCTCGGCGTCGAGGCCATCGATGTCGATCAGGGCGCGGGCCGCCGCCAGGGCGTAATTGCCGCCCGAACCGATGCCGATCAGGCCGTCCTCGGGCTCCAGCACGTCGCCCTGACCGGTCATGACCAGGGAAACGTCCTTGTCGGCCACCGCCATCATCGCCTCCAGCCGGCGCAGGTAGCGATCGGTGCGCCAGTCCTTGGCCAGCTCGACGCAGGCCCGGGTCAACTGGCCGGGATACTTCTCCAGCTTGGCCTCCAGCCGTTCCAGCAAGGTGAAGGCGTCGGCGGTGGCGCCGGCGAAACCGACCATGATCGAGCCGCCGCCGACCTTGCGCACCTTGCGGGCGTTGGCCTTGATCACGGTTGACCCCAGGCTGACCTGACCGTCGCCGGCGATGACGACATGGCCGTTCTTGCGCACCGAAAGGATGGTGGTGCCGTGCCAGGAGGGAATTTGCTCGGACATGACCGCCCCGCTGTTGTGTCGCCGAACAGATAGGACGTTTGCGCCGCTTAGGGAAGGGGGTGATCAGAGGAAGCCGGACAGCGAGCGGATCTGACGCTCGCGGATATCGGCGGCGATCTCCTTTTGCGCCACGCCGCGCCCGCCGCCGTAATTGGCGATCAGCACCCTTTGCACCTTGCGGAAGGCGTCATAACCGCGTTCCTCCCACTCCTCGATGCGGGGGCTGCCCTCGAAGGTGACGACGCGACGCGGCCGGGTGCTGTCGCGGCGAACGCCGAAGACGGCCTCGGTGATGACCACATAGATGCTGTCGACGGTGAAATAGCCGGCGATGGCACCCAGCGAGGCCCCCGCAGCCATACCGGCGGCGCCACCGCCGACGATGCCCGCCGGGCCGGCGACCCCGGCACCGACGCCGCCGCCGGGAACCACACCCGCCGCCCCACCGAGAAGGGCGTAATCGTTCAGCATGGAACTGTCGAACTGCTGCGAGCGCAACACGTTGAGATCGACCTTGAGACCGAAATCGGTGCCGTCGGAACGTTGATAACCCTTGTCGAGAAATACTTGGTGCAGGCGTTCGCGGGTCGGCTCCAGGTCCCACACCGCGTCACCCGACATGTTGCGCATGGAAAGCTTGAGACGGCGGTTGGGAAACAGCGAGGAATCGGTGAACACCGGCACGCCGTCCGAACGCATGCCGTACATGCGGCCGGTAGCGGGGTCGAGCACCATGCCGTCGCGGGTATTACGGGTGCAGCCGCCGACCACGGCGGCCAGTCCGGCGGCGAGGAACAGCCGTCGCTCCATGGACATGATCATTCTCCCCTGAGGGCGTCGTTGAGAAAGCGCACCGCCTCGGAATAGTGGACGGCGAAGGCGATGCCGGGGACCTTGACCGGGGACACGCCATCGGCGGCCGGTTCATAGGGCGACCAGTCGGCGATTCCCACCACCTTGTTGCCGATGAACACCGGCCCGCCGGAATTGCCGTGATTGATGGCGGCATCGGTCTGGACGTAAAGCACGCCGTCGCTCTTGTGACGCGGCGTGTTGTAATTGGGATTCGCCGCCAGCGACCTGTCGTCGGACGGACCTTCCAGAATCGCCGGCCTCAGCCGCCGGATACCGCTGACCTGACCCCTGGTGATGGTAAAGGCATAGCCAACGGGATGGCCGATGACTTCGGTCATATCGCCCGGTTTGACATCCTTGCCGGTCATGAACTCGACCGGACGGCCGCGCTCCTGAACCTTGATCAGGGCGAGATCAAGACGGGTGTCGCGTCCGATGACCTGGCCGAAGAACTCGCGGCCGTCGTAACGTTTCAGCTCGACGATATCGCCGCCCTTGACCACATGCCAGTTGGTCATGACGATGTTGGAGCGGACATAAAAGCCGCTGCCCAGCAGGCCGGGCCTGAAGATGGCCACGACGCTGTCGAAGCGGGGATCGTTGAGCGGCCTTGCGTCGAAACGTTCGGCCTCGACCCTGGCGGCGGCGCTGCTGCGGTCGCGCGACAGTTCCGCCAGCAGCGGCGCGGCGGCGGCGAAGGACTGGGCGGCCCCCTGCTGCCCGACGGCGTGATCGAGCAGCCGGGACAGTGGCACGATGACGGCGGCGCGCTCCCAGTCGCGCACGTCCTTCTCGAAGGAATGGTCGGCGTGGATGCGGTCCTTGTCCGGGTCGGTGGGATCGACGCCGTAGGCCATGATGAAGTGTTGGTTTTCCACCACGTCGAAGGTGGAGCGAACATAGCTCCGCGCCTGCTTGTCGATGACGTAGTAATTGACCGTCAACGCCTTGGTGGCCTCGACGTCGGCGGCCTTGTACTTGTACGAACCAAAGATCGGCTGTTCCAGGTAGGGCGGCGTCGCCATCAACCGGCTTTGGGCATCGCCCAATTGGGCGGCGACCTTGGGATGAACCGGTTTGTCGGCGGCGACATAGCGATCCGCCTTCTTGGACAACTGGTCCAGCCGGCCCATGGCGTTCTTGTAGGCGGGGTTGGCGTGCTTGAGCATGTCCACCACCTTGCGCGAGTCCTCATCGCGCACATCGCGGACCTTGCGCGACGCCTTGGCCATAGCAACCTCGAAGACGATGGCGAATCGCCCGGTCTCGGCCATCGGCGCGACGATGGCGGTGGACAGCGTCCCCGGCTGGAGATCGATGGGCAGGTCGATACCGACGGCGAACTTGAAGTCCAGATCACCCTGACGCAGCAACTGCTGGCTGGTGGCCGGAGCGATGACCATGCCGCCAAGATCGGCGGCGTCGGGACCGGCGGCACGGGCGGCTTCGACCAGCGACCGCAAATCGGGGTAATCCGCCCCGGCCGGCGCCGCCAACCCGCCATACCACCACAGGATCAGCAGGATCAATGGAACTGTCCGGATGGTCATCTTCCCCGCCTATCGAACCCCCTATGGTTGCGTTATATTTCCTATATACAAAATTTCGACGAGACCGGCAATTTCCCCAAGCTTCCCCTCGGGCGCCATTGCTGGTACTAGAGAAATCCTCGCGATCAGGAGATTTCCATGCGCCAGGGCAGCGTCGAGCGCACCACCACCGAGACCAGCATCAAGGTCACCGTCGATCTCGACGGCAGCGGCCGTTACGCGGTAAAAACCGGAGTCGGCTTTCTCGACCACATGCTGGAACAGCTGTCGCGCCATTCGCTGATCGACCTTGACGTCGAGGCCAGGGGCGATCTCCACATCGACGCCCACCACACCACCGAGGATGTCGGCATCGCCATCGGTCAGGCGGTGGCCAAGGCGCTGGGCGAACGCAAGGGGATCCAGCGCTATGGCTCGGCCCTGGTGCCCATGGATGAGACGCTGACCCGCGTCGCCCTCGACCTGTCCAACCGGCCCTATCTGGTGTGGAAGGTGGCATTCGGCCACGACAAGCTCGGCACCATGGATACCGAGCTGTTCAAGGAATGGTTCCAGGCCTTCGCCCAGGCGGCGGGCGCCACCTTGCACGTCGAGACGCTTTACGGCGACAACGACCACCACATCGTCGAAAGCTGTTTCAAGGCGCTGGCGCGAGCCTTGCGCGCCGCGCTCGAGATCGATCCGCGCAAGGCCGACGCGGTGCCCTCGACCAAGGGGACACTGTGAGCGCATCGCAAAACGGCATCGTCGCCATCGTCGATTATGGCTCGGGCAACCTGCGCTCGGCGGCCAAGGCGTTCGAGCGGGTGGTGGCCGAGCACGGCCTGAAGGTTGATGTCCGTGTCACCGCCGATCCCGCCGAGGTGGCGCGGGCGGACCGTATCGTCCTGCCCGGCGTTGGTGCCTTCGCCGACTGCAAGGCCGGACTGGAACGCCTGCCCGGCATGGTCGCGACCCTGTCCGAACAGGTGTTGCGCCGGGGCCGGCCGTTTCTCGGCATCTGCGTCGGCATGCAACTGCTCGCCACCACCGGGCGCGAGCACGGCGACCACGCCGGCCTTGACTGGATCAAGGGCGAGGTGGTTCCCCTCGTCCCCGCCGATGCCGGCCTCAAGGTGCCGCACATGGGCTGGAACGAACTGGTGGCCGACGGCCCGGTGCATCCCCTGCTGAGCGGATTGCCGACCGAGGCCCATGCCTATTTCGTCCATTCCTATCGCTTCGTCTGCTCCGATCCCGCCCACAGCCTGGCTCATGTGGAGTACGGCGGCCCGATCACCGCCGTGATCGGCCGTGACAACATCGTCGGAACCCAGTTCCATCCCGAGAAATCCCAGGCCACCGGCCTGGCGGTGATCGCCAATTTCCTGACCTGGACGCCGTAAGTCATGATTCTTTTCCCCGCCATCGACCTCAAGGACGGCGCCTGCGTCCGGCTCAAGCTCGGCCTGATGGAAGAAGCGACGGTGTTCAACACCGACCCCGGCGCCCAGGCCCGCGCCTTCGCCGATGCCGGGGCCGAGTGGATTCACGTGGTCGATCTCAACGGCGCCTTTGCCGGCCGGCCGGTCAACGCCGCGGCGGTGGAGTCGATCCTGAAGGCCGTTTCGATCCCGGTTCAACTCGGCGGCGGCATTCGCGACATGGCCACCATCGAGGATTGGCTGAATCGTGGAGTGCGGCGGGTGATCCTGGGCACGGTGGCGCTGAAGAATCCCCAACTGGTCAAGGACGCCTGCCGGCGCTTTCCCGGCCGGGTGGCGGTGGGGATCGACGCCAAGGGCGGCAAGGTCGCGGTGGAGGGCTGGGCCGAAACCTCCGACCTGAGCGCCCTGGATCTGGCGCTGAAATTCGCCGATGCCGGGGTCGCCGCCATCATCTACACCGATATCGACCGTGACGGCGTCATGGCCGGACCCAACGTGGCGGCGACGGCGGCGCTGGCCGATGCCATCGCAACCCCGGTGATCGCCTCGGGCGGGGTGTCGTCGCTGGACGATCTTAGGGCACTGAAGCAGTTCCCCCGGCTGGAGGGGGTGATTTCGGGCCGGGCGATCTATGACGGCCGGCTCGACGTCGCCGCCGCCATCTCGCTGTTGAAGGCCTGAGCCATGCTCAAGATGCGCATCATCCCATGCCTCGACGTCAAGGACGGCCGCGTCGTCAAGGGCGTCAACTTCGTCGATCTGGTCGATGCCGGCGATCCGGTGGAACAGGCCAAGGTCTACGACCGGGCCGGCGCCGACGAGCTGACCTTTCTCGACATCACCGCCAGCGTCGATAACCGCGACACCATCTATGACGTGGTGCGCCGCACCGCCGAACAGTGCTTCATGCCGCTGACCGTCGGCGGCGGGGTGCGGACCAACGACGATATCCGCAAGCTGCTGCTGGCCGGTGCCGACAAGGTCTCGATCAACACCGCCGCGGTGCATCGCCCCGAATTCGTCCGCGAAGCCGCCGAAAAATTCGGCAGCCAATGCATCGTCGTCGCCATCGACGCCAAACAGGTGGCACCGGGCCGGTTCGAGATCTTCACCCATGGCGGCCGCAACGCCACCGGCATCGACGCGGTGGAGTGGGCGCGACGGATGACCTTCTATGGTGCCGGCGAGATTTTGCTGACCTCCATGGACCGCGACGGCACCAAGCAAGGCTTCGACATCTCGCTGACCCGCGCGGTGGCGGACGCGGTGACGGTACCGGTGATCGCGTCGGGTGGCGTCGGCACCCTTGACCATCTGGTGGCGGGCATCCGCGACGGCCACGCCACCGCCGTGCTCGCCGCCTCGATCTTTCATTTCGGCACCTATTCCATCGCCGAAGCCAAGGCCCATCTGCGCGCCGCCGGCATCCCGGTGCGACCGTAACGAATTCATCGTTCGACGCGTGACAGCGGCATGCCCATCTGATAGGGAAAGCCTGCGGAATGATGACATTCTAGAATAATTCAATGTAAGGACAGCCGATGGCCCGCGACAGCCACATTCTCGACGAGCTTTACGCGGTAATCGCCAGCCGCAAGGGTGGCGATCCGGAAAAGTCCTATACCGCCAAGCTGTTCGCTCGCGGTCGCGGCAAGATTGCCCAGAAGTTCGGCGAGGAAGCGGTCGAAGCCGTGGTCGCCGCCCTGTCCGAGGGCAAGGACGAACTGGTCAGCGAAAGCGCCGACACCTTGTATCACCTGCTGGCACTGTGGGCCGATTGCGGCGTCGAGCCGGCGAAGGTGTGGGCCGAGCTGGCCAAGCGTACCGGCACCTCGGGCATCGACGAAAAGAAGTCCCGCGCCAAGAAGTAAGGGGGAAAGCGGATGGCCTATGATCCGAACAACATCTTCGCCCGCATCCTGCGCGGCGAGATTCCCTGCAACACGGTGTACGAGGACGCCCATACCCTGGCCTTCCACGACATCCACCCCCAGGCTCCGGTCCATATCCTGGTGATTCCCAAGGGCGCCTACGTCTCGGTCAACGATTTCGCCGCCAACGCCTCGGACACCGAGATCGCCGCGCTGGTACGCGCCATCGGCAAGGTGGCGGCGGCGGCCGGCGTCGCCGAGGATGGCTGGCGGTTGCTTAGCAACGTTGGCACCAACGGCCATCAGGAGGTGCCGCACCTCCACTTCCACATTTTCGGCGGCCGTCAGCTTGGCGGCATGCTGCCCCGCCGGGACTAACCGTTGCGCCCCGGCATCAGCCGGCGGTAGGACAGCGCCTCGGCGACATGCAGGCGGCGCACGGCACTGGAGCCCTCCAGATCGGCCAGGGTTCTCGCCACCCGCAACACCCGGTGCCAGCCCCGCGCCGACAGGCGCATGCGTTCGGCCGCCTCGGCCAGCAGGCGGCGACCGGGCTCGTCGGGCGATGCCGCCTTTTCCAGCACCTCGCCATCGGCCTCGGCATTGGAGCGCGGAGCCAGTCCCCGATAGCGCTCGGCCTGGATCGCCCGGGCGGCGGCGACGCGGGCGGCGATTTCGGCCGAGCCTTCCGCCGACGGCGGCAGTGACAGGTCGGCCGGACTGACCGCCGGCACCTCCACATGCAGATCGATGCGATCGAACAACGGTCCCGAGATGCGCGACTGATAGTCCTGACCGCATTTGGGGGCCTTGTTGCAGGCCAGGGCGGCATCGCCCAGATGGCCGCAGCGGCAAGGGTTCATCGCCGCGACCAGCTGGATGCGGGCGGGATAGGTGACATGGGCGTTGGCCCGCGCCACCACGGCGCGGCCGGATTCCAGCGGCTGACGCAGGGCTTCCAGGGCGCCACGCTGGAATTCCGGCAGTTCGTCCAGGAACAGCACACCGTTATGGGCCAGCGACACCTCGCCCGGCCGGGCGCGCATGCCGCCCCCCACCAGCGAGGGCACCGAGGCCGAGTGGTGGGGATCGCGGAACGGCCGCCGACGCAGCAGCCTGCCGCCTGCCAGCTGGCCCGCCACCGAATGGATCATGCTGACCTCAAGCGCCTCGGCAGGGTCCAGCGGCGGCATCAGGCCGGGCAGCCGCGCCGCCAGCATGGACTTGCCCGAACCCGGCGGACCGATCATCAGCATGATGGGTCTGGTTCAACTGAGCTGGATACCTCGACCATGACACGCTTTTCATCTAGGATGCTGCACCGCTATCCGAGGAATGGAATGCCGCTCGCCTACTCCTATCTTCGCATGTCTCGCCCGGAGCAGTTACGCGGCGACAGCTTGCGCCGCCAGCTTGAAGGCTCGCGCGCCTATGCCGCCGAGCACGGTCTCACGCTGGACGAAAGTCTGCAAGATTTAGGCGTCTCAGCCTTCCGAGGACGGAACCGCACTGAGGGTGCACTCGCAGAATTCCTCAACGCCATCGAGGAGGAGCGCGTTCCGGCTGGTTCAGTCCTGATCGTGGAAAACCTGGACAGGCTCTCACGCGAGCAGGTGAACACGGCACTCAGACAGTTTCTCGGCATCATAGACGCCGGAATCACGATCGTGACCCTATCCGACGGACAGGTCTACTCGCAGGAGACCATGGACGGGGATATCACCCGCTTACTGATGAGTATCTTCTATATGGCCCGTGCGCACGATGAAAGCGCACAGAAGGCCGCACGATTGGCTGCAGCGTGGAAAAACAAACGTGCCCGCTTAGCCACAGACCCAGATGCCAAGCTCACCGCACGCATACCGGCTTGGCTCACACTGGCAACTGACAGGCGGGGATTTCGCGTGCGAGAGGAACGTGCGACAGCCGTCCGGCGGATATACGAGGAATGCGCGGCTGGGATGGGGGCAATTGTTATCGCGCGGCGATTGACCGAAGACGGCGTGTGCCCGTTCGGACGTTCAAAGGGCTGGCAACCTTCGAGCGTGAAAAAGATCCTCGATAGCGAGGCAGTCCTCGGCCGCTTCCAGCCACACCGAATGGAGAACGGTCGGCGCGTGCCGGACGGGGAGCCCGTGGAGGGCTACTTTCCAAAGATAATCGAGACGGAGCTGCACGCAGCAGCGCGCGCAGCGTTGACGCGGCGGAAGACTGGGGCTGGAGGGCAGAAGGGGCGCACCCACGCGAATCTGTTCGCGGGTCTTCTGCGATGCGTTCACTGCGAGGGGCCAATGCACTTCCTGGACAAGGGGGCGCCGCCGAAGGGTGGACGATATGTACAGTGCGACCATGCGCGTAGACGTGCGAGGGACCCAGCAACCGGGGAGATATTGTGCCGGGAGCTCAGGCTGTGGCGCTACCAGACACTGGAATACTTCGTTCTAGCCAGTCTGCCCGATTTGGACGTGCGCCTGGTGCTGGACAAGGAGGAGCAGGTCGCGGCTGTGGCGCGGCGCGAGTTGGAAGTGATCGAGGAACAGCTTCAGCGAACAAACAAAAAGTTGCGCCGTCTTATGGTCGTGATTGAAGGGACCGGGGCGGAGGAGGACGGTGACGAGATTGACGACGAACTCGCGCGGCGCGTCACAGAGTTGCGGAGTGAAATCGCGGCGCTAAAAGCGCGGCGGAAGGATACAAAGCGGAACTTGCCGGCGGCACCAGCCGTAGACGACGGCGACGAAGATCTGCTGAATTCCGCGCTCGAACGGATGGAACAGCTCGAAGCAGACGGGACGCCGGAACGTTACCGGGCACGGGCCACGTTCGCCGCAGCCCTGCGTCGCGTGATAGCCGTCATCAAGATGGGGGGACTGGGAGCAGAGATCCAAACGCACGCAGGCAATTCGGTCACCCTCGTCTATGGCGGGGTAAAGCGGATTGAGAGCATGGTCCAGGAGCAACAGGCAGAATTTTTGGACACCTTGCTCAACGAAGAGGACCAAATCTCCGAAGATTAGAAACATGTCGAAAGGAAATGGCCGGTTCCAGTGGGGCCTTTGGCGGTCGGAAACAACGGCGCCAGTTTGGGGGAATGGATTGACCCAATAGACGATCACTTGGGCGGCGGTGTGGTCTTCCGCCTCCGTCCGCTGTTGTCTGCCGGGTTTCCCGGACTACCCCCCCCAAAGCTTGACGAAAGTGCCCTGACGTGCTTGATTTCTGTGACTGAATCCATAACGGAAAATCGCCATGGGAGAGGAAACCGGGATCGCCTGGGCTGGCGATGCAGAGCGGAAGGGGGCCACCTGGTCGGCATGGTGGGGCTGTACGAAGCTCGTCGAGAAGCGCCCTGGAATGCCGGGCAGCGCGTGCGATTTTTGCTATGCCGAGGCTACGGCTGAACCCAAGCGCCGTAAAGACGAAGGGCGTGACAAGCCCCTGTGGGGAAAGGATGGCGTGCGCCATCAATGCGTGACCACCTGGAACGACCCCATCCGGTGGAACGAAAAAGCCAAGGCTGCCGGCCGACGCCTTCGCCTGTTCGTCAGTTCGATGGGTGACATTTTCGAAAATCATCCCTCTATCGACGAATCTTGGCGACAGCATGCATTCTCCATGGCGGAGCGCTGCGACTGGCTTGACTGGCTATTGCTCACCAAGCGGCCGGGCAATATCGCCCGTCTGGTGCCGCCATCCTGGCTGCAACACTGGCCGCAGAACGTCTGGCTGGGCACGAGTGTCGAGCATGGCGGCAATCTGCGGCGGATCGACCAGTTGTTGAGCGTTCCGGGCGGCGTCCCGGTTCGCTTCCTGTCCTGTGAGCCGCTCCTGGGACCGCTGGACCTCAAAGGATACCTTGGCCCTGACAAGGTGAACTGGGTTCAAGTGGGCGGTGAGAGCGGCAGCGGCTATGCTCGCCCGGACACGCCCCTGGGAAAGGCCAAGGCGGAATTGAAGGCCGTACAAGAATGGGTTGATGGACTGAAGGCCGAGAAGCCGATCCAGGAGGACGTGCTGGCCTACGCCAGAGGCGAGGCAAAGACTGCGCGAGCGAAGGTGAAATCGCTGACTCCAACGCCCAGGCGGACAGAGCCAGAATGGATTCACTCGATTCGGAAACAGTGCCGCACGGCCGGGATCGCCTTTTTCTATAAGCAGCCAGGAGACCCGACTGCGGACAGGAAAGATCTGCGTTACGTCATCGACGATGATGACCCCAAGAGCAAACGTGAGCAGTGGCTTCTGGACGGCAAGGCTTACTGGAACTGGCCGGCGACGCCACTGTCCCCCGTCCAACCCAAGAAGCGCGGCCGGCGTAAGAATGTCGCCCTCGGACTTTCACCGGCGTTGGATGACACGGCTCGACAGGCGCGCCGCCGGGCGAGGAAACAGGATACACCGGAAAAGTGGTTGGAGCTTATCGCCAATAGGCTCGACCCTTTGCCCCTGGATGACAGGAAGGCTGCCGGGCAACGCCTGAAACAGGCCCTCGAGACTTATTTCCAAAACCGTGACGCCAGCGGTAACGTGAAAGCGGCAAAAGATGGCTCGACCCAGGAGAGGTAGAGCCGAGCCAAAATGTCGGTCGCCTCATCGTCGGAGATCAGTCCCCGCACAGCGTGCTCCATGACCATGATGGCCTCCTGCTTGCTTCGAGCCGCGCCGACGCTGCGGCGTCACGCACGGCTTCGAGCATAATCGGCACCTCCTTGCCGCTTCACTTCTTCGCCATCCAAACCTCGATCCGTTCCTGGCTGGGGAATCCTCCTCCGGTCAGTTCAAAAATCACCGCATCCGGCCGCTCTTATCCTCGATTCGTCGTTGTGGACGGCGCCGATTTTGGCATAATCGTCCCCGGTGCGGGCAAAACCCCCTTCGGCTATCTGAGCCGCTACTGGCCATTCAAAAACCAGTGCGACAGCACAAACCGAAGGAACTACGACATGACGAAGAAAACTCTCCGCGCGTCCGCCTGCACCGTGACGCTCATCTCGGCCAACGAGAACAATGGTTTCTACCATTGTGTCTTGGCGATCAACGGTGACGCGTCCTCCAAGGACCTTAGCGACGTCTCGGTTTTCTTCTCGAACACCTTGATGGAAATGGGGGACTTGGTGCTTGATCTGGTCGGGCAGTCCTGGAACATGAGTTGGCGGGGAGCCTTCGCCGACGTTATGCGCCGGGGTGCCGCCTAACCTGGTGCGGCGGGCACTAGCCCGCCGCACTCCTGACGCTCGACGGCCGTGCAGGCTAAGGGGCTTCGCCCCTGGCGCGCGGAAGGGTAACAGGCGGGCCGTCGGCCCTTCCGCCCCATGCCGTTTCCCCAACCTTCCTTCGCGTCGCTCCGTGCAGGCCGGGTGATTCCCCTCGGCACGGGTCGCCCTTCCTCTTGCCTCCCCACCCTCGCCGGGCGGCAGAGGGCCATGCGCAACGCACTGGCCCTCGATGGGGCCGAGAAGGGGAAAACCGATGGAACGCAAGGACCTCTACCAGACCATCACCGACAAGATCATCTCCGCCCTGGGAGCCGGTGTCCGTCCCTGGCACATGCCCTGGGCCGCCGGCAACACCGAGGGCCGGATCGTCCGCCCGTTGCGCCACAACGGCGAGGGCTACAACGGCATCAACATCCTCATGCTCTGGGGCGAGGCCGTGGAGAAGGGCTATTCCTCCCCCTACTGGATGACCTTCAAGCAGGCCGTGGAATTCGGCGGCCATGTCCGCAAGGGCGAACGGGGATCCATGGTGGTCTACGCCTCGACGTACAGCAAGACCGAGGAAACCGACGACGGCGCCGAGGAGGAGCGCAACATTCCGTTCCTCAAGAGCTACACCGTGTTCAATGCCGAGCAGATCGAGGAACTGCCCGAGCGGTTCCGGGTTTCACCCGCCGCCCCTCTGGATTCGGTGGAGCGGATCCAGGCCGCCGAGGCGTTCTTTTCCAGCATTCCGGCCGACGTTCGCCATGGTGGCGGCCGGGCATTCTATTCAGTCACCGAGGATTTCATCCGCCTGCCGGCATTCGAGGTGTTCGAGAGCGCCGAGGGCTATTACGCCACCCGCGCCCACGAAACCGCACACTGGACCCGCCATCCCGACCGCCTGGATCGGGACTTCGGCCGCAAGCGCTGGGGTGACGAAGGCTATGCCATGGAGGAACTTGTCGCCGAAATGGCCGCCGCGTTCGTCGGCGCCGACATCGGAATCGCCCCGATGGTGCTCGATGAGCACGCGGCCTACATCGCCTCTTGGCTCAAGGTGCTGAAAGGCGACAAGCGGGCTATCATCACCGCCGCCAGCCACGCCGGCAAGGCCGCCGATTTTCTGGCGGGCCTTGGCGCCGCCGCATCGATGGCCGCTGCCGAGTGAGCGGTCTTCACGCCGGCAGCCATTGTGGCTACTGACAACGACAGATGATGTGCCTCCAAGCAAAATTTCAGGTTACGTGTAGGCAATTTCAAGCGCGGCAAGCCGCACCGCTGATGGTATAAAGTTTCGCGCCTCCTCTTTGTTGCACTGATGGCATGCACATGAATCTGACCGAGCGTGAAAAAGAAGACATCAAGGCGCTGATCGACGCCGGACAGCCATTACCACTTCGCTACCGCGCCGTCCTGTTCGCTGAAGCCCGAGAGATGGAGTTGATCTGGCCGGGGAAGACCAACGAGGTCACCAACGTCATCCTGCCATTCCAATCCATAGAACAGATCGACGAGCCGCGCACCGAAGTGCGAGTCGGGCACATCGACGACCTGTTCGCAATGGATGCCGCCAGTGGGCGCCAATCCGGGGGATGGACGAACAAGCTCATCTGGGGCGACAACAAGTTGGTGTTGGCCGCGCTGAAGAGCGGCCCGATGCGCCGAGAGATCGAAAAGGCCGGTGGACTTAAGCTGGTCTACATCGACCCGCCATTCGATGTCGGAGCGGACTTCTCTTTCGATATCGAGATCGGAGAAGGAAACACGCTGACCAAGGAGCCCTCGGTCATCGAGGAGCTGGCCTACAGGGACACCTGGGGGCGCGGTCTCGATTCCTACATTGCGATGATCTACGAGCGGCTCTTGCTGCTCAGAGACATGATGGCCCCGGACGGGAGCATCTACGTCCACTGCGATTGGCGGGTGAACAGCGCCATTCGCTTGGTCATGGACGAGATTTTCGGCCAAGACAATCTGATCGGAAAGCTTATCTGGCAGCGCACCAACGCCAGGGGCACCGATGGCCGATGGCCCAGAATCCACGACACCCTGCTGCACTACGCCAAGGGGCCGGAAGCCTATTTCAAAAGCCTGACCGTCAAGGCCGACTCGACGAAGATGCCGCACACGTTGGTGACTGGGCCGGACGGACTGAAATACCAGACCTACGAATTGACGGGGGCAGGCATCACGCAGAGTGGCGACAGCGGCAAGCCATGGAGAGGTTTCGACCCGAACACCATCGGGCGGCATTGGGGGAACAACTCGTCCGTCATGGACGGATGGGATGCGGCGGGGCTCATCCACTGGGCCAGAGATGGCGGCTGGCCGCGCCGCCGCGCCGAAACGCCGTTCGTTCCCGAGGACCGCGTAACGACGGTTGGCGACGTATGGACAGACATCGACCGCATCAACCAGGCGTCCAACGAGCGGCTTGGCTACGACACGCAAAAGCCCGAAACGCTGCTGACGCGGATATTGGAGGCGTCGTCTCAACCAGGAGACCTTGTCGCCGACTTCTTTTGCGGCAGCGGCACAACCCTGGCAGTCGCGGAAAAGATGGGGAGGAAGTGGATCGGCTGCGACCTTGGGCGTTACGCTGTCCATACGGCCAGGAAACGGATGATTGCGGTCCAGCGTGACCGGAAGAGCAAAGGGCTCTCGTGGCGCAGCTTCGAAATTCTGAACCTAGGCAAATACGAGCGGCAGTTCTTCGTCGGCATCGACCCGACCCTGCCCGAGGAGCAGCGGCAAGCGCTTTCAATTCAGAAGGAAGAGCATTACCTTTCGCTCATTCTGAGCGCCTACAAGGCCGAGCGGGTTTTCCAGACCCCGCCGTTCCATGGTCGCAAGGCCGGTGCCATCGTCCTGGTCGGCCCCATCGACGCGCCGGTTACCCAGAGCCAGATTAACGAGGCCGTCACCGCGTGCCAACGGCTGCGCGTAAGTCGCCTGGATGTGGTCGGCTTCGAATTCGAGATGGGCATCGTCCCACAGGCTCAGGACGATGCCCGCAGCAAGGGTGTCAACTTGTCGCTGCGCTACATCCCGAAGGACGTGTTCGACCGCCGGGCCTTCGAACGCGGCCAAGTCGTCTTCTACGACGTGGCCTATGTCGAGGTCGAGGCCAAGGCCAAGGGCCGCTCCGTCGTCGTCGCGCTGAAGGATTTCGGCGTCTATTACCGCCAGGAGGACATCAACACTCTGGTTGCGGATATGAAGAACGGCGGTTCCAAGGTCACGGTGGACAACGGCCAGGTCGTCAAAATCACCAAGGACAAGAACGGTATCGTGAAGTCCGAGGCTTTGACCAAGCGGTGGACGGATTGGATCGACTATTGGGCAGTTGATTTCGACTTCGCCAGCCGCCCGGAAACCGTGATCGTCACCAGCACGGACGTCGATGGCCAGACCACCGAGACATCGCAATGGACGGGCGGCTACATCTTCGAGAATGAATGGCAGTCCTTCCGCACGCGGCGCGACCGCACCTTGGAAATGTCCAGTGCGCCGCACGAATACCCCAACAAGGGCCGCTACAAGATCGCCGTCAAGGTCATCGATATCTTCGGCAACGACACCACCAAGGTCGTCGAGGTAATCGTATGACGACGACAGCGGCGCGCTCCAATATTCCTTCGGCGGATTGACCCATGGGCCTGCATCCAGACTTTCCGACCAGCCCGCACGTCATTCTCGATCCATCGGTGCGCTGGTATCCCGGCGACGACATGCTCGGCAGCATGGGCTATGAGATGCTGCTGCCGCCCCTCGTTCATAAGATAAGGCTCGGCGTCAAGGCGTGGCGCGACAGCGGCTATGCCGGCGCCAGCGGGACCACCAAGGCGCTGCTATCCCATTGGTTCGAGAGCGAGCACCTGCTGCCACAGGCGGACGGCGGCGTGCGCCCGTTCCAGTGGTATTTTGCTCAGCGCGAAGCGGTCGAGTCGGCGATCTGGCTGTACGAGGTGGAGCGCGCCCGCGACGCCTATGCACTGCTGCGCTACGATTCGTCCGGTGCCGTCTCGAAGTCCATGTTCCATGGTGATTGGTCGCGCTACGTCCTCAAGCTGGCAACCGGCGCGGGCAAAACCAAGGTCATGAGCCTACTGATGGCCTGGTCGTATTTCCACAGGCTCTACGAGCCGGATTCCGAACTCTCGACCAACTTCCTCCTCATCGCCCCCAACATCATCGTCCTCGACCGCCTTCGGGTCGATTTCGACAGCGCCCGCATCTTTCATGAAGACCCGCTGCTGCCACTGAACGGACATGATGGCAGGAACTGGCAGGACGATTTCCAGTTGACCGTCCATATCCAAGACCAGATCGGCCATGTCGCAGAGCAAGGCAATCTGTTCCTGACCAACATCCATCGCGTCTTCCCGGGCAACAACGCCGCGCCCGCTTTCGAAGACGCCGACACCGCCGACTACTTCATGGGTAAGCGGCCGGCCGGCGGCACCACCGACAGCCAGGTGGATCTCGGGATGATCGTGCGCGAGGTGCCCGATCTCGTCGTCCTGAACGACGAGGCGCACCACCTCCACGACGAGCGCAGCGCGTGGTTCACCAACATTGAGGACATCGCCCTCCGCCTTCGGCAGAAAGGGACGGAACTCGTCCAGTTCGACCTGACGGCTACGCCACGCCGCGCCAACGGCGCCATCTTCGTCCAGACAATCAGCGACTACCCGCTGGTCGAAGCCATCCGCCAAGGTGTGGTCAAGACCCCCGTGCTGCCTGACGAGCCTTCGCGCGCCAAGCTGCGGGAACGCCAAAGCTCCAAGTTCACCGAGCGCTATGAGGACTATCTGCACCTCGGCTATCTGGAATGGCAGAAGGTCTATGGTGAGCTCGTCCACGCCGGCAAGAAGGCCGTCCTGTTCGTCATGACCGACGACACGCGGAATTGCGATGAAGTGGCGGAGTTCCTGCGGTCGCGCTACTCAGAGTTCGCCGCCAAGGACGCCGTTTTGGTCATCCACACCAAAAACAACGGCGAGATTTCCGAGGCGGCCAGCGGCAAGAGTAAGGAGGAACTCGACCGCCTGCGGAAGGCCAGCCGCGAGATCGACGAATGGGACAGCCCATGCAAGGCCATCGTCTCCGTCATGGTTCTTCGCGAAGGCTGGGACGTGCAGAACGTCACCACCATCGTCGGCCTCCGCCCTTACACGGCGACAAGTAAAATCCTTCCAGAACAGACGCTCGGTCGCGGACTGCGCCGCATGTTCCGCGGCCAGGACGTGCAAGAGAAGGTCTCTGTCGTCGGCACCGAGGCGTTCATCGAGTTCGTGGCAGGCATCAAATCCGAGGGCGTCGAGCTGGAATTCGCTCCGATGGGCGAGGGCTCCGGGCCGAAGTCGCCGATAGTCGTCGAGGTCGACAGGGAGAACAAGGAGAAGGACCTGGAGAAACTCGACATCAATCTCCCGGTCCTCGCGCCGCGCATCGCCCGCGAATACAAGAACCTCGACCAGCTCGACGTGACGACGCTTCCACACAAGCGCGTCGCCTACAAGCGGTTCACCGATGAGGAGCAGCGGCAAATCGTCTTCCGCAACATCGACACCGAGGACAAGAGCCACGTCACGGTGATGGACTCGTCGTTCGCGCCGTCCCACCAGAACGTCATCGGATTCTTCGCCCGCTCCATCATGCGGGATCTCCGGTTGGTCGGCGGCTTCGATGTGCTGTTCGGCAAGATCAAGCAGTTCATCGAGACCGAGCTCTTCGATGGCGCGGCGGATATCGAAGACCTCAACACCCTACGGAACCTCTCGGAGATCGACGCCCACCGAACGCTGGTCGAAACGCTGAAGGACGGAATCAACGCGTTGACCGTTCAAGACAAGGGCACAACGGAAATCCGCGACCACATCAAATTGAGCCGGACGCGGCCGTATCTGGCGAAGGATCAGGCGTATATCGTCCCCAAGCGGTCGATGTTCAACAAGATTGTCGGAGACAGCCATTTCGAGCTGGAGATGGCCGCCTTTTTGGACGGGTGCGATGACCTCATCTCGTTCGTTAAAAACAACCAGAACACCCAGTTCCGCATCGAATACCGCAATGCCGACGGCAGCATTGCCAACTACATCCCCGATTTTGCTGTTAAGAGGACGGAATCGGAAATCTGGATCATCGAGACCAAGGGGCGAGAAGACCTGGACGACATCCGCAAGTGGGAGCGGTTGCAGCAGTGGTGTCAGGACGCCACCGCTCACGACGGCAAGCGTTCCTTCCATCCTCTCTACGTTAAGCAGGAAGATTGGGACGCCCACCGTCCGCGCAGCTTCGGCGAACTGGTGACAGGGTTTACTTGAGGGCAAAAATGACAGAGCCACCTTCCACGACTGACCGCGCCGCTCACTGGCTTCACAGCCACCTTACTGACCACGGTGCCCAGGCTAAGGTCGGCGTGGCAGTGTTGTCGGTCATGCTGCTGGGATTCGTCGTCGCCTTGTCCTTTACGAGGGACGCGGGCGCTTTCGCGGGCGCTTTCGGTAGCGTCGTCGGAGGTTTGATCGGCGCCGGGGGCGCCGTGTGGGCAGTCTACCTCGCAATGTCCAGGCAGCGTGACGAGGAAGTCGCCAAGGTCGCGGCCGCTATCCGGGCGGAGGTTCTGTATCTCACAAAGTATGTAATCGGCGGCATCGAGATTTGCGTTGCCATCAGCCAGGGAAAGGCGGCACTACCGCGCCTGGACGCCAAGACGATCTCGAACAACTTCGCGTTTGAGCCTGTGGTCTACCCAGCCGTGGCCGACCGCGTTGGCCTGCTTCCCCATCCCCAGGCCACCGTCGGCTTCTATATGCGGATCGCCGAGGCGAAGTCCGTAGCTGCGCTCCTTGCCACCCCACCGCTCGCATCCTCGTTCGTGAATCAGTCGGGGCCGCCGCAGATGGTCTCCGCCGAGAATGCGTCCGCCATCGCCGACTGCCTCTCCACGGCACTTCAGCATGCACATTCAATCCTTACCGACGATTCCAACCCAGATTACAGGACCCAACTCGATGTAGAGTCTAGGCAGGCGACGCTCCAAATGATAGCCACCAGCTTGGCGGAGGCCACGGCGACGTTCCCAAACGCAATGTCTTTCGTTCGGCCA
The DNA here is from genome assembly GCA_903901915.1 of uncultured Rhodospirillaceae bacterium. Taxonomy (GTDB): domain Bacteria; phylum Pseudomonadota; class Alphaproteobacteria; order Rhodospirillales; family Magnetospirillaceae; genus Phaeospirillum. The sequence continues at coordinate 3,747 of CAIUSV010000061.1, read as the reverse complement.
TAGGTGCCGGGTTTGTCCGCTCTCGCCCTTTGCTCCGTTTGATAGCGGCAGTAGACCACGATGGCCCAGAACTCCCACACCTAGAGCCCCTTGCAACACCTCTGAATGTGTAGGATAGCTAGTCGAAGGCACCGGGTGACCTGAATGCGGCTACACCGAATTCTCCCGCCGCCCCCCTTTACAAGTGACTTGCCCCCCCTTAACTTATTCGTTAAGACACCATGCCAGACTTGGTCGACGAGGATGCCAATTTCAGAGGTTTGAAGCTCGTGATGGAGGGGGCCAACAAAGCCGTGTTGGCCGATCCCCGCATCTTCAAGGCTCTTCGGGAGTTGGCTAAATACGACAAGAGACGTTGGGGCGAACTCGAGAAGATGATGAGCCGCTATTGCGCAGGTCACCCTCTGACCGACGAACAGTGGAATTCCGAGGGTCGGCACCGCACCGGCACGGGAAAGGAGATAGGTTTGCACGCTTTCAAACCCTGGCAGTTCCGACTTTATGGGTTCGAGCGGGATGTTGGCGGCAAACGCTGCTTCGTGGCGACCGGAGTCGATCCCGACAAAAAAACCAACAGGGCAGACCAGGAAATCCTTCGGAGTGCGGCCAAAAGGGCCGCCCCCTACATTGATTAGCGAGGTGACGACGATGAAAAACCGCACCTTCCAGATGGCCGACCGTGCCGACGACTCCAATATTGACGAGGCGATTGCTGTCATCAAGGCCAGGGGAGAAGGCGCGAAGGCTGATGCTTTTGCCGCCGAGGTCGGCTCCTTCCTGGTCGATTTGATTGCCGATATCTCGTGGCTGATGGCAGATCGCGGCGTTTCGCAGGCGGAATTGGCGCGACGCCTGGGATGCAGCGAGGCGCGCGTCTCCAAGCTGTTGGGCGCCACTCCCGGTGCCGCCAACATGACGGCGGCGACCATTGCCCGCATCATGGGAGCGCTGGGCGAGAAGGTGGAAATCACTTCCGCTAGGCTCAAGGAGCTGAAGGGCGAGGCTCCGCCGGCTGGCGTCCATCAGGGGTGGGCCTTCCTGCTGGTGAAGGCAGAGGCAGTGGTTGGCAACGAGAACCACCGCCTGCCTCCGGCGTCCCGGACAATTGATTGGAAGCCGCGTAGCAACGGTGATCGGCCAGCGTTTCGGCTCGCCGAAGCGGCGGCCTGATTCCGATGACCGACACCATCGCCGCCCCGGCCAAGGCGCCGGCCCGCAAGCGGAGTGCTCGTAAAACGCCGACCATCGATCCTGCGCGCTTCAATGAGTTGATCAAGAACACCCGGCTGCGCGGCATCCATATGATCTCCTCAGAATTCCAGATGAGGCCGAGCTATCTCGCGGCGGTGATGAAAGGCGCCGAGGTCGATATCGGAATTGACGAGCGAGACGCCCAAGTCGAATACATCGACACCCAGTCGGTGCTTTCCGTGACGGCCTCTTGGGTGGTTACCGGCTCGTCGCGGGATGCCCCTGAATCCCTAACCGCGAGCGTGACCTACGTGGCGGTTTTCGAAATTGGGACCGGCTGGCTGCGGCACGAGGTCGAGTTCTTTGGGCAGCGCACCGGCGTAATGGCGATCTACCCGTATTTCCGGCAACACCTCAACCACCTTTCATCGGAGGCGGGCGCAGAGATTCCCCTGGCACCGGTGCGCAAGGCGATCCCGGTGCGTGTGCGAGGAGGCTTCAGCGCCGCAGTCGATGCCGGGGATGACGAAACCAAAAGCACGTCGGACTGAAAGCTTTCCCTGGCGCTCACCGCCAACTCTCTATGGCTTAACTCCCCTGTCAAGATATGGTTCAATAACTCCCAGACGCTCCATTCAGGGTAAAACACTATGTGTAGTAAGAGGGCCTCCGAGCGCACTGGTGGGGTGAGGAATCCCCCACGCTTTTGGTATGCCAACAGACGAAGCAAAGGAGCGGCCGTTCATATATATGGAGACTTTTCAATCCAGCTTCCGCCTTATAAAGAAGGTGAGGCGTCTCCGAGTGAGAATCAAATCAGCTACGCTTCTATCATTGGCAAAGCCCTCGACATTGCAATCCCCGAGCCCTGCCTGAAGTCTGCCCGCTGGATGAGGGCGTTCCTGGATCGATTTGTGCCGGTATTTCGGGAATCAGAGAAGCAAAAAAAGAAAAAGCCCTCCCTTTGAAACGACTTGATTATCAGGGCATTATTCGATTTCCCTTCCTTTCCCTCTTCCCCGCTGCGGCTCCTCAATGGCGACATCGACCACGGCGGCCCAGAATTCCCGCATCCAGCCGACGACGGTGCGGTGACGCTGGACAAGATCATTCCCGCCGACGAGCCGTAGCCAGGCGGTAATGCCATCGGTGACGAGGCGGGCGGGATTGCGGATGATCGAGGAGTGCCCCAGCGCCATGGCACCGACCTCAAGCAGAAATCGCAGATGTCGATCCGCCCGGCGGACGATGATATCGCGCAGCGTGCCGTATTGATTGAGGTCAGTCCGGTATGCCGTGAGTGACTTTTCATACTGGACCCACTCTGGTCCCTTGTTTTGTCGCAGGGCGGCGACGGCCTTGGTATCGGCACGCCATTGATCGAATTCCGCCTCAATGCCATGGGCCTTCACGAAAGTGCCAAGCGCCTTCTTGTCATCTTCGACCGTATCACGCTCGCCTTCGACATTGGCGAGCAGGGCGATCTGAGCCTGTTCGGCCTGGACTGCTCGGCGCCGCGATTCCTCGGCCTCCGTCCTGGCGGCGATGGTGGCCTTCCGGGATTCCTCGGCGGCCTGCTGCGCCTGTCGGGCCAGCAGGGTGGCGTGCTCGGCACCTTGGCGCAGGATATCGGCGCGGATGGCGTCCTGTTCGGCTTGCAGGCGGGTTTCGCGCGCGGCCTGGCGCTCGGCTTCAGCGGCGGCGACCCGGTCCTCCAACTCGGCGTAGAACTTGCGGATCGGTTTGTGGTGGGCCTTGCTCTGGCGTTGGCCGCGCTTCAAGCCCAGGGGTTCCATGGCGTCGGCGTAGCGGTCCTGTCGGGCCGCGAACGCCTCCTTGCCGCTTCCCATGACCTTGTCGTGGTTGAGGGTCCAGCCCAAGACCGGCGCCGCCTTGGTGCCGTCCTTGCGGGGCCGGCCTCGCCCGTTCTTCTGCACATTGACCGCCGTTGTGACCCAAACGTGGGCGTGCGGCACCGATTCGTCGAGATGGAGGGTGACGGTGACGAGATTGGCGCCAAACTCGCCTTGGAGGAACTGGACGGTTGCCGTCTTCCAGGCCGCGAGGCGGTCCTGGTCCCAGTCGCCGTCCCGGCCGGTATGGCCATCGCCTCCGAAATAGGCGTGGGAGGCGGTGACCAGCAGCTCGCGGGCGACGACCTGGCCGGGCTTCGGCACTAGGCCGACGGCGGCCAAGCGCGTCCGCACGTCCTCGACCACGTCGCCAGTGCCAACAAGAATCTCGTTGAGGGGAGAGCGGGCCGGGTCGATGTTGTCGCCCAGCCAGGAAACGGCCGGATCCCGGACGGTGTGCTGCGTCGCTTGGCGCAGTTCCCCCATTGAGTGTGCCTTCTTCCCGTGACGCAGGATGCACATAGGCCCGCCGCCACCGCCATTGTTGTCGTTGTCCGCCATGACGCCCTCCCCACGAAATCGCCCCGCCGTCGACATCGAGCGAATAAAGAGAAGGTCAATGGGGAAAAGGCAAAAAAGAGCCAGCTCGCCTAAAAGGCGGCACCTACGCCGTCGGGATTCTCTTCGCGAATGCCGACCGTAT
>CAIUSV010000060.1 GCA_903901915.1 uncultured Rhodospirillaceae bacterium | reverse complement strand
GGCCCCATGGTAGCCTCAAGGCGCAGACACCAATCAGCCGACTCGGTCTGACCGGGGACAACGTCTTGCGACTCCACACCTAGAGTTTCCCGCATTTAAGCTGAATCGGAAAATCGGGAAACTCTTGAGCCAGAGCGGCGTGTGAGCCATGAAAAAGCGCAGATTTTTCGTACAATCAGAATTCTATCAATTGGCAGGCCGATTCAGCTGGCGCTTGGGAACCAAGCGTCAGGATCGGGGCAACAGGGTGATTCAGGCCCGGCCGGAATGCCGCCTATTCGCCAATTTTGCGCAAAACGTCGGTCCACCCGTCAGAATAGACCGCTCCGGATTCGACCGGCGGCTTAAACGCCAAGGTCTTTATCGGCGGCGCATGCCTCAGAAGATTCGATGGGGAAAACCGAGAGTCCGCGACGGCATCCTTAATCGCCCAGACAAGCAAATCACGCCTCAATGGCTTGCCCAGGAATCTCACGTTCTGCCCTAACTCCTTTAACGAGATCGTCATATCCCAATGTCCGGAAAGGACAATTGGTATCGAGTCCGGGAACCGCTCATGGAGTTTATAAATTAGAGATTTACCATCCATTGTCGGCATGGCGATATCGGTAACGACAACATTCGCCCGAAATTCGTCCATGAACTTTAGCGCATCATGACCATCTGAAAAAAAAGCCATATCCCACTCTGAACTATGCTCATTCAATGCCCGGCGTATTCCCGTCAATATATTGGGCTCATCATCAACAAACATGATCCGCGGAATTTTCATCACCGTCTCGCTTTATGTGCAGGCCGATAGTGCCGCGTGATCCAGTCATTTGGGGCGTCGATCGGCTCACTCGCGTCACCGCTCCGCCGAGGGCTGGTCGGGTAAAGCAACCAACCTCGCCATCCCCCCACCACTCGAAGGGGCTGCGACCGCGCTGACTTTGGGCAATCCTGCCCGCCATCAAATCTTTGATGAAGTCCCAAATGAGGGGGATAAGGGGGACAAATCACGCCGCCCCAGACGGTTGCCCGAAAACGTCTTTCAAAGCTTCGGTTCATTCCGGGGACGAACGCGGATCGGGCCGAAGGGCAACCCAATCAATGCGGGTTTGTATAACTGTCGGCAATCACGACGCGATTACGCCCTGCCGCCTTGGCGCGGTAGAGCGCCTCGTCAGCCCGCTTCAATAGATCGGGAATGCCGAGTTGGGCATTGTCGCCGGGTGACGGCAAGGCAAACACGCAAGAGGCCAATCCGATACTGACCGTAAACGAGACGGAGGCGCTTTCGGTCGGGCGCAACTCGATCTGCTCCACCTGCCGGCGCAGCCGCCCGGCGATGACGCAAGCGCCCTCGCTTCCGGTATTGGGCAGAGCCACGGCGAACTCCTCGCCCCCCACTCGGCCCAGAATGTCGTACTCGCGAAGAGCCATGCGGCAAGCGGCGACGAAGGCTTTCAACGCCTCGTCTCCAATGGCGTGGCCCCAGGTGTCGTTGATCGTCTTGAAGTGGTCGATATCCAGCGCCAACAGCGAGAATGACCGGCCCATTCGCTGGGCGTGGTCCAGTTCCAGTTCGGCGAGTTGATGGAAATGCCGCAGATTGAACAAGCCCGTCAGCGGATCACGGGTGGCCAACACCTCCAACTCGGCCATTTGCAGCCGGGTTTCGCAGAACGTACGGAGCGAAAGAGCGAGATCGATGACGGAGCCGTGATCGTCAAGCATCACCGGCACCCGCTCGATGACGAACCGCAGCAGGGCTGATGCCGGATCGTCGTCCCGGCCGGCGTCGGCGTCGATCGGATACGCTCCAACCACCAGCGATCCATCCGCCACCGGCAGCACAAGCCTTTGCCACGTCTCGGTTTCACCGGCGCCGAATTGGGCGGTATAGGACCGCCACAGCGGACGGTTCATCCGCCGCGCGTAGGTGTACTCGAACTCCAGCATCCCGCGGCGATCGGCCGGCAGGATTTCCGACGGCAGCAGATCGATCACCTGCCCGGTGAGATCGGCACCGAAATGCCGAGTGAAGGCAGCTCCATAATGGGCATAGCGATTGCTGTTGCCATCGATCTCGACCACCAGCAGATGTTCGGCATGGGATGCGAACTGGCTGGCCGGCTCGGCTATTCCTCCGAGAGATACCGCATGGCGCCACCGTTCCAGCAAATCCCTTAGACGTGGATGTATCACGGTGGCAACGATGCTCTGCGTCAGGGTCAGATCCGGCATTCCGCTGAAGCCAATCATGATGTTGGAGGGCTGACCGTCACCGACAAAGTCATGCAACGGCGCCGAGACCGAGAAGGTTACACCGTCGCCGGCGGCTGGGCCACACCCTCCAAGGGTTGGGGGCCGGCATTCACCATTTTCACGCGATTGGCCCGACGGGCACGCCGATGTCGGCGCCGACCCGCCCTCCCCGGCTCCGCGCATTCCTACCGTCGAGTCGGTCGTCGCAGAAATGCGGATGACCCACTTGCCTGTCGGTCCGGAGGTGGTAGGCTGACGGAATGCGCTCGGCCTTGATTGCTTCGGTTCTGATCGCCCAATCTGCTCCGGGTCAGACCGGTGCCTTCCGCGCCGGCCTCGCGCCCGGCGACGGCGGCCCGAACTTGATCGTCTCGGAGATATTGGCGGCGAAGCGTGAGGTGCTGGCGTGCGGCGTTCACCAGAGCCCGTCTTGGAGCACGCCAGACGCCCGGGGGAATGATGTGCAGGAGATCCTCGGCAGCAGCCTGGACGGCGGAGGCGTAGCCGCCGGCATCTTCCGGTGGCTGGCGTGAGATCGGGCGATGCCAATCCTCGAAACCTTTCATGCCAAGGGACTGACCAGCCAGATAGCCTATCGGAATGCGGACGAGACGGCGTTCTGGGTCAGGGCGCGCCGTAATCGGATGCTGGCCGTCTGGGTCTGCGATCTGACCGATGAAGACAGCCAGAACTATCTCCGCCTGCTTCTCGATGCAGACTTCGCGAGAGTTTCGACCTCGGCTATCGAGGGATTTCTGATGCTGAAAATCCGAAACGACCTGATGGGCTTCGGCGTCTTTCTCTCGCCGGAGGAATTGAAGGACGTGTGCCAACGGTTCGAGCGGCAAGCTTGGCTCGATGCTCAAGCCGGTCGCTGATCCGGCCTTTGAATCCGACGGCCAGATCGTCGCCCCGTACCACGGGGCTGAGTCGCGGTCAGCCGCTTTACCATGGAAAGTAGCCCGTTATCGTCTATCATCGCGCCCCAACCTTGACAGGGCCGCCTGACGTGGACGTAGAACTTGGCACGACCTCTTCCGGACTCCCCGCCCTCATATCTCTTGAGGAATTGCTTGCAACCCGCCTGCTGGTGCAGGGCAATTCCGGAAGCGGCAAGTCCCATCTGCTTCGTCGTCTGATCGAACAGAGCGCGCATGCCGTCCAACAGGTAGTAATCGATCCCGAAGGCGATTTCGCGAACCTGTCCCAGGTTTTCGGACACATTGTTGTTGACGCCGGAGCGCAAACCGAGCGCGGCATGCGTTTAATCGCCAGCCGGGCCAGACAGATGCGCGTGTCCGTGGTGGTCAACCTGGAGCATCTCGACACCGAGCGTCAGATGCGCCACGCGGGGGCATTCCTCAACGGACTTTTCGATACCGACCGCCAGTATTGGACCCCGGCCCTGGTGGTGGTCGACGAGGCCCAGTTGTTTGCGCCGGCGGTGGCCGGCGAGGTGGCCGACGATGCCCGCAAGGCGTCGCTGGAAGCCATGACCAACCTGATGTGCCGAGGTCGCAAGCGAGGGCTTGCCGGGATCATCGCCACGCAGCGCCTTGCCAAACTGGCCAAGAACGTGGCCGCCGAGGCCAGCAACTTCCTCATGGGGCGTACCTTTCTCGACATCGACATGGTGCGGGCCGCCGATCTTCTCGGCATCGATCGCCGCCAGGCCGAAGTCTTCCGCGACCTGGAATGCGGCCGCTTCGTCGGGCTCGGTCCGGCGCTGTCGCGACGTTCGGTCACCATCCGGATTGGTGACGTCCGGACCCGCAGCAATGCCGGGGGCGCCCGATTGATGCCCTTGCCCGAGAGAACGCCGGAAGAGGCCCGGGGGTTGCTGTTCCAGGCGACCACACCGCCGCCATCGCCTTACGTGCCGGAAAAGGGGATGGAAATCGACGCGCTGCTTGCCACCATGGAGCACTGCCAGCCGACGGTTGCCGCTCCGCCGGCTTCGGAGGCGGCAGATCCCGTCGTACCCTTTGCCCCGCTACAGATGGAGGAGGTCCGGGCCCAGGTCTCTCCGTCGCCCGAAGCCAGCCCCGGCATCGGAATCGACACGATCCTCGACCAGCTCTTCGCCGAGCGCAGTACTCTCGGACGGCCGGTATCCAGTCTTTATGACGACTTTCTGTCGCGGTGCCGGGCGCATCGGTTGCCCGGGCGGGCCCTCGACGTCACCCACTTCCGGCGCCGTCTCATCCTGGCTCAGGCCGGGGTCACTCCGACCGTTTCCGCCCTTCCGGGATGGGAGCGGGCGATACGCGTCGCCGACGGCCTCGAAGAACAGTTCCAAGGGATTTTCCTGCATCTGGCGGCGGCGGCCATACAGGCGTTGCCGTGTCCGACCGACTCGACGATTACCCAGGCGTTCGGCAGCCACTCCCCCCGCCGGGCGATGGCCGCTCTTGCCCGCATGCAGCAGATGGGGGGCGTCGAGATCTACGAGGAGTTGAACGGCCAAAGGGTCGTTGTCCTTCCGGCGCTGCAATGGCGAACCGCCCCGGGCCACGCCAGTGATAGTCTCGCCCGGAGCGGATGATCGGCGGCGGCCCCGGCCCATTACCAACGGGAAATCCCGCCGGTTAGACGCACAGCATCGCCACGTCGGCCGCCGTCACGGTGACGGTGACGGCTTGGGGCGTGGGGTGACGCAGGGCCAGGGCCATCAGATGGACCGGCGTCGGGCGGAAACGGGCGAACCGCCAACACGCCGGATCGTCGGCAATGGCCGGCTCGAAGCGAACGCCCAGCGGCTCCAGGGTGAAGGCGAAGGCATCCAGGGGCTGGGTCAGCCCAAGACCGACCGCCTTGATATAGGCCTCCTTGAGGGTCCAGAAGGACAAAAAGGTCTCCTCGGCCAAATCCGGCGCCGCCGCCGCGAGGATGGCGCATTCAGCGGGGGCGAAGAACCGCCGGGCAAGTTCGTCGCTGGCCGGCTGTCGCCCCAGCCATTCCACATCGACGCCGATGTCGTGCTCCTCGGTCAACGCCGCCACCGCCATTCCCCTGGTATGGGACAAGTTGAGGCGTAGGCGGGCACGACCCGGCGGCCCGATCACCTCGGGCTTGCCGTGAGCGCCAATGGTGAACCCCCAGGCCGACGGCTCGCCACCCGCTCGCGATGACAACAACCGGCGCCCAAGGGCATGGGCGGCGATGTAGGACCGACGGTCGCGGTCGAAATGAAAGCGCCGGGCACGCACCCGCTCCGCCTCGTCGAGCAGAGCCTCCAGTCTCGGCCAATCCCCGGCATCGAGACCGTCCGTGTCCAGCCACCATATCTCCGCCGTCTCGCCCGCCACGTCGCCCCCAATCGCCCGCCGATCATGGCGCCACCCACAAGATCGGCCAAATATGCCCAACCCGTTCCTTACATGTGATTGTCGTCGCCCGACGCGACATCGCGCAAGCGCGTCGACCGCGAACGGAGAACCGCCGAGATAAAGGCGAGGGCGGTCAGGTTCATCACGAAGGCATAGACGATGCTGGGCACCATGATGGCGGGATTGCCCAACAGCGTCACCGCGACGAAAATCCCCAGCGCCCCGTTCTGCAGCCCGTTCTCCATCACCACCGCGACCCGGTCGGCCTGGGGCAGACCGCCGGCCGACGCCATCCCCCAAGCCGTCGCCATCGCCAACAGGTTGAGGGCAAGGGCGGCGGGCATGACGTCGCCCAGGTGATCGGCAATGGTCTGGCGCTGGCCGATAAAGGCGCCGACCACGATCACCGCGAACAGCAAGGTGGCAACCGGCCGCGCGATCCGCCCCCAACGTTCGGCGCGGTCGCTTCGCCGTAGCCGCAGAAGCAAGCCGAACGCCAGCGGCACCGTATCGACCAAGAGAATCCCCAACGTCATCCGTCCGACCGGCAGCTCGACCGGCCGGTCGTAGCCGGCGAACAGCGCCAGTCCGATGTTGACCAGAAGCGGTACCGTCAAGGTCGCCGCCAGACTGGTCAGCACGGTGACCGAAGCCGCCAGGGCGATACGGCCGCCGGCCAGATGGGTCAGCAGGCTTGACGTCACTCCGGCCGGACAGGCGGCCAGGAGAATCATGCCGACGGCAAAAGCGGGGTCGGGCCGCCATGCCATGACCACGGCCAAGCCGGCCAACGGCAACAGCAGCAGCTTGACCGCCAGCCCAATCACCAGCGCTTTCGGCCGGGTGAAGACGATACGGAAATCGGTCGCCTCCATGGTCAGGCCCATGGCGAACATGATGAAGGCCAGCGCCGCCGGCAAGGCCGCCTGGGTGATCACAATGCCAAGCCGAGAGCCAGCAGCGCCGCGACCACGAGTTGCAGCCGGGCGGTGGCGGCGAGAATGGCGTTGAAGGCCGCTCCCCGCGCCTCGCTGACGAAACGGCGGATCAGGGTGAGGGCCAGAGGCAACGCCATCAGGCTCACCCAGCCGCCATGGGGGCCGGCGGGCAAAAGTACCAATACGAAGGGCGCCAGAACCAATCCGGCAAAAACCGTCCGACTGGCCCCCGCTCCGATCCGGATCGCCAGGGTACGGCGTCCGGCAAGACGATCCGGCTCCATGTCGCGGTAGTTGTTGGCCATCAGCACCGCCGCCGCCAGGGCACCGACGGCCAGACCGATCACCAACGATGGCGGACTCACCGCGTGGGTCTGGAGATAATAGCTGCCGCAGACGGCACCGATGCCGAAAAAGGCGATGACGAAACCCTCGCCCAACGGCGTGGCGGCGATCGGGTGGGGGCCGCCGGAATAGGCCCATCCCGCCGCCAGCGAAGCCAACCCCAGGGCGACGATCGGCCAGCCGCCCAGCCAGCCCAGGTACAGCCCGACGCACACCGCCAGGGCGAAACAGATCAACGCCGCCCGGCGGACCCGATCGGGCGAGGCCCAACCCAGGGCGGTGACACGCGGCGGCCCCTGCCGTATCGGCTGGTCGCCGCCGCGCAAGGCGTCGGCGACGTCGTTATAGAGGTTGGTGCCGGCCTGAATCGCCAGGGCGCCGACCAGGGCCGCCAGGCACGGCCGTGGGTCAAGCCGGCCGGCATCGCTCCAGGCCAGAGCCGATCCGGCAATCACCGGCGCCAGCGAGATGGTCAGGGTTTTCGGTCGGACCGCCAGCCACCACAACCGCCAGCCATCAGGCTGGTCGGCACGACTGACATCGTGGCGCGGCAGCGTGCCGGGCGGAACGTCGACCTGGCCGGTTTCCAGTTTCATGACGGCGGCCTTATGCCGCGATGGAGACAGGCGATGCCGGCCGAGTAGTTGCGCCAGCCGACCCCGGCGAAGCCGGTCTGTTCCATCAGGGCCGCCATTTCCCGTTGATCGGGAAAGCGCCGGATCGATTCCACCAGATAGCCATAGGCGGCGGGCTGGCGGGCGATCCAGGCCCCCAGGCGCGGGATCACGGCGAAGGAATAGGCGTCGTAGAACGGCCGGATCAGCGCCCATGGCCGGGAAAATTCCAGACAGATGAAACGGCCGCCCGGTTTAAGCACCCGCAGGATCTCGGCCAGACCGGCTTCGAGGTTGGTGGCGTTCCGGAGGCCGAAGGCGACGCTGACCATGTCGATGGAAGCATCGGCGAACGGCATCGCCTCGGCCGTGCCCTCGATGAACGTGATGCCGCTGCCGCTGGTGCGGCGACGGCCCACCGCCATCATTTCCTCGGACGGGTCGCATACCGCCACCCGGCGCCCCTCGCCCGCCAGCAGGCGGGCGACATCGCCGGTCCCGCCGGCAAGATCGACGATCACCTCGCCGGCTTGCGGCCGGGCGGCCCGCACCATCGCCCGCTTCCATAGCCGGTGGATGCCGAAACTCATCATGTCGTTCATCAGGTCGTAGCGCGGCGCCACCAGATCGAACACCTGCCGGATGCGCCGCTCGCGCTCGTCGGGCGGCACGGTCTGGTAGCCGAAGGATTGGGACAGATTCGGCATTATGGCAGGTCGCCCCGACGGAAAATGCGATAGCCGATGGCGGCGCAAGCCGTTCCCAGCACGAGTGGATAAGCTATCGCGAATATAAGGTAGCCATTCCGCCCGACCGCGTCGAGAATTACATAGGCCGCCGGTCCCAGCACCACCATCTGAGGGTCGAACAGCAGCACCGCGGCGGTGCGGAAGCTTTGCAACGGATTGGCCACCGCGATGCCGACGATCAGTTCCAGCGGCAACTGCTGGCGGATCATCAGCCCCAGCAGTATCAGATCGAGAAACAGCAACAACACCAGCCAAGTCAGGAAGGCGCCGGTCTGGGCGACGTCGGGCGAGCGGGCCAGGGTCGAGATCAGCATGCCGATGCCGAGAAAGGCCCAGGACAGCGACACCAGCAAGGCGCCGTAGAGCAGGAACAGCCCCCAATCGACGGCGATGCCGCGCGCCGTGGCATAGACCGCCGCCAGCGCCATGGCGCCGAACACCGGCAGGAACACCACCAGGAAGCGGCCGATCATCTTGCCCCAGAACCAGGCCGCCAGGGGAACCGGCAGCGACAGCATATACTCGAATACGCCGGCGTCGCGGTCGCCCGCCACCGAGCGCACCGTGGTCATCAGGATGAAGACCGGCAGGATGGCGACACACAATTGGATATAGGTGACCAGCAGCCGCGACAGGCCGGTGAAGCCGAGTATGCGCGATTCGGTCAGGCCGAAGACCAGCAGCGCCACGACGATGCCGCCGAACACCACCGAGTAGAAGGCGAACCAGCGGGCGCGCAGTGATTCGGCGATGTCGAGCCGTGCGGTCAGCAGCAGGGCGTTCATCTCACCCTTCCCCCGTCTTGACCGTGGTCGGTTCACAGCGGCTGGTGGAGCCTTTCGCCAGGATGGCGGCCTTGAAGCCGCCGAAGTCCAGGGCGCCGTCGCGATACGCCGACACGGCGCCGAAACCGTGGGCCATGGGCGTTCGCAGCCCGCCGACATAAAACGCCTTGGCGCCGTCCAACCACTGATCGCCGTCCAGGGCGCCGACCCAGAATTCGGTGGCCGCTTCGGCGCCCCAATCCTGCTTGGCGAGGAACAGCGCGGCATCACCGATGTCGTCGAACTTGAAGACCTTGCGACCGGGTCCGCCCCGCACCTGGGCGGCGAAATGGCGGTCATCGATGATCATGCCGCAATAGTCGCAGGTCTCGCGCCCCCATTTGACCTCGACCGGCCCGGTGGTCTGCTGGCCGCAGCCGGCGGCAACCAGCGCCAGACCGGGCACCAGCCCGATGAAACGGCGACGGCTCATCCGATGATCGCACATGGCCGGGTCTCCTAGCTCATCTCGACGCCGGCGATCAGGCCGGCATAGCGGGCGAGAACGCCCAGAAAGCGCAGACGGTCGGGACCGTTGACCTCGCCCCGCCAGACGCCGCCGTCGCCGGTGAAATGCCATTCCGCCATCGCCCTGGCGAAGGCCGGTTCGGCGCGCGACAGCCGCACGATACAGCTCAACCGCGCCGTCATCTCCAGATCGTCGGCGACCCGGTCGTCCAGCGCGACCTTGCCCTGGTCCATCTCGATCACCCGGTTGACCAGTGCCGCCACCTCGTCGAGGCGATGGCTGGTGATCAGCATGACGGCGCGGTCCTTGCGTTCGTGCAACTGATGAAACAGGATGTGCCGCGCCGCCGGGTCAAGATTGGCCGCCGGTTCGTCCATGATCAGGATGTCGCTGTCGCGCCCCAGGGCGACGCCGATCAATATCTTCTGCTTCATGCCGCCCGACAGCTTGACGAACGGCAGGCGCCACACCTGATCCCAGTCCAACCCCAACTCGCGCACCACCGCGATCATCCGTTCGGGGGCCGAGCCGCAGACGGCGGCGGCGAAATCGATCAGTTCGCCCACCGGCATCTTCAGCGGCGGCGGAATCTGCGGTACGAAGCCGACCCGGGCCAGCACCACCGTGCGATCGGCGCGGGGATCAAGCCCGCAGACCTCGATGCGGCCCTGGTGCAGGTATTCACCCAGCAGGCAGCGGATCAGGGTGGTCTTGCCGGCGCCGTTGGACCCGACCAGCGCCACCCGCTCGCCACGCTCGACGGTCAGCGATATGCCGTCCAGCACCCGATGGCGGCGAAAGGTCTTGGAAACGTTGTCGAAGGTGATCATCGGGGCATCCCGTGAAATCTACAGCAGCTTGTTCAGGCCCTTGACCTCGAACTTCAGCGATCCGGTCGGGCAGGCATCGACACACAGGCCGCACCGGGTACAGTCGGCGCCGATCGCCACCATCACGTCGGCGGCATAGGTCTTCTTGGTACATTCCAGAACGTGCGGCACCAGGCAGACCTTACGGCAGTCGCCTTCGTGCAGGCAGTTCTCCAGCGAGTACCTCACCCGAACCGGCGACAACGCGCCGACCAATCCATAGGTCAGGCCGATTGGGCAGATATAGCGGCACCACATGCGGCGGATGAAGATGACCTCGTACACCAGCAGGCCAAGCACCCAGATCATCGCCAGCCCCGGCCCGTAGATCAGCGCCCGCGACACGATGCCGGTGGGCGAGATCGCCTCGTAGACGGTGTAGCCGCTGACCAGGGCCATGACGGCGAATATGACGTAAAGCACCGTCCGGGTACCGCGATGAAGCGGGTAGTCCACCACCAGACGCCGGGCCACCAGGGCAAGGTGAAGTTTTTCGGCGATCTCGGCCAGCAGATGATAGGGACAGACCCACGAGCAGAAGGTCCGGCCGCCGAACAGCCACCACATCGCCAGCACGGTGCCGGTACCGATGACCAGATTGATCAGGATGGTCTTGTAGGCCAGCATCACTTGCAGCCCGGAATTGAGGTCGGCCATGTGAAAGCCGACGACCCGGGACGCGGTAAGCGCGCCCTCCACCAGTTGAACGTCGAAGCGATAGGACAGCACGAAGATCAGGTTGACCGCGATCAGCGTCGCCCAGCGGATGTTGCGCCATCTGTTGCCGTGCCCGTCGGCATGGGCGTCGCGGATGGAGCGGGCGCGATCGGTCCCCTTGGTCTGGCGCTTGGCCTCGTGCATGGCCGCGGCGGCGGGCGAGATGGCGGCGGGGCGCTGGGGCGCGACACCCAGCATGACCTTGATCGAGGCGAACAGACCCATCACAGTTCCCCCCACTTGCGACGGATATCGACCACGATCGAGGGCGGCTCGGTCGGACAGATCATCTCGCACATGCCACAACCGACGCAGCTTTGACGCACCACCGGGGTATGGCGCTTGTCGGCCGGATCACCGGAGATCTTCTCCAGGGTGATGGCGCCGGGAATGGGGCACTCCCGCACGCACAGATCGCAGATTTCCAGGTCATAGGGATGATCGGCCAGCTTGACCGGCTTCCAGCGGTCCACCGCCATGTAGCGATGGACGCCGCCGAACGGCGCCCGCCGCGCCGGCCCGGCGTGGCCCTCGCCCCGGCGCGCCAGGCAGGCACGCGGGCGATCGAGCCGGGCCAAGCCCATGTGGACCTCTTCCTTGCGGTTGATGGCATGGGCCAAGGCCCCGGTGGGACAGGCGAGAACACATTGCACCGCGTCGCAGGAGAAATCGCACGCCTGCTCCCGCGCCGGGATGTAGGGCACCCCGACGCCGAAGCCCTCGTCGAGATCGCCCAGCCGGATGGCCTTGACCGGACAGACCTGGACGCACTGGCCGCACTTGATGCAGGCGGCGAGAAACTCGCGCTCGTCAATGGCGCCGGGCGGCCGCAGGCGCGGCACCCATTTGCGCACCACCGGAAAGAAACCCAGCAGCGAAGCGCCGACGACGGCGGCCCCCATGGCGAGCGAACGCAGAAGCTGGCGGCGGGTCTTGCCGGTGATCGTCATGATTTCGGCCTCGAACGGGAACCCGCCTCGAAGCTCTTATCGCTGCCCAGCCGGGGATGCGGGTCCTCCAGCAGCAACACCGGCTCGCTGAACGGCGCCAGACGATCGAGGAAGTCGAGGGCCTCGAGCAGGGCGCTGCCCTTGAAGAAACGGGTATTGGGCACATCGCTCCACACTCGCCCGGCATAGCCGAACAGCCGATGCGGCGTATCGCCGACACCGTCGCCATTGCGATCGAACCCCTGATAGTCTTCCCAGCGATTGCCATCCCAGGTGTTGCGCTTGGCGCTGCCGCCGCCATAGACCGCCACCTCGGTGATGTTGCCGGAGAACAGATTCCCGGTGAACACGTTGTCCCGCCAGTCGTTGAGGAAGGTCACGCCGATGTCGTTGAAGGCGATGCGGTTGCCGGCGATGCGATTCTTGCTGCCCGGCTCGTAGGGCGCGACGTCGATGGCGATGCCCGACGAGCAGTAGAGAAAGTCGTTGTGCTCGATGACCACGTCGCTGCTCTCTTTCATGGCGAGGCAGATCCCGGTGGCGCCGATGGCGCGGACGACGCTGTTGTTGCGAATCACGTCACCGACGTCGTACATCATGGTGATGCCCGTCGAGTTGTCGATGAAACGGTTGTTCTCGATCAGATTGTATTCGGCGTGCATGAGGTGCATGCCGTAGCGGCTGCCGCTTTCGGTATTGCCGATATAATGATTGTTGGTGGAATACCACAGCACCACATCGCGACCGTCGCGGAACTCGTTGTCCTCGATGTGATTGTGGTGAGAGTACCACAACTTCAGGGTATCGCCCCGCTTGCCCAGTTCGATCGGCTTGCCGGTGACGACATTGCGGCGGATGGTATTGTGATCCGCCCGCTCCAGACTGAAGCCGAATAGAGCGTTGTCGATGGTGTTGTCCTCGACGAGATTGTGATTGCCCCGCACCTGGACACCGGCGTCCTGTTCCGGGTGATTGGTGCCGCTGTTGGTCAGCCGCAGGTTGCGCACGGTGGCGCCATCGGTCTCGATCACCAGCACCGAGTCGCGGCCCTCGCCGTCCAGGGTGACCAGCCCCTTGCCGTCCAGCACCACCGGCCGGGCGATGCGCAGATGGGCGCGGTAGTGACCGGGCGGCGGCACGATCACCTGTCCCGGCGGAGCGATGTCGATCAGCGCTTGCAACAGCGAGGAATCGAGCAGCGGCTCGTCTGCCGCCGCCGTTGTCAGCGGACATCCCGCCGCCAGCACCAGCAGGGCCTTCGCCATGGTCTTGCGCCAACGGAACATTCCGCGCTCCTCAGGATTTCAGGGCCTTGCGCTGCAGCAGGAGGGCGAGAAGCAGGCATAGCGCCGCCGCGCAGAACATGGCGAAACCGTAGTGAGGATAGGAATAGGTGGAGAACTGCGCCACCTTGCCCTCGCCGAACACGGTGGGCATGAACGGCTTGACGCTGAAGGCGGCCCAGGCCTTGAGATTGTGGCCGAAGTACCATAGCCAGCCGGAATAATCGATGACGAAGGCCACCGGAATCACCGCCCCCGACAGCGGCAGCACCCACCAGAACGGGCCGCTGTAGACCATGAAGGCCAGTAGCATCACCCCCACCAGTCCGAACAGGTACGGCGCCGCCATGATCTCGTACTTGGCGCCGGAATCGATGGGCTCCATGCCGATGAAGTGGTTGATCACGTTCATTTCGTGGACGCAGTCCAACCCGCCTTCCTCGTCGCCCCAGGCCTTGGCCGCCTCGGGCTTGGTGGTGCAGCCGTTGAACACGCCGTTGACGTGGAAATGGATGCGGATGCCGTCGGGGAAGGTGTCGGCGGGATAGTTGGGCGCCTTGAGCGACACCCACCAGACCGGCGAGAAATAGGCACCTCCGATCAGAACCATGGCGATCAGGGTAAGAATCCGGACGAGCGTGGGCTTGCGTGAACGACTGGGCATGGGAAACCTCGTGACGGGAAAGGGGGCGGCGGCGGCGGACGAATCGCCGCCACCGCTCCGGCTTACTGGAAGTCCGGGTTCTTCCAGCCCTTCGGCGCGGTCATGTCGGCCGGCGGCTTGAGGCGGGAAACGTAGTCCAGCACCGCCTTGGTATCGCGGTCGCTGAACTTCTGGATCTGCTGGACCATCTCGGGATTGGCATTGCGGCGCTTGCCCGCCTTGATCCATTCGTACTGGCGGATCAGGTAGGCGTAGTGCTGCCCCTGGATTCGCGGGAAGAACTTGTCGTTGTCGCCGGCACCGTCGGCACCGTGGCACTTGGTGCAATTATCGGCGTAGAGCTTCTTGCCCAGATCAATATCCTTGCCGTCGCCATGGCCGGGATCGGGATTCATCTTCAGCTTGGCGGTATAGGCGGCGACGTCGGCGATGGATTGCGGCCCACCGATCTGCGACGGCAGGGCGAACGGATACATGGTGGGATTGTCGCGGTTAAGCGCGCGGATGTCGGCCAGCTGCTTGATGATGACCTTGGCATGCTGGCCGGCGAGCTGCGGGAAGGTACCGTCGGTCAGGCCCCAGCCCTCGGGCTGGTGGCAGGCCGAGCAGACCTCGTAGACGTCCTTACCGTTGTTGAGATCGGGCTTGAGGTGCAGCGCCTCGTCCTCCTCGCCGCCGCCGGCGTTCCAGACATAGCCCTCCTCGCCCACCGACTTGCCCTTGTGGGGCGATTCGCCGCCGGCGGCAAACACCGGCCCGACGGTCACGAAGGCCGACAGCGCGACCGCGACGGCCAGGGTGTGCTTGAACTTCAACATCGTGATCCCCTTCCTTTTGCAACCAGATCTGCCGGCACCTTAGCCGAGGCTTCGCGTGCTTCACTTGACTGTGGACAAGTACTCGGCGATGGCAGCGATCTCGTCGTCGGTAACCAGATGCATCACCGGCTGCATGGCGTTGGCCTTGCCGTTGGCGCGGGCGCCAGACTTGATGTCGCGGGTCTGGGCCAGGATATAGCCCTTGTCCTGCCCGGCGATGGCGGGATAGCCCGGCAACGGCTTCTTGCCTTCCTTGCCGTGGCAGGCGACGCAGGTCTTGGTGAGGAACAGGGTCTTGCCGGGAGTGGCGGGACCGGTCGCCGCGGCGGTGGGCGGCTCGCGCAACGAGGCGAGATAGTCGGCCAGCGCCGTCATGTCGTCTTCGGCAAGATCCTCGACAATGGGCTTCATGGTATCGGGGACCTGGCCGTTGGCGCGGGCACCCGACTTGATGTCCTTGAGCTGGCTGAAAACATAGTCGGCGAACTGGCCGGCGATTTTGGGATAGCCCTCTTGCAACGGAGTCTTGGCGTCCTCGCCGTGGCAGGCGGCGCAGCCCTTGTCGGCATAAAGCGCCTTGCCATCCGCCGCCCAGGCGGCGGGCAACGAGATCGCCCCGAGAACCGCCACCATGGCCAGGGCGGAAAGCTGTCGCGTGACGGGCTTGGGCTTGAACATGGATCGTCCTCTCTGCACGTGAAAAAAGTCCGGGGGTGGGACGTCCCACCCCCGGCCAGAGTCGCCAGTCTTATTTCGCCGGTGCGGCTTCGACCTTCTTGGCGCCGTTCTGCTCCAGGAACGTCTTGGCGCGAAGACCGATATCGGCGGCCTTAACCTGATACTGGAACCACTGTTCGGCCCACAGGAAAGCCGAGTTGTAGTCGCCCTTGGCGGCGAACTCCTCGGACTTCTTCTTGTTTTGGTCGGCATAGCCGAGCTGCTCGGTGGCATCCTCGACCATGGCCACCACCTGCGGATAATCCTTATAGTTCACGCTGGTGATATAGCCGACGACGTTGTTGATCACCGCCTGAGTATCCACATTGGTCTTCACGCGGGCATCATATTCCTTCTTGCCGTACACTTGGCCTTCCTTGCCTTTGGCGGTGCCGGCCTTGTAGTTGGCGGGCTGAACCAGCAGATAGCCCTCCATCTCCAGGTGCAACGCCGAGCAGAACTCGGTGCAGTAGTACGGATAGACGCCGGCCTTGTTGGCCTTGATGGTCGCCGAGGCGGTCTTGCCGGGTTCGACCGACAGGTTGACGTTGTGCTTGGACACCGCGAAACCGTGGGTTTCGTCCTCGGCACGCTCGAGGTTGGTGAGGTGAATGGTGACCTCGTCGCCCTCGTTGGCCTCGATGATCTCGGGCGTGATGTGCGAGCGGATCAGGGTGCCGAACACCTCGACCTTGCCGGGCTTCCGGTCGGTGTGCTCCTGACCGGGACGCACCGCGAACGGCGACTTCTGTTCGGTCCGCGAATCGGTGCCGAACGGATAGCGCACGTTGGGATGCAGTTTGGCGGTGGCGATCGATACCGCGTAGTGCGGCTCGCCCAGCGGCAGTGGCATATCGGCCAGAAGCTGCATCTTGTCACCGCTGATATCGATCAACTGGTGGTTCTGCGGATGCAGCGGTCCGACCTGGGCGAAGCGGTCGATGGCCAGTTTGTTCAGAGCGATCAGGTACTTGCCCTGGGGCTTGGCGGTATCGCCCTCCATGGACATCAGATGACCGATGTTGTAGTGCACGGAAAGCTTATCGAGCACCTTGCCTTCGCAATAGTCCCACTTGGCGACCATCGAGTCGACGTAGAGCGAGGTGTAGGCGATGCAGGGCTTGGAATCGTACTGGGTGTGCAGCGGGCCGAGGCCCAGTTCAACCTGACGCGACGACGCCACCTGAAGGTCGATGATGGGAATGCCGTACTCGTCCTTGCCGATGAAATTCCCCGCCGCGATGGCGGCCTGGATCTTCTCGTGGTTATAGACGGTGGTATGGCTGTCGAGCTTGCCCGAGACGATAATGTTCTTGCCGTCGGGGGTAACGTCGGCGCCGTGCGGGCTCTTGGGCTCGGGGATCAGCACCAGGACGCCTTCCTTGGCCGAAACCTCCATGGGCAGGACGTTGTGGCCGTTGATCTTCTTGGCCTTGCCGGCCTTGACCAACTCGGCCGCCTTCTTCCAGTTGATCACGTGCAGGAAGTCGCTGTCCTTGGCGGAACAGCCGGCCTCGAACGGCGGACGGCCGCGCTCGATGCCACCGACGTAGCGCTCGGTACAGAACGAGTTGACGAAGGCCCAGCCGTCGCTCGGCCCCTTGCCGAAATCGGCCAGATCCTGGCTATAGGGCGGCAGTTCGAGGGAGAACGAGTTCTCCGGCTCGATGCGGCCCTTCTCGCGGTTGAACTTCCAGAAGGTGACCGCGCCGCGATACTTTTCGTTGAACTGCTCCAAGGGCGCGTACTCGCCGCCCAGCGGCGTCGGGTATTGCGCCGCCTCGATGATGTAGTCGGTGTTGGGGCTGACGAAGGCGCCGCCGTGCTCGGACTGCACCACCGGATTCTGGACGATCTGCTTGGTCTCGAAGTCACGCAGGTCGATGACGGCGATCCGCGGCGTATTCTTGTCGTTGATGAACAGCCACTGGCCGTCGCTTTCGCCATTGGTTTCGGACAACGCCGGGTGATGGGTGTCGCCCCACAGCACCGAGCGCCCCGAAACCTCCGACCCTTCCTTCAGCACCCGCTTGGACTCGTCGTCGTAGCCATAGCCCTGCCAGGGCTCGGGAGTGAATACGCCGATGTACTTCAAGATGCGCATCGACGGCACGCCGTACACAATCACCTGACCGCTCTGCCCCCCCGAGCTGAACACCATGAAGTCGTCCAGTTTGCCGGTTGGATTGTAGGTCTTCGCGGCCGCCATCATGTCGTTTTCGGTCAGTCCGCGACGCTTCATCACGTCCTGCAACGATTCGGCCGCCCAGGCCGAACCGGCCATAACCGCGCCAAAGCTGACCGTAGCGAGCAACGTCGCCAGTTTGCGGCTTCTCGTCATCGTCCCCACCTTTAATCTGTTGAATTGAGGAAGGCTGTTGCCAAACTCCGCCCGCCACGATGCCGACAGGCAGAAGGGAAATCCTTAACCTTCGTCAAGAACAGGTATCTAATTTCCATGCTTTGATGCGAAGCGACCGGGCCGCCCCGATCCATCAAGGCCGGTGGCCAGGGTCGGGCGCCTTTCACGGCAAGGGATACGGATGATGCGCAGGTCCATGTTGGCAGTCTTGGCGGTTCTCACCCTACTGCTCGGCACCGCCGCCGGGCCGACCCATGCCGAGGACGACCCGACAAGGGGGGTCGTCGGCCGCTTCCTGCTGACCGATATGAACGGCCGAACGGTCACCGACGAAGCCTACCGCGGCAGTTTCCGGCTGGTGGTCTTCGGTTACACCTATTGCCCCGACATCTGCCCCACCGTGCTCGGCACCCTGTCGGTGGCATTGGATCATCTGGGAGCCGAGCGATCGAAGGTGGCGACCCTGTTCATCTCCGTCGATCCCGATCGGGACACTCCCGAACACCTCAAGGACTACCTCAGCGCCTTTCCCGGCATTACCGGCCTTACCGGCACCCCGGAGCAGGTCGCCGCCGTCGCCCGCAACTTCAAGATCCGCTACAAAAAGCAGCCGGCCGAGGATGGCGACCCCACCGCCTATAGCGTCGATCACTCCTCGACGATCTTCATCATGGACCGCGCCGGCAATTTCCTGGCGCGCATGCCCCATGCCTCCAAGCCCGACCGCCTGGCCGAACGGGTGTTGTCCTACCTGCGGCCAAGGGCGCCCGAGTGATGAGCGCCATCATCCGGCGCCGCCGGTTTCTCGCCGGTCTGGCCTTCGTCGCCGCCATTCCCCGCGTTGCGGCGGCCAGGCCAGCCCAGGGTCTGATAATCCACTCTCCATCCCGGCAGGTTCCGGCCCTGGACATCCGCGACGGCAATGGCAACCCCGCCGGCATCGAGGGCTTGCGGGGCCGAGCGGTGCTGCTCAATCTTTGGGCCAGTTGGTGCGCGCCTTGCGTCGCCGAATTGCCGGCATTCGACCGCATCGCGCCAAGGATTGCCGCCAGGGGAGTGGAAGTGGTGGCACTATCGCTGGATCGCGGCGGCGCCGCTACGGTCGTCGGAACGTTCGCCCGGCTGGGATCTGGCGATCCGCACCGACCAGACCCGTGCCGCCGCCGAGAAGCTGGATGCGGCGGCCCTGCCCGTCACCTTGCTGATCGATCGCCAAGGGCGGGAATTAGCACGCTTTGTCGGTGCCGCCGACTGGAGCGGCCCTCCGGCCACGCCGTTGTTGGAGGCGCTGGCGTCGGACCGTCCGCTGACCCCCGACCTGGCGCCGCCCCAACTCAGGCCCCCCTTGGCACCCTGAAGTTTGATGCCGCAGCATACCGAGAGGGCGTCTGGCCCCAACGAAAAGGGCGGCGCCACAAGGCGCCGCCCGATAGTCAGTAGCCCTTGGGGGGATCAGACCAGCCGATTCTTGACGTAGGCGCCGGGGGCGTCCTCGATGGCCTTGAGCTTGCCGCTGCCGGGCTGGCGAGCCGCCACCTTGGCGCCGGCGAACTTCTCGACCCACTTCTGCCAATCGGTCCACCACGAACCGGCTTCCTCGGTGGCGCCGGCCAGCCACACCTCGGGGTTCTTGGGCTTCTTGGCATTGACCCAATAGCAGTACTTGTTGGCGGCGGGCGGATTGACCACGCCGGCGATGTGGCCCGAGGCCGACAGCACGAATTTCACCGGTCCGGACACATTTTGGGTCAACGCGTAGGTGCTCTGCCACGGTGCGATGTGGTCTTCACGGGTCGAAAGCATGTAGATCGGAGTCTTGATGGCACCCAGGTCGATCTTGACGCCATCAAGCTCGATGCCGCCCGGCTCGACCAGCTTGTTTTCCTGGTACATCTTGCGCAGGTAGTAGCTGTGCATGGCGGCGGGCATACGGGTGGAATCCGAGTTCCAGTACAGCAGGTCGAACGGGAACGGGTCCTTGCCCAGCAGGTAGTTGTTGACCACAAACGACCAGATCAGGTCGTTGGCGCGCATCATGTTGAAGGTGGTGGCCATGTCGCGG